>NZ_JBMNPX010000001.1:0-540436 GCF_050943825.1 Pseudoflavonifractor sp.
CGATCCCATGTGGGACGATGAGCAGAGGGAAATGATTCAGGAATCCGTCAATGGCGGGCATCTGCAATGCTATCTGTTCCAGTGCCTCCACTGCGGAAAACACCTGGTCTGGATGGATTTTGATTGATAAGGAGGTGCCTGCGCCAATGGAAAAAACCTTCCTCAACCCCGCCACAAATAAGCAGTGGCGAATTGAAATTGACGGACATACCATCCGAACCTGCTTGAATGGCGGGAAGGTCAAGGAGATCCTGTGCGACTCCGCCTTCCAGGTCAAGAGCAAGGCGGCCAGCGCCATGATGAGCCAGATGAGGAAAGGATTTGTCTATCAGAATCGGGATGCCGCTGTTGGGCAGGCGCGGTGCCATCGGTTTGTCGGTAAGGACAGCAACGGTTTTATGCCTCTGGCTACCGCCCTCACACGGGACGACTTCTTCCTGACGAGGGTGGTCGGAGATTTTGAGGACGAGACCCTCTATCACTTCGATGGTAGCGGGGAGATCCTCGAAACAGTTTCCCTGGGTGCAAAGAGAATGACCTATGAGCAGGTTCTCTGCCCCAATGACACCCTTCTTCTGAACAACAGCTATCTTTTGGAGCAGTTCTCACTCCGCACCCATGAGGTCACGCCCTTTGTCAACAAGAAAAACAGCATGAAGGCCATGCTGGATGCCAGCGGTGACCTGGCCCTGTGGTACACAGGCGAGGAGATCGTCGCCTGTGACTTTGGCAGCAACACAGAGGTGTGGCGGGAAACGGTAAAATGCAAGAAGTCAAAAGACCCGAATTTTGCCTATTACTGCTTCGGAATGCTCTCTCCCCGGCAGAGCAAAGCGGCCTACCGCGTCACCGAGGGTGAGTATGTGCTGGTCGATTTGAAGTCCGCCCAAAAAGTAGTGATTCCCAATGAGGGCTGGCATCCCTTCTTCTCTCCAGATGACCAGTGCTTCTCTGTGGGCGGCAAGTTCTATCTGACCCAGACCGGAGAGGAGATAGCCAATCCTTTCCCGTTTTCTGTCCGGCAGGGGCTGAGTTTTTCAGACACCTGTATGGTACGGACAAGGGACAGCCTGATGGCCGTTCAGCAGGATCGTGGCAGCTCCCCCATAGAGGTGTGGGATACCGGCAGCGGCCAACTGCTGGCTACCATTGATGACCCCTTTGTGGTGCGGCAGGTGAATTTTGCCTTTACCAAGAGCGGACTTGTCCTGCACACTGATTACGGGGCCATGAGCATCTATTCCTGCGCCCTCTAAAACGGAGAAGTGACCTATGGATCATGAGAGGAAAAATCTATTGGCTCAGAAAAAAGCGCAGCTCAAGATAAAACAGAAAAGAGCAGAGATACAGCAATACAAGGACCGTCTCACAAAAAGTATCGAACATTTTTCTCAAAAATATCGATATGCGGATGAAGCGGAAGCACTCAAAATTGAAACCTTTATCTCAAAACTCAATTTTGAGCAGCCGGGGCAGCTGGCGATCCAAGAAGTTTGCCCATATCCTCATGGAAATGCCTACTTGTGCTTTTTAATGGGAACAGACGCCTTATTTGAGATTTATGTATTTGGCAAATATTCTGACATCATGAGCGATCATGATGCATGGGAAGTTTTCAGTCCATACCTGTTGCTTGTGGACGAGGATTTTATTCATTACACTTATATTAACGATGATGGCGAAGTCATGGAATCACAAGTATCGTGATGGCGGAGAAAGAGCGTGGACACCTATGAACAAAGAATCATTGACTGAAAAACTCCTGGACTTGGTCGAGGGGCGGGAAACTCCCGAAACCTGGAGGAGCTGGTGGGACGAACATGAGACGGAGTTGGAAGCCCTGCTGAGTCGGGGTGAATTTCTGAAGCTGAAGCCCTGCCGACATGGTTTCCAGTGGGTCCCGGTGTTTGGCAGCCAAAAGGGAGCCATCGCCATTCTGGAAAAGAGCGGCACAGCATTTGAGGCCAGCAATCTCTACCAGGAGCGGTATCTGGCGGAGCTGGACGCTTTCTGCGAGGAACAGAAGCAAGTACAGCGGGAAAAGCAAGCGAAATTCAAGGCCGACAACCCGGAGCTGTTTCGACGCTACCCCAAGTTCTCCAAGGCGTTGGCAAAGGTGCTGGACCCCACTGATGAGATCCAGCCTGCCGCCACGGAGGAGCAAATCGCAGGCCGAGAAAGGACGCTGGACTTCACGCTCCCGTCCCAGGTGCGGGAGTTTTTCCTGCTGACCGCAGGCATCAATGTATCCACAGGCGTGATCCTTACCCTTTCCGGGATGTTTGATCTGACCATCCATGGAGAGCGGTATTGTGTGCTGGGCGAGTTCTGGAAAGAAGCGGATGGCGACCAGCTCCTGCTCCGCCCCGGAGAGGAAACCATCTGGTACTACGCCCATGAGCAGGACAAGGTAAAGCGCCTCTGCAATGATATGGCAGAACTGCTGGAGAAGAAACTGGCGAGGTATCCCAATGAGCACTGAAAATATCGCCCATGAAAAACGCTATCGGGACTGGCGGGTGCAGTATATAAATGCGGTATAATGTTGACCAAAAAACTGACTTTAAAAGACGGTGAGTTCACTTGAGAGAAGACATTGAGAGCTTAGAGCACGACTTTTCCTTGATAGAAAACGGCTTTAAGGTTGAAGAAAAAAGAGCTTTGGATGATTATAAGGCTCATGATCGTGAATACATCAAAGAGTTGGCGCTTTTGGCGTACAAATCTGAAGTATATCAGGTAAGAATGTATGGCGTATTCCTTTTGGGCTACTTATCAGAAGATGATGACATTTTAGTATTCATGAGAGATGAGGTCTCGAAAGACGATGACTGGAGAGTTCAGGAGATATTAGCAAAGTCGTTTGATGAGTTCTGTAAGCGAAAAGGATATCAAAATGCTCTTCCAACGATTGATGAATGGATGAAAAGCAGCAATCCCAATACCCGGAGGGCTGTTACAGAAGGTCTGCGGATTTGGACGAGCAGACCATATTTCAAAGAGAACCCTATGGAAGCGATTAAACGGTTAGCTGGTTTGAGAGAGGATTCCAGTGAATATGTCAGGAAGTCGGTAGGTAATGCCTTGAGAGATATAAGCTAAAAATTTCCAGATTTAATTGAGGCTGAACTAAATCGTTGGAAATTGGATAGGAAAGAAATCAATCAAGTATATAAATTGGCAATCAAATTTATTAAGTAGCGAATTCCATTTTGTTTGAGAGACGCTTCTGCCAAAGTCAAGGATACTAACAACCGCAGAGAGGAGACAATCCCCATGTCAAACAGCCGGGTAGCCACTTGGAGCGGAATCCGAAACAAACTGGAGAATGACTACCTGTGCCCGGCGCTCCGGGACCGCATCCAGTATTTTGCCACCAGCTACTGGGAAAGCCATGACCAAACAGGCCGGGCGGCCATTCGATTGGACGGCGTGGAGGTGCTGCGAAGCAACTACTATGCCTATGAACAGCATTATTGGAACAGATATCAGGCCCTGCGGCGGGAGGGTGTCGGAGAGGTCGACCCGAAGGCCCCCTTCCGGCTGGCCCATGAAGGGACGCTGAGCGACGGCTGTTTTGACAACGGTTTTTTCTATGAGGCGTTTCACGAATTTGACAACCAGAGCATCGAGAAAAGCCTTGTCAGCAAGAATCCTCTTGTCCGCATCTTTGCCCTCCTGGACCGCAGGCTGGGAAAGCGCCGCCTGCTGCCTTTGGAGAAATCCATGGAGCAAGAACTGGACTGGGTGCGGGCCTTCTATGTGATCCGGATGCAGGCCGAAGGGTTAATGGAAAAGGAATAACATTCAGGAGGAACTGCCATGTCACAGATCGCATCCTTTTATCTTCTCAAAGACGGCCGGCGGCAGGAACTGTCCAATGGCGACTGCTCTGGCGCGGTTTATATGGCCATCTGGGACTGGTGTGAGAGCGAGCTGGATTTGGATGTCCGTTTTCCTGCTCCCCAGACGGAGGACACCCTGGACTGCGCTCTGCTGGAGGGAGAGCTGGCGTCTAAACTGCTGGCAGCTCTGCGGGAGCAGAACCTCCCGGAGCTGGCCGCTAAAATTGCCCCAGACTGGGATCTACTCACCGAGGCGGTACAAAGCGGACTTGAAACGCTGCGCTCCCATCTGGAACTGGTGCAGGGAGACGCTGCCCTGCTGTATGAAATGACTTGACGAGACTATGCCCATGACAAGGATACAGGTTAAGAAACGGAGAGAAATACCATGGTGAGAGATGGACTTGTGTTCAAAGATGAGGGTGGTCAGGTCATATTCAACCAGTACAGCTTCTGTGAACTGGTGAAGCACCTGCTGGTGGAGCTGGTGGGGATCTCCTATGAGGAAGCATCTCAGATAGTGGAACGCTCACCGCTGGCAGAGCCAGTGGCCGATGCCTTGGGAGTGGCGATATTCAGCCATGACCTGCCTTATTACTGGGCTATGTTTTTCTACTATGGGAACGGTTATTGGTGGAAAAGGGGTATTCCGGCGCAGCCAGAGGATATGGATGCCTATGAAGCTCTGGAAAATAAGATCATGGAGAAATATGACTTAAAGGAACCCTTTGAGTGGGAATAAGAGGTGAAATTTATGTGGGAGAAGCAAATGTATGAGCTGCTTGATAAACTGAGCCAAATCAATTATGAAGAACTCGATATAGACGATTTCTTAGATCAAAGAGACAGTGATCCTTTTGACAGTGAATGGGTCAGGGTTTATCAGGCTCTCGAAGAACTGAAAAAGGGAAAAACAGTTGCTGATACCCGAGAAATAGAGAAGAAAGCATACATCACCGTCTACGAAAAATCGGAGAATGATGAGTTGGCAGGGTACATCTCTGACGACTTTGGACTGATTGCAGACAGCAAACGGCTGGGCTACTCGGACAAATGGCTGGAGAAGCTGATTTCCTGCTATGAAAATGCAAGGATACCTTGCGGGGAACTTTGAGGGAGGTATTGCCATGGGACTTGATATTTACGCCGGAACACTGACACGGTACTATGCTCACAATTGGAAAACCGTTGTTCAGCAGTGGGCGGAGGAAAACGGATACGCCTTTAACCGGATCACGCCGGATGGAGAAGCTGCTGATAACGAGGAAGAAATGTCCCCGGCTGAGATCCAGACGGCGGTGGAGAACTGGCGGGATCAGATCTTGAGCGCCATTTCTCAGCCGGGCCAGCCCCCCTACACTCCCTGGACGGAGGACAATGAGAAGCCCTATTACACCGACAAGCCGGATTGGGATGCCTTCGGCGCTATGTTGCTGGTGGCCGCCTGCCATACATACGATGAGCCGGTGCCCCCCACTGTGGAGAAGGACTGGAACTTCGGAGAGCATCCTCTGGTAGCCCGCCTTGGATCGGATGAGGAGCGGGTGTGGTCCCTGTTCCGTGGGGCAACCTGGTGGCTGCCTCTGGCGGATGCCTTCTTCTTTCAGGCGCCTCTGCCCACCGATGATCAGGCGATGATCGCCACCCTGGGCGGACTGCGGAAGGAGCTGGAGAAGCTGAACCAGCTGGCGTGGCAGGCCGATGAGGATACCATCCTTGATTGGGCAGACACGGAGGGATACCCGGTAGACGGAATTATAGATGCAGATGGACAGTATAGCAAGGCGGACATCCCGGAACACACCCAGTATGACACCCAATCCCTTGCCAAGTTTGCCTTCTCCATGTTCTGGCGTGCCATGCGGTTTGCCGAGGAACAGCAGGTACCCATTTTGCTGGATTACTGAGGAGGGATTTTATGGGATATGATGTAAGTTTTCACCCGATTTCACCGGAAGAAATGCGGGAATGGTATTTCACCCCGCTTACCTGGATACAGCAGGGGCAGGAGGAAAAGGTGCTGGCCCTTGCCGCGCAGCACGGAATGGAGGATTTCTACGCGGAAAAATATCTGGACACCCTGCGAGTCGGGGCGGAGACAGAGCCTGATGAGTTATTTGATAAGAGCCATGGCTTTTACATTGCGGTGATCCAAGGCTTCTTCCGGGACTACTATTACACTAGAGGGAGCAGTTTTTCCCTTCTGATGGAGGAGAAGCCGGAATATGTCCGGTACTTCACCCCATGGGCGCAGGTGGTGCCAACAGCCTTTCCCACTCCGGCAGAAAATCAGATCATCGAAAACTACTGCTCCGGTGTGTACCTGTCTCGGGATCAGGTCACACAGCTCCTCCGGAATCTGGAGCAGGAACCAAAGGTGCTGGAAGATCTGGAGGGAGTTTGGAGCGATGGGCAGCTTGCGGTGCTGAAAAAGGCACTTGTCGCTGCGGCAGAATTGGGTGTCGGTCTGCTGGAAGCCACTGAGGTGGTGGAACCTAACCCTATCCGCCCCAATGAGAGTACGAGCTACTCAAACCTGTACCACTGCGACCGGGATGGGGTGTATCTCTACATGGATGCCGCCAGCAGGCAGATCGAGGATGCCATCAGGAGAAGTGAGGGACAAGTATGAGCAATAAAGTGTTCCAGCAAAACCTGAATGACAAAAAAGGCCCCCAGCCCGGTGGCCCCTATCTCATTCAGATGCTGTTCAAAGAGCCGGTGGACATGCCGGACAAGGACGAAATGACCGCTGTAATGGAAAAGCACATTGGCGCTGTAGAGTGTTTCTGCCGTGATAAAAAGATGGCCGGCTTTGCCGCCCTGGATCATATCGCGGAATTTCAGGATGGCAAATGCCCGGTGCAGCTGATGGTAATGAAATGCGATAAATTCAAGGGTAAAGGCTTTGACGCCTTCCTGATGAGTCAGATGTGGGACTGCCAGGAGGACCGAGAGCGGATTTTCCGGGAGTGCCGGTATCAGGTGGTGGCCACCGATATGCTGGCTGCGGCGCTTCCGGCGCTGGAGCGGGCCAACTTGGACGCCGACTTTGTGGAGGCCCTTGCGGAGCTGTACCCCACCTGTGAGGCGTTCTATTTCCAGAACTGCGGCAAGCTCCTACTGGCGGAGGATGTGCGTTCCCACCAGATCGAAGGCTCGGATCGTTTCATCCGTTTTGGCGTCAATGTCCGCTTCTTCAACATTGAGGGTACCGAGGATATGCTCATTGATACAGTGGGCATGAGTACCCTGTTCCTGCCGGATCTCCAGTACCATTTCCACGATATGAACCCCAACTGGGTGGTAAACCACGCCTACAATGTGGCGTCCTATGTTCTGGAGCATGACAACCCTATTAAGGATGGGGAAACGGTAGACGGCGTAGCGGATGGTCAAATGAGTCGGGAAATCCAGTGGAAGTGCCAGTATGAGGATGCCCTGATCCAGCCGCCCAGAGGGGTGCTGGATATCCATATGGGAGAATTTGCTGCTGGGCAGCGGTAAAATATAGTGTGTTTGGAGCAGATAGGGATGCTTTTCTTATATACAAAAGAGTAGGGGCATATTGCTTTTTGACTTGCGCCATCATGCTGCGTATTTTTGGCTCATGCAGTTGTGACCTGTTGTTAAAAACAGCAGACAGACTTCTCGCTGCTCACAACATTGAGCCAAACCAATCAAGCTGTTGTATGTGGCACTGTCTCCCACCTTAATGATGCTTTTTGTGAAAAAGATCTGCTTTTATACATCAAAATGGTTACTCTCAGAGGACCTAAAATATGAGTTTGTGATACCGCATATAATACTTATGACTTTACTGTACGGATAGGCAACATCTCATCACAGGCCTCACACTGAGAGCGTGTCCCAAATTGTCTGACAGACCTCTTCTCGCTTTACAAAAGTAAAGCTTATATGTGGATACATGGCCTGATGTCGCAATATCTGTTCGTGTAAGTAGGTTCCAACAAAAGTTTGATTTTTGACTGTACACTGCCACTGGGCTAAATCAGAAATTAGTTCTACATGATCGCTTGGGTCAGTACCAATCACATATACCAGTTGTTTACCGACAACCTGTGCAAGGAGCGCAGCGTTTTCATAAGACTTCCTGTTTCTTGAGCCTGCAAAGTCCTTATAGAGTTCTAGGATATTATCTTTGCGGTCTACAATGACATTGCTATTTGATGTGGTATAATCTCCAACAGGTAAGTACTGTGGTAGGATGATAACACCATGCTCTGCGCACCAATCGACCATGGGGGAGTGGCCTTCGCGACTGTCAGCATTAAGCACAGGAAGCCCAGAAAGGTTTGCCAGTAGCAATGCGTGCCGCCAGTTAGGATCACCCTGCCGCCAGCCACCTGTGGTGCCAATACGGATATCATCTGGAGTAATTTGAGCGGCGGATGCTGGCAACGATCTCCTTACATCTATATATCTGGTGCCCGTCCGGCGATGTAGCTCCAGACATATATGATGTCCGGCTGCCTGCGCCAATGATTGTACATTGGCGCAGCCACTGAGGTGGAGTGCGTCCAGTGCACACCGGATGACAGTGGTACCTCTGCGCTTATCCAGTCTCCAGATCAGAGGCCACTTGCCGGTCTGCTGATATATATAGGTAGCCCATCCCACACATGGGCCAACCGATATGTCATAGCGGATATAATAGGCTGTACAGTCTTGCTCGGCGGAAAGAAGTTTTACTCTGTAAGTAGCATCTGTGGGTGGATTAGGTGGATACATTGATTATCTGCCTCCAACACAATAGATTCAAGTTGCGGATTGATTATAAGCAAAGCAACTTAATTCTATTGGCAGGATGTTTCTTTACTATCCCATACCACTTATAACTTGCAAAGCAAGACAGGTCCTGCTATAATCGTCTTAACTGAAACGAATCTCCTTAGGCACCTTGTACTTGTCCCCCGCAAACAAGCACATTGTCCCGAAATAATGACTCACAAAAGAGTCCGAGGAAATTCGTTTCCCCGGGCTCTTTTTTTATTTCTTTTCTGTTTTTAGCCCGGGCTTTGGATTGATTTGGAACTAATTTGGAACTTTTTTCGAAAAAGATGGGGCCAGCAGCTTGTGGTCAAAATGGTTGGACAAACGACTGTTTTGGATGGGATGACCACAAATTGCCGTTAGCGCTTGACGGGAGAGAATCGGCTTCTTCCTCAAACCGATTGAAAAGGGCTCGCGGCAGCTGCCGCGGGCCCTTTTTTCATAGACGGCCATCAAGCACTCCATTCTCTCTTGAGGCGCAAAAGGATTCCTGCTATAATAGAAAACAACTGTTCTAATAAGGAGGGAGCTGGATGACGGATCTTCTGGAGGGCCTGAACAACGCCCAGCGGGAGGCGGTCACGTCTACCGAGGGCTTTGTCCGGGTCATTGCCGGCGCGGGTTCGGGCAAGACCCGGGCGCTGACCAACCGCTTTGCCTATCTGGTCAACGAGCTGGGCATCCTGCCGGGCAATATCCTCTGCGTCACCTTTACCAACAAATCCGCCAACGAGATGCGCCAGCGCATCCATCAGCTCACCGGGGACAACGACACCGGGTACATCAACACCTTCCACGGCTTCTGTGTCTCCATCCTCCAGGAGGACAGCCATGCGGTCCAGTATCCCAAGAGCTTTCTGGTGCTGGACAATTCCGACATTGACGCCATGCTCCAGATTATCTATGAGGAGCGGGGGCTGACCCTGCGGGATATGACCTTCTCTGCGGCCCGGCACCTGATTGAGGACTACAAGCTGTTCCGGAAACCGGAGTATTATGAGGACCTGATCAACCTGTCCCTGGACAACCTGAAGGAGAAGTATCTCAATGCCGTCCAGACAGGGGACATCATCTTCTACGGCTACCTCTACCAGGAGAAGAAGTGCTTCGGCCTGGACTACAACGACCTCATCAAATTCTCCCTCTACATATTTCAGGAGCACGAGGACATCAAGCTCAAGTGGCAGCAGCGGCTGGAGTACATCATGATCGACGAGTTCCAGGATATCGACCAGCTCCAGTACCAGCTGATGGAGGTGCTCTGCGGCTACCATAAAAATTTGTTCATCGTGGGGGACCCGGACCAGACCATCTACACCTGGCGCGGCGCCGACGTGAAGTACCTGCTGGAATTTGACCAGCGCTTTCCCGGCGTAAAGACCATTATGATGATGGAGAACTACCGCTCCACGCCGGAGATTCTGGCGGCGGCCAACGCGCTGATTGACAAGAACAAATACCGCATCCCAAAGGCGCTGATACCCACCCTGCCGCCGGGCGCCCCGGTGCTGTGCCACCTGGGGGAGACCCAGGAGGCGGAGGCCAAATGGATGGCGGGAGAGATGGAGCAGCTCCACAGCCAGGGGGTCCCATACCGGGACATGACGGTGCTCTACCGTGCGCACTATGTGTCCCGGTCGGTGGAGGAGGTTCTGCTCCAGAGCAAAATCCCCTATACCATTTACAGCGGCGTGCAGTTTTTCGGCCGCATGGAGATTAAGGACGCCCTGTCCTACCTGAGGATGATCGTCTACAAGGATGACCTGTCCTTCCGGCGGATTGCCAACGTGCCCAAGCGGAACCTGGGCAAGCGGCGGATGGCCTTTTTGGAGGAGTACGCGGAGAAAAACGGCCGCACCCTCTACCAGAGCCTGCTGGACAACCTGGAGGACCCGGTGTTCAAGGGCACCAGGGCCCAGGCCTTTGTATCTTTAATAGAGACCTTTGCCGCCGGATATGAGGGCCGCCCCATCTCGGAGGTGCTCTCCGCCATTCTCAACGAGAGCGGCTATGAACGGATGCTCCGCACCGAGGGCAGCCAGGAGCGGCTGGACAATCTGGCGGAGCTGAAGCAGTCGGTGTACGAGTACGAGACCACCTGCGGCGAGGAGACCACCCTGGAGCACTACCTGGCTCACATCGCCCTGTTCAGCAACAGCGACACCGGGGACCAGGGGGACAAGGTGAAGTTGATGACCGTCCACGCGGCCAAGGGCCTGGAGTTTCCCTATGTGTTCCTGTGCGGCATGAACGAGGGGATTTTCCCCTCCCGAAAGGTGCGCACCCTCCAGGGCATGGAGGAGGAGCGGCGGCTGGCCTTCGTGGCCCTGACCCGTGCGGAGAAGGGGCTCTATCTCTCCGAGGCGGACGGACGCAATTTTGACGGCTCGCCCCGCTATCCGTCCCGGTTCCTGCTGGATATTGACCAGGAGCTGCTCACCTACACCAGACCGCCGGAGGAGGGACTCATCCGGGAGGCCAGATACGCCATTGCCAGCAGTGAGCGGTACCTGCCGGAGGATGACAGCGCAATCGTCTTTTCTGTCGGCCAGCGGGTGCGGCACCAGATGTTCGGCCTTGGCACGATTCTGGAGGTGGACAGGGAGCGGGGCGCCCACGTGGTCCAGTTTGATGAGATGGCCACGCCCAGGCGGATCTCCTTCCGGGCCAAGCTGGAAAAACTGTAATACAAAAGACCCAGAAAGGGGAATGACATATGCTCTTGTCGGCAGAGCACATCAAAAAGGCATACGGCACCAAGGTGCTGCTGGACGGGGTATCCCTCTACCTGAACCAGGGGGACAAGGTGGGTGTCATCGGCATCAACGGCACGGGAAAATCCACCCTGCTGAAGATTCTGGCGGGGGCAGAGGAGCCGGACGAGGGCACTGTCTCTCTGGACCCCAATGTCCGGGTGGAGTACCTGCCCCAGAACCCGGCCTTTGAGGGGAGCAGAACCGTGCTGGAGCAGGTGTTTGCCGGACTCTCGCCCGAGGCCCGGGAACTGGCAGAGTATGAGGCCAAGACCATCCTCACCCGGCTGGGCATCACAGACTTTGAGCAGCGGGTGGGTACCCTGTCCGGCGGCCAGCGGAAGCGGGTGGCCATGGCTTCCGCCCTGGTCCATGAGAGTGACGTGCTCATTCTGGACGAGCCCACCAACCACCTGGACAGCGAGATGGTCCGCTGGCTGGAGGACTATCTCCGCCAGTACAAGGGCGCTCTGGCCATGGTGACCCACGACCGGTACTTCCTGGAGCGGGTGGTCACCCGGATGGCGGAGGTGGAGCGGGGCAAGCTCTATTTCTACGAGGGCAACTATGAGGACTATCTCCGCATCCGGGCGGAGCGGGAGGAGATGGCCCAGGCCAGCGAGCGCAAGCGGCAGTCCATCCTCCGCCGTGAGTACCAGTGGGTGATGCAGGGCCCCACCGCCCGGGGTACCAAGAGCCGGGAGCGTCTGGAACGTTATGAGGCCCTGAAGGAGCAGAAGGGCCCGGAGCAGCGAGCCGAGCTGACCCTGTCGGCCATCTCCAGCCGCCTTGGGAAAAAGACCATTGAGCTGCGGGGCGTCACCAAGGCCTTTGAGGGCCGGACGGTGCTGCGGGACTTTGACTGCATGCTCCTGCGGGACGACCGGATTGGTATTGTGGGCACCAACGGCAGCGGCAAATCCACCCTGCTCAACCTGATCGCCGGCCGGCTGACCCCGGACAGGGGAGAGATAGAGCGGGGAGAGACGGTGCGCATCGGCTACTTCAGCCAGGAGAACCCCGTCATGCCTCCGGAGACCCGGGTCATCGACTACGTCAAAGAGATCGGCAACTATATCGAGACGCCTGAGGGCACCCTCACCGCCACCCAGCTGCTGGACAAGTTCCTGTTTCCGGGGGATATCCAGTACAGCCCTATCTCCAAGCTGTCCGGCGGAGAGAAGCGGCGTCTGTTCTTGATGGCGGTGCTGGCCTCCGCACCCAACGTGTTGCTGCTGGACGAGCCCACCAACGACCTGGACATCCAGACCCTGGCCATTCTGGAGGACTATCTGGAGACCTTCCCGGGAGCGGTTATCACCGTCTCCCACGACCGGTTTTTCCTGGATAAGGTGGTGCGCCGGGTGTTCGCCGTGGAGGCGGACGGCGTGGTCCGGGCCTATCCGGGTGGGTACACCGAGTACCTGGCCGCCCGGCAGGCGGAGGAGAAGGCCAAAGCGCCCAAGGCTCCGACGGCTGAGAAAAAGCAGGAGCGGCCCCAGGGCCCCAAGAAGTTGAAATTCAGCTACAAGGAGCAGCGGGAGTATGAGTCCATCGATGGTGAGATCGCCGCTCTGGAGGAGAAGATGGCCGATGTGAAGCGGCGGCAGGAGGAGTGTGCCAGCGACTATGTGGCGCTCCAGCAGCTCCAGGAGGAGCAGGCCCAGCTGGAAGGGGAGCTGGAGGAGAAGATGGACCGGTGGGTCTATCTCAACGACCTGGCAGAACAGATAGAAAAGCAGAATCAGCAGTAAATACAGCGGCGCTCCCTGCCAGTGGGAGCGCCGCTTGCTTCAAATAAAAACAATAAAGCCCTGAAATCATTCGATTTCAGGGCTTTATTGGTACGGCTGAAGGGATTCGAACCCCCGACCTACTGGTTCGTAGCCAGTCACTCTATCCAACTGAGCTACAGCCGCATATTGTTTTGCATGTCTCTCGCTGACAGCTTACCTATAATACCACAGAGAAAGACAGAATGCAAGTAAAAAATAAAAAAATTAATGAAAGAGAAGTGTGAGCATAAAACAATAGGCTTCTGAAATCTATTGATTTCAGAAGCCTATTGGTACGGCTGAAGGGATTCGAACCCCCGACCTACTGGTTCGTAGCCAGTCACTCTATCCAACTGAGCTACAGCCGCATATCGTTTTGCTCGCTGTTTTAATCAACCGCTCGCTGACGACTTGATTATAATACCACAGCAAAAAACAAAATGCAAGAGGAAATTTCAATTTCCACGAAAAATTTCCTCAGATAAAAAATGGAGGTGTGAGAGGAAATAAAATGAGACACAGCTACGCTGTGTCTCAACATGATATCCATATAGAAAGCGCCACAGGGACGCTGAAGTTTTGGTCTGTCATCCCCGCAGAGAGCGGTTGCCGCTCTGCGGGGAGACAGTGTAGGTTCCTGGAAAAAGAGAGGGAGGAGGTCAGTCGTATGGGTTCCTGACAACTGTAAGGATACCACGTTTTGAAAGAAAGTGATGGACAGTTTGAGAACACTGAATGAACAAATTGTGAATGACAGATTCCCCTCTCTTTCGCACGGACTATGGGTCCAGAATATCGTACAGCGCGTTGAGTACCCGCCAGTTCTGGGGAAAGGAGCGCATCAGATTCCAGTAACCCACACCGCTCAGACCGTATCGGGGCACAAGGGCCAGCTTGGCCCGGATGCTGCGGGCGTCCTCAAACCAGACTTCATGGGCGGCGCCGTTTTCGTCGGTGTAGTAGAAGAAGGGGGACTGCGCCTGGGTCGAGTACTGAATTTCCGCGCCGTACCGGATGGCCAGCGATACTGCCTCCTGGCTAGAGAGGGACTGGGCCCGGCTTTCGCCCTGGACAAAGGGGAGGGTCCAGTTGTAGCCGTAATTGGGGATACCCAGCCACAGCTTTTCCGCCGGAATCTCCGTCAGTGCATACTCCACCACCTGACGCACGTTGGGCAGGGGAGCCACCGCCATGGGCGGGCCGTAGGTATAGCCCCACTCATAGGTCATGAGAAACGCCCGGTTGACGGCCTCGCCGATGGCGCGGTACTTGTGCCCCTCATAGAGGAGGCCTTTCTGATCAGCGGAGGTCTTGGGGGCCAGCGCCGCGATGACCGGGTAGCCCATGGGGTTGAAGTGGGCGGAGAGGCGCCCGAGAAAGTCGGCGTAGGCTCCGGCCTCCTGGGGAAAGACAAATTCAAAGTCCACGTCCAGCCCACGGTAGCCCTGCTCCAGCACAGTCCGCTCCAGATTGTCTATCAGCGCATCCTGCACAGCCATATCGTTGAGCACCAGACTGGCCAGCTCGTTGGAAAAGCTGCCCTCCTCCGTAAGCGTGGAGAGATGGAGGAGCGGGGCTGTGCCGCTCTGAAGAGCCATGGAGATGAGCCGACTGTCATCCGGAGGAATCAGTCCACCTTGGGGGGTGATACCATATGTAAAGGGGGTGAGATAGGTGAGATAGGGCAGAAGGGCCTGAAGCTCGCTCTGTCCGATGAAGGGATAGGCATAGCCGTTGACGGTCAGGGCGCCCAGTTTCTCGCCCTGGAAGGCGATGATCAGCGTCTGACCGGGATAGATGAGGGAGCCACCGCCCAGCACCGGATTGTTTCGGAGCAGCTGCCGGAGAGAAATGTCGTACCGGGCGGCAATGGCGGAGAGCGTTTCGCCGGGGCGGACGGTGTGGGTCAGCCGGGGGAACTGGACCACCAGCGCCTGCCCTACCGCCAGGCGGTAGGGGGCGGAGAAGCCGTTGTCGATGGCCAGGAGAGAGAGAGGGACGCCGTAGGACTGGGCGATGGAGAAGAGAGTGTCGCCGGGGGCGACCACATGGATAACCATGACGCGCCCCTCCGTTCAGGAGAGCAGGGTAATGAAGTCGCTGCTGGCGTAGCCTACAACGCCGTCAAACTGCACCAGATACCATCCCTGCCACTGGTTTATCACCGTGAGCCGGGCGCCGTCGTAGGCCTTGGCAATCACCTGGGCGGAGGTGTCGGGACGGCTGCGGATGTTGAGGTAGCCCCAGCTCACATCCACCACGCCCTGCCGCGCCGGAACGGGGGTGAGGAAGGGAATGCCGAAGTACTCCGTGAGGGAGAGAACCAGATTGCGGGCGATTGGCTCCAGGTTGTTTTTAATCCAGCTTGCATCGTCCGGATTGTCGTGGTAGCCCAGCTCCAGAAAGGCCGACGGCGCCCGCACCCGGCGCACTTCGCCGATGGAGGTGGTACCCTCCGCCCGGACGTTGTTGGGGAGGGGATAGATGGTCTTCAGGTTGTCGGCCATGATGACGGCCGCCCACCGTCCCTTGGCAGAGGTGGGGTAGTAGAAGACAATGATGCCCCGGAGCTGCCCGTACTGCCCGTCGGGGGCCGCGTTGGAGTGGAGGGCCAGGTGGAGATCATACTGTCCGGCGTTGGAGGCGGCGATGGAGGAAGCGGCGGTCATGTCCGGTGTGTTGCGGCTGAACTGGATGCCGCTGGAGATGAGGTAGGGGACCATAGCGTCGGCCAAGCGGTTCATCCACTCCTCCTCTGTGCCGCCGTTGACATAGAGATTATTTTCCTGGGTAGAGGGTGAGAGATAGATTTTCGGCATGGGAATACCTCCTTTTTGCCCCATCCTATGCAGCGGGCGGGCAAGGTGCCAGCACAAACTCGGTTCAGACTGTCCAACAGGACAGAATTGAGGGAGAAAAGACAGCGGAAGCAGAAGTTTTCCTTGCATTTTGGAAAAGTATGTGATATCATATCTCAGTCTGAATAAAGGGTGATCCTCTGCCGCTGCCGGGAACTGTATCCGGCGTCAAAAAGCGGGCATGAACGCCTATAAATTAGGAGGAAATTATAATGGATCTGATGAAGGCATTTACCGAGAAGCACCTCAAGGCTGAACCCCCCAAGTGCGACGTGGGCGACACCGTCCGCGTGTCCATCCGCGTCAAGGAAGGCAACCGTGAGCGTACCCAGGTGTTCGAGGGTACCGTGATTGCCAAGAAGCACGGCGGCATTGAGGAGACTGTCACGGTTCGCCGCGTCTCCTACGGCGTTGGCGTGGAGAAGGTTTTCCCCATCCATGCTCCCTCCACTGAGAAGATCGAGGTTGTCCGTCACGGCAAGGTCCGCCGTGCCAAGCTCTACTACCTGCGCGACCGCGTGGGCAAGAGCGCCAAGATCAAGGAGAAGCTCTAATCCAAAACCGCAGAAGGGGAGCCGCCGGAAGGCGGCTCCCCGTTTGCATTTCCACAAAACAAAGCGGACAGGGTTCCATTTTCCGGCAGAGTTGTGTATAATGGAGCTTGCTGAACCGTAATAAAATCAGAGTTTGCGGCCGCCCATTGACGCTCAACGGGCGGCCGGCGGAAATACGGAGGAAAAAAGATGGATATTCAGTGGTTTCCCGGCCATATGAAAAAGACCCAGCGGATGATCGCCGAGAACCTGAAGTACGTGGACATTGTGGCCGAGGTGATTGACGCCCGCATTCCGGTCTCCAGCCGTAACCCGGATATTGACACTCTGGTGGGGGAGAAGCCCCGTCTTATCGTGCTCAACCGGGCCGACCAGGCCGACCCTGCGGGCAACCGCCTTTGGGGAGACTGGTTCAGGAGCCGCGGCTGGTCCGTACTGGAGACCGACGCCAAGGAGGGAAAGGGAATCAACCAGTTCTCTCCCGTGGTCAAGGAGGTCCTGAAGGACAAAATTCAGCAGTGGCAGGCCAAGGGTCAGGTGGGACGGCCCATCCGCGCCATGATTGTGGGCGTGCCCAACGTGGGCAAGTCTACCTTTATCAATAAGGTAGCCCGCCGGAAGTCGGCCAAGGCCAGCGACAAGCCGGGTGTCACCCGGGGCAAGCAGTGGGTGGCGGTGGACGCCGGCCTGGACCTGCTGGACACGCCGGGTATCCTGTGGCCCAAGTTTGAGGACCCTCAGACCGGCCTGCACCTGGCCTTTACCGGCGCGGTAAAGGATGAGATTATGGACACCGAGACCCTGGCCTGCCACCTGCTGGAGGAGCTGGCGGCCGCCTATCCCGCCGCCCTGACGGAGCGCTACAAGATTGGGGTGCCGGAGCGGAGTGAGGAGGAAGAGGGCCTTGCCTACGGCTATGCCCTCCTGGAGCAGGCGGCCCGGAAGCGGGGTTTCCTCATCTCCGGCGGCGAACCGGACACGGAGCGGATGGGCAAGGTGCTTCTGGATGAGTTCCGAGCTGGCAAGCTGGGACGCTTTACCCTCGAGAAACCCCAGGCGGTTTCGGAGGAGACGGAATGAAGCAGACAGTGCAGGTTGACCTGTGGGAGATTGAACGCTCCTGTAAGGAGCGGGGGTATCAGCTCATCTGCGGCGCCGACGAGGCGGGAGCCGGACCGCTGGCCGGTCCGGTGTACGCCGGAGCGGTTATCCTCCCTGAGGGCCTGGTTCTGGAGGGGCTGAACGACTCCAAGAAGGTGACGCCCAAGCGGCGGGACCGGCTTTTTGATGAGATTCAGGAGAAGGCCGTGGCCTGGGCTGTGGTGTCGGTGGACGAGAAGGAGATTGACGCCATCAATATCCTGAATGCCCGTATGAAGGCCATGGAGCTGGCCATCCAGGCCCTGAAACCGGCTCCGGACTACGCTCTGATTGACGGAAACCGGGACAAGGGCATCACCATCGCCCACGAGACTGTGGTCAAAGGGGACGGGCGGAGCGCCAACATTGCCGCCGCCTCCATCCTGGCCAAGGTGAGCCGGGACCGCTACATGGAGGAGATGGCGAAGCTGTACCCGGAGTATGAGTTTGAGCGGCACAAGGGCTACGGCACAAAGCTGCATTTTGAGCTGCTGAGGAAGTACGGCCCCTGTCCCATCCACAGAAGAAGCTTCCTGAAAAAGCTGGAGGCCGCTCAAAACAAAGACTGAACAGGAAAACAACTTTACAGAAAACAGGGGGATGGGACGTATGAATACCAGCCTGCTGGGCCGCTGGGGGGAGTCCCTGGTGGCGGAGGAGCTGCGGCGGCGGGGGTGCCGTGTGGTGGCCGCGGGCTACCGGACCCGCTTCGGAGAGATCGACCTCATTGCGGAGGACGGCCCTTATCTCCTTTTTGTAGAGGTCAAGCTGCGTAAAAGCGACCGCTTTGCTCCGGGCCGGGCCTTTGTGGACCGGGGGAAACAGGAGCGCATCCGCACCACAGCGGAATTATATCTGGCCCAGAATCCCACAGAGCGCCAACCCCGGTTTGATGTAGCGGAGGTCTACGCACCCCAGGGGACGGCTACCGCCCAGCCCCAGATTGTCTATCTTGAGAACGCATTTTAGCGCGTCCCCTGCCGGGACGGAGAGGGAAGTGATTTCAACGGAGCGAGTATGTCTGTTTGACGGTCATTGCGACACCATTCTCCATTGCTTTGAGCATGGCGGCGGTTTCCGCAGGAGCGGGGGCCACCTGGACCTGGAGCGGACGGCGTCCTTTGGGCCTTACGCTCAGTTCTTTGCTATTTTCGGGGATGCCACCACAGAACCCGGCCTGCCGCTGTGGCGGCTGTTCCAAAAGGAATATGATATTTTTCAACGGGAGATGGCGGCCAACGGCGACTTGGCAGTCCATTGCCGCACGGCTAAGGAGGCGGATGCCGCCTTCCGGGCGGGAAAGTGTGCCGCCTTTCTCTCGGTAGAGGGAGCGGATCTGCTGGACTGCGACCCGGAGCGTCTGGAGGAGGCCTTCCGCCTGGGGGTCCGGGTGGTAAACATCACCTGGAACCACGCCAACGTCCTGTCCGGCTCCAACGCAGAGGAGAAGGACAGAGGACTGTCCGAGCAAGGAAAGGGATTTGTCCGCAAAATGAACCAGCTTGGCATGCTGGTGGATGTGTCCCACCTGTCCGATCCCGGCTTCTGGGATGTGGCGGAGCTGTGTAAAGGTCCCTTCATTGCCAGCCATTCCAATGCCCGCGCCGTATTTTCTGCCCCAAGAAACTTGACCGACGGGCAATTTACTGCCATAATAGAACATCATGGTGTGGCAGGGCTGAACATGTTTGCCGACTTCCTGGGGGAGGACCCGGATTATGACACGGTGATTTCCCATCTGGAACATTTTCTCTCCCTGGGTGGAGAGAAGAGCGTGGCCATTGGCGGGGACTGGGATGGAATTTCCAAAATGCCCCGGGGAATGTCCGGCATTCAGGATATGGCGGAGCTGTATGAGCGGCTCCTGCGGCGCAATTATTCAGAAGCGCTGGTGCGCGATGTGTTCTTCAATAATCTGATGAGGGTTGTGAGTGAAGTATGTACTATGTGAGCACAAGAAACAAGCAGATGCGGCTTGCCGCTTCTCAGGCTATCGCACAGGGGCTTGCAGAGGACGGCGGTCTGCTGACCCCCGAGGTGTTTCCCAAGCTGTCCCAGAACGGGCTGAAAACCCTCACCGATATGTCCTACCAGCAGCGGGCCGTGTACATCATGAAGCCCTATCTGGACGACTTTACCGCCTCTGAGCTCTCCTCCTTTGCCGCCAAGGCCTACGGCAAGGACAAGTTCGACGTCCGTGAGGTGGCCCCTGTCCGCAAGGTGGACGAGAATACTTACTGCCTGGAGCTGTGGCATGGCCCCACCTGTGCCTTCAAGGACATGGCGCTGCAGATGCTGCCCCATCTGCTGACCGCCTCCCTGAAGAAGAACGACGAGAAGAAGACCGCCTGCATTCTGGTGGCCACCTCCGGCGACACCGGCAAGGGCGCCCTGGAGGGCTTCCGGGACGTGGACGGCACCAAGATTCTGGTGTTCTACCCCAAGGATGGCGTCTCCGCCATCCAGGAGCTGCAGATGAATACCCAGGAGGGCGAGAACGTAGGGGTCTGCTCCGTGGTGGGCAACTTTGACGATGCCCAGACCGGTGTCAAGCGCCTCTTCTCCGATGAGAAGCTGCGCGCGGAGCTGGCGGAGCGGGGGTATTTCCTCTCCAGCGCCAACTCCATCAACTGGGGCCGGGTGCTGCCTCAGATCGTCTACTACGCCTCCGCCTACTGCGACCTGGTGCGGGAGGAGAAGATCGCCCTGGGCGACCCGGTGAACGTCTGTGTGCCCACCGGCAACTTCGGCAATATTCTGGCCGCCTACTACGCCAAGCAGATGGGCGTGCCCATCCAGAAGCTGATCTGCGCGTCCAACAGCAACAACGTGCTGACCGACTTCCTGAACACCGGCGTGTACGACCGCAACCGGCAGTTCTACAACACCATGTCCCCCTCCATGGACATCCTCATCTCCTCCAATCTGGAGCGGATGCTCTTTGAGCTGACCAACAACAACGACGAGGAGGTCAGGGGCTACATGGCCCATCTGGCCGCCGAGGGCCGCTATGAAGTCAGCGAGGAGATCAAGAAGAAGATGAGCGGGCTCTTCGCCGCCGGCTTCTGCGACGACGCCGAGACTCAGAAGGTCATCTCCAAGGTGTGGAACAAGTATCACTATCTCATCGACCCCCACACCGCCGTGGCCTACGATGTGCTGGAGCAGTACCGGAAGGAGAGCGGGGATACCACCCCCGCCATCGTGGTGTCTACCGCCAGCCCCTTCAAGTTCTGCGACACCGTCCTGGGCGCGCTGGGTGTGACGGAGCTGGCCTCCGGCACCGACATCATTGCCCAGCTGGCCGAGAAGACCGGCGTAGCGGCCCCCGCGCCTCTGGCCGGGCTGGCCGGCAAGGCTCTGCGGTTTGACAAGACTGTCACCAAGGACCATATGGTGGATGCAGTCCTGGACATGCTCCGCTGAAGAAATTTTGCCTGGAGGTATGGCATGGCCCTTTACGCAATCGGAGATACCCACCTGTCCCTGGCCGTGGACAAGCCCATGGACGTGTTCGGCGGCAACTGGACCGGGTATGTGGACAAGCTGAAGCGGGGCTTTGAGCGGGTTGGGCCGGAGGATACCGTGGTGCTCTGCGGGGACATCTCCTGGGGCATGAGCCTCCAGCAGGCCAGGGAGGACTTCGCCTTTCTGGACGGCCTTCCCGGAAAAAGGAAATATATTTTGAAGGGAAACCACGACTACTGGTGGACCACCGCCGCCAAGATGAACAAGTTTTTCGCAGAGAACGGCTTTAACACCCTGACGATTCTTCACAACAACTGCGGGGAATACGGCGACCTGGCCCTCTGCGGCACCCGGGGCTGGTTCTACGAGGAGGACCAGAACGGCCACAATGAGAAGGTGTTCAACCGGGAGCTCATCCGGCTGGAGGCGTCGCTGAAGGCGGCGGGGGAGAGGGAGAAGCTCTGCTTTCTCCACTACCCGCCCCGCTACCAGGGATACACCTGCCCGGAGATCATCGCCCTGCTGGAACGCTACGGCGTACAGGGGTGCTACTACGGCCATCTCCACGGCGGCAGCCACCGGCTGGCCATCGAGGGAAGGTGCGGCGCGGTGGAGTATCACTTGGTGTCTGCGGATTATCTCAACTTCGAGCCGCAAAGAATCTGTGAATAATTCGAAAAAAGACTGGTAATTTAGAAAAAGATCTGGTAGTATAAATCGGATAACGCAAATAGGCACCCGGATGGTACAATTTTTTGTCCCGGTGCTGACAGGAGGAAATAACAAGATGAATGTCAAAAGCGTAGAGAAGCAGGAGAAGAGCAAGGTTGAGCTCATCATCGAGGTGAGCGGCGAGGAGTTCGAGGCCGCCATCGACAAGGTCTATAAGAAGCAGCGCGGCAAGATCGCTGTCCCCGGCTTCCGCAAGGGCCACGCCCCCCGCAAGATCATCGAGGGCATGTACGGCTCCGGCGTGTTCTACGAAGATGCCATCAATGAGATCTATCCCCAGGCCTACAGCCAGGCCATTGAGCAGGAGAACCTGGACGTTGTGGCCTGGCCCGACATGGAGATCCTGGACGCCGGCAAGGGCGGCTTCTCCTTCAAGGCTACCGTCACTGTGCGCCCCGAGGTGAAGCTGGGCGAGTACAAGGGTCTCACCGCCCCCAAGGCTGAGGTCAACGTCACCGACGAGGACATCGAGAACGAGCTCAAGCCCTACATCCAGCGCGCTACCAGCCTGGTGGCCGTGGACCGCGAGGCTCAGCTGGGCGACACCGTGGTGCTGGACTTCGAGGGCTTTGACAACGGCGTGCCCTTTGAGGGCGGCAAGGCCGAGGGTCACAGCCTGGAGCTGGGCTCCGGCGCCTTTGTTCCCGGCTTCGAGGATCAGCTGGTGGGCATGAAGGCCGGCGAGGAGAAGGACATCGACATCACCTTCCCCGAGGACTATCACGCCGACCTGGCCGGCAAGCCCGTTGTCTTCCACGTGAAGATCAACGAAGTCAAGGAGAAGAAGGTCCCCACCGTGGACGACGAGTTCGCCAAGGACGTGTCCGAGTTTGAGACTCTGGCCGACTTCAAGGCTGACCTGAGCAAGAAGGTGACTGAGCGCCGCGAGAAGCAGGCTCAGGAGAACTTCGAGAACGCTCTGCTGGAGCAGGTTGTGGCCAACATGGAGGTTGAGATCCCCGAGGCCATGGTGGACTACCGTGCCGACCAGATGATGGACGACTATGCCCGCCGTATCACCTCCCAGGGCATCCCCTTCGAGAGCTATCTGCAGATGATGGGCATGACCAAGGAGGCCATGCGTGAGCAGGCCAAGGACGGCGCCCTGCATCAGATCCAGGTGGAGCTGGCTCTGGACGCCATCGCCGCCGCCGAGAACATCGAGATCTCCGACGAGGAGAAGGAGGCCGAGTTCAACCGCCTGGCCGAGCAGTACAGCATGCCTGTGGAGCAGGTGAAGGCCGCCGTGGTGGAGAGCGAGCTGGTCAAGGAGCTCAAGACCAAGAAGGCCGCCGAGGTTGTGTACAGCAACGGCAAGGTGGGCGAGGCTGAGAAGGCCGAGACTGAGGAGAAGCCCAAGAAGAAGGCCGCTCCCCGCAAGAGAACCACCAAGAAGGCCGAGGCTGAGGAGCCCAAGGCTGAGGGCGAGGAGCCCAAGACCGAGGAATAAGATTCCAATCGGCGGGTATACTTTAGCAGTATGACTGCCCGCCGCTCCGCCAGGTGTGTGTGCCCTGGGGTGAGATGGGAGCGGACGTGCCGGACGGGGAAGCATGCCTCTTCCCGCGTCCCTACATCCAACAAAGGAGATCATGAACCATGAGCTTAGTACCCTATGTAGTGGAGCAGACCAACCGCGGTGAGCGCTCCTATGACATTTTTTCCCGCCTGCTGAATGATCGTATCATTTTCCTGGGCGAGGAGGTCAACGCCACCACCGCCAGCCTGGTCGTGGCCCAGATGCTCTATCTGGAGGCCCAGGACCCGGACAAGGACATCCAGTTCTATATCAACAGCCCCGGCGGCTCTGTAACCGACGGCATGGCCATCTATGACACCATGCAGTATGTCAAGTGCGACGTGTCCACCATCTGCATCGGCATGGCGGCCAGCATGGGCGCGTTCCTGCTGTCCTCGGGCACCAAGGGCAAGCGGCTGGCCCTCCCCAATGCGGAGATTATGATTCACCAGCCCTCTGCCGGCACTCAGGGTCAGATTACCGACATGGCAATCCACCTCAAGCGCCTGGAGATCATCAAGAAGCGGATGAACAAGATCCTGGCTGACAACACCGGCAAGCCGGTGGAGGTAGTCACGGCCGACTGCGAGCGCGACAACTTCATGTCCGCGGAGGAAGCCTGTGAGTATGGCCTGATCGACAAGGTCATCTACCAGAGATAACCCCAAGACAGCGCGGGAGCATTCTGTGCCCCCGCGCTGTTCCAGCATTGCTTCGGCGGCGGCCCGCGGCGGAAAGGCCGCGGCAGCTAAGGGCCGGGCAGGCTCCGCCCGGCGCCGCCGCAATCGAACAGAGAGTCAAGAGGTAATGATATGGCAAAAAACGACGAAAAGAAATCGGTTCGCTGCTCCTTCTGCGGCAAGCATCAGGAGCAGGTCAACCGTATCATCGCGGGACCCGGTGCCTATATCTGCAATGAGTGCGTCCACCTGTGCATGAGCATCCTGGACGACACCTATGATCCCGAGGAGCAGGTGAGCCCCGACATCCCCGATGTCATTCCCACTCCCAGGGAGATTCGTGATGTGCTGGACCAGTACATCATCGGCCAGGAGGAGGCCAAGGTGGCCCTCTCGGTGGCGGTGTACAACCACTACAAGCGGATCTACTTCGGCGGCGGGGAGGACGTGGAGCTCCAGAAGAGCAACATCCTGCTGGTGGGCCCCACCGGCAGCGGCAAGACCCTCTTCGCCCAGACCCTGGCCCGGATTCTGAAGGTGCCCTTCGCCATTGCCGACGCCACCACCCTGACCGAGGCCGGCTATGTGGGCGATGACGTGGAGAACATCCTCCTGCGTCTGGTCCAGGCCGCTGACTTCGACATTGAGCTGGCCGAGCGCGGCATCATCTACATCGACGAGATGGACAAAATCGCCCGCAAGAGCGAGAATACCTCCATCACCCGCGATGTGTCCGGCGAGGGCGTCCAGCAGGCACTGCTGAAGATCCTGGAGGGCACGGTGGCCAATGTCCCGCCCCAGGGCGGCCGCAAGCACCCCCACCAGGAGTTCATTCAGCTCAACACCAAGAACATCCTCTTTATCTGCGGCGGCGCCTTTGACGGTCTGGAGAAGATCATCGAGCAGCGTCAGGACCGCAAGACCATGGGCTTTGGTGCGGAGATCAAGAGCAAGAAGGAGCTGGACCGCTCCGCCGTGCTCAAGGATGTCCAGCCCCATGACCTCATCAAGTTCGGTATCATCCCCGAGCTGGTGGGCCGTCTGCCTGTGGTGACCACCCTGCGGGCCCTGAACAAGGAGCAGCTGGTGCAGATTCTCACCGAGCCCAAGAACGCTCTGGTGAAGCAGTACGAAAAGCTGCTGGAGTACGACAATGTGGCCCTGCGCTTTGAGCCCGCAGCCTTGGAGGCCGCGGCTGACAAGGCCATTGAGCGGGAGATTGGTGCCCGCGGTCTGCGCGCCGTGCTGGAGGAGAGCGTGACCCAGATTATGTATGACGTGCCCTCCGATCCCACCATTACCGGTGTGACCATCACGGCGGAGACCATCCGGGACCACGCCCAGCCCATCATCGAGCGCGACCCCAACCGGACCGAACGGCCCCGCCTTGGCGGCGCCGCGCTTCGGGCGGAGCGGGGCGGCATGCCGGCTCAGGGCAACGTGTCCTGAGATTGAAAAAAGCGTCCGTCCTCACGGGGAGACAGCTGTAACATTCTGAGGGGCGGGGGATTGTGGCTCCCGCCCCTTTCGCATTCCCTGAGAAGGAAGTGAAATCCATGTCTGAACAGAAGATATCCTCCGTTATGCCCGCCCTGGCACTGCGGGGCCTGACCATTTTCCCCAATATGCTGATGCACTTCGATGTGGGCCGGGAGGCCTCCATCAAGGCGCTGGACGAGGCTATGACCAACAGCCAGCCCATCTTCCTGGTGGCCCAGCGGGACTTGATGGTGGAGAATCCCCGGCAGAATGACCTGTACACCATCGGCACCGTGTCCACGGTGCGGCAGATCCTTCGGATGCCGGGGGACAATGTGCGCGTCATGGTGGAGGGTTTGGCCCGGGGCCGCCTGGAGACCCTGACCCAGACCGCGCCCTATCTCCAGGCACAGGTGGAGGAGATTGAAACGGGGGAGGCGGTGAAGAATTCCGCCAGAACCGAGGCCCTGATCCGTCAGACCTATGACCTGTTTGAGGCATATGCCGAGCTGGCGCCCAGAATGACGCCGGATGTGCTCCTGAGCGTAATGGCCAGCGACGACCCTGGCTATATTGCCGACTATATCGCCCAGAACATCGTCATGCGCGGGGAGGACAAGCAGGTCATCCTGGAGGAGCTGCGCCCTGTCCGACGGCTGGAAAAGCTCCAGCAGATGCTCCGCCGGGAGGTTGAGATTCTGGAGCTGGAGCAGTCCATGCAGAACAAGGTGCGGGAGGGACTGAGCCGGAGCCAGCGGGACTTTGTACTGCGGGAGCAGCTGAAGGTCATCCGCCAGGAGCTGGGCGAGGACCCTGACGGCGACAGCGAGATAGAGGAGTACCGGCAGAAAATTGCCCAGGCCAAGCTGCCCGCCGAGGTGGAGGAGAAGCTGCACAAGGAGCTGGGGCGGCTGGAGAAGCAGCCCTTTGGCTCCGCCGAGGCCACTGTGCTGCGCAATTATCTGGATGTATGCCTGGAACTGCCCTGGAACAAGAAGACCAAAGAGCGGGTGGACGTGGCCGCCGCCCGGAAGGTGCTGGACGGGGACCACTTCGGCCTGGAGAAGGTGAAGGAGCGGATTCTGGAGTTCCTGGCTGTCAAGCAGCTGGCCCCCGAGCTGAAGGGGCAGGTGCTCTGCCTGGTAGGCCCGCCCGGCGTGGGCAAGACCTCCATCGCCATGTCCGTGGCCAGAGCCACCAACCGCAAGCTCGCCCGCATCTCCCTGGGCGGCGTCCACGACGAGGCGGAAATCCGCGGCCACCGCAAGACATACGTGGGCGCAATGCCCGGACGCATCATCTCTGCCATCAAGCAGGCGGGAAGTAATAATCCTTTACTGCTGTTGGACGAGATAGACAAGTTGGCCTCCGACATCCACGGCGACCCATCCTCGGCGCTGCTGGAGGTGCTGGACGGGGAGCAGAATGGGACCTTCCGGGATAACTTCCTGGAGCTGCCCTTTGACCTGTCCGATGTGCTCTTCATCACCACTGCCAACACCACGGACACCATCCCCCGGCCTCTGCTGGACCGGATGGAGGTCATTGAGCTGACCAGCTATACCGACGAGGAGAAGCTGCAGATTGCCAAGCGGCACCTTCTGCCCAAGGAGCTCAAGCGCCACGGCCTGAAGAAGACGCAGCTGCGCATCACCGACGATGCCATCCGGGAGATTATCTCCGGGTATACCCGGGAGTCCGGCGTCCGCGTGCTGGAGCGGCAGCTGGCCGCTGTGTGCCGCAAGGCGGCAATGCGTGTTGTGACAGATAGTGTAAAGTCTGTAAACGTTACAGGAGATAACCTGGAGAGCCTGCTGGGAGTGCGCCGCTATCAGCCGGAGAAGCGTCCCACTCAGGCTCTGGTGGGCGTGGTCAACGGCCTGGCCTGGACCCAGGTGGGCGGCGAGCTGCTGGAGGTGGAGGCCAATGTGGTGCCCGGCAGCGGCAAGATTGAGCTGACCGGCAACCTGGGCGACGTGATGAAGGAGTCTGCCCACGCGGCCCTCACCTATATTCGCAGCCGGGCGGCCCGGCTGGGCGTTGAGCCTGATTTCTATAAGACAAAGGACATCCACGTCCATTTCCCTGAGGGTGCGGTGCCCAAGGACGGCCCCTCCGCCGGCATTGCCATCACCGTGGCCATGGTGTCCGCCCTGACCGGTACGCCGGTCCGGCAGGATGTAGCTATGACAGGCGAAATCACTTTACGCGGAAGAGCCTTGGCCATCGGCGGCCTGAAGGAAAAGACCATGGCCGCCCTGCGCAATGGCATCCGCACGGTGCTTATTCCGGCGGACAACGTGAAGGACCTGGAGGAGATCGACCAGACCGTCCGCTCGGCGCTCCACTTTGTTCCCATTGAGGAGGCGGACCAGGCTCTGGCTGAGGCGCTGTGTCAGGAGTGCACGGGCGGGGAAGTGACCCCGGCGGCTCCGTTGGCGGAGCCCCGCCGCACGGATAACGATGTCCGCATCAAGCAGTAAAGGAGGCGCGGCACCATGGCTTTGAATTTGCAGCGGGCAAAATTTGTCCGTTCAGCCGCCAAATCGGCGGATTTTCCCCGGGACGGCCTGCCTCAGGTAGTCTTTGCCGGCCGGTCCAACGTGGGCAAGTCCTCGGTGATCAACAAGATTTTGCTGCGGAAGAACCTGGCCCGTGTAGGCGCGGCTCCCGGCAAGACCACCCACATCAACTATTTCCTCATTGACGAGAAGCTCTATCTGGTGGATCTGCCGGGCTACGGCTATGCCAAGGTGTCCCAGGCGGAGCGGGACCGCTGGGGCCGGCTGATTGAGAACTGGTTTGCGGACAACGCCCTGATGACTCTGGGCATCATGGTGGTGGACGCCCGCCACAAGCCCACGGCGGACGACTGCACCATGGCCGAGTGGTTCAAGCAGTGTGGGAAGCCCTTCCTGGTGGTGGCCAATAAGCTGGACAAGCTCCGCAAGAGCGAGATTGAGCCCAACCTGGCCCGTATTCGGGAAACCCTTGGTCTGCCTGATGATGTAAAGGTGATTCCCTTCTCGGCTGAGAAGGGAGAGGGACGGCAGGAGCTTCTGAGTGAAATCCTGAAGAGCATGGGGGAGTCGGAATGAAGCTGGTACGGATTGAACGGGATAGAAAGGCGATTTGGGGCGTGCTGAAGGGGGATGAAGTTCTCACCCTGGCCAAGGCGCCCTATGAGGAGCTGGCCTTTGACGGCGGGCGCCTGCCCCTGGAGCAGTGCCGTCTGCTGGCGCCCTGCGAGCCCACCAAGATTATCTGCGTGGGCAAGAACTACTACGACCACGCCATGGAGATGGGGGAGGGTGTGCCCGACCGGCCCATCCTCTTCATCAAGGCGCCCAACACGGTCAACCACCCCGAAGGCGAGGTGTCTGCACCCGGCTTTGTGGAGCGGCTGGACTATGAGGGTGAGCTGGCCTTTGTAGTGAAAAAGCGGGCCAAGAATGTGAAGGCAGAGGAGTATGGAGACTACATACTGGGCTACACCTGCCTCAACGACGTGACGGCCCGTGATATCCAGAAGTCGGACGGCCAGTGGAGCCGGGGCAAGAGCATGGACGGCTTTGCACCCATTGGTCCTCTGGTGGCCGACGAGGTGGATGGCTCTGACCTGAAAATCGAGACCCGGCTCAACGGCAAGACCGTACAGAGCTCCCGCACATCTCTGTTTATGACCAAAATCCCGGCGCTGATGGAGTTCATCACCGCCTCCATGACCCTGGAGCCCGGCGACGTGGTCACCACCGGTACCCCCGCGGGTATCGGGGCCATGCAGCCCGGCGACGTGGTAGAGGTGGAGATTGAGGGCATCGGTACCCTCCGTACCTATATCCGGTAAATCTCGGCCGGCCCGAAAACGAAAGGAGTTTTCGGGCCGGTTTTTCTCCCTGTGTGACATCTAGCGGAATTTGTGAGAGTGACAGGAAAGGGCTTCTCCTTGTGTTTTTCCTCCATCTTTGATATAATATTTTCTCTATGATTGATTCCGCATCCTGCTTTGGAGCGGTTCCCAGGGTGACGCCCCTGCTGTGGGGCGGCGGTGACCCGCGAAAGGGGATTTTTTTGTGCACAGAGTAATGGACTACATGGCGAATATGAACTGGATGGGGCTGCTCTCCCTGCTGGTGAGCGCGGCGGCGGCGCTGGTGTGCATCACCTTCCATGAGCTCTCCCACGGCTATGTGGCCTACCGTCTGGGGGACCCCACTGCCAAGCAGATGGGGCGGCTTACCATCAACCCCATCAAACACCTGGATCCCATCGGCTTTCTGATGATGATCTTTGCGGGCGTGGGCTGGGCCAAACCGGTGCCGGTGGATATGCGCTACTTCAGGAACCCCAAGCGGGGCATGGCCATCACCGCCCTGGCGGGGCCTGTCTCCAACTTCCTGATGGCCATTGTGACCATGCTGATCTGCTCTCTGGTGTACCGTTTTCTGCTGCCTACAGACAGCATGGTGTTGCTGGTTGTGTTTTATTTTCTGTGCAATGTGGCTATTCTGAGTGTGGGCCTTGGGTTGTTCAACCTGATCCCCATCTCGCCCCTGGACGGCTCCAAGGTGCTCTTTTCTTTTCTGCCCGACCGGGCGTACTACACCATCCTGCGCTATGAGCGCTATATCATGATTGCGGTCATAGCTCTGGTGTTCTTCAATGTGCTGGACGGCCCGCTGTCCTTCTGCATCAACGGCGTGCTGCAATTTCTCTGCCGGGTCACCGGGCTGCCCTGGGAGGCGCTGGTGATCGGCTCGCAGATTCTGGATTTTCTGGGGTGAGTGACATAGAGACGCCGATTTTTCATCTGGAAAAGGTGGTCAAGGCAAAGACAGAGGACATGGAGGACTTTACCGGCCCCCTGGACCTGATCCTCAGCCTTCTGGCCAAGAATAAGATGGAGATCAAGGACATCCAGATCGCAGTGATTCTGGACCAGTACATGGACTGGATGAACAAGCGCAAGGAGATGGACCTGGAGGTGGCCAGCGAGTTTGTGGCCATGGCGGCCCAGCTGGTGTTCATCAAGACCAGAATGCTCCTCTCCATCCACGATGAGGAGGCCCTCTCTGAGATGGAGCAGCTCATCGCCTCCCTGGAGGAGCACCAGCGCCATGAGAGCTTCAACCGCATCAAGGCGGTGATTCCCACCCTGGCCGACCGCAACGAGGTGGGCCGGGATTATATCACCAAGACTCCCGAGATGATTCCCACCAATAAAATTTACCGCTATGTCCACAAGCCGGAGGACCTGCGGCGGGCCATGCTGGCGGTGCTGGAGCGGTCGGACAACCGGCTTCCGCCGCCCATGGCAGCCTTTGAGGGCATTGTGGGCCGGGAGCCCTACCCGGTGGCCGACAAGGCGGGGGAGATTCTCCGGCAGCTCATCCGCTTCGGCGTGACCCGGTTCCGGGCGCTGTTCAAGGGCAACCGCAGCCGCAGTGAGATTGTGGCCACCTTTATCGCCGTGCTGGAGCTGTGCCGTGCCCGGCGGGTGCGTCTGGCGGGTACGGAGACCGACTGCACGGTGACCTGCACCGACGAGGCGGCGGAGGATTTTGAATTTACCACGGACGTGAACTGACGACACACGGAGGACTGCGCATGGAAGTAAAGGAGATAGAGTCCGCCATTGAGGGGATTCTCTTTGCCGCCGGTGACCCGGTGGGCGTGGAGCGGCTGTGCATGGCGCTGGACCTGGATCGGGCCACCGTGGACGCCGTCTGCCAGCGGCTGGCCGACTATTACAGCTACGAGCGCCGGGGTGTGCGTCTGCTGCGGCTGGAGAACAGCTATCAGCTCTGCTCCGCGCCGGAGCACGCCGACTGCATCCGCCGGGCCTTTGAGAGCCGCCGGCCCGCCCGGCTGTCCCAGCCCGCCCTGGAGGTGCTGGCCATCATTGCCTACTATCAGCCCACCACCCGAGCCTATGTGGACCAGATCCGCGGTGTGGACAGCGCCTATACCGTGGGCCTGCTGCTGGAGCGGGACCTGATTGAAGAGTGCGGACGCCTGGCTGTGCCCGGACGCCCCATTCTCTACCGCACCACCCAGACCTTCCTGCGGTCCTTCGGCCTGAGCAGTCTGGAGGAGCTGCCCGAGCTTCCCAGTGCCAGCCCGGAGGACGGACAGATCACCATGGAGATGCAGGCTAATCTGGAGCGGCTGAAGGCGGAGCAAGAGGCCGCAGCGCAGACAGAGGGCGAAGAGCAGCCCGGCGGCGAAGGGACGGAGGCGTGAGCGCATGACGGTATGGATTGTCCTGGGGGCAATCGTCGCTGCGCTGGTGCTGCTCTCTCTGATCCGGGTGGGCGGTACGGTGGAGTACAGCCGTTCCGGTACGCTGGTCCATCTGCGCGCGGGACCGCTGCGCATTCAGGTGTACCCGCCCAAGCCCAGGAAAAAGAGCGGGGAGAAAAAGCCCAAGCGTGCAAAAAAGAGTGCCAAGCCCCAGGAGGAGCAGCCGGAGCCAAAGCTGGGCGGACAGCTGGACACACTGAAGGCCATGCTCCCCCTTGTGGCGGACGCGGCGGGACAGCTGCGGCGCAAGGTACGGGTGGACAGGCTCCTGCTGGATGTGACGGCGGCAGCCCCCGACCCGGCCATGGCGGCCTTGGGCTTTGGCGGCGTAAACGCGGCAATCGGTATGATCTGGCCCTTGCTGGAGAATAATTTCAATATTGGCGACCGGCGCATCAGGACGAAGGTGGACTTCAATCTGACCGAGCCGGAGGCCTATCTCTACGCATCCTTCTCCCTGCGGCTGGGGCAGGCGGTTGTACTGGCCCTGACGTTGTGAATGAAATTTCTGAAACTGTGGTCCGGACGGAACCAAGAGCAAACAAAGAAAGAGGCGGTCTGACTATGGAAAACAAGCAGCATCCCATCGGCGACCTGATGAGCACCACCATGCAGAAGATCCGCGAGATGGTGGACGTGAATACCATCGTGGGCAAGCCCATTGTAGCGGGAGACGTGACCATTATCCCTGTGTCCAAGGTGAGCTTCGGCTTTGCCTCCGGCGGCAGCGATTTTACCACCAAGAACCAGAAGCCCGAGGCTGACAACTCCTTTGGCGGCGGCAGCGGCGCCGGCGTGAACATCATGCCCATTGCCTTCCTCATTGTCAAGGGGGATACGGTACGCATGCTGCCCATCGCGCCGCCTCCCGGAACCACGGTGGACCGGGTGGTGGAGATGGTGCCCGAAGTCATCGACAAGGTGACCGGCTTCATCGAGAAGCAGCAGGAGAAGAAGGCGGAGACAACGGATACCTTCTGATTTCAGGTATGCTCCGGCCCGATTTGGCTCATACTAGCATCAACTTGCGTCTGGGGCGTGCTGCCGACGGGCGCTCTGAGGTGATGCTGTATGAAGCGGGTTTTCGCGGCTGTAACGGCCGCTGTACTGTGCCTGACCTGGTTCCCGCTGTCCGCCGGAGCTGCCGGAGCGCCGGGCGTCTCGGCCTCCTGCGCCATTCTGGTGGATGCGGAGAGCGGACGGGTGCTGATGGAGAAAAATGCGGACGAGGAGCGGGCCATTGCCAGTATTACCAAGCTGATGACCGCCCTGGTGGCCGTGGAGTCCACCTCTGACCTGGACAGAACCGTGACCATTGAAAAGGAGTGGACGCTGGCGGAGGGCTCCTCCATGTACCTGCGGGAAGGGGAGGAGTTGACCCTGCGGGAGCTGCTGTACGGCCTGCTGCTGGTGTCGGGCAACGACGCCGCTCTGGCCATTGCCGGCTTCTGCGCCGGGGATACGGACACCTTTGTGGAGTGGATGAACCTGCGTGCCCAGGAGCTGGGCATGGAGCACACTTACTTCGTCAACCCCAACGGCCTGCCGGCAGAGGGACATTACTCCACCGCTGCGGACATGGCCAAGCTGGCCATTGTGGTCATGGAGCAGCCGGACCTGGCCGAAATCGTGAGCACAAAGTCCGTCACCATGGCGGGGCGGACCATGACCAACCATAACAAGCTGCTGTGGCGGTACGAGGGCTGTGTGGGCATGAAGACAGGCTATACCGACGCGGCGGGCCGGACCTTGGTGTCCTGTGCCGAGCGGGATGGGCAGCGGCTCATTGCCGTCACCTTGAACGCCCCCAATGACTGGGCGGACCATGCGGCTATGTTTGACTACGGCTTCTCCCAGTGGCCGTCCATCCTGCTTGCGTCCGCCGGACGGGACTTCCGGACGCTGCCCGTTACCGGGAGCCTGGTCCGGTTTGTGCCGGTCCAGGTGGAGCGGGACGTCCGCTATCCGCTGGCAGAAGAAGAGCGGGTGACGGCCAAAATTGACCTGCCGGATCAGGTGGAAGCGCCGGTGAAGGAAGGCGATATCGCCGGGAGCCTGACCTATTATGTGGACGGCAGAGAGGTGGGCAGCACCTATCTGGTGTACTCCCACAGTGTGGAGTGCAACACGGTCCAGTCCCAGAGTATTTTGGAGCGAATTTTCTCCCTGTTTCGCGGTGAGGGTGTACAGGCGGCATTTTATGCCCGGACGCTGCCCTCATACAGTGAACGACAGTGGGATTGACGGAGGCAGCTATGGAAGAGAGAATCCAGAAAATATTGTCCGCCGCCGGCCTGGCCTCCCGCCGGCGGGCGGAGGAGTACCTCACGGCGGGCAGGGTGACGGTCAACGGCCGCACCGCCGGACTGGGGGAAAAGGCGGATCCCGAGCGGGATGACATCCGGCTGGACGGAAAGCCCGTCCGCCCGGTGTCCGCCCATACATACCTGATGCTTTACAAGCCCAGGGGCTATGTGACCACCCTCTCCGATGAGCGGGGGCGCAGGACCGTGGCTCAGCTGGTGTCGGGCTGCGGCGCCCGGGTCTGGCCGGTGGGACGGCTGGACCTGGACTCGGAGGGCCTGCTGCTGATGACAGACGACGGAGACTTTACCCAGCGGCTGATTCACCCCAGCCACCAGGTGGAAAAGGAGTACCTGGTGACGGTGGCGGGGGATGTGGACCGGGCCATCCCTGTCCTGTCCGGTCCCATGGAGCTGGACGGCGTGCCGCTTTCTCCCGCGCGGATTAGTGTGCTCAGCCGGGAGGGGGCTGACCGGGCCAGACTGTCCGTGGTCATCCATGAGGGACGCAACCGGCAGGTGCGCAGAATGTGCGCCCTGGCGGGGCTGGAGGTCAAGCGCCTCAAGCGGGTGCGGGAGGGCCGCCTGATGCTGGGACGGCTGCGCCCCGGAGAATGGCGGCTGCTGACAGCAGAGGAGATACGGCTGGCTCTCGCAGAGAGCGAAAAGGAGCCATAACGGTCCGTTTGGGAAAAGACAGTTGATTTTCTCGCAGATAGCCGCTATCATAGTGTCAGTTGAGTTCTTTTTGATTCAGCGCCCTGCGCGGCATAAAAGCCGCGCCGTATTTTTCCGAGACATCATGTACAGGCGGAAAGCCGCCTGCATTTTGTGAGCCGCAGTTCGGCTTGCCCGCGCATCAGCCCAAAAGTACGGCTGATGCGCGGTATCTTTGCCCCATGACCTGGACGCAGCAGGCAGAAGGCCGGATGGGGCGGTTTCATTGTGCCAACGCAGGAGGTTGCATTCATGCCGAGAGATGTTTTAGCATCCATTCAGTCCAATATGAGCACCTTCTCCAAAGGTCAGAAGCTCATTGCCAATTTCATCCTGGAGTCCTACGACAAGGCTGCTTTCATGACGGCCAGCAAGCTGGGCAAGACGGTGAACGTCAGCGAGTCCACCGTGGTCCGCTTTGCAGCGGAGCTGGGGTATGACGGATATCCCGCCATGCAGAAAGCGCTTCAGGAGATGATCCGCAACAAGCTCACCAGCATCCAGCGGATTGAGGTGTCAAATGACCGCATCGGGGACCACGATATCCTCTCCATGGTGATGCAGGCGGATATGGAGAAAATCCGTCTGACCATGGAGGAGACCAGCCGGGAGGCCTTTACCGCCTCTGTGGATGCCATTGTGTCGGCCAGACGGATCTATATTATGGGTATCCGCTCTGCCTCGGCCATTACCAGCTTTTTGGGCTTCTACTTCAACCTGATTTTCGATAATGTGGTCGTGGTGCACACCTCTGCTGCCAGTGAGCTCTTTGAGCAGTTGCTCCGGGTGGGGGAGGGAGACGTGGTTATCGGCGTCAGCTTCCCGCGTTACTCCCGGCGGACGGTGCGCGCCATGGAGTTTGCCCAGAAGCAGGGAGCTACGGTGCTGGCCATTACAGACAGCGAGGCATCTCCGCTGACTGCCATTGCCGACCATTCTCTGCTGGCCAAGAGCGATATGGCCTCCTTTGTGGACTCTCTTGTGGCGCCCCTCTCCCTGGTCAACGCCTTGATTGTAGCGGTGGGCCGGAAGAAGAACGACGACCTCTCCGAGACCTTCGGGAAGCTGGAGAAGATCTGGGACGAGTACGAGGTCTACGAAAAAATTGAAGATGGGACAGATAGGAGCGCGGAAACTTGACCATAGAGACAGATATTGTTGTCATTGGCGGCGGCGCGGCGGGCTGCATGGCCGCCCTGACCGCGGCACGGAGGGGCGCATCCGTCATTCTGCTGGAGCGCAACCAGAAGCTGGGCCGCAAGCTGTACATCACCGGAAAGGGCCGCTGCAATGTCACCAACGACTGCGCCCCTGACGAGGTATTGAAGAATATTCCCCACAACAGCCGGTTTCTCACCAGTTCGGTGACCCGTTTTCCGCCCGCGTCGGTAAAAGAGCTCTTTTCCTCCTTGGGGGTGAAGCTCAAGACGGAGCGGGGGAACCGGGTGTTCCCCCAGTCTGACAAGGCGGCGGATATCATCGACGCCCTGCTGATGGGGCTGCGCCGCGCCGGAGTGGAGATCCGGGAGGAGCGGGCGGTGGACATCTGCACCGCCGGAGAAGGGCTGAAGGTGCGCACAGAGCGGGGGGAATATCGCTGTAAGGCGGCTATCCTTGCCACCGGCGGCGTTTCCTATCCGCTGACCGGCTCCACCGGCGACGGCTATCAGATGGCGGCGGCGCTGGGACACACCATTGTTCCGCCTAAGCCTTCCCTGGTGCCTCTGGTTGCGGAGGGAGACCTGTGCCGCAGAATGCAGGGACTGTCCCTGCGAAATGTGGCAATTAAGGTGAAAAACAGCAAGAAAAAGGTCATTTACCAGGAGCAGGGGGAGATGCTGTTCACCCACTTCGGTCTCTCCGGCCCTCTGATTCTCAGTGCCAGCGCCCATATGCGGGACTTTGACAAGGACCACTACACGGTCTGGATTGACATGAAGCCGGCACTGGACGAGAAGACCCTGGATGCCCGTCTTCTGCGGGACTTGGGTGAGAACCCCAACCGGGAGTTCCACAATGTACTGGATGGGCTGGTGCCCCGTCTGATGGCGCCGGTGCTGGTGGAGCTGACCGGTATTCCGGCGGAGACAAAGGCCAATTCGGTCACACGGGAGGGCCGCCGGCGTCTGCTGGAGCTGCTCAAGGGGGTCCCGGTAGAAATTACCGGCCCACGGCCGGTAGAGGAGGCCATTGTAACCTCCGGCGGTATCAAGGTCACCGAAGTGGACCCGAAGACAATGCAGTCAAAGCTTGTAAAGGGAGTTTACTTCGCAGGCGAGGTGCTGGATGCCGACGCCTACACCGGTGGCTTTAATCTTCAGATTGCATGGTCCACCGGCCATGCGGCGGGGGAATCCGCCGCAGAGGCCGTATTACAGGCGGGAGGAGATTTGGGTTGAAGTACAGAAGTATCGCGGTGGACGGACCGTCCGGCGCGGGGAAGAGCACACTGGCCAGAATGCTGGCCAAATCCCTTGGGTATCTCTATGTGGACACAGGGGCCATTTACCGCACAGTTGGGCTGGCCGCTTACCGCAGCGGCATTTCGCCCGAGGACAGCGGCGCCGTGATTGGAATGCTGCCCGGGCTGTCCATCGACCTGCGCCACGGCGCGGATGGCCTTCAGCATATGTATCTGGATGAGGAGGACGTGAGCGAGGAGATCCGCCTGCCCGAGATCTCCCGGTATGCCTCCATGGTGTCCGCAGTCCCCGAGGTGCGGGCATTCCTGATGGATATGCAGCGGGAGTTGGCCCGGCGGCAGAACGTAATTATGGACGGCCGGGATATCGGCACTGTGGTGCTGCCGGAGGCGGATGTGAAGATTTTCCTCACGGCCACTTCTGAGGATCGGGCCCGCCGCCGTTACGCGGAGCTGAAGGAGCGGGGCGTGGACAGCGATTACAACACTGTACTGTCTGAGATTGTGGCCCGGGATGAGAAGGACACCCAGCGGGCTGCCGCCCCTCTGCGCCAGGCGGAGGACGCCATACCGGTAGATACCACCGGCAACTCTCTGGAGGAGAGCTTTGAGGTGCTGCTGAAAACCATTAAGGAGCGTCTGGACTCATGAAAAGCATATATACCGTGTATTCCATCCTTTGGACCATTATCTGGCCCTTTTTCAGCCTGTGCCATCCCTGCCGGGCCATTGGAAAGGAGCACCTGCCTGAGGGCGGTGCCCTGTTCTGCGCAAACCACTCCTGTCTGAATGACCCGGTCTGTCTGGTGATGGCGGTGGGGCGGAAGTACCAGCTGCGGCCCATGGCCAAGTCGGAGTTTATGAACATCCCGGTGCTGGGCTGGCTGCTGAAAAAGGCCGGAGTCTTTGCCGTTGACCGCGGTAAGTCCGACGTGACCGCCATCAAGACCGCCATCAAGTACCTCAAGAGCGGCGAAAAAGTGTTGCTGTTTCCCGAAGGAACCCGTGTGAAGGACGGCGTGGATAAGCACGGCCATGAGAGCGAGGCCAAGAGCGGCGCGGCTATGCTGGCCGTCCGCACCGGTGTGCCTATTGTGCCGGTCTACATCCCGGAAAAAAAGAATTGGTTCCGCTTTACTAATATCATCATCGGTGAGCCATACTATCCTCAGGTGGAGAGCAAGAAGGGAACCGCAGAGGAATATAAGGTGATCGCGGAGGATCTGATGGAGCGTATCCGCGCCCTGGGGGCCAAGGCGGCATGAGCAGTGTGACGATGGCGGAGCACGCCGGCTTTTGCTACGGTGTCAAGCGGGCTGTGGAGATGGCAGAGCAGGCGGCGGCCTCCGGGAAGCGGTGTGTGATGCTGGGCAGCCTGATCCACAACGACAGTGTGGTGCGCCGCCTGGAGTCCATGGGGCTGACCAGCGTGGCGCGTCCAGAGGAGGTTCCGGAGGGCGCAGTGGTCATCATCCGCTCCCACGGCGAACCCAAAGCGGTCCATGAGGCGCTGCGTGCCCGGGGGGAGATTCTGGACGCCACCTGTCCCAACGTGTCCCGCATTCATAAGATTGTGGCCCAGGCGGAGCAGGAGGGAAGGCAGCCCGTTATTATCGGAACGCCGGATCACCCTGAGGTCATCGCCATTGCCGGATGGTGTCTCCATCCGGTGGTTCTGGCCGATGTGTCAGCACTGGAAAAATGGCTGGCGAAAGATTCCGAAAACCGGAAAAAACCCCTTACTCTGGTTTCCCAAACCACCGCTGCCAGAAAAAGTTGGGATTTGTGCGTAGAAAAAGCAAAAAAAGAGTGTACAAATTTAAAAGTTTTTGATACAATATGTAGTACTACGTGCAAGCGCCAAGAAGCGGCTCAGGCTCTGGCCGCGAAAAGCGATGCCATGATTGTCATTGGGGACCGCAAAAGCTCCAATACAAAACGGCTCGCGGAGCTGTGCGCAGCGCTCTGCCCTCAGGTCCTCTGGATCGAAGGGGCAGGGGATCTGGAACCTTCCAACCTGTACGGGAAGGCTTCTATTGGAATCACCGCGGGTGCGTCCACGCCCGGGTGGATTATAAAGGAGGTCTATGACAAAATGAGCGACGAAACCATGGAGATCGAGGAATCCTTCGCCGAAATGCTGGAGAAATCGATCAAAACTTTAAATACAGGGGAGAAGGTTACAGGCGTTGTCACTGGCATTACGCCCACTGAGATCTATGTTGATCTCGGCACCAAGCACGCCGGTTACATACCGGTGTCTGAGCTGACCGACGATCCCACTGTAAAGGTTGAAGATCTGGTCCACGTAGGCGACGAGATCGAGACCTACGTCATGCGCGTCAACGATCAGGAGGGTGTTGTTACCCTGTCCAAGAAGCGTCTCGACACCGTCAAGAGCTGGGACGACATTGAGCAGGCCCGTGAGGATCACACCACTGTCGAGGGCGTTGTCACCGAGGAGAACAAGGGCGGCATTGTGGTCAGCATCAAGGGCGTCCGGGTGTTCGTGCCCGCCTCCCAGACCGGCCTGCCCCGTGAGACTCCCATGAGCGAGCTGCTGAAGAAGCATGTCCGTCTCCGCATCACTGAGGTCAACCGCGCCCGCCGCCGTGTGGTGGGCTCCATCCGCGCTGTCACCGCCGAGGAGCGCGCCGCCAAGGCCGCCGAGGTGTGGGAGAACATCGAGGAGGGCAAGAAGTACACCGGTACCGTGAAGTCCCTGACTTCCTACGGCACCTTCGTGGACATCGGCGGCGTGGACGGCATGGTCCACATCTCCGAGCTCTCCTGGAGCCGCATCAAGCACCCCTCCGAGGTGGTGAAGGTGGGCGACACCGTGGAGGTGTACGTCATCTCCTTCGACAAGGAGAAGAAGAAGATCTCCCTGGGCATGAAGGACCGCAGCCAGGATCCCTGGACTGTGTTCACCAGCAAGTACGGCGTGGGCGACACCGCCAACGTCAAGGTTGTCAAGCTGATGACCTTCGGCGCCTTTGCCGAGATCGTTCCCGGCGTGGACGGCCTGATCCACATCTCCCAGATTGCTGATCACCGCATCGAGAAGCCCGGCGATGTGCTCAGCGAGGGCCAGATGGTGGACGTGAAGATCACCGACATCGACATGGACCGCAAGAAGGTTTCCCTGTCCATCCGCGCTCTGCTGGAGGATGCTCAGGGTGCTGAGGATGCCGGCGACGAGACCGGTACCGACGCGGAGTAATTTCGCACTGCCGACTGAAAGCGGCCTGTTCTCTTTGAGAATGGGCCGCTTTTTGACGTTATTTTACGGTTTGGACAAGTGTTTTACCGCGATTCCCTTGCAAAATGAGAAAAAAGTGACTATAATAGAACACATAAGGCGCAGTGGAGGTATGAACGGTAACTGGAGGTGCAACATGTTTCAGGTAGGCGACAAAATTGTCCATCCAATGCACGGCGCAGGTATCGTAGACAGCATTGTCCGCAAGAAGGTAAACGGTGTGGTGCGGGAGTACTATATTCTCAAGCTGCCCGTGGGCGGAATGCTGGTCATGGTTCCCACGGAGAACAGCGAGGAGATCGGCGTGCGTCCCGTCTGCCAGCGGGATGAGGCGGACAGAATTCTCGCCGCCATACCTGACATTGAGGTGGATATGACCCAGAACTGGAACCGCCGCTACCGGGAAAACATGATGCGTCTGAAGAGCGGGGATCTGCTGGAGGTGGCCCGGGTGGTCAAGGGGCTGATGCGCCGCGATGAGGACCGGGGGCTCTCTACCGGGGAGCGCAAGATGCTGCACTCCGCCAAGCAGATTCTGATCTCCGAAATTGTACTCTCTCAGAATGCCAGCTATGAGGACGTAGAGGCGCGTATAAACGGCGCCATGGCCTAATAAACTGGGAGTAAAGAAAAGCATAACGCTGCGGTGGTGATATCCGCAGATGCCGGAAGCATAACTTCCCCTCGGCTGACGCGGGGGCGTCAAAGGCCGGGAGGAGGTTATGCTTTTTTGCGCGGTGTCCAGGCGCCGTGCCGGGAACAAGCAAGGGGCCGCGTGCCCCGGAAGGGAGAAAAGACGTGGGACTGCTCAAACGACTGAAGAGAAAACGGGAGCCCCGGGGGCCGCGGTGTGCAGCGGTTGTGCCTGCGGCGGGTTCCTCCCGAAGGATGGAGGGACAGGACAAGATTCTGCTGCCTCTGGACGATATCCCTGTGCTGGTACATACGCTGCGAGCGCTGAGCGCCTCGGAGTATATTCAGGAGATTGTGGTGGTCACCCGGGAGGATTTGATTGTACCGGTGGGACAGCTCTGCCGGGACTGCGCGCTGGACAAGGTGACAAAGGTGCTGATTGGCGGCGCCACCAGGGCGGACTCCGTGCTGGCCGGCGTGGAAGAGGTGAGCGGCCGGGCGGAGCTGATTGCGGTCCATGACGGCGCACGTCCGCTGGTGACGGTGGAGGTAATTGACGAGGCCATCCGAAAGGCCGCGGAGTGCGGCGCTGCCGCTCCGGCGGTTCCGGTAAAGGATACCGTCAAGCGGGCTATGGACGGTATGGTGGTGGAGACGCCCGACCGGACGCAGCTCTTTGCCATCCAGACCCCCCAGGTGTTTGACGGCGATATGCTGCTAGGGGCGCTGCGCAAGGCCGTGGAGGACAGCGCGCCCATCACCGATGACTGCGGCGCTGTGGAGCGGATTGGCATGAAGGTGAGCCTGACGGCAGGTTCTTATGAGAACATAAAGATTACAACACCCACGGATCTGCTGGTGGCAGAGGCCATCCTGCGGAGCCGGGATATGTAGCTGGACGCAGGAAAGGGAGCGAGCAGAATTGCGGATTGGACACGGATATGATGTACACCGTCTGGTGCCGGAGCGAAAGCTGATTCTGGGTGGGGTGGAGATCCCCTGGGAGCGGGGCCTGCTGGGGCACTCGGACGCCGACGTGCTGACCCATGCGCTGATGGATGCGCTTCTGGGCGCTGCGGCGCTGGGGGACATTGGAAAGCTGTTCCCCGACAATGACCCGGCCTATGAGGGCATTTCCAGCCTGGTGCTGCTGGACCGGGTGATGGAGCGGCTGAAGGAGCGGGGGTTCCGGCTTGGAAACGCGGATATGACCATTCTGGCCCAGCGCCCCAAGCTGGCAGGGTATATCCCCGCCATGCGGACGCTTCTGGCCCGGCATATGGATGTCCTGGAAGACCGGGTCAATGTAAAGGCCACCACCGAGGAAGGACTGGGCTTTACCGGCAGTGGGGACGGGATTGCCGCCCATGCGGTTGTCCTTCTGGAAGAGAATTAAGTCTGTCAAGAGGCGCTGCCGGTAGGCGGCGCCTCTTTTTATGAGAACAGCCCGTGGCGGAGGTCTGCCGGGCGGCATATACTGGGGGCGAGAGGAGCGTTTTGCACCGCCGCGCCCGGCGGGGGCAGAGCAGGAGCGTACGGAACGATGACATTCCTCTCAGACGGCTGTGGCCATTGAGAAACACGCAGGAAAGGAATGGTCATTTTTGATGGTATACTACCTGATTATCTGCCGCTCGCTGACCTATGCCCAGCGGACGGCCCAGGCGTTGGAGCGGGCTGGTATAACCGCTCATATTCTGCGCTCACCCAGAAGCATTTCCGGCGAGGGATGCAGCCACGCGGTAAAGGTGGCGGAGCGGAACCTGGCGGACGCGCTGGCGATTCTGGGACGGGTGGGGCTCACACCCAAGCGGGTGTTCATCCAGGCTGCTGATGGGAGCTATAAAGAGGTGCGGCTGTTATGATATATCTGGACAGCGCCGCCACTACCATGCAGAAGCCGCCGTCCGTGGCCCGGGCGGCGGCCTATGCTATGGGCCACATGGCCAGTCCGGGGCGGGGGAGCCACCGGCCGGCGGCGCTGGCAGCGGACACGGCCTTCGCCTGCCGTCAGGCTGCCGCAGAATTGTTCGGAGTGGAAAATCCGGAACAGGTGGTGTTCACCATGAACGCCACCCACGGGCTCAATCTGGCCATCAAATCCCTGGTCCGTCCGGGCGATACGGTGCTCATCTCCGGCTATGAGCACAACGCGGTGACCCGCCCCCTCCACTGTATGCGAGATGTACAGATTAAAGTGGCCACCGGTCCGCTGTTCTGCCCGGACCAGCTGTTCCGGCAATTTGAGGAGCAGCTGACCGGAGAGGTGGGGGCGGTGATCTGCACTCATGTTTCCAATGTGTTCGGTTATATTCTCCCGGTGGACCGGATTGCCGCCCTGTGCAGGGAGCGGGGCGTCCCCTTTATTCTGGATGCGTCCCAGTCGGCCGGCTGCCTGAGAGTGTGTATGGATGAACTGGGGGCCGCTTTTATCGCCATGCCGGGACACAAGGGACTGTACGGGCCCCAGGGGACAGGACTGCTTCTGTGCGGCGCGGAGACTCAGCCGCTGCTGGAGGGCGGAACCGGGAGCCTTTCGGCGCTCCAGGAGATGCCGGACTTTCTGCCTGACCGGCTGGAAGCCGGGACCCATAACATAGCGGGCATTGCCGGTCTGCTGGAGGGGCTCCGGTATGTGTCCAGAGTGGGCATCGACAGAATTTTTACCCATGAGGAAGCGCTTGTACGGCGAGCAGCCAGGGCACTGAGCAGAATCCCCGGCGTGACCGTGTATGCCGCGGGAGAGGGGACGCGCCAGGCGGGGGTCCTGTCCTTCCGGATTGCCGGAATGGACTGTGAGGAGGCCGGCGCCGCGCTGGGGGAGATGGGAATCGCAGTCCGTGCGGGATTGCACTGCGCACCACTTGCACACCAGTCGGCAGGCACATTGGAAAATGGTACAATCCGAGCCAGTTTTTCCGCCTTCAACAGCCTCTGTGAAACCGAACGCTTTGTCCGCGCTGTGGGATGTATCGCCGCAGGAGCGGGGAAGGGAAAGAGCAGGTAAAAAACCCGCTATGCTTTGGGCTGCAAAGCATAGCGGGTTTTCACATGCTGCAGAAAAGCAAAAATTTCCGTTTCAGGGGGCCGCGGGAATTTATAGAAAATTCATCTCTGCTGTATTGCCATTTTCCCAGTGATAAAGTATAATCTTTAAAATAGGCAGAGTATGAGAACAATGGGTCCAGACGGCCTGTAAATGAGCGCCCGGACAGCAGAAGTGCAGGTGAAGGGAAGAATGGAACAGATTATACAGTGGATTCAGGAGGCCTTTATGAGCTTTCCTGCCATTGGTGTAGCGGATATTTTGGATATCCTGATCATGGCGCTTATCTTCTATAAGCTGCTGATGATTGTCCGCCGCACCAGCTCCGGTCAGGTTATGAAGGGTGTCCTCCTTGTCATAGTGGCTTTTGTGCTGGTCAGTGCGTTTAATCTCCGGATGCTCAGCTATGTGATGGGCAGGGTGCTGGAGTGGGGCGTTCTGGCCCTGGTCATCCTGTTCCAGCCTGAAATACGGCGCTTTCTGGAGCAGATGGGCCGCAGCAGCATCGGCAGCGTGTTTGTCCGGGAGGAGGCGCCCGGCGAGCTGGAGAATGCCATCACCCAGACAGTGCGGGCCTATACGGACCTCTCCAAGACCAAGACTGGTGCCCTGATGGTCTTTGAGCGGAAAAACCAGCTGGATGACGCCATAAAAACCGGAACGGCGCTGGACTGTGTGGTCAATGCCGAGCTGCTGAAGAATATTTTCTGGAACAAGGCGCCTCTCCATGACGGTGCCGTCATCGTGCGGGGCGGCCGGATTGTGGGCGCAGGCTGTATGCTGCCGCTGTCGGGAAATGTGAACCTCTCCCGCGACTTGGGCATGCGCCATCGGGCCGGTATCGGCGCCAGTGAACATTCGGACGCAGTGGTGGCCATCGTCTCGGAGGAGACGGGCTCCATCTCCGTGGCTGTGGGCGGCATGCTGAAGCGCCATCTGGCGCCTGAGACGCTGGAGCGCCTGCTGCGCAACGAGCTTCTGCCTCAGAGCGATGAAAATGATAAGCCCAAATTCAACCCCATCAACATCATCTTTAAGTCAAGAAGAGGTGAGAAGACCGATGTGGAAAAAAATAAAGGACAGTAAGTGGCTCTACGTCGTTATCTCACTTCTGATGGCCTCTGTCCTGTGGATTTACGTGGTGAAGGAGGCAAACCCCACAATAGAGCGCTCCATTTCCAATATTCCTGTCACCTTTACCGGGACGGAAATCCTGGCGGCCCGCAATCTGATCATTGCGGAGGGCGCGGACCAGACCATGACGCTGAGTCTGGAGGCAAAGTCGGACGTATTCTCCAAGCTGAGCCGGGAGAATATCACCCTGAGCGTGGATGTGTCTCAGATCTCCGAGCCGGGTAACTACCGTCTGCTGGTAAAGCCCAGCTATCCCATCAACGTCAACCAGCTGGACGTGACAGTAAACAACGATGTGTCTGAGCTCTATGTGGAGTTCACCGTCTCCGAGCTGGAGAGCAAGGAGATTCCTGTCCGGCTGGAGTTCAAGGGAAGCTATGCTGAGGACTATATGGCAGGCAAGCCCACCATTACGCCCGGTACCATCAATATCAGCGGCCAGCAGGAGCTGGTAAACCAGGTAGCCTACGCGAAGGTGGTACTCACCATTGAGGACATGAGCGAGAGCTACGAGGGCGATTTGCCCTTTGTATATGTGAGTGCGGACGGCACGGAGCTGACAGACCTGAATGTGACATCCAATGTGGACACCGTCCATGTGGAGTATCCCATTGTCAAGACCAAGCAGATCCCGGTGACCGTTGACATCATCCCCGGCGGCGGCGCCACGGAGGATGATGTGGATGTCACTTACGGTGTCAACCAGGAGACGGTCATGTATCTCACCATCTCTGGCCCGGAGGATGAGCTGGAGGCCTATGACAAGATTGTCCTGGGTGAAATTGACCTCTCCAAGGTGTATACTCAGGAGACCTTCAACTTCCCGGTGGTACTCAATGAGGACTTTACCAACGAGAGCGGAATCAGCTCGGTAGATGTGACGGTCACCATTGACGACACCAGGCTGACAACCCGTGAGTTTACCGTAGACAACATTCAGATGATCAACAAGCCGGATGGGTATAACGCCGAGCTGGTGACCGAGTCCCGCCTGGTGACTGTCCGCGGCCCTGAGGACGCGGTGAACGCCCTCTTCCAGTCTCAGCTGCGGATTGTAGTGGACCTGTCCCAGGCCCAGCTGGCCACGGGGCGGCAGACTGTCCAGGCCCAGGTCATCATTGACGGCAGCAGTGAGGTAGGCGTGCTGGGCGGCGAGTACGACGTCCTGGTCAACTTCACCCTGGCAGAATAACGGCGGGCGGAGCTGACATGTTTGGATATATTCGCCCCTGCCGGGAAGAACTGAAGGTCCGGGAGCTGGAGGATTATCAGGCAGTTTACTGCGGCCTGTGCCAGGTCATGGGCAAGCGCTGCGGCTTTACAGCCCGGATGCTGCTCAACTACGATTTTACCTTCCTGGCCATGCTGCTCTCTCAGCCGGAATCCCGGCCATCCACCTGCATGTGCCGTTGTCCCGCCAAGCTCTTTCTGCGCAAAAAATGTTCCTGCGTCTCCAGCCCCTGGCTGGAGGCGGCGGCGGACGAGAGCGTTATTCTCAGCTACTGGAAGGTGCGGGACAGCATTGAGGACGGCGGCTTCTGGGAGCGGCTGGGCGCCAGGATACTCTCCCTGCTGCTCCGGCGGGGCTACCGCAGGGCTGCTGCGGCCCGGCCGGAATTTGAGTGGGAGGTCCGCTTTCAGCTGGAGAAGCTGCACCAGCTGGAGGAGGAGCGCACGCCTTCGCTGGACCGGACGGCGGACACCTTTGCCCGGATTCTCCAGGCTGCGGCCCCCAAGACGGGAAATGAGGCAGAAGACCGTGCGCTGGAGCAGCTGCTCTACCATGTGGGACGTTGGATCTACTTGCTGGACGCATGGGACGACCTGCAGGAGGATGTGGCCGCAGGACGGTACAACCCCATTCATGCCCGCTTCGGCGGCCGGGAAGAGGAGGAGCGGGACTATCTGCGTACCACGCTGCTCCACTCCCGCAATCTGGCCCTCTCGGCTTTTGCCCTTTTGAAACGGGGCTGCTGGGAGCCGGTGCTGGGCAATATTCTCTGTTTGGGCATGCCCATGGTGGAGGAACTGGTGTTCCGCGGCTGCTGGAAGCAGATGAAGCGGCAGGCCATATTGGGCGTTGGAGCGGGCGGAGCCCGAAAGAAATAAATGCCAATGACTTATGACAGGAGACAGTGACAGATGAGCGATCCGTACAGCGTTCTCGGGGTATCCCCCAACGCCAGCGACGAAGAGATTAAGAAGGCATATCGCGAGCTGGCCCGGAAGTATCATCCGGACAATTACCAGAACAATCCTCTGGCCGACCTGGCTGAGGAGAAGATGAAGGAAGTCAACGAGGCCTACGATGCCATCAACAAGATGCGCAGCGGTGGCGGGAGCTACGGCGGCAGCGCCTATCAGCAGAGCGGCAGCAGCTATGGCTACGGCTATCAGCAGCAGCGCCAGTCCTCCTCGTCCAGCACGCTGTACAGCCGTGTCAGGCAGGCCATCAACGTGGGCAATATTGACGCCGCCGAGCGCCTGCTCCGTGAGGCTCCCACTCAGGATGCGGAGTGGCACTTCCTCTCCGGCTGCATCGCCTACCGCCGGGGCTGGCTGGACGAGGCCCGGCAGCAGTACCAGATTGCCTGCAACGCCGATCCGGGCAACATGGAGTACCGTCAGGCCCTGAACATGATGCAGCAGGGCGGACAGGCCTACCGTCCCTACGGCAATACGGGGATGGGTATGGACGCCTGCGACTGCTGCACCACGCTGATGTGCATGCAGTGCCTGTGCGGAGGCTGCAACTGAGATGAGACAGCGAAATTCAGGCAGCGCCGGCCGGGTGGCACTGGTAGGTGTTCTGGCGGCCCTCTCACTGGTGATCCTGCTGCTGGCAGCTGTCTCCCCATCGGGACGGATGGGAATTGTGGCAGTAGCCGGACTGGTCAACGCCGCGGCCGTAATATCAGGTGGTCTCCACGCCGGCTTTTTATGTTGGGCTGTGGCCGGGATTCTGGGGCTGATTCTCTCGCCCGACAAGGGAAACGTACTGCTCTATCTGGTCTTTTTCGGCCTGTACCCTATGGTAAAGAGCCTGATTGAGCAGCTGCGCAAGGCCCCTCTGGAGTGGCTGTGCAAGCTGGCGTTCTTCAACGTGGTGCTGACCTTCTGCTGGTTTGTGCTGCGGGACGTGCTGCTGGCCGGGCTTCCTGCTGTGTTTGAGCAGCTATGGGTGCTCTATGTGGGCGGGAACGTGGTGTTCCTGATCTACGACTACGGCTTCTCCAAGCTTGTAATGTTCTATGCCGCCCGGATTGACAAGGCAATACGGCGGAGATAGAGGGTTTTCAAAACGGGAAAAATCTGATATAATATATTGCTAAACAATTGAAAGAAGGGAAGCGAGCCCTTTGGTGAAGAGCATGACCGGCTATGGAAAAGGTGAGGCGGCGCTCCACGGACGCACCATTACGGTGGAGGTCCGTTCCGTCAATAACCGCTATCTCGACTGCACCATTAAGCTGCCCCGTATTTATGTATTTGCGGAAGACGCCATCAAGGCCCGGGTGCAGAAGAGCATCTCCCGGGGTAAGGTGGACGTCTTTGTAACCATTGGACAGTCCGAGAGCGGCGACGTGTCCATCTCCCTGAACAAGGGCGTGGCGGACGGCTACTACGCTGCGCTGTGCCAGATGCGGGATACTTACGGCCTGCGGGACGATATCTCGGTCTCCCTGCTCTCCCGGTTCCAGGATGTGTTCCTGGTGGAGAAGAGCCCGGAGGATCTGGAGGCAGTGGCCGCCGATATCTGCGAAGTGCTGGATATGGCGCTGGCTGACTTTGACGCCATGCGCACCCGCGAGGGCGGCAAGCTGGAGGAGGACATCCGCAGCCGGGCCGTTACCATTGGAAACCTGACCTCTCTGGTGGAGGAGCGTTCGCCCGGTATTGTGGCGGACTACCGCGCCCGGCTGGAGACCAAAATGGCAGAGGTGCTTCAGAACACCCAGATCGATGAGAGCCGCATTCTCACTGAGGCCGCCATTTTTGCGGACAAGGTGGCGGTGGACGAGGAGACGGTGCGCCTGCGCAGCCATCTGGACCAGCTCTCCCACATGCTGGACCAGGGCGGCGCCATCGGCCGCAAGCTGGACTTCCTGATTCAGGAGTTCAACCGGGAGGCCAACACCATCGGCTCCAAGTGCAACGACATTGAGACCGCCCGCCATGTGGTGGACATCAAGGCGGAGATTGAGAAGATCCGGGAGCAGGTCCAGAACATCGAGTAAGGGGGCGGAGCGCAGTGAAGCTTATCAACATCGGATTTGGCAACATGGTCTCCGCCGGACGCCTCATCGCCATTGTGAGCCCGGAATCCGCGCCCATCAAGCGCATGATCCAGGAAGCAAGAGACAGGGGCATGCTGATTGATGCCACTTACGGCCGCAGAACCCGCGCCGTTCTGATTATGGACAGTGACCATATCGTCCTCTCGGCCATTCAGCCGGAGACCGTGGCGGGCCGCCTGAGCGGTAAGGACGCACCGGAGCCGGTAACCGAGGAGGATGACGAGGAATGATACGAAAGAAAAAGACCCGCGGCCAGCTGATTGTGCTCTCCGGCCCTTCGGGGGTTGGAAAGAGCACGGTGATTGCGGAGCTGCTGGGAGAGCGGAAGGACATCTATTTCTCCGTCTCCTTTACCACCCGCAGCCCCCGCGTGGGCGAGGCGGACGGCGTGAACTACAACTTCGTCAGCCGTGAGGAGTTCGAGCGGATGATTGCCGCCGACGAGCTGCTGGAATACGCCCAGTACGTAGGCAATTACTACGGCACCTCTCTGAAGGTCATCCAGGACAAACTGGCCGCCGGGATTGACGTGCTGCTGGACATTGAGGTCCAGGGCGCTGCCAAGGTGCGGAGCAAGTGCCCCGAGGCAGTGCTGATCTTCATTATCCCGCCCTCCTTTGAGGAGCTCTCCCGCCGCCTCCACGGCCGCGCCACCGACAATGAGGACGTGATTGCCGGCCGGCTCCAGAAGGCCCGGGAGGAGTACCAGCAGATTCCCAACTACGACTATCTGGTAGTCAACGACAAGGTGTCCACCGCTGCGGAGGAGATCATCTCCATCCTGACGGCGGAGGACTGCCGCACCCGGAACCGCCTGGCTCTGGTAGAGGGAGTTTAACAGCCTTTGGGCTGTCTGTCATAATACGCACCGCCGCAGAAGGCGGACGCGCCCCAAAGAAAGGAACGATGCTTTATGATGCTGAAACCCGCAATGAACGAACTGCTTGACCAGGTCCCCAGCCGTTACATGCTGGTGAATGTGGTGGCCCAGCGTGCCCGCCAGATTGCCAGCGAGGCAGAGGAGGAGGGCATCTCCCTGGAGGATAAGCCGGTCACTCTGGCCCTGCAGGAAGTGGCCGAGGGGAAGTATACCCCCCAGGCTGCGGACGAGGAGTAAACGGAACACAGGTTTCTGCGGAAGGCAAGTGAGAGGGCGGCAGCGCCTGTCACTTGCCTTTTGCGGGATAGTTGGACAAGTATCATCACCGGAGGGAGCAGCGGCGTGGAACAGGTCATTCTGGCAAAAGTAGCCCTCAGTGCGGCCACCTTTGCGATTGATAAGCCCTACGACTATCTGCTCCCCGACGAGCTGCGGGAGAGCGCCGCGCCCGGCATGCGGGTCCTGGTGCCCTTCGGGGCGGGAAACCGCCGGATTGAGGGCGTTATTCTGGCCCTGGGCCAGGGGCAGAGGAACGCAAAGCTGAAGGCGGTAATTGCTCTGCTGGACGACAACCCTGTGCTGGACAGCGAGAGTATCCAGCTGGCGCTGTGGATGCGGGAGCGGTATTTCTGCACCGTGTATGAGGCCGCCCGGGCCATGCTGCCGGCGGGACTGTACTTCTCTCTCCAGGATCAGTACCACATCGCCAAGGGCGTGGACAAGGAGGCGGCCTATGAAGCCGCAGGCCGGTCCGACTATGCCCGACGGATTCTGGATCTGGCCTACGCCTGCGGCGGAACCGCCGAGATGGGACAGATCCGCGGGGCCTTCGGGACCAAAGACCCCAACCCGGCCATCAAGCTGCTGACGGAGCGGGGCATCCTGACCCTGGAGACCAGCGCGTCCCGGGGTGTGGGGGACAAGACCGAGCAGGTGGTGTCCCTTGCCGTCCCGCCGGAGGAGGCGCTGGCCCTGACGGCCCCCAAGCGTAAGACCGCGCCCCTGCGCTATGCGGTGGTAGAGCTGTTGTCGGCCATTGGGCAGGCATCCTCCAAGGAGATTTGCTACTTTACCGGCGCGTCGGCCGCCACACTGCGGTCCCTCGTGAAGAGCGGGCTGGTCGTCATGGAAAAGCGGGAGGTGTTCCGCCGCGCTGCGCCGGAGCAGGGGGAGCCTGCACCTCCAGTGGTGCTCAACGGGGAGCAGACGGCGGCCTTTGAGGGCATTGACAGGCTGTGCGCGGCGGGAAAGTCCGCCGCCGCCCTGCTCTACGGCGTCACCGGAAGCGGCAAGACCCAGGTCTATATCCGCCTCATTCAGGAAACCCTGAAGCGGGGAAGAAGCGCCATGGTGCTGGTGCCCGAGATTGCGCTGACGCCTCAGCTGCTTCATATCTTCACCTCCCACTTCGGCGACGCCATTGCCGTGCTTCACAGCTCCCTGCGGGCCGGGGAGCGGTACGACGAGTGGAAGCGGGTGCGGGCCGGGAAGGCCAGAGTGGTCATCGGAACCCGGTCTGCGGTGTTTGCACCCCTGCAGAACTTGGGCCTCATCGTGCTGGATGAGGAGCAGGAGTACACCTACAAATCGGAGAACGTCCCCCGGTACCACGCCCGTGACGTGGCCAAGTTCCGCTGCGCCCGCAGCGGTGCGGTGCTCCTTCTGGGTTCCGCCACACCCTCTGTGGAGAGCATGTACCTGGCCAAAACCGGAGTCTATCATCTCTTCACCCTCCGCAGCCGGTACAACACCAGGGCGCTGCCCCAGGTGCGGATTGTGGACATGAAACGGGAGCTGCGGGGCGGAAACGGCTCCGATATCAGCCAGCAGCTCCGGGAGGAGCTCAAAGCCAATCTTGAGCGGGGAGAGCAGAGCATCCTTTTCCTCAACCGCCGGGGCAACAGCCGGATGGCCGCCTGCGGCGAGTGCGGTGAGGTGCCGTCCTGCCCCCGGTGCTCGGTCTATCTGACCTATCACTCGGCCAATGGGCGGCTGATGTGCCACTACTGCGGCCACTCGGAGCGTCTGCCCGACGCCTGCCCCCACTGCGGCGGCTCCTTTCACTTCATCGGCACCGGAACTCAGAAGGTGCAGGAGGAGCTGGAGGCGCTGTTTCCCGGTACTGAGGTGATGCGGATGGACACGGACACCGTGTCTGCCGTGCAGTCCCATGAGAAGCTGCTCTCCCGCTTTGAGAAGGAGAAGGTGCCCATCCTGGTGGGAACACAGATGGTGGCCAAGGGGCTGGACTTTGAAAATGTCACCCTGGTGGGTGTCGTCTCAGCGGACCTCTCGTTGTATGTGGACGACTACCGGGCGGGGGAGCGGACCTTCTCTCTCCTTACTCAGGTGGTGGGCCGGGCTGGCCGGGGCGAAAAGACCGGTCGGGCCATCATCCAGACCTTTACACCGGAAAATGAGGTCATTACCACCGCCGCGGCCCAGGATTACGACACATTCTATCAGCAGGAGATTACCATGCGCCGGGTGCGGGGCTGCCCTCCCTTCCGGGACCTCTTCGTGCTCACTGCCTCCGGGACGGAGGAGAGCCGGGTGCTGCGGATGTGCGTCCGGCTGCGCCGCACGCTGGAGAGCTGGTTTGCAGACCCGGCCTATCAGGGCCTGGATGTTCAGCTGTTGGGTCCGGCGCCTGCGTCGGTGGCCAAGGTAAACAACCGGTACCGTTACCGGCTGACCATATCCGGGCATAATTCAAAGACCCTGCGTACTCTGGTGGCGGCGCTGCTCTGTGCCGCCCACAACGACAAGGAAATGAGAGGGGTATCCGTGTTTGCGGATGTAAACCCCATGGATTAAGGAGGAATATACCATGGCACTTCGTACCATTATTACCAAAGGCGACCCTGTGCTGAATAAAAAGGCCCACCTGGTCACCAATTTTGATGAGAAGCTGGCGCTTCTGCTGGACGATATGGTGGAGACTCTGCGGGACTCCGGCGGCGTGGGCCTGGCTGCCCCTCAGATCGGTATTCTCCGCCGGGTGGTGGTGGTTATCAACGACGAGAACCAGGTCATCGAGCTGGTCAACCCTGAGATCATCGCCACTGAGGGTGAACAGGTGGGCTTTGAGGGCTGCCTGTCCGTACCCGGCCGCTGGGGCAGGGTGACGCGCCCCATGAAGGCCAGAGTCAAGGCTCAGAACCGGAAGGGCGAGTGGTTTGAGGTGGAGGACGAGGGGCTGACCGCCCGGTGCTTCTGCCATGAGCTGGACCACCTGGACGGCCACCTTTTCACCGAGCTGACCGACAAGCTCTACACCTCCGAGGAGCTGGAGGAGCTGATGGAGCAGGAGGGGCAGGCGTGAGAATTCTCTTCATGGGCACCCCGGAATTTGCCGTCCCCTCTCTGGAGGCCCTGGTGGCCGCCGGGCATGAGATCTGCGGGGTGTTCTCCCAGCCGGATAAGCCGGTGGGACGGCACCAGAACAAGCTCCAGCCAACGCCTGTAAAGGAATGTGCCCTTGCACATAATATTCCGGTTTTCCAGCCCGTGAAGATGCGGGACGGCACCGCCCTGGCCCAGATTCAGGCACTGGAGCCTGAGCTGATTGTGGTGGCGGCCTACGGAAGAATCCTGCCTGACGACATCCTGGCCTGTCCGCCCAAGGGGTGCATCAACGTCCACTCCTCGCTGCTGCCCAAGTATCGGGGCGCGGCGCCCATCAACTGGGCGGTCATCAACGGTGATACGGAGTCCGGCGTTACCATCATGCACATGGCAACCGAGCTGGATGCAGGTGATATCATTGCCCAGGAGTCCACGGAAATTGGACCCGATGAGACGGCTGAGGAGCTGTACCGCCGCCTGTCCATTCTGGGTGCCGACCTTCTGGTTCAGGCGGTCAGCGCCATTGAGGCGGGTATCGCCCAGCGGACACCTCAGAACAGCGAGGAGGCCACCTTGGCCCCCATGCTGGGCAAGGAGCTCTCGCCCATGGACTGGAGCCGCAACGCCCACGCCCTCCACTGCCAGGTCCGGGGCCTGCTGCCCTGGCCGGTGGCGTCTACGGATAAGCTGACCGGTGAGACTATCAAGGTCTACCGTACGGAGGAGACGGGCGACAAGACCCAGGCACAGCCCGGCACTGTTCTGGCTGCCGGAAAGCAGGGCATCGACGTGGCCTGCGGCGAGGGGACTGTGCTCCGTATCACTGAGCTCCAGGCCCCTGGCAAGAAGCGGATGAAGGCGGTGGACTATCTGCGGGGTCACCCCATTGCCGTCCAGTCTCAGGACTGATTGAGAGAAACGTAAGAGAGAAAGAGGGAAATACCCATGCCAAGCACCGACCAAACTGCCCGGGAGACCGCGTTGCTGGCGCTGTCTGCCTGTGAACGGCAGGGGGCCTGGTCCGACGGATTTCTGAAAAAAACACTGCGGGAGGCCGGGCTGGACAGCCGGGACGCGGCGCTGGCCACACGGCTGTGCTTCGGGGTGCTCCAGAACCGGCTGCTGCTGGACTTCTATATCGGGAAATTCTCCACCACACGGCCGGAGAAAATGGAGATCAAGGTGCGCAACGCCCTCCGCCTTGGGGTCTATCAGATGGCCTTTATGACCAAGATTCCCCACAATGCGGCGGTAAACGAGTCGGTAGAGCTGACCAAGAAGCACTGCAAGAATCCCCGGGCCGCAGGCATGGTCAACGGGGTGCTCCGGAACGTGTCCCGGAACATCGACCGCCTGCCGGTGATTGAGAGCGGCAGCAGGGAGGAGTACCTCTCCATCCGCTACAGTCACCCCCTGTGGCTGGTGCGGGAATTTACCGCTCTGCTGGGCAGCGAGGAGGCGGAGGCACTGCTGGAGGCGGACAACGGCCAGCCGCCCATCACCGCCCAGATCAATACCTGCCGGGCTACCATGGAGCAGACGCTGGAGCGCCTGGCCGAGGCCGGCGTGGAGGCCCAGCCCCATCCCTGGCTGCCCGACTGCCTGGTGCTGTCTGGGACGGGGAACCTGGAGCACCTCACCGCCTTCAGGGAGGGACTGTTCTATATCCAGGACCCCGCTGCCCGGCTGGCTGTGGAGGTGGCAGACCCCAAGCCGGGGATGAAGGTGCTGGATGCCTGTGCCGCGCCCGGCGGCAAGTCCTTTGCCTCTGCTATCCGGATGAAAGGCGAGGGGGAGATCCAGTCCTGCGACATCCATGCCCACAAAGAGAAGCTGATTCAGGCCGGAGCAGAGCGGCTGGGCTTTACCTGCATCAAGACCGCCGTGATGGACGGAAAGAAGCACCGTCCGGCCTTTGAAAATGCCTTTGACGTGGTGATTGCCGACGTGCCCTGTTCCGGCCTGGGTATCATCCGCAAGAAGCCGGATATCCGCTACAAGGACCCGGAGCCGCTGGCGGGACTGCCGGAGGTGCAGAGCGCCATTCTGGATAACGTGGCCACCTATGTGAAGCCGGGCGGCGTGCTGCTCTATGCCACCTGTACCCTCCTGGAGAGGGAAAACGGCGACGTGGTGCGCGGTTTCCTTGACAGGAATAAAGACTTTACACTTGAGAAATTCCAACTGCCGGAGCCGCTTGGAAGGGCGGACAACGGTATGTTTACCTTCTGGCCTCAGCGCCATGGAACCGACGGCTTCTTTATTGCAAAGCTGAGGCGGAACACCTGAGCGGCACTGACCGCTTCAAGGAGCGACACAGATATGACCGATATCAAATCCATGAATCAAGCGGAGATGGCAGACTATTTCCGGGAGCTGGGGGAGCCGGCCTTTCGGGCCAAGCAGGTGTTCCAGTGGCTCCACCGGGGCGCCGTCTCCTTCGACGATATGACCAACCTTTCCAAGGGCCTGCGGGAAAAGCTGAGCGGCAGCTGCTATATTACAGCACCTGTTGTGGAGAGAAAACAGGTCTCAGCCCAAGATGGAACCATAAAATACCTCTGGAAGCTGAGAGACGGAAACTGCATCGAAACTGTTTTGATGCGCTACCACCATGGGAATACTGTATGCATCTCTTCCCAGGTGGGCTGCCGCATGGGCTGCGCCTTCTGCGCGTCCACACTTGGCGGCAAGGTAAGAAACTTGACACCGTCTGAAATGCTGGACCAGGTGCTCTTTACCCAGCTGGATTCCGGGGTGCCTATTTCCAATATTGTGCTGATGGGAATTGGCGAGCCGCTGGACAATTTTGACACTGTCATGCGCTTCCTGGAGCTGGTAAATCATCCGGATGGACTCAATATCGGCATGCGCCATATCTCCCTGTCCACCTGCGGTTTGGTCGAAAAAATTGACAAACTGGCCGATCTTCGGTTACAATTGACGTTGTCTGTCTCCCTGCACGCGCCGGACGACGAGACCCGCTCCCGCATTATGCCGGTGAACAAGGCTGTGGGTGTGGAGCGGCTGTTTGATACCTGCCACCGGTATTTCGAAAAGACCGGACGGCGGATTTCCTACGAGTACGCCATGATTGACGGCGTCAACGACTCGGACTGGCAGGCTGACCTGCTGGCCAAGCACCTCAAGGGGACACCGGGACATGTGAACCTGATCCCGCTCAACGAGGTGAAGGAGAGCCCGCTGAAGCCCAGCCGCAGGGTAGAGGCATTCCAGAAGCGGCTGGAGCAGCACGGCATCACAGTAACGGTGCGGCGCAAGCTGGGCGGGGACATCGACGCATCCTGCGGCCAGCTGCGCAGGAAGGCCATGCAGGGGACCTGAGAGAAGACGCCGCCTGTTTGCGGAGGGCGGCAGAGAGAAAACTGTCCGCAGAGAAGAGGCAATCGACATGATAAAAGCGTGGGGCATCACAGACCGTGGTGCCGTCAGACATCAGAATCAGGATGCCTATTACCTGGATGTACCGGACGAAGGTCTGGCGCTGGCGGTGGTCTGTGACGGGATGGGCGGCGCCAAGGCGGGGAACGTGGCCAGCACTCTGGCGGTGGATACCTTTGTGGAGGCACTGCGCACCGGCAGCATCGACGCCCAGGAGCCGGACGAGGCCCTTGCCGGGGCTGCGGAGCTGGCCAACCGGGCGGTCTTTGAACGGGCGGGCAGCGATCCGGCCTGCCAGGGCATGGGCACCACCATGGTGGCTGTGCTGGTAGCCGGGCATGGGGCTCATATCCTCAACATCGGGGACAGCAGATGCTACCTGGTGACGGAGGAGGGGATTTCCCGCGTGACCCGGGACCACTCTGTGGTGGAGGATCTGGTCCAGAAGGGCCGGATTACACCTGAGGAGGCCCGACTGCACCCCCGTAAGAACCTGATTACCCGAGCTCTGGGTGCGGAAGAGCACGTGAGAGCTGATTTGTACCGCCTGGACCTGAAAGAAGGGGACTGCCTCCTGTTGTGCTCAGATGGGTTGTCCAATATCGTTACAGACCAGGAGATACTCTATGAGATTATCCACGGCGGAGAAAAAGCGGACTGCTGCCGCCGGCTGCTGGATATCGCCATGTCCCGGGGCGCGCCGGACAATGTGACGGCAGTGCTGCTTCAGGCATGACGCACTGCGCCGTACCCAGTGTGCGGCAGATGCCGGCTGTCGGGCAGAACGGGCAGCGCCGCGGCTCACCTTTGGGTTTCCATACAGCCGCACGAAAATCCGGCCATTCTCACCTGATGTGAACAAGGCCCTCGAGGAGGAGATTTACCATGGATCAATACATAGGTAAATTACTCGATAACCGATATGAAATCCTGGAGCGCATCGGCTCCGGCGGTATGGCAGTGGTGTATAAGGCCCGCTGCCACCGGCTCAACCGGCTGGTCGCCATCAAAATTCTGAAGAGCGACCTGGCTCAGGACGCGGAGTTCCGCCGCCGGTTCCACGACGAGTCCCAGGCTGTCGCCATGCTGTCCCACCCCAATATCGTGGCGGTGTACGACGTCTCCCACTCCGATGACCTGGACTATATCGTCATGGAGCTGATTGACGGCATCACCCTCAAGCAGTACATGCAGAAGAAGGGCGAGCCGCTGAACTGGCGTGAGGCACTGCATTTTATTACCCAGATTATGAAGGGCCTCTCCCACGCCCACAGCCGGGGCATTATCCATCGGGATATCAAGCCCCATAACATCATGGTGCTGCGGGATGGCAGCGTGAAGGTGGCTGACTTCGGCATTGCCCGGCTTACCTCTGCGGCCCAGAACACCCTGACCCAGGAGGCACTGGGGTCTGTCCACTATATCTCGCCTGAGCAGGCCCGGGGCAGTTATATCGACGCCCGCAGCGATATCTACTCCGCAGGCGTGGTACTCTATGAGATGCTGACCGGCCGCCTGCCCTATGAAGGCGACTCGCCCATCTCGGTGGCCATCCAGCATATCAACTCCATCCCGCTTTCGCCCCGTGAGATCAACCCGGATATTCCCGAGGCGCTGGAGGAGATCACCATGAAGGCCATGGCCTCCAACGTGGATCAGCGCTATGTCTCCGCTGACGCCATGCTGGTGGACCTGGAGGAATTCCGGAAGAACCCCAGCATCAACTTTGACTATGCAGATGTGGACCTGCTCAACAGCAGCGACGAGCCCACTCAGGTCATGAAGACCGGGGGCACACACAATACCTTTCACGGCGCTGGCAGTGCAGCTGCGGCCCGTCAGACTGCCGGAAACAGTCAGGGAAGGGGTACACCGGAGCCCCAACGGCGCCGCAAGAGCCGGGAAGAGGACTATGAGGATGACTATGACGACTATGACCGCCACGGCCGGTCGGAAAAGGGAAGTCCGGTTCCTGTTATTCTTGCCATAGGCGCCATCATCATCTTCCTTGCCGGAATCGGATATTTCCTGTGGGTGTCCTTCCTTGGACCACTGCTCAATCCGAATATTCCCCTGTACACCACCCCTCAGGTAGTGGGTATGACCCTGGAAGAAGCCCAAAATGACAGTGATGTATTGGAAAATGGCTTTACAGTAGAAGTCGAAAAAACGGTGGAAAGTGAAGAGTACCCGGAAGGGGAGATTATCGAGCAGAGCCCTAACTCGGGTACCCAGGTTCAGTCCGGCGAGCGCACCATCAAGGTGACGGTCAGCGGCGGCAGCGCCTCTGATATCAAAATGGGCCACTATGAGAACAAGAAGCTGGACGAGGTCAAGACCCTGCTGGAGAGCAAGGGGATTGTCGTAAAGGTGGAAGAGCAGGCTTCTGAGGAAGTCACAAAGGACTATATCATCTCCCAGAGCCCTGAAGAGGGAACTGCGCTCAAGGCGGGAGATGAGGTTACGCTGGTGGTGAGCACAGGCCCCGACCTCGAACCCATCACCATGATTGACCTGCGGGGCCAGCCCCTGGAGCAGGCCAAGAAGTGGCTGGAGCAGATGGATTTGATTTTGGGAACCCCCGTGGAGGTCTATGACGACGTTCAGCCTGTCGGCTATGTGGTTAGCCAGGATAAGGAGCCCAGAACCGAGGTTCTGCCCAAGACCATTGTCAACCTGACCGTCAGCAAGGGGCCGGATCCCAATGCTGGCGCCACTGAGTCGCCCGATCCTTCGGAGAGCGGAGGGGAGACCACCGCGCCGCCCACTGAGAGCGTGACACCCAGTCCTTCTCCCTCCACCTCTCAGCCCACAGTACAGAAGACCATCCGGATTGAGCTGCCCTCTGACCGGAACCTGGTCCATGTGGTGGTGACCGTGAATGGGCAGACCCAATATGATGACACTGTGGACACGGTGTTCCGTGTGATTACACCGCCGCTTACTGCGCCGGAGGGTACCATGCAGGCAGAGGTGTGCGTCTATCTGGACGATCAGCTTCAGAGTACCACCTATATTGATTTTGTAAAATGAGTGAAGGTATCATTTTAAAAGCCCTCAGCGGCTTCTATTATGTGGATGACGGAAGCGGCGCCCCACCGACAGCCTGCCGGGCCAGGGGGCGCTTCCGCCACGCAAAAATCTCCCCGCTTGTGGGGGATAGGGTCCGTTTTACGCCGTTACCGGACGGCAGCGGCGCTGTGGACGAGATCCTGCCCCGCCGCAACCAGTTCCAGCGCCCGGCAGTAGCCAACATTGACCAGATGGTGATCATTGCTTCCGGCGCTGTTCCGGTTACAGACCCGTTCCTTATCGACCGCATGATCTCGCTGGCGACCTGGAAAGGCTGCGAAAGTATCATCTGCCTGAATAAGTGCGATCTGGATTCCGCACAGTCTCTCTATGAGATTTATCGCTCCGCCGGTTTTACCACGCTGCGTGTCAGCGCTGGGACGGGGGATGGCATTGACGAACTGGCTGAGATAATAGCTGGAAAGGTATCTGCCTTTACAGGCAACTCGGGCGTAGGAAAATCAAGTATTCTCAATGCGCTGGAGCCGGGCTTTGGGCTCCCGGTGGGCGAGGTAAGCGACAAGCTGGGGCGGGGCAGACACACCACTCGTCACGTGGAACTGTTCCGGCTGAAGAATGGAGCGATTGTAGCGGATACCCCTGGATTCTCCTCCTTTGATACTGAACAGATGGAGGGCTGCCGCAAGGAGGACCTTGCGGCCACCTTCCGAGAATTTGAGCCTTATCTGGAGCAGTGCCGGTTTACCGGCTGCGCCCATGTAAAAGAGAAGGGCTGTGCGGTTCTCGCAGCGCTTAAGGAAGGGAAAATTGCACCCAGTCGGCATGAGAGCTATGTCCGTCTCTACAACGAGGCAGCTCAGCGTAAGGATTGGGAAGAGAAGAAACGGAGCGTACAGAACAGCAACAAGGTAATTAAATAAGGCGTAAGCACATGAGGCGCCCCCGGTATTGCCGGGGGCGCTCTTTTTGTGATGGCGGGGCATACAGGCGGCACAATTTTTGTTAAAAAATAATTTAAATAAGAATTCCCCATATTGCCATTGACAAGTAAAGATGGAAACACTATAATGGGGCAGCTTAAATCAATAGTAACATAGTAGGGAATTATAATAGAAAATGGAGAGAAAGATGAAACCATACATTAAAAAGATACCGATTGTGCTGACTGCAGCTGCGCTGGTTGGTCAGCTCTCCCTTCCGGCTGCAGCAATTGTAGCTGTTCAGCCCCGTGCATTTCAGGGCGATGACGCTTCGGTCTTGGCTGCTGAATGGGAATAACCTTGGCGGCGTAGGCGCGGACGGCATACTGACAGAGGAGGAGCGGCAGGGAGTTACCGAACTGAACCTCTCCGGCCTGGGTCTGACCAGTTTGGAAGGCCTGGAGGCGTTCCCCAATCTTCAGTTGCTGGATTGTTCCCGGAATAGCCTGACGCAGCTGGATCTGTCCCAGAACCCCGCACTGGTTCAGCTGTATTGCTCCAATAACCGGCTGACCAGCCTGGACGTGTCTCAGAATATGAATCTGGAGCACCTCGGTTGCAGCTTTAACCGAATTACCCAGCTGGACCTGACTGGCCACAGCAAGCTGATCGCCCTGAACTGTGAGATGAACCTGCTGACCAGCCTGACGCTGACCGGATGCACAGACCTGTTGTCTATGTATTGCCGGAACAACCTGCTGACCAGCCTGGATCTGACTGACAACACCAAGCTGGTGTTTATTGAGACCTTTGACAACCGGCTGACTTCCATTGACGTGAGTGGACTTGCAAATCTCAGATTCCTTCATATCGATCACAACCGGCTCACTGAGCTGGATATGAGCCACAATACAAAGCTGGAGGGCGGCGGCTTTGTGGCGCGGAACAATTTCATGGAGAAGATTTATCTGCCCAATCAGCCGGGTCTTATCGTCTATCTGGACGACTACGAGGAGCAGGACCCCTTTGATGGCCATGACCGGGCGGCCTGGTTCCTGGATCCCGAGTTCCGGACTCCCGCACCCGCTGAGCTTGAAGCCGCAGGTCAGACCCTGTACAGCCAGCGGATTCCCAACAAGTATACCATCTATTTCTCCGCCAATGGCGGCAATGGCTCTATTGCCGGTGTGCCAGCTCAGTGGGACAGTGATGTGCAGCTGCCCGGAGGCATGGGGCTCAGCCGCTATGGCTACACCTTCTCCAAGTGGAACACCCAGCCCAAGGGCGATGGTACAGCGTATGAGAGCAGCCAGAGTGTGCGCAACCTGGCTGGCCGTAAGACCGACGGCGACCGTATTACCCTCTATGCCCAGTGGACGCCCAACCAGTACACCATCCAGTTGAACCCCAACGGCGGTGAGGGTGAGGTCAAGACCATGACTGCTACCTACGGCCAGAGCATTGCGCTGGAGGCCAATACCTTCACCAAGGAAGGTAAGGAGTTTGCCGGCTGGGCTACCACACCGGGCGGCGCCGTGCGCTACGCTGATAAGGCGCAGGTTCAGAGCCTGACTGGTGAGGCAGATGGAGTGGTGAACCTCTATGCAGTGTGGAGAACGCCGCTCAGCGAGATTCAGAAGCCCTATCTGGAGGAGCTGGAGACAGAGTTTAAGGCATACAGGGAAGCCTCCTATACCGCAGAGGACTGGGGAAAACTCTCCAGCGCCTATGCCGACGGCATGAGTAAGATTCAGGGCACCGAATCCACCACTGTGATGGACAGGGCTGTGGAGACTGCTAAGGAGGCCATGGAGGCTGTTCTCACCATTGAAAAGCGCGTGGAGGAAATTACCGCCTCCTGGAGGGCAGACCGCAAATCCGCTCTTGACAGTTTGTCCGGCAAGAACCTGACCGAGTCCAACGCCCAGCAGTCTGCCGCACTGGCTCAGGCCGCGCTGGCGGATCTGGCTCAGGATAAGCTGGTGACCCGCAGTACTCTTACTGGAGAAGATGACCGAAATCTGGTGGTGGGCAAAGCAGCAGAGCAGCTGCAGCCAAAGGCAGACGAGCTGATGACCATGAAGCAGGCTGCCGAGTGGCTGGAATCCCTTGGCGGCCTGACCCTCCGGTCCATGGCTCAGGTGCAGGAGGAGCATCTGGGAGACTATCAGAATGCCATTTCCAGTTATAATTCTCTGGATGAGAAGCTGAAAAGCTACATCAGTGAGAGCGTGTCCGCCGACCTGGAGCAGCGCTACGAGCTGGCAGGACAGAAGCGCACCGAGACCCAGCTGCTTCAGAGTAAGTATGATGGCCTGGACCAGAGCGAGTATTCTGCCAAGGGTCAGGCAGCGCTGTCCAGTGCACTGAACAAGGGCCTGTCCGCTATCCGTTCTGCCAATTCGGTAGAGGCGGCTCAGCAGGCCGGTGCAGATGCCTGGAAGCAGATCAGCCAGGTTCTCACTGCCGACCAGGAGCCTGTCACCCCGCCTGAGGGTGGTGGTGGAAGTACCGGCGGTGGCGGCGGTGGTACTGGCGGCGGAGGAGGTGCCAGTGGTGGCGGAAGCGCTGGCGGTGGTGGCTCTTCCACTGAGGAGCCTGAGGAGTCTGTCACCGTGACTGTGACGGACGAAAAGACCGGCGCCACTGCTCAGGTGACCACTGCGCCCGATGGCAAGGTGACCGCTCAGGTGACCATTCCCAATGACGTGGACCATGCTACGATCCGTATCCCCTGCAAGACGGCCAATCCGGGCACTGTGGCAGTTCGGATTCTGGCGGACGGAACCCGCCAGGTGCTGCCCCGCACGGTATATCAGGACGGCGCGCTGGCTGTCCGGCTGGACGAGTCCGCCTCCATTGAGCTGGTGGACAACAGCAAGAGCTTTTCCGACGTGGCTGCCGGGGATTGGTTTGCCGACTCCGTACAGTTTACCGCCAGCCGGGAGCTGTTCTCCGGCGTGGGCAACGGTGGCTTTGCCCCCTATGACACCATGACCCGCTCCATGCTGGTTACGGTGCTCCACCGGCTGGAGGGCAGTCCTGCTCCCACCGCAAGCGGCAGCTTCCAGGATGTGCTTCAGGGCACCTGGTACAGCACTGCGGCTGACTGGGCGGCAGAGCAGGGGATTACCAGCGGTACCTCCGCGGGCCTCTTTGACCCCAACGCGCCCATCACCCGGGAGACCCTGGCCCTGATGCTCTACCGCTGTGCCGGCAGCCCTGTGGTTGCCGTTGATGGGAAGCTGGAGAGCTTCCGGGATGGGGCGCAGATCTCCTCCTGGGCCCGCGAGGCCATGGAGTGGGCATGCGCCAACGGCATCCTGACCGGCGACAATAACGGACAGCTGCGGCCCCAGGCCGACAGCACCCGTGCTGAGGTCGCTGCCATGCTGACCCGTTTTGTGTCCCTGACCACGCTGTAACAGAGAAGCGAACAGGCGGCGCGGAGAATTCCGCGCCGCCTGTTGTACTATAAAAGTAAGGGCCCCCGGCATGTGCCGGGGGCCCTTGTATTTTTATTTGTCGAAGGCAGGGTTGGTGAAGTAGACGTTTTTCTGGTCCATCTTCTCCTTGGCCAGGCGGACCGCCTCGCCAAAGCGCTGGAAATGGACGATCTCCCTCTCGCGAAGGAAGCGAATCACGTCGTTGACATCGGGGTCGTCAGACATGCGCAGAATATTGTCGTAGGTCACGCGTGCCTTCTGCTCTGCTGCGTTGGCATAAGAGCAACCTTCAGGAGAGCCGGCCCTTAAAGTCCTCGTACCCGAATTGCCGGACCACCCGCTGGTTGCCATCCCTGTCTCGCCAGACGATGGAGGGGAGGGGCATGCCGTTGAAGGTGTTGGTTTTGACCATGGTGTAGAGGGCCATGTCCTCAAAGACCAGCGTGTCTCCCTCGTGGAGGGGATTGTCAAAGGAGTAGTCTCCAATGATATCGCCCGCCAGGCAGGTGGGGCCGCCCAGACGGTAGGTGTATGCCTTCTCGCCGGGCTGTCCGCTGTTCTGAAGGGGAGGCCGGTAGGGCATCTCCAGCACGTCGGGCATGTGGCAGGCGGCGGAGGTATCCAGAATGGCGATGTCCATGCCGTTGTGCAGGGTTTCCAGTACGCTTGTCACCAGGAATCCGGCGTTGAGCACCACAGCCTCGCCCGGCTCCAGATAGACCTCCACACCGTAGCGGTCCTTCAGACGGAGCACCAGTCTGATGAGCCGCTCCCGATCGTAGTCGGTACGGGTGATATGGTGCCCACCGCCCAGGTTGAGCCACTTCAGCCCCTTCAGATAGGGGCCGAACTTGGCCTCAAAAGCGTCCAGAGTGGTCTCCAGGTCGTCGGAGTTCTGCTCACAGAGGGTGTGGAAATGGAGACCGTCCAGCAGGGGCAGCTGCTCAGGCTTGAAGTTGGCCAGGGTGGTGCCCAGCCGGGAGCCGGGAGAACAGGGGTCGTAGATGGCATGGCCCTCCTGGGTGGAGCATTCGGGATTGATCCGCAGGCCCACCTGCTTGCCCGCTTCTCTGGCCCGCAGGGCGTACTTCTCCAGCTGCCGGGGGGAGTTAAAGACAAAGTGGTCGGCGTACTCCAACAGGGCCTGGAATTCGTCCTCTCGGTAGGCGGGGGAGAACACGTGTACCTCACCGGGGAAGTGCTCCTTACCCAGCCGAGCCTCGTAGAGGCCGCTGGCGGTGCTGCCGGAGAGGTACTGTGCCAGCAGGGGATAGCAGGCGAACATGGAGAAAGCCTTCTGGGCCAGCAGGATTTTGGCGCCGGAGCGCTCTGCCACATCCTTCAGAATCTCCAGGTTGTGGACCAGCTGCTCCTCATCCACCAGAAAATAAGGGGTGCGCAGCTCCGCCATGGCTCAGTCCACCAGGGCGGGGGTGTCGTTGATCTGCCAGGGCAGGCCCCACTTGTTCAGGGCGTCCATGTAGGGATCGGGATCGAACTCCTCCACGGTGTACACGCCGGGCTTGTTCCACTTGCCGGTAAGGAGCATCATGGCGCCGATCATGGCGGGCACACCGGTGGTGTAGCTGATGGCCTGGGAGCCCACCTCCTTGTAGCACTCCTGGTGGTCGCAGACATTGTAGATGTAGGCGGTCTTCTCCTTGCCGTCCTTCCTGCCGGTGAAGATACAGCCGATGTTGGTCTTGCCCACGGTGCGGGGGCCCAGGGAGGCGGGGTCGGGCAGCAGGGCCTTGAGGAACTGGATGGGCACAATCTGGTGGCCCTCGAACTCCACGGGAGTGGTGGACAGCATGCCCACGTTCTCCAGACACTTCATGTGGGTCAGATAGCTCTGGCCGAAGGTCATGAAGAAGCGGATGCGCTTGACGCCGGGGATGTTCTTGGCCAGGGACTCGATCTCCTCGTGGTGGAGGAGGTACATGTCCTTCTGACCCACCTGGTCGAAGTTGTACTCCCGCTTGATGGACATGGCGGGGATCTCAACCCAGTGGCCGTTCTCCCAGTAGGAGCCGGGAGCGGACACCTCACGGAGGTTGATTTCGGGGTTGAAGTTGGTGGCGAAGGGGTAGCCGTGGTCGCCGCCGTTGCAGTCCAGAATGTCGATGGTGTCGATCTGGTCGAAGAGATGCTTCTGGGCGTAGGCACAGTAGGCCTGAGTCACGCCGGGGTCAAAACCGGAGCCCAGCAGGGCGGTGAGGCCGGCCTGCTCGAACTTCTCCTTATAAGCCCACTGCCAGGAGTAGTCGAAGTAGGCGGAGAAGCCCTCCTCCTTGCAGCGCTTGTCGTAGACGGCGCGCCACTCGGGGTCGTCGATGTCCTCGGGCTCATAGTTGGCGGTGTCCATGTAGTTGACGCCGCAGGCCAGGCAGGCGTCCATGATGGTGAGATCCTGATAGGGAAGGGCGATGTTCATCACCAGGTCGGGCTGAACCTTCTTGATGAGGGCGATCACCTCGTCCACCTTGTCGGCGTCCACCTGGGCGGTGGTGATTTTGGTCTTGGTCTTGCCCTCCAGCTGGGCCTTCACGGCCTCGCACTTGCTGACGGTGCGGCTGGCGATGCAGATCTCCTCAAAAACCTCGCTGTTCTGGCAGCACTTGTGAATGGCCACCCCGGCCACGCCGCCGCAGCCGATGATCAGTACCTTTGCCATGTTTCATTCCTCCTGTATGTTGAAAAATAACAGACAATCAATTCCCGCTGCTGAGGGCCAGCAGCATCTCCCGGACCACCTTGGCGGCTACCGCGTTGGACACGCCGCTCTGGTCGAAGGGAGGGCAGAGCTCGTTGACATCGCAGCCCACCACGTTGCAGCGGCTGCACACCAGAGTCGCCGCCCGGCGCAGGGCGTCAAAGGACACGCCGCCGGGCTCGGGGGTACCGGTGCCGGGAAACACCGACGGGTCCATCACGTCCAGGTCCACGGTGAAGTAGACCGGGACGTTGCCCAGCTGTTCCACCACATCCTCCAGGCCCTCCAGGTCGAAGGGGTGGCAGGTCACATGGTCCTTGCCCCAGCGCCACTCCTCACGGTCGCCGGAGCGGATGCCGAACTGAAAGATTTTGCCGTCTCCGGTCAGCTCCCAGCAGCGGCGGATGACGCAGGCGTGGGACAGGGGCACACCCAGGTATTCCTCACGCAGGTCGGTGTGGGCGTCAAAATGGATGATGGCCACGTCGGGGTACTTCCGGTGCACCGCCCGGAAGGCGCCCAAGGTCACCAGATGCTCGCCGCCGATGAGGAAGGGGCGCTTGTCGGCGGAGAGAATCTCCTCCGCTCTCGCCTCAATGTCGGCCAGAGCCAGCTCAGAGCTGCCCATGGACAGCTCCAGGTCACCGCTGTCCAGCACCGCGCAGTCGGACAGGTCCTTGTCCTGATAGGGGCTGTACAGCTCCAGCCCGTAAGACTCCCGCCGCAGGGCGGAGGGGCCGAAGCGTGTGCCGGGCCGGTTGGAGGTGGTGGAGTCAAAGGGTGCGCCGAAGAGCACGGTCTCAGCCTGCTCAAAGGGACAGTCGCAGCCCATATATACGTCAATCTGCGGATTCAACATTTTTCAGCAGCTCCTCTACGTAGGCGGGGATATAGAACGCGCCCTTGTGCAGCATGGTGGTGTAGTACTTGCAGCTGAGCTTCCGGGCGTTCCAGCGGACCTCGTCCAGGTCCCGCAGGGGGTGGTACTTCTTGCTGGCAAAGCCGAAGAGCCAGTGGCCGGAGGGGTAGGTGGGGATGTGGGCCTGGTACACCTTGGCCAGGGGGAAGGACTCCACAATCCGCTTGTGAGCACGCTGACAGGCCACGGCGTCCTCCTGATAGAAGGGGCTCTCGTGCTGGTTGACCATGATGCCGTCCGCGCGCAGGGCCTTGGAGCAGTTGCCGTAAAACTCACGGGTGAACAGACCCTCACCGGGGCCGAAGGGGTCGGTGGAATCCACGATGATGAGGTCATACTGTTCCACAGGGGTACGGACGTACCGCAGGCCGTCCTCATAGTGGATGGACACCCGGGGGTCGTCCAGGCTGCAGGTGGTGAAGGGGAGATAACGCCTGCACACCTCCACTACCTGGGGGTCAATCTCCACCAGGTCGATGTGCTCAATCTCCGGATAGCGGCACAGCTCCCGCACCACGCCGCCGTCGCCGCCGCCGATGACCAGTACGTCTTTCACGTTGGGGTGGACGGCCATGGGGATGTGCACCATCATCTCGTGGTAGATGAACTCGTCCTTCTCGGTGAGCATCATGTAGCCGTCCAGGGTGAGGAAGCGACCGAACTCCTGGGAATCGAACACGTCGATCCGCTGGAACTCGCTCTGGCCGCTGTACAGCTGCTTGTCCACCCGGATGGACAGCTTTACATTGGGGGTGTGGGCCTCACGAAACCAAAGCTCCATACCGTCAGTCCTCCTTTAAGTCCAAAACATTCAGGCAGGTGATATCGGGGTCCTCCGGGCCGGTCATGGAGCAGCCCTTTTCCTTGGCGTAGAGGATGTAGGCGATGATATCCTGCGTGATGCGCTCGCCCGGCGTCAGGATGGGGATTCCGGGGGGATAGCACATGACAAATTCGCTGCACACCCGGCCCACGGTATCCTCCAGAGGCAGCCGCTCCTTGGGGGCGTAGAAGGCCCGCTGGGGGGATACCACAACCTCCGGGTCGATATACTCCTGCTTCATCAGTCCGGCGCTGCTCTTGCCGAAGCGTCGGCGCACCTCGCTGAGGGCGGAGACCAGCCGCTCAATCTCTCTGGGACGGTCGCCGATGGAGAGATAGGCCAGGATGTTGCCCAGGTCGCCGAACTCAATCTGGATGTCGTACTCGTCCCGCAGCAGGTCGTACACCTCAATGCCTGCCAGGCCGATGTTCAGGGTATTGACCGACAGCTTGGTGATGTCAAAGTCGTACACGCTGTCGCCGTTGATGAGCTCCTTGCTGAAGGCGTAGTACCCGCCGATGGCGTTGATCTCCTCCCGGGCGTAGTCCGCCATCCGCATAACCCGGCCAAACTCCTCCCGGCCACGGAGGGCCAGGTTGCGCCGGGCGATGTCCAGACTGCTGAGGAGCAGATAGGAGGCGCTGGTGGTCTGGGTCAGGTTGATGATCTGCCGCACGTGGCCGGGGGACATGTTGGGGCCGGCCAGCAGCAGGCTGCTCTGGGTCAGGCTGCCGCCCGACTTGTGCATGGATACGGCGGCCAGGTCAGCCCCCGCCTCCATGGCGGACATGGGCAGGTCCTCGTGAAAATAGAAGTGGGTGCCGTGGGCCTCGTCGGCCAGGCAGAGCATGCCGTGGGCGTGGGCCAGCTCTACAATGGCCTTCAGGTCGGAGCAGATACCGTAGTAGGTGGGGTTGTTCACCAGCACAGCCTTGGCGTCCGGGTTTTCACGGATAGCCCGCTCCACCTCGCTGACCTTCATGCCCAGGGGGATCCCCAGACGGTCGTCGCACTCGGGGTTGACATAGACAGGGACGGCGCCGCACAGCACCATAGCGCCCATAACACTGCGGTGGACGTTGCGGGGCAGGATGATTTTCTCTCCGCCCTTGACCGCCGAGAGCACCATGCTCTGCACGGCGCTGGTGGTGCCGCCCACCATCAGGAAGGCATGGGCCGCGCCAAAGGCGTCCGCCGCCAAGTATTCCGCATCCCGTATGACCGACACGGGGTGGCACAGGTTGTCCAGGGGTTTCATGGAGTTGACGTCCATGCTCACGCAGGTCTCGCCCAGCAGACGGGCCAGCTCCGGGTTGCCCCGGCCCCGCTTGTGGCCGGGAACGTCAAAGGGAACCACACGCATGCTGCGGAAACGCTCCAGCGCCTCATAAATGGGTGCGCTGGTCTGATCCAAAACCGGCATGCTTCTCATCTCCTATCAGTAGATATTGCGGCCGCTGAAGATCTCAATCATCTCACGGCGGATGTTGTCCATAATCTCAAGCCGCACCTGGGGAGGAAGCTCATAGACGTCGGTCTTGAACAGATAGTTCTGCAGGTTGATATCCTTCAGCATCATCTTGGTGTGGTAGAGGTTGGCGCTGTATACGTTCACGTCCACTGCGTCGTAGCGGCGGAGGGTGGCGGGGTCGATGTAGTCCTGGATGGATCGGACCGTGTGGTCCATGAAGAGCTTTTTGCCGTTCACATCCCGGGTGAAGCCACGGACCCGGTAGTCCATGGTGATGATATCCGAGTCAAAGGAACCAATCAGGTAGTCCAGGGTGGAGAGGGGCGTGATCTCACCGCAGGTGGCCACGTCGATGTCCACACGGAAAGTGGCCAGGCTGGTCTCCGGGTGATACTCCGGATAGGTGTGCACCGTCACATGGCTCTTGTCCAGGTGGGCCAGCTGGGTTTTGCCAGCCGGAATCATGGAGCCCTCGGCGATGAGAATGGTGACCGACGCACCCTGTGGCTCATAGTCCTGCTTGGCGATGTTGAGCACCTTGGCGCCGATCATATCGGTCAGGGAGGTGAGGATATTGGTCAGACGCTCCGAGTTGTACTGCTCGTCGATATAGGCGATATAGTCCCGCTGCTCCCGGGGGGTCTTGGCGTAGCACACATCATAGATGTTGAAGCTCAGCGCCTTGGTCAAATTGTTGAAGCCGTAAAGCCTCATTTTCTCTCCCATTTCCCAACACTCCTGTCAGGGCCCTGTACAGAACCCGTGATACTTCCTGACAAATGCGCGCCGCAAAAAAGAAAAACAGGTAATGTGAAAACCACATTACCTGTAAAACAGTCTTTTGTCCGTCAAACCTGACTCTATGGCGCGGCACAAGAGAAGAGCAGACGGCAAAATGCCGCTGTGCCCGGAGAGGTCGGTTGATACAGCTTCATACAGAGTCTATATAGCAAATACTTACTTTTACTACTCTTATTGACCGTTTTACAAGTTGATGCGTGGAATTCACGCGGCGGTACCAGATAGAACCAACTTATAAAATTGAGCTTTTAACTCAATCAATAATGGCAACATTTCAGTTGCCTTCGGCAGTTGACCCGGCTGTCCGTATGGCCTTAACCCGAGCGGGTGGTCAGAAGAAATATTTGCATGGATACTCTGTAAAAACTCATATCACATGACGAGAAGCAGTATATCGAAAAAAACGAAATTTGTCAATCCTTTTCCATCGTGTCCGACATATTCCGCGCTGCCTGGGAAGGGGGCGCTATTCGTCCCGCTGGAACACCAGAGACATGGTCTCAATGTCGCCGGTGCCTCTTGTTTCAATTGGCACATAGCCGCAGTAGGTCCAGCCCTGGAGAATCCGATCCCGGATGATATCCTCCACGCCGTCAAAGCCGTACTTACTGCCCTTGCCGAAGCCGTAGCCGCAAAGCTCAGACTTGACTCTTACAAACTCCACCTTTTTCACGGCCTGCGCCCCCTTTCATGAGAGTATTATACCGTCAGAGAAGGAGACAAGTCAATGCGCCGATTTCGTTTTTATACTCGCCCAGAGCCAAAAAATGTGATAAAATAAAAAATAAAACTCATGCTTTAAATAGTCCTATTTAATGGACTTTATTAGGTGTAATATATTAAGATACATCATCTGGGAAAGGGGGCTGCTATGAGGATTGGTTTATTACAGGTTTGGGCAAAAACAGAACCATTTCAATCCATCCTGACACATTCCGAACTCTCCGGGATTGTTGCCCAGGTCATCGTAAAAAAAGCGGTTGCGCCCGGGGTGCGGCAGAAATTGCTGACGGCCTTGTCCTGCACGGATGAGGTGTTCTGCAATTGGATCGGATATCTGGTCTCACTCCATGATATCGGAAAGGTGGAGGGACAATTTCAGTACCGCTGGCCGCCGATGAAGGAGCGGATGGACAAGGCGGGATTAAGGCCCGTCCTCCACGAAGAATCCATCCGGCACGAGAAGACCACGTGGCGGTGCCTGCGGGAACGTATCTGGAGGACAGCCGGGCATCGCAGCGAGGCCAAATTTTACGCCGATATTCTGGCCGCGCATCATCAGGGGAAAAGCGGCGCAGAGGGTGAGCGGCAGAATCCCTTTTGGAACAGTCTGCAGGAGGAGCTGGAGCACCGGATGCGGCTTCACTTTCTGCACGCCGAGGAACTCTTCCTGCCGGCGCTGGAGAAGAAAGAGCGGGGAAGCGTGGGGGCGCTGCTGCTGGGAATTGTGATTCTGTCTGACTGGATTGCGTCCAGCGACTATTTTGCCCAGGCGGAGACCTGGTTCGGCCAGCCGGATGGGCAGGAGTATGCGGAACGTCTCGCGGAACAGTTCCTGGAGGCCAGCGGACTGGCGGCACAGACCGCGGAATTCGGCACAGAGTTTTGCGATGTGTGGCCCAATATCCCGAAGGGCGGAATGCGCGGACTGCAGACGGAGGTGGAGACTCTCTTCCGGCAGGCGGAGGAGCGCATCTCCCTGGTACTGCTGGAGGCGCCCATGGGAGAGGGCAAGACGGAAGCCGGTGTCTACGCGGCCCTTCATATGGCCCGGCAATGGGGAAAACAGGGCTTTTATGTGGGACTGCCTACGGCGGCGACCTCCAATCAGATGGTGGGGCGTATGCGGGCGCTGCTGGAGCTGCACCGGTTCCAGAAGCCCGTCCGGCTGCTGCACAGCACGGCCTGGCTGGCGGGCGATGAGGACAGACGGCCCTGGCCCGGATTTGAGACAGAGGAGGCGTGCTATGCCGCCCGCTGGATCCTGCCGGTGCGGCGTGGGCTGCTGGGGTCCTATGCGGTAGGGACCGTGGATCAGGCGATGATGTCCGTACTGCTGGTGAAATACGGAGTTTTGCGCCTGCTGGGCCTGGCGGAAAAGGCTCTGGTGATCGACGAGCTCCACGCCTATGATGTCTACATGGGCGAGATTCTGCACCGGCTGCTGGAGTGGTGCCGGGTGCTGGAAATCCCTGTGGTTCTGCTGTCCGCCACCCTTCCGCCGGAGAAAAAAGCGCAGATGCTGTCTGCTTTCACAGCGGAACCCATTCCAGCCTGCTATCCATCGGTCACAGCTGTCACAGAGTCGGGAAATGTGCTGGTCCGGCCGGTCGGCCGGACCGAAAAGCGGCAGAGAACGGCAGTTACCCTCTGCCCAATCTTACATCAGGCAGAAGACATAGCCGCAAAGGCGGTAGAGCTGACGGCGGAGGGCGGATGCCTCTGTGTTCTGCTCAATACGGTCCGGCAGGCCCAGGAGGTCTACCAGACGATAAAAAAGGGAGAATTTGATGGGGAACTGATGCTCTTTCATGCCAGGTTCCCGGCCGGACAGCGGGAGGAAATAGAGCGGCACTGTATCAGGCTTTTTGGAAAAGAGAAGAAGGAGCGGCCACGGAAGGCCATACTGGTTGCCACTCAGGTGGCAGAGCAGTCACTTGATGTGGACTTTGATGTTATGATGACAGCCATCGCACCCATGGACCTGCTGTTTCAGCGTCTGGGGCGGATGTTCCGACATGAGGATACACCACGGCCGCCCCATTTTGCCGCTCCGCATCTCTACGTACTGACACCCCGTGAGCCGGGAGCGTTTGGAGCGGACGGCATTGTCTATCCGGCGTGCCTGTTGCGGCAGAGCATCCGCCTGCTGGAGGGTAGAAATGTCATCCGGATTCCGGAGGATTTGCCGGAGTTGGTGGCACTGGGATACGACCTGAAGGAGGCGCCGCCGGAGGAGCTGCGTCACTGGCTGGAGCATCTGATGGAGGACCAGGTCAGAGCGGCGTCCAGCGGGTGTTATCTAATCAACGCTCCCAATAAGGGATATACCCCCATCAGAGAGGCTGAGAAAGTCCGGTTTGACGATCTGGAGCGCAGCAGCTACCTCTCTGCCAGAACGCGGCTGGGGGAGCCGACAGTCCGCATTGCACTTCTGCCGCCGGAGCGGTTCCGGTATTTCCTCGGGAAAAGCCGAAGGAGAGACGACGGGCTGTTTTTGTCAGAGACAAGCAGGGAGGAGACGCGGGAGATTTTGAAGGCCAGTGTCTCCGTCAGGGCAAGGCTTCTCCGGCACGGAGACAGGGAGACAATCCTGGGGGAAGGACTGCTGGAGGGGGTGGAAATCTATCCCGGCACGCAAGATAAAGACGGGAATATGTGGTGTGCTCAAGCGGATGGAAGCAGGATTGTGGCGGACAGAGAACTTGGAATATTTTTTGAGGGTGGTGATGCGTGTGCAGGCGTCGTTTAATATCCTGACACAGCCGTGGATCCCGGTCTCAGCGCCGGGCGGGACAACGAGAGAAGTAGGTCTGCTGGAAGCGCTGGAGCAGGCCCATATATTCCTCGGGATTCAGGACCCATCGCCTATGGTGGAGTACAGCGTCTACCGGTTTTTGATTGTCTTTTTAATGGACATGCTCCACCCGGAGGACGAAGAAGCGCTGGATGAGCTGCTGGCTGTGGGGCGGTTTGAACGGGATGTAATTCAGCGCTATGTGGACCAATGCGGGCGGGAGGGGGTGAGCTTTGACCTGTTTGATTCCAAGCGTCCCTTTCTTCAGACCCATTACTGCAAAGATTGGGATCGGGAGCCGAAACCGGTATCCACGTTGGATTACTCCCTTCCAAATGGGAATAACCACATCCATTTTGAACATAAGCGGGAGAAGGTTGTGTATACGCCCGGCAAGGCGCTGCGGATGATGCTGGCGGCGCAGACCTTTTGTACTGCGGCGGTGCAGGAGTATCCCTCCAATGTCAACGGCGCTCCGCCATGGTTTGCGCTGATTCAGGGCGAGAACCTGTTTCAGACGCTGGTGTTCGGTATGCTGGGGACGGACCGGACCGAACTGCCCCTTGACTGCCCACCGGTTCTGTGGCGCAATCCGGACGAAGTGGTGCCCAAACAAAAAGTAATCCGGACATCGTGGCTGTTTGGCATGCTCTTCCCGGCCCGGCGCATCCATCTGATTCCCGAGAAGGGCGGTGAACAGGTTTCCCATGTATACTTCAGCCAGGGAATGAACTATGAGAGAACAGACACCTGGACAGACCCCCATGTCACATATCAATACAGCGCAAGAGGACGGCTCAACTGGAAACCGACTGAGGATGAGACAATCTGGCGCAATCTGACAGATTTAATCGATATCAAAGGGAAACGAGCGCCGCAGATTGTGGCGCAGTATGAAAAACTGGACGTCTCTGAGCGCCCGCTGTTCCTCGTGCTCTACGGGGTCATGACAAAGCAGGCAAACTATATAAAAATCCAGCGTCATGACCTCAAGATACCAAAGAGGCTGTTGGGAAACGAAACCGCACTGCGCTTTATCGCAGGATATATCCACCGGGCAGAACGTCTGGGCCGGGCGCTCTATAAGGCGCTGACACAGGAGGAGATACCGGAAAGCAGCCGTATCCAGGCCAGGCAGAGATATTACGCCATCTGTGAGCAGCTTCTGTGGAGCCAGTTTGATGTGTTGGTTCAGCCTGGCTTTGACTGCGACGTTGTCCTGACCGCTGTTGTGACCCGGCAGTGCAGGGCGGCGGAAGAATGTGCGGACTGGACGCTGGAGCAGCTGACGCTGCGTGGGAAAACCATGCTCCAGGTCATGAATTACCGGCAAAAGATACTTGGAAAAGAAATCGCGGCAATCAGAAGGGGGATGAAGAGATGAGTTGTGAGGACTGGAGTGTTTTCTTCCAGCAGCTGGATGCGCTGCCCAAGGGGGAGCGCGTATCCCTGAAGCGGGCGGTCGGAACCATGCTGAATCAGGCGGATGGGCATGCCATGCGCGCCTTTTACCGGTGCCTGCCCTGTTCTGTACCGCCATGGCAGGAGGAGCGGGCATTTGCGGCAGCGTGTCTGCATTGCCTCTGGGACGCGGACGAGAAGTGCCGTCAGCCCATGGAGCAGATTTTCTATCAGCTGGGGCGGGACAAGGAGGTGTCGGAGAGCACCGGACACCGGCTGGAGACGCTGCTGGACCTCCAGTGGGACGAGGATGGGTTCATGCTCACAAAGCTGGCCAGACTGGTCCGGCTGGCAAAATCCAAGGGGTACGCGGTGGACTGCCGGAAGCTCTTGGAAGACCTGCTCTATTGGAACGGCGGGAAACAGAGCGTACAGCGGAAATGGGCCAGGGCCCTCTACATCAAACCGGAAGCAGCGCAGGATGAACAGGAAGGAGCATAATCCATGTTATATGAAATTCATATGCTGAAGAATTATCCCCCCGTCAATCTGAACCGGGATGAGTCCGGGGCACCCAAATCCTGTATATTTGGCGGAACAACCCGGGGCCGTGTGTCCAGCCAGTGCCTGAAGCGAAGCTGGAGGACCTCGCCGCTGCTCGCTCAGGCCATTGGGGCGGGGCAGCTGGGCATCCGGACCCGTCAGCTGCCCAGACTGGCGGCAGAGAGGCTGGCGGAGATGGGAGTCAGCCAGGAGTATATTGACGCTGTATTTCCCATGCTCAGCGGATTTGGCAACAAGGACGGCGCAGAGAATAAGGATGGCAGCTATACGGCCCAGATTATATTTTATGCGCCGGAGGATATTCAGGCTGTGGCAGAGGCGATTTATGAGAAGCTGAAGGACTGCTGGTCCGTGAATGAGGTTAAGGAGCTGAAAGCCAAGGAGCTGCAGGAGGCAGTCAAGGGTGCGGATGCCCGCCCCATCACGCTTGATATGGCTCTGTTCGGCCGGATGGTCACCTCCAACGCGTTCCGGGACGTGGAAGCCGCTATGCAGGTGGCCCACGCCATCTCCACCAACAAGCTGAACATGGAGTCTGATTACTTTACCGCCATGGATGACCTTCTCTCCGGCGGCACTTTGGAGGAGAAGGGAGCTGCAATCATCAGCGAAACAGACTACAACTCTGCCTGCTACTATCTGTATGCATCCCTGGACACGGATATCTTGCGGGAGAACCTGAGATACACACAGGACGCGGAGGAATTGATACGGGCTGCAATCCCTGCCCTGATCCGTACCATGGCGCTGGCCAATCCTTCGGGGAAACAGAACAGCTTCGCGGGGCATGTGCTCCCCAGCGCGATTCTGATTGAGTGCAAGGAAGAGAAGGTCCCGGTCAGCATGGTCAACGCCTTTGTGCGGCCCGTCAAGCCGGAGCCGGCCAATGACTATGACTTGATCAAAGGCAGCATTCAGGCGCTTGCTGATCAGGTTGACACCATTCAGAACAGCTTCGGATTGCATGTAAAGCGGCGGCTGTGGTTCTGCCCCGCGCCGTATACAGTTGTGCCGGAATGTGAGACTACGGTATGCGGAACCCTGCCGGAGCTTGTGGAGCAGATTGCCGGTACGCTGATGTGAGGCGGTTGCCATGGAAGAGAAGAAAACCTTATTGATTCTGCGGCTGGAGGGAGTGCTGCAGGCCTGGGGGGACCACTCCAAGTGGGACAGACGGGACAGCGGAGACTTTCCGAGTAAATCCGGTGTGGTAGGGCTTCTGGCCTGCGCTATGGGATTGGAGCGGGGAGACCCGGAGATTGCGGCGCTGTCCTCGGTCCTGCATATGGCGGTGCGGGCAGATCGGCCTGGCATCCGCATACTGGATCTCCATACGGCACAGGGGTATCCGCTTTATAATGCGGAGGGGAAGCCGCGCCAAAACAACACCGTCCTTTCGCGCCGGTGGTATCTGCAGGATGCCAGTTTTCTGGCGGTGCTGGATCTGCCCGATGAGTGGCGGGAACGGGTCGTGAAGGCGCTGAAGCGTCCTGCCTGGCCCATCTGTCTTGGCCGGAAGAGCTGTGTTCCGTCCCGCCCGGTTTTAGAGGAAGTCACAGAATCTTATGCCGGTCTGATGGACGCGATCCGGCGTTATCCAGTGTGTATCCGGGAGGGGGATGAGCCAAATCTGCATGCTCTGTACTACGAGTGCGAATGCCCGGAAGACGGAACAGGAAGCTATACCCGCCCGGATGAACGGGTTTCCGGCGGACGGGAGTTTGCACGCCGGACAGTATACCGAGGCGTTATGAAGAGAGGTGCAGAATGTATCTGACGAAGATTGACCTGCTTTCCCGCCAGTGGAGTATCCAACGGGCATTGGGTGATTGTCAGCAGCTCCATCAGATGATAATGGGGCTCTTTGAAACCGATCGAAAGAGCGCCGGCGTGCTCTATCGGGTACGGGAGGGCAGCTGTGCGCTGGCAGTATATCTCTACTCTAATCGGCCGGTGAACCGGGAACGTATACTGCCGGGGATGCGCTTTTCCGGCGAGCGGGAGCTGACCCCATGGCTGGACGCCATGGGGGAGGGACAGATTTGGAACTTTGATCTGTTGGCATCTCCGACGAAAAAAGTGGTGCGGGGTGAGGGAAAAAACAGCCAGCGGCGGGTCCTCCGTACGTTGGAAGAGCGCTGCGCCTGGCTGGAGAGAAAAGGGGACCAGAACGGATTCCGGTTGCTGAACTGCCGGGAGATTGAAGGCAGCCAGCTGACCGGGCGGCACACACAGAAGCGCGGGGGACGGATGTATCTGGATCAGTACCATTACCAGGGGGCGCTCCAGATTACAGATGCGGAGCAATTCCGAAAAGCTGTGCAGGGAGGAATTGGACCGGGAAAATCCTATGGTCTAGGGATGCTCCTGCTAAGCCGGTAACAGTTCAGAAAGCCCCATATATGCGGGGATGAACCGTGCGATTCTGTTAGCGGAGAGCCGGTTGAAAATGTATACCCCACCTATGTGGGGATGAACCGCCGGATTTCAGCGCTAGTGATTTTTTGTCTTCGTTGCTCCACATGTGTGGGGATTGAACTTCCAGAGTGTGATGAATGCTCAGATGAAGATTCCGTACATACACTCACCCGATGCAGAGATCTGCCCTGTGCTCAAAAATTCCAGTGTATCTCCACCGGCGGGGCCTTTTCACCAGGACGCCGTTTCCCGACCAGGATATAGTCGATCAGAATCTCCACCATTTCCCGGGTCAGATGCTCCGGGTTGATATAGCGCTGGATACGCTCTTTTCTATCATCCCCGGCGGCAATCCGGGCATTGAGTTCCGCCAGTTGCTGGCGGTCAGCTTCCATTCGCTGCTCCAGCTGCGCCCGTTCTGCGGAAAGCTCCTTTGACAGGACAAGAAAATCCATCTCGGATAAAATACCACGTGCCTTATCCAAATAGAGGTCCCGTATCGCTTTGGCAAGCGCCTCCTGGCGGCGCTGGAGCGCTGCCAGCTGCTGCTGGAGACCGGCTCTCTGGGCCAGCAGGGTACTGGAGAATTCCAGATTTCGCTCCAGCTCAGTCAAGTCAAGGAACAGGGCCGAGAGCCGGTTCAGCTCCTGAATTACGATTTGTTCCAGTTTCTCTACGGAGATGAAGGCGCCGACGCAGGCATCTCTGGATACATGGCGGCTGGAGCACTGAAGGTAGTGTCTGCCGCGATTCTTTGTGGAGCGCATCGTGTACCCACAGCTGGCGCAGCGGACCTTCTTCGCAAACAGCCCAACAGAGCCGGATGTAAAGGGCTTTGCCTTCTCGGAAATCAGCATCTGAACCCGTGCCCACAGATCACGGTCAATGATGGGGGTGTGGGTATTGTTCACCCGAATCCATTGTGTCCTGGGCTGCGGCCTGTTCTGCCTGGACTTGTAGGAGACACTGCCGTACCGCCCCTGGACCATGTTGCCGATGTAGAGCTCGTTGGTCAGCATGTGGGCAATGGCGGGGTATTTCCAGAGTGTTCCCGTTTTCCCGGGTGGGGCGCTGTACCGCAGTCCCTTTTGCCGCTTGTACTCCGTGGGGTTTGGGATGCCCTCCTCATTGAGAATTCGGGCGATGGCTGTTTTCCCGTATCCCTGAGAGAAGAGAGTGAAAACCCGCCGGACCACAGCAGCGGCCTCGGGGTCGATAACAAGGTGTCCTTTGTGCTCCGGGTCCTTCTCATATCCGTAGAGGGCAAAGGAACCTATGTGGAGCCCTTTTTCACGGCGGTTGGTGAGTACGCTGCGGATGTTTTCCGACATGTCCTCCAGGTACCACTCATTCACCAGACCATTGATTTGCCGGGATTTCTTGTTGCCTCTGTTTTCTGTGTCTGCGTTATCCACGATGCTGACGAACCGGATTCCCCAGAGGGGGAAGAGGCCGTGTATGTACTTCTCCACCAGCTCCAGTTCGCGGGTAAACCGGGACTGGGTTTTGCAGAGGACAATCTGAAATCTGCGTGCCTCCGCGTCCGCCAGAAGCCGCTGAAATTCCGGGCGGTTTCGGTCTGAGCCTGCATAGTCATCATCGCTGTAAATGCGAAAAACTTCCCAGCCCTGCTGCATGGCGTACTGCAGAAGCATGGATTTCTGGTTCTGGATGCTGGCGCTGTCATCTGAGGCAGAAGCCTTGTTGTGATCCTCCTCAGACAGGCGGCAGTAAAGCGCAACGCGGGACATTGGATATCACCTCTGAATAGGGTGCGGTCCCCTGAAGCCTTATGGTCAGGGGACCGCTTTTGTGTGCTTATCTGCTTCCAGCCGCGGCAGAATTGGACCGCTCAATCTGATTGATCAGCCGAATCCAGAGCTGCGTGTACCGTTCTGTCGTGAGTGGAGTGCCCGATTTTTGAAAGACGCTCCGGCAGGAGGGGGGCGGAAGGTGTTCCATAGAAGATACACTCCTTTCCGTACAACCTTATGCCCGGTATTTTGCTGATAGGATGACATTTTTTATGAACGCGGAGTGCATTGTCCTTACAGCAATGCACCATCTGCTGCCATGTCCTCTGACAGGTCGCAGATGACGTCGCCTTTCACGCCGATTCCGGCGGCATTCCAGGGGGAACCGGAGGCGGCGGTGGGATAGATACCGGTGGTATGGTCCACAAAGTAGGGCGCAAAGCCGCCCTCCCGCACCTGCTGGTCATTGAGCCCGCGGGTGAGCTGATGGACAATGGCGCCAATCATCTCCAGATGGCCCAGTTCCTCGGTGCCGATGTCGGTCAGAAGACCCTTCAGCTCCGGGTAGGGCATGGCGTACCGCTGGCTCAGATAGCGGATAGAGGCACCTAATTCACCGTCAGGACCACCGTACTGGCTGATGATAAAAGAGGCCAGCCTGGGGTTGGGGGTGGCGATTTTTACCGGGTACTGGAGCTTTTTTTCATAGACAAACATTTACTTGGTCCCTCCCTCGACGTAATTCCAGGGCCACGGATCCTTGAGCCAGGAGGCCCAGGTCTTCTCACCGGCAGCAGAGCGCTGGAGCAGCGGGCCATGGGCGGCCTCATACTGCTCACGGGAGGCCTTCTCCATGGCGGCGTACTGCCGGTAGAGTTCAAAGGCCTCGCTGTCATCCTGGTGGGTGTCCAGATAGAGGCCCAACTCCAGCAGCACAAATTCCAGGGCCTGGAGCTCGGCCAGATGGCCGTTGACCACGTTCCGGCCGTCGACCTTGATATGGAAGGGAAGGTTCAGTCCGGGGTAGAGGGTACCATTGTTCAGCGCGTCCGCCTGATTGTAGCGCTTGGCGCCTGTCTGCTGAAAGGGTACATAGGGCACCGCCAGGGGTGCGCACTCCGGAAGGATACCACAGCCGTCGCTGCACCCGGAGGCGGGCGGAGTGGGCGTTGGCGTATTATGATCGGGATACAAACAGGTTTCCTCCTTCACAGGTTTCACAGGAAGGACAGCCGAAGAGGGCCGCCCTTCGCACCATCCTATGCCATCCGCAAGGGAGGAGAAACCGCTTCTCATCCTCGTGCCTTTGTGCTATAATTCCCATAAGGCCGCATAGCGGAAGAAATCTCCTCATAGAATCTCGGGAGGAGGTGTCTGCCGTGAAAAACGCAGCCTGGCAAAAATTTTTTTCCCGCACGCTGGCGCTCCTGGCCCTGCTGGGCGGAGGAGCCCTTCTTCTGTTAAGCAGGGGCGGTGGGGAAGCGTATTCCGCCCTCTCAGCTGCCCGGTTTGACACGGAAACCGTAGTCATAGACGCAGGACACGGCGGGGAGGACGGCGGCGCGGTGTCGGTCACCGGTGTGGCGGAGAGCGGCATCAATCTGGCCATCGCCCAAAAGCTGGATTTGCTCTTCGGCATCTATGGTGTGCGGACGGAGCTGCTGCGGACAGAGGATATCTCCCTTCATGACAGCAACGCGGATACACTGCGAGAGAAAAAGACCTCCGACCTCCATAACAGGGTGGCGCGGATCGAGTCGATAGAAAACGCCACCCTCATCAGCATTCACCAGAACACATATCAGAGCGCCCAATACCGTGGTGCCCAGGTGTTCTATGCGGACAGTGAGACCTCCCTACCACTGGCCCAGGCCGCTCAGGACGCCCTACGGCTGGTGGACCCGGACAACACCCGCAAGCCTGCCAAAATCAGCGAGAGCGTCTACCTGATGAATCACATTACCTGCCGGGCTATTCTGGTGGAGTGCGGATTCCTCTCCAACCCGGAGGAGGACCTGCTGCTCCAGAGCCCGGCGTACCAGCTGAAGCTGGCGGGTGCCCTGTGTGGCGCGTACCTGCAATATCAAGATTCCCAGCAAGGAGTTCTTTGAATGAAAGCGAAAACGGTTTTTTACTGTACAGAGTGCGGCAATGAGACGCCCAAATGGGCCGGTCAGTGCCCTTCCTGCCGGGCGTGGAATACCCTGGTGGAGCAGCCTGCAGAGACGAAGAAAAAGACTGCCTCTGTCCTGTCGGCCAGCGCCGCGGGACAGAGGCGGAGCGGGGGAGGGTTCAACCGTCCCCGGCCCATCAGCGAGGTTTCCTCCACCCATGAGCTGCGCTTTGAGACCGGCATGAGTGAGCTGGACCGTGTTCTGGGCGGCGGCGCGGTGAAGGGCTCACTGGTGCTGGTGGGCGGCGCGCCCGGCATCGGAAAATCCACGCTGATGCTCCAGATCTGCGACAACCTCTGCCGCTTTGCCAAGGTGCTATATGTATCCGGCGAGGAGTCCGAGCGGCAGATTAAGCTGCGGGCTGAACGGCTGCATGTGAACGGAGAGGGGTTGTACCTGCTCTCCGAGACCAATCTGGACGACATTGTGGAGGCGGTGAATGAGCTTCAGCCGGACATCCTGATTGTAGACTCCATCCAGACCCTCTACAACGGAGAACTGACCACCGCGCCGGGCAGCGTGGGGCAGGTGAAGGACTGCACCATGACCCTGATGCAGCTGGCCAAAGGACAGGGAATTACGGTCTTTGTCATCGGCCATGTCAACAAGGAGGGCTCCATTGCCGGCCCCAAGGTGCTGGAGCACATGGTGGACTGCGTGCTCTACTTTGAGGGTGAGCAGAACATGGCCTACCGGATTCTCCGGGCGGCCAAGAACCGGTTTGGTGCCACCAACGAAATCGGCGTATTTGAGATGGCGGACACGGGGCTGACAGAGGTGCCCAATCCGTCTGAGATGCTGCTCTCCGGACGGCCGGAGAATACGCCGGGGACCTGTGTCACCTGTGTGATGGAGGGCGTGCGGCCTGTGCTGGCAGAGGTGCAGGCGTTGCTGGCGCCCACCAGCTTCAATGTACCCAGGCGGACCAGCAACGGCTTTGATTACAACCGGGCCATGCTTCTGCTGGCGGTGCTGGAGAAGCGGGGTGGGCTGCTGGTGAATTCCTGTGACGCCTATATCAATGTAATCGGCGGCCTGAATTTGGACGAGCCAGCCGCAGATCTGGCCATGGTGATGGCGCTGGCGTCCAGCTTCCGGGACAAGCCCATCCCCAGTGATTTGGTAGCAATCGGTGAGGTCGGTCTGACCGGAGAGCTGAGAGCGGTCAACGGCCTGGGACAGCGGCTCAGCGAGGTGCGGCGCATTGGCTTTACCAAGTGCCTGATTCCGGCCCGCAACAGCGGTAAGCTGACAGAACCGGAGGGCCTTCAACTGATTCGTGTACGAAATATAAGAGAGGCGTTGGCTGCAATCTTGTAATCAATTCTCAGAAGCACTTCCGGGAGTATCGGGATGCTGCGGTAAGGAGCGCCGATGTTTTGGCACAAAGTTTACACAGAGCTCTGCCATGTCGGGTTTGCCGCAGGAACCAGCGCGGGCCAGACTGCAGTATCCGTCGCTCTGGTAGACGCAGTCGCTGGTACAGATAATAAGACTCATAGCACACAACACCTTATGAAAGAATACCTGAAGAAACAGTTCATAGTCTGCCCGGGCTGTTCCGGTTTTATTTAAACCGGAGTCAGGCCTGAGATGTACAGGCAGCAGCCTTTTGAAACTTCAAATACACGTTTTCCCTGCAAAAGACAGCCTTGGGCGCGGACAATGTCCGCGCCCTTTCTTTTTTGTGTTGGACAAGGATTCATATTCCGGCCGGTACGCTCATAGGATTATGCCAGTGATACAAGCTGCAAAAGAGGAGGGTTCCTATGAACAGAGGCATGACAGAGGATGCGGGTGTGCGGTTCCGTCAGGCGGCGGCCCTGCTGCCGTCCCGGCTGCGTCAGGCAGCGGAACGGATGAGCGGGGAGCAGCAGTGCCGGGCGGAGGAGCTGCGGCTGAGAAACGGCTACCCCATCACAGTATCCGGACCGGAGGGAGAACGGGTCATACCCGGCTGTGAGCAGCTGCCGCTGACCGAACGGGATTTGGGTCAGGTGCTGGAGATTGCCACCCAGGCCTCTGCCCACACGGTGTTGGAGCAGGTGCGCAACGGCTTTGTCACCGTAAAGGGAGGACACCGCATCGGTATCTGCGGCAGCGGCGTGGTGCGGGACGGCGAGGTGTGCAACCTGCGGCGGCTGTCTTCGCTCTCCATCCGGATAGCACGTGCGGTACCGGGCATCTCTGCCGGAATTTTGGACGGGCTCACAGTGGGCGGCGTGCTTCAGAGCACACTGATTCTCTCGCCCCCCGGCGGAGGAAAGACCACGCTGCTGCGGGACATTATCCGGGCCGTCTCTAACGGAGATGGTGTTACGCCCATGCGGGTAGGGATTGCCGACGAGCGTGGAGAGCTGGCCGCCATGTACGATGGCCTGCCGCAGCTGGACGTGGGCCGCCGGACCGATGTGCTGGACGGCTGTCCCAAGGGGACGGCGCTGCTCATGCTGCTGCGGGGCATGAATCCCCAGGTGCTGGCGGCGGACGAGATCACAGCACCGGCGGACTGTGCGGCGCTGGAGGCAGCCGCCAACTGCGGCGTGACGCTGCTGGCCACCGCCCACGCCTCTGGCACGGAGGACCTGTCCTCGCGTCCCCTCTACCGGAGGATGATGGAGGCGGGGATATTTCAGCGGGTTGTGCTCATACGGGGCAGTGGAAGAAGCCGCACCTATCAGGTGAAGAGGCTGGAGGGAGGCGTGACATGCTGAGGCTTTTGGGCGCGGTGCTCCTCACCGGCGGCGCGGGAGCGCTGGGCTTTGGAGCGGCAGCCAGACTGAATCGCCGGGTACATATGCTCCGCCTTTTTACCGAGGCGCTGGAGCGGATGGAGCGGGAGCTCTCCTTCCGGCTGACCTCAATTCCCGAACTGTTTGCGCTTCTGGCTGACCACCTGTCGCCGCCGGTAGGGACGTTTTTTGCCCGCTGTCGGGGCAGCCTCTTCCGTCTGGGCGAGGAGCGGCTGGAGGACCTGTGGCAGAATGCTTTGGTTGAGTCCGACCTGGAGCTGGAGCCTGAAGAGCAGCAGATTTTGGAGACACTGGGCGGTATCCTGGGCCGCTACGACAGCGAAGGGCAGACACAGGCGCTGGCACTGGCCCGGGAACAGCTGGAGCAGTGCCTGGAGGCGGCTGTGTCTGAGCGGGCCAGAATGGGAAAGGTATACGGCGCGCTTGGGCTGGCTGCCGGGGCCTTCCTGGTGATTGTACTCTTGTGATACATAATACCCTGCCGCATGGCGGAGGAAAGGGGAAGTTAAACTGAAATGGACGTCGATCTGATTTTTAAAATTGCCGCCATCGGCATTCTGGTCTCAGTGCTCAATCAAGTGCTCACCCGCTCGGGACGGGATGAACAGGCCACCATGACCACGCTGACGGGGCTGGTGGTGGTGCTGATGATGGTGGTGCAGGAGATCAGCGATCTCTTCAATCTGGTAAAGAACCTGTTTGGCCTATGACGGACATTCTGAAGATTGCCGCCGTAGCCATCTCGGCATCCCTGTGCGCGGTGGTGGTGAAAAAGCAGGTCAGAGAGCTGGGCCTGGTACTGGCGCTGACTGCCGGGGCGGTTATCCTCGCCGCCGCTCTGGAGGCCCTGCAAAGCGTGCGGGAGCTGTTGGACGAGCTGGCTCAGACAGCAGGGCTGGAGCCAGCCGTGCTGGCTCCAGTGGTCAAGACGGTGGGTGTAGCCATCATTACCAGAGTGACGGTGGAGGTCTGCAAGGACGCGGGAGAGGGCGGCATCGCCGCCTTTGTGGAGATTGCCGGGTCGGCAGCGGCACTGTACCTGGCCCTGCCGCTGGTGCGGGCGGTGCTGTCCGCCATTACCGGCCTGCTTTAGAGGTGCACATATGAAAAAATACAGGATATGCGCTGCGGTCCTGGTTGTGCTGATGCTGCTCTGCTACGGAGCCCGGGCGGTGGAGACAAAGGATGAGGTGCTTTCTGCACAGTCGGAGGCGCTGGATCTCCACGGTCTGGAGCAGGCGGCGGAAGAATATGGCGGTGGACAGGCTATCACGCCGGACACCGGACTGGAGGAAGGGCTCCAGTCCATTTTGGATACCGGAAGCGACGAGGTGTTCGGTGTGGTGCGCAAGGCGGTGCGCAGCGGTGTGCTGCTGCTTGCGGTGGTGCTGTTCTGCGCCCTGGCCGATGGAATGAAGGCGGCAGGTCAGCTGGGCGGCGGGATTGACGTAGTGTCAGTTACCGGGGCACTGGCTGTTGCAGCCCTGGCGGTGGCTGACGTGAATACCCTTATCGGGCTGGGACGGGAGGCCCTGGACAACATGAACATGTTTTCCAAGGTGCTTCTGCCCACCATCACCGCCGCGGCCGCTGCCAGCGGTGCACCCAGCGGCGCCGCGGCCCGCCAGTTGGCCACCGTGCTCTTTTCCGACGTGCTGATGTCACTGATTACCCGGCTGCTCATTCCATTGGTCTATGCCTACATTGCCGCTGCCACTGCCTATGCAGCTCTGGGCAACGAGGGACTCAAACGCATCGGCGGCGTGCTCAAATGGGTGGTAACTACGGTACTCACGTCGGTACTTATCATCTTTGTGGGGTATCTGACGGTCTCCGGCGCCATCGCCGGTACGGCCGACGCGGCTACGGTGAAGGCGGCCAAGTTTGCGGTGTCCAGCGTGGTCCCTGTGGTGGGCGGTATTCTCTCCGATGCGGCAGAAACCGTTCTGGTGGGAGCCTCAGTGCTGCGAAATACGGTGGGGGTATTCGGCATGCTCACTGTGCTGGGAATCTGCCTGGTGCCCTTTCTCCAGCTGGGCATCCACTACCTGGCCTACAAGCTGACCGCCGCGCTGACAGGCACCGTGTCGGCCGGACGGGTCACGGGCCTGATTGACAGCATCGGCGGCGCCTTTGGGCTGGTGCTGGGCATGACGGGTGCCTGTGCGCTTTTGATGTTGGTATCCATTGTTTCGGCAATTTCGGTGGTGACAGTATGATAGAACTAATCAGGGAGTGGCTGGTGGGTATCACCTGCGGCGCCATCATTGTAGCTCTGGCGGATGGCCTGTCTCCCAATGGGACTGTGCAGAAGATCGGCCGCCTCACCGGCTCTCTTGTGCTGGTACTGGCCATGATTCAGCCTGTGCTCCGGGTGGACAGCCGAACATTTGCCGGGATTCTGACCGAATACCGGGTGGAGGCTATGGGGACAGTGGACACACTGGAGGAGGAGAACGGCAGATTGATGAAAGATATCATAGCCGACGAGACCAGCGCATATATTTTGGACAAGGCGGAGGAGCTGGGGGTTGTCTGCCAGGTCCGGGTGACCGCCTGGACGGAGTCAGGGGACTATCCGGTGCCCGACGGGGTTGAGATTACAGGCGATCTGACCCAGGGAGAGCAGGCCGCGCTCACCCGGGTGATTGCGGCAGATTTGGCCATCCCGGCAGAGCGGCAGTACTACGTGGAGGATGTGGAATGAAAGGGACATTTCATTGGGAGAGGCTGACCCAAAAGACGGCGGAGCTCTTCCAAAAATATAAGTATGTGCTTCTGGTGATTGCGGCCGGCATTGTACTGCTTCTTCTGCCAGTGGGCGGGGAGGACAGTCCCGCATCGGGCGGTACAGAGAGTCAAAACGAGAGCGGCGGAGAGGTTTTCCAGGTGGAGGAGATGGAGCAGAAGCTGGAACAGGCCCTCTCCAAGGTGGACGGAGCGGGGGAGGTGACAGTGGTTCTCACGGTGAAAAGCAGCGCCCGGCAGGTTCTGGCTCAGGATTCCACCCGGTCCGGGGAGGAGAGTACCACCAGCACGGTGGTAGTGTCCACCGGATCGGGTACGGAGGATACCGTGGTGCTTCAGCAGGTCTGTCCGCAGTACCAGGGCGCGCTGGTGGTCTGCCCGGGGGGCGGTGACCCGGCGGTCTGCCTCAAGCTGGTGGACGCGGTGTCCGCCCTTACCGGGCTGGGGGCCGATAAAATATCCATATGCAAATCAAAATGATGATAAACAGTGAAAGGATTGGTTCAGTATGAAGCTCTGGAAACGAAACGCGGTGGTGGCGGCCATCGTCCTCTTTGTGTGTGTGGCGGTCTACCTCAACTGGTCCTACCACAAGGACAACAGTACGGACGCCGGAAAGACGCTGGGGGAGGCAGCGCTGGTGGGCGGACAGACCAGCGATCCTCTCCTGACAGGCAGCACGGCTTCCGCCTCGCCTTCGCCCTCGCCCAGCGCCGGGGAGAGCGGCGAGACCTCTGCCCAGCAGACAGAGGGCAGTACATCAGAGTCCAGCAGCAACTACTTTGACTCCGCACGGCTCAACCGGCAGCAGGCCAGGGACAGCGCTCTCTCGCTGCTCCAGGAGGCCGCAGGGGATGAGAATGCCGACCAGACCATGAAGGACGAAGCCAACGCCTCCATTCAGACTATGGCCAGCGTCACTGTCAGTGAGGCCCAGATTGAAAATCTGGTCACCGCCAAGGGCTATGCCGACTGTGTGGCCTTTATCGGGGATAACAGCGTATCCGTGGTGGTGTCCAACAACGGCGCCGGTCTCACGGATGCGGATGTGGCCAGAATCACCGAGATCGTTACCGACGAGACCGGCATGGAGGCCAGCCAGATTAAAATCATCGAGGCCACAGAGGAATAGGACCGGAACAGCCGGGCGGCCGGTCTGCGGGGAAGGAAAACCGCAGGCTGGCCGCCTGCCTGCGATCCGGCAGAAAGGTTTTCAGAGCATGGATAAAAATATGTTTGTTATTTTCCCCGGTTTGTGGTACAATGCTTAAAGATATCGGACCCTATACTGTACGACATAAGGAGTGTGACCTTTATGGGCGAAGGCAGAGAGTATGTTTCCCGCCCCGATGAGATGGGAAATATCCATATATCCGAGGATGTTATGGCGGTTATTGCCGCCGCCGCCGCGCTGGAGGTAGAGGGTGTCGGCAGCCTGGCCGCCAATCTGGGCAACGATCTGGTGGAGATGCTGGGCGGCAAGAAGAACCTGGCCAAGGGTGTCCGCGTTTCCAGCAATGAGGACGGCAGCCTGACTGTGGATGTGGGCATCCTGGTGAAGTACGGCTACACCATCCCCGAGGTGGCCGCCAAGGTGCAGGATGCCGTGTTCTCCAGCCTTGAGAATACCAGCGGTTTGACGCCCGCGTGCGTCAATGTGAATGTCTCCGGCATCACCTTTGACCGGGACGCCAAGCGGCCCCAGTAACACCTGCCATAAAAGAGCATTGGGCGCGGCCCCCGCGCTCAATGCTTTTTTGCGTACAGGCGCAAAACTGGGGGTTTATCTTTGGTCGGACTTTGTATATAATAGGGTTATATTCATTGGACTATCCATTCACGAGAGAAATAGAGGGGCCGGCAGAACGGCCCATGACGGAGGAAGAAACATGACCAGGACCAACGCCAGAGAAATTGCCGTGCACCTCACCTTTGAGCTCAGCTTTACCAACCAGACCGCAGATGAGCTCCTGGATACGGCCCTGACGCGCGCTACTTTTGCGCTCATCGGGGAAGAGGAGCCTCTTTACGCCGAATATCCCAACGCCAAACAGCGGGAGTACATAAGTGAGCTGGTGCGGGGCGTGTATCTCCACTGCCCCGAGCTGGACGACTATATCTCCCGCTACGCCATCGGCTGGACCTTCTCCCGGATTCCCCGGGTGGCGGTAGCCATAATGCGGGTGGCCATGTATGAGATTCTCTATATGCAGGACGTGCCCAATGCCGCTGCCATCAATGAGGCCCTGGAGATTGCCAAAGGATATGAGACGCCCGAGGTTGTCTCCTTTATCAACGGCATTCTGGGCTCCTTTGTCCGCAAGGAATCCATTCCGGAGCGAACGTCCGACTTCCAGGCAGAGGATATTTTCGATGCCGAGCCTGCCGCCGGTGAGGATGCGGAGGCCCCCAAGGCATGACAGGACTGCGCTGTCTGGGCTTGGACACCAGCAATTACACCACCTCTGTGGCCGTGTTTGACGGAACCACAGGGGAGAATATCGGGCACCTGCTGGATGTGCCTTCCGGTACCCTGGGCCTGCGCCAGAGCGACGCTCTCTTCCAGCACGTGAAGCGGCTGCCCAGCCTTTTTGAGCAGCTCCACGAAAGGAATTTGCTCTGTGAACTGGCTGCCGTGGGTGCCAGCACCCGCCCCCGTGCGGTGGACGGCTCCTATATGCCCTGCTTCCTGGCAGGAGAGGGGCAGGGGAGAGCGCTGTCCGCTGCTTTGAATGTGCCCTTTTTCCCGGTGTCCCACCAGCAGGGACACATTGCTGCTGCCGCCTGGTCCGCTGGCCGGCTGGATCTGCTGGATGAGCCTATTCTGGCATGGCACCTCTCCGGCGGCACCACGGAGCTGCTGTATGTGGAGCCGGAGGGCGTCAATGTCCGTGCACAGGCCATCGGCGGTACCAGCGACATCTCTGCCGGTCAGCTCATTGACCGGACCGGAAAGCTGCTGGGGCTGGATTTTCCTGCCGGAAAGGCGCTGGACGCTCTGGCACGGGAATCTCAGAGCGAAAAGCGGTTTAAGGTAAAGCTCAACGGCTGTTCCTTCTCTCTCTCCGGTGTAGAAAACCAGGTGAAGGCTATGGCAGAGCGGGGGGAAGCCCCTGCTGACATCGCCCGTTTTGCGCTGAACACCATTGCCGATGCGGTCGCCAGGGCCACAGCGGCTGCACTGGGGGAGCATCCTGGCCTGAGTGTGCTTTGCTCCGGCGGCGTGGCCTCCAACAGCCTGCTGCGTGAGAAGCTGAAGGGAGCGGTCTTTGCCGAGCCCAGATTCTCTACGGATAACGCTATGGGTGTGGCCATTTTGGTTTGGCGGAGCCTGAAGGCGAAGGAGCACAGCCATGAGGAATGACACAGTCTATTCCGTCACGCAGGTCAATCAGTACATCAAGGACGTGCTGGATGGCGATAGGACCCTCTCCGGCATCTATATCCGGGGCGAGATCTCCAACTATAAGATGTATCCTTCCGGACACCATTATTTCTCTATGAAGGACGAGGGAGGAGCTATCCGCTGTGTCATGTTCCGCAGAGAGGCCTCCGCCCTGCGCTTCCGCCCGGAGAACGGCATGAAGGTGGTGGCCTTCGGTCGGGTGACGGTGTTTCCACGGGACGGGCAGTATCAGCTCTATGTCAGCGCCCTGACACCTGACGGTGTGGGTGACCTCTATATGGCCTTCGAGCAGCTCAAAGCCAAGCTGTATGCCGAAGGGCTGTTTGACCCGGCCCACAAAAAGCCCATTCCCCGTTTTCCACGGCGGATTGCCCTGGTGACTTCGGCCGCCGGCGCGGCAGTACGGGATATGCTGCGGATTCTGGGCGCGCGGTGGCCTATGGCAGAGGTGGCTGTGGTGCCTGTACGGGTTCAGGGGGCAGAGGCCCCCGGTGAAATTGCTGCGGCGCTGGGGTGGGTCAACCGCCTTGGGTGGGCCGACCTCATCATCACCGGCCGGGGCGGCGGTTCCATGGAGGACCTGTGGGCCTTCAACGAGGAGGTTGTGGCCCGGGCTATTTATGTGTCCAGAATTCCCGTGATCTCTGCGGTCGGCCACGAGCCGGATGTGACCATCGCCGATTTTGTAGCGGATTTGCGCGCTGCAACACCCTCAAACGCAGCGGAGCTGGCTGTCCCGGATCAAAATGATGTGGCAGGCCAATTAAAGCAGCTGTCGGCACGGATGGAGCAGGCTATGACCAGACGTTTGGGTGAGCTATCCTCCAAATTGGAACAGCTGTCAGGCAGCCGGGCTTTACAGAATCCGATGAACTATGTTGAGGACCGCAGGGTACTGCTGGATTACCAGCGCACCCGTCTGGCCCACGGACTTTCAGGTGCGCTGAGCCGGGAGCGGCAGCGCTTTGCCCGGCTGGCAGCGTCTCTGGACGCCATGAGCCCCCTGAAGGTGCTGGCCAGAGGCTACGCCATTCCACAGCGGGAGGACGGCACTGTGGTGCGCTCCAAGGAGGAAGTGGCAGCAGGTGATTCTCTGCGCCTGAGAGTGGCAGATGGAGAGATTCCTTGTATTGTAAAGGAGCATTGATTGACAGATGGCAGAGAAAAAGCTGACCTTTGAACAGGCAATGGCCCGTCTGGAGGAGATTGTCTCCCGGCTGGAGCGGGGAGACGCGCCGCTGGAGGATGCCCTGGCTCTCTTTGAGGAGGGGACAAGCCTGATGAAGAAGTGCTCCACTATGCTGGACAAGGCGGAGCAGAAGGTTATCAAGCTGACCGCCGCCCCGGATGGGACGCCAGTAGAGCAGCCAATGGACCAGAGCGTGTGATAGTTTTGACCAGCAGGGGGCGCAGTGTGTGGCGCGCCCCTATGCGGCCTTTCCGGCACGGGACGGCCTGCTTTGCAGGTTCACGCCGAAGTTTTGCAGAACAAAGGAGTTTCCGGGATGATGTATGATGAAGTGCTTCGCGCAGACTGCGCCCTGGTAGAGGACTATCTTCAGCACTGTTTTGCCGGGCGGGATTCCCGTGCCGATCTATATGATGCCATGCTGTACAGCCTGTTGGCCGGCGGAAAGCGCATCCGGCCCGTGCTGGCGCTGGAGACCTGCCGTATGTGCGGTGGAGACGTGACCACAGCCCTTCCGTTTGCGTGCGCGGTGGAGATGATCCATACTTATTCCCTGATTCACGACGATTTGCCCTGCATGGACGATGACGATTTACGCCGGGGCCGTCCCACCAACCATAAGGTCTACGGTGAGGCTACTGCTGTCCTGGCTGGGGACGCGCTGCTGACCGCTGCGTTTGAGACGATTGCCGAGCACGGAACAGCTTTAAGCGCAGAGCGGGCATTGGCCGCCTCTGCCTGCCTTGGCCGTGCGGCAGGAGCCCGGGGTATGGTGGGCGGACAGGCGCTGGATATGGCAGGTGAGGGACATTCTCTCTCGCTGTCTGAGGTGGAGGAGCTGCAGCGGCTGAAAACCGGTGAGCTCATCTCTGCGGCAGCGGAAATAGGCTGTATTGTGGCCGGCGGCGGAGAACAGGAGCTTGCCGCGGTGCGGCGATATGCCAAGCTGCTGGGCCTTGCGTTCCAAATCCGCGATGACATGCTGGACGTAGAAGGCGACGAGGCTAAGCTGGGTAAGCCCATTGGCTCCGATGCCGCCAACGAGAAAGTGACCTTTGTCAGCCTTAAGGGTATGGAGGCCTGTGAAAAGCTGGTAAGCGAAAAGACGGAAGCGGCCAAAGAAGCCCTTCGCAGCACATTTAAGGACGCCGGATTCCTGTGCTGGCTGGCAGATAAACTGGTAAAACGGGAGAAGTGACCATATATGGAACTGAATGCCGCCAATTACCATCTGGGCAATTTAATTCTGATTCTGGCTGCCCTTTCCTGGGCTGTAGCACAGGTGTTGAAGGTGGTCATCCAGCTTCTGACCAAGCGGCGGCTTGACTGGCGCCGGATTTGGGGGAGTGGCGGGATGCCCAGCTCACACTCCGCCTTTGTCTGTGCCTGTGCTGCGTCCACCGGCATGCTGTACGGCTTCTCCTCTCCGCTCTTTGCCATTGCGGCGGTCATTGCCATTGTAGTCATGTACGATGCCGCCAATGTGCGGAAAGCTGCAGGAGAGCAGGCAAAAATCCTCAACTATATGATGGACCACTGGAGCGAGATGAAGCCGGAGCTTTTTGGCAAGGAACTGAAAGAGCTCCTGGGGCACACACCCATGCAGGTCATTATGGGGGCGCTTCTGGGCGTAGCCATTGGACTGCTGGGGACCTTTCTCATTCGATAAGTCATTCATACGAGGTGCTTATGATTCAGCAGGCGGATATTCCGGATATAAAGCATATAACGGACTGTGAAGCTGAGGCGCTTTGCACCCGGCTTCGTGCCAGCATTATTGACTCGGTATCCAAAACAGGTGGGCACCTGGCCTCCAATCTGGGTGCTGTGGAGATTACCGTGGCGCTTCATCGGGTATTTGACTTTACCCGGGATAGGCTGGTCTTTGACGTAGGACATCAGTGTTATACCCACAAGATTTTGACGGGCAGGGCAGATGAGATGCCCAGCCTTCGAACCTTCAGTGGTATTGCGGGTTTTCCAAAGCCTTCGGAGAGTGTATGTGACGCATTTATTGCCGGTCATGCATCCAATTCTGTCTCCGTAGCCACTGGTATGGCCAGGGGACGGACCCTGATGGGGGAGGACTACTGCGTCATCACGCTCATCGGAGACGGTGCCCTGACAGGTGGACTGGCCTATGAGGGGCTTTCTGACGCCGGCAACAGCGGAGAACGGATGATAGTCATTCTCAATGACAACGGAATGTCCATCACGAAAAATGTGGGTGGAATTGCGGAGCATCTGGCCAGACAGAGACTGAAGCCTCAGTATCTCCGCTTCAAAAAAGGCTATCGGAAGATAACCAGCACAGTGCCTGGCGGCAAGACGCTCTATCGGATTACACACAGAGTGAAGAAGGCAGTGAAAGAGACCCTGCTGCCCTGTTCCTTTTTTGAGGATATGGGCTTCACATATCTTGGCCCCGTGGATGGCCATGATGTAAAAGGATTGACCCGCCTCCTCCGGTACGCCAAGGATATCGAAGGCCCAGTTTTACTCCATGTAAGGACTGTGAAGGGAAAAGGCTATACGCCTGCTGAGCGTAATCCGGATCAGTTTCACGGCGTTGGCCGCTTCTGTGTTCAGACTGGAGAGCCGCTGTCAGGCGGGAGCTCTAATTTTTCTGCCGTTTTTGGCGAGACGCTGTGTGAACTGGCACAGGCTGACCGGAGAATTTGCGCCATTACAGCAGCGATGCGGGACGGAACCGGCCTGAAGGAATTTGCCGGCAAATTTCCTGCACGATATTTTGATGTGGGAATTGCAGAGGGTCATGCGGCTGCAATGGCAGCCGGTATGGCCAAGCAGGGACTGACGCCGGTCTTTGCGGTGTATTCTACCTTCCTTCAGCGCAGCTATGACATGCTGATCCATGATATTGCCATTCAAGGCCTGCATGTGATACTGGCAGTAGACCGGGCCGGTCTGGTGGGGGAGGACGGTGAAACCCACCATGGTGTTTTTGATGTGGCTTTTCTTGACACGGTTCCCGGTATGACAGTTCTCTGCCCGGCCAGCTTTTCTGAGCTGAGGACAATGCTTGCCTATGCTGTAAAGGAGCTTAGCGGTCCTGTTGCACTGCGATATCCTCGCGGTGGAGAAGGAGAATATACAGCAGATTCCGGTACTGGACACGCTGCTTTGCTCCGGCAGGGAGAAGATATTACGCTGGTGGGATATGGCGTCATGATAAACGAGGTGCTTCGCTGTGCCGATGCGCTCTCTTCCTGCGGCGTATCAGCTGAGGTTATAAAGCTGAATACCATTACACCTATTGATGTTACACTTGTTCAATCTTCAATTTCCAAAACAACCCGGCTTCTGGTGGCAGAGGATGTTATGGATGCCAATTGTGTAGGCCGTCGGCTGGCTGCAGAGCTGGCCCTGGCGGGAACCCCGGCTGCACATACCGTGCTCTGTAATTTGGGCAGTTCCTTTGTGACACATGGATCCGTGGCTGAGCTGCGGAAGCTCTGTGGGTTGGATGGTGAAAGTCTCTGCCGGAAGGCGCTGGAGGTCTGTAAGCATGGCTAAAAAACGGTTGGACGTTCTGCTCTGTGAACGGGGGCTGATGGAGAGCCGTCAAAAAGCACAGGCGGTTATTATGGCGGGCCAGGTCTATGTGGCAGGGCAGAAGGTGGAGAAGGCAGGCGCACCGGTCGAGGAGAACGCTGAAATTGAGGTGCAGGGCAAGACCCTGGCCTATGTCAGCCGGGGCGGCCTCAAGCTGGAAAAAGCGATGCAGACCTTTCCTATTCAGCTCTCAGGTGCGATTTGCGGCGATATTGGCGCATCTACCGGCGGATTTACTGACTGCATGCTTCAAAATGGCGCGTCCAAGGTCTATGCCGTGGACGTGGGCTACGGACAGCTGGCCTGGAGCCTGCGAAGTGATGAGCGGGTAATCTGCATGGAACGGACCAACGCCAGATATCTCACCCATGAACAGATTCCTGATGAGCTGGACTTTGCCAGCATAGATGTCTCCTTCATTTCGCTCAGATTGATTTTGCCCGCTGTGCGGGGATTGCTCAAAGAAGATGGCCATGTGGTCTGTCTGGTGAAGCCCCAGTTTGAGGCGGGTAAAGAGAAGGTGGGGAAGAAGGGTGTCGTACGTGATCCCAAGGTCCACCTGGAGGTGCTGGAGCAGTTCCTGATCAATGCCAGAGAGGCTGACTTCACTGTAAAGGATATGACCTTTTCTCCTGTCCGAGGGCCGGAGGGAAATATAGAATACCTGGGCTTTTTGTCTGCCGGAGCCTCTGACGCTGTATGGAGCGGAGATCTGGAGGCCCTGGTGGAGGCCTCTCATAACGCCTTAGAGAAGGAATGAGTTTATGAAAGTTGTGCTGAGCCCGAATCCATATCGGGACAAGGGCTTGCGGGCGGCCCAGGCCGCAGACCGCATTCTGAAAGCAGCCGGTGTTGAGACCGCAATCTGCCTCCCGTTTACGCCGGAAAAGAGCAGTCGGATTGAACTGCCCAGGAATCTTCACTTTTCCGATATGCAGCGGGAACTGGCCGGTGCGGATGTGCTGATATGCTTTGGCGGCGACGGCACAATTCTTCACGCTGCAAAGGATGCCAATGCCCATAATGTCCCCATTCTGGGCGTCAATCTTGGCAGCGTCGGTTTTATGGCGGAGCTGGAGCAGGGTGAGCTGCAGCAGCTGACCAAGCTGGCCTCTGGAAAATATAGCATCGAGTCCCGGATGATGCTGGATGTAAAAGTGTTCCATGAGGGAAAACAGGTTTATGAGGACATTGCATTGAATGATGCCGTCATCACAAAAGGAGCAGTGGCACGTATCATCGACTTCTCTGTGTTTGGCGACAGAAAATTGGTCTCTGATTTCTCAGGCGACGGTGTTGTGGTCTGTACCCCTACCGGATCCACCGCTTACTCCATGTCTGCCGGCGGACCGATTGTGGAGCCCACAGCTGAAAATCTGATTGTAACGCCTATCTGCGCCCATGTGCTCTATTCCCGCTCTATGGTACTTAGCTGTGAGCGGACGGTAGCCATTCGGATGGGACGGCTGGCCAGAAAGACGGCTTATCTCTCTGTTGACGGAGGAAAGGCCCATAAGCTCTCCGGCGGAGATGTGGTTGAGGTACGGAAATCCAAAGCACAGACCAGGCTGGTGTGCCTTACCGGCCGCAGCTTTTACGAAATTCTCCATCAGAAACTTGGAAACGGGTGAGATGCATGAAAAGTAAGCGACAGGAAGAGATTCTCCGCATTATTGAAGAGGTGGACGTGGAAACCCAGGATCAGCTTCTGGAGCAACTCCGGCTTCGGGGTGTCACCTCCACTCAGGCAACCATTTCCCGGGATATTAAAGAGCTCCACCTGATTAAGGAGCTAACTGGATATGGGACCTATAAATATGTGGTTTCTGAGCGGAAGACCTCTCTCAATTTTGCCGGACGCCTGCGGACCATCTTTAAGGAAGGCGTAACGTCCTTTGATATGGCGCAGAACATTGTGGTGGTCAAGACCATGCCCGGCCTGGCCTCTGCAGCCTGTGCGGCAGTGGACGGCATGGAGATTCCGGATCTAGTAGGGAGCCTGGCAGGAGATGATACTGCACTCCTGATCATGCGTACCAATGAGGCTGCTGCCGAGTTCTGCAACGAAATTCACAAGATGCTGAAGTAAAGTTCCGCCGGATGGACGGTGATTGCTGTGCTCTCTCTGCTTCATATTGAAAATATTGCGGTGATTGAATCGGCGGATATCCGGTTTGATGCCGGCTTCAACGCCCTCACCGGTGAAACCGGCGCGGGAAAATCCATTGTAATTGACGCCATTGGCGCAGTGATTGGAGAGCGTACCAGCCGGGATCTTATCCGTACCGGGGCCAAATCCGCTCTGGTGGAGGCGGTCTTTACCCAGCTGCCCAACCTGGCTTGGTTTGAGGAGAATGGGATGGCGCCTGATGAGGACGGCAGCCTGATACTCCGCCGGGAGATTCACCCGGACGGAAAGAACACCTGCCGCCTGGGCGGGCGGCTCCTTACCGTCTCTCAGCTGAAGGCCCTTGGCAGCCAGCTGGTGAATATCCACGGTCAGCATGACGGCCAGCAGCTGCTGGATGAACGGTGCCACCTGAGCTATTTGGATTCCTTTGGCGGTACAGGTGCGGTGCTGGAGGATTATCAGTGCGCTTACAGCACACTGACCACAATCCGGCGGGAGATGGACGCGCTGCGGATGGATGAGGCGGAGCGGGCTAGACGGATTGACAGCCTGAATTACCAGATTGCTGAGTTGGAACGGGCTCAGCTCAAGGCTGGGGAAGAGGCTGCGCTGACAGAGCGCCGTACTCTGCTGCGCAATGCGGGCAAGCTCATCGAGGCGGTAGAGCGGGCATGTTTTGCGCTGTCCGGAGACGAAGACCAGGATGGCGCAGCTTCTCTTCTGGCCACAGCGGAGGATGCCTTGGGACCGGCCGCTGGCATGAGCACAGCGGCGGCCGGGATTTTAGAGCAGGTGACAGAGTTGCGCTGTACTGCCGATGATGTAGCGGAGACTTTGCGGGATCTGCGGGAGAGCTTCGATTTTGAACCCGGAGAGCTGGATGAACTGGAGAGCCGGCTGGATATTATCTATCGGCTGAAAAAGAAGTACGGTAGCTCTGAGGAGGAAATGCTGGCCTATCTGGACCGGTGTAAAAAGGAACTGGACGACATTCAGTATGCGGATGATACGATTGTCCGACTGGAGAAAAAATATGCCGCGGCTTTGAAAGAAGCACACCGTAAAGCGGGAATGCTTTCCGAGCAGCGGCGTGAAGCGGCTCAGGCGCTCCAAGACAGGATCCAGAAAGAACTGGCCCAACTCGATATGCCGAAGGTACGTTTTCAGGTGGAGTTCAGTCCCAAAAACTGTGATGAGGGACTGGACAGCACTGGCATGGATGAGGTGCAGTTCCTCATGTCTGCCAATGTGGGCGAGGCACTGAAGCCCATTCAGAAAATAGCCTCCGGCGGTGAGCTGGCCCGTATTATGCTGGCGCTGAAAAACGTGCTGGCTGAAAATGATGATGTAACCACCCTTGTCTTTGACGAGGTGGATACCGGAGTTTCCGGCAGGGCGGCCCAGAAGGTGGCGGAGAAGATGGCTGATGTGGCCCGGCACAAGCAGGTGCTTTGTGTCACCCATTTGCCGCAGATTGCCGCTATGGCGGACGTGCATTTCTCTGTCCAGAAGGGAGAGAGAAAGGGAAGGACCTTTACAGAGGTGGCCCGACTGGATCGGGACGCTCGGAAAGCGGAGTTGGCCCGTCTGACCTCCGGCGAGGAGATTACGCCGGCGGCGCTGGCCAGCGCGGGAGAGCTGCTTGATGGCGCACTGCGCTATAAGCAACTCCGCAAAAGCTAAGTTTTGTTGAGTTGTGACTGAAAGGACTTTCTTAAAGCACTAGGTCTTTCCGCTTGACAAAATTGTTTGGACATACTATAATTCAAGCCAATATAGCTACTGCGATGACAGGGAAGAGTAACGGCAAAACGCTCCGCCCAGAGAGCCCCCGGTTTGGTGAGAGGGGGAGGGAGCATGCTGTGAATACACCTTGGAGCAGCCGCCTGAACATGGAGTTCCATTATTAGGGCTGTGTCGGGTGCGCCCGTTATCGCGCCGGGGTGTGTTGGCACTCCATGAGGCCGTCTCTGTGAGGAGGCGGCGAACCAGAGGTGGTACCGCGTAATAACTACGCCCTCTGTCCGCAATGGACAGGGGGCGTTTTCTGTGCCTCAAGGAGGTGTTGTATGGAGCGCGAGATATGCATTCGCTGCGGCGGAGAGATGGTTCACATTGGTCAGGAACACCTGCAAATGGGAAAGTACGGTTGGATATTGGGCGGACTGGACAACCTGATATCCGGAGCCCTGACTGTGGATATATACTGCTGCCGCAAGTGCAAAAAGCTGGAGTTCTATGCTGTTGAGCCTCCGGAAGAAGAAACGGAGGACAGCATCGCCCGGACACCGTGCCCCTACTGCGGCCAGCTCCATGAGATGGATGACGCCAAATGTCCCTACTGCGGAAAACGTCTTTATTGAATTGAAATGAAAGAAAAAGGAGAATTGATATGACCATTTATGACGAACTGAAGGCCCGCGGCCTGGTGGCCCAGGTTACCGATGAGGAAGAGATCAAGGAGCTCATCAACAACGGCAAGGCCACTTTCTATATTGGATTTGACCCCACTGCCGACTCCCTCCACGTGGGCCACTTTATGGCGCTGATGCTGATGCGCCGGCTCCAGAAGGCAGGCAACCGGCCCATCGCCCTCATTGGCGGCGGCACCGGCATGGTGGGCGATCCCTCCGGCCGCACCGATATGCGTTCCATGATGACCGTGGAGACCATCCAGCACAACTGTGAGTGCTTCAAGAAGCAGATGAGTAAGTTCATCGATTTCTCCGAGGGCAAGGCTCTGATGCTCAACAACGCCGACTGGCTGATGAAGCTCAACTATGTGGAGTTGCTGCGTGAGGTGGGCGCCTGCTTCTCTGTCAACAACATGCTGCGGGCTGAGTGCTACAAGCAGCGCATGGAGAAGGGTCTCAGCTTCCTGGAGTTCAACTACATGATTATGCAGTCCTATGACTTCTACCACATGTTCCAGACCATCGGCTGCAACCTGCAGTGCGGCGGCGATGACCAGTGGTCCAATATGTTGGGCGGCACCGAACTCATCCGCCGCAAGCTGGGTAAGGACGCCTATGCCATGACCATTACCCTGCTGCTCACCTCTGAGGGCAAGAAGATGGGCAAGACCCAGAAGGGCGCCGTCTGGCTGGATCCGGAGAAGACCACCCCCTATGAGTTCTACCAGTACTGGCGCAACATTGGCGATGCCGATGTGCTCAAGTGCCTGCGGATGCTCACCGACCTGCCTCTGGAGCAGATTGACGAGATGGACAAGTGGGAAGGCGCTCAGCTCAATACCGCCAAGGAGATTCTGGCCTATGAGCTGACCAAGCTGGTTCACAGCGAGGAGGAGGCCGTGAAGGCTCAGGACGCCGCTCGTGCCCTCTTCTCCCAGGGCGGTGACAAGGCCAACATGCCCACCACCACCCTCACCGCCGATGACCTGACCGACGGCGCTGTGGCCGTACTGGACCTGATGCTCAAGTGTGGCCTGGTGCCCTCCAAGAAAGAGGCCCGCCGCCTGGTGGAGCAGGGCGGCGTGGAGGTCGACGGTGTAAAGGTAGCGGACATTACCCGTTCCTTTACGGCTGAAGAGCTGTCCGGAGAGGGTGTTATCCTGAAGAAGGGTAAGAAGGTATATCACCGCGCCCTGCTTGGCTGATAGAAACGGGCATCCCAATTGGGATGCCCGTTTTCCATTGCGTCCCCCCGGAGAGCGTGGTACAATGAGAGAAAGTGGAAAGGGGAAGTGGTATATGGAGGATAAGGGGTCAAAGCGAAAATGGTACCTGCTTGATGGCAGGGCGATCTCCAATCTTCTGGTGGTTCTGATCGGCATTTTATTCTATATGGCGCTGGCCAATTTTGATGCACTTCAGTCAAAGGCGGATAAGCTGCTAGGCGTTCTGTCGCCGTTCATCGCCGGTTTTGCCATTGCGTATCTGCTCAATACGCCGATGGAATTCTTTGAGCGCAACGTCTATCATAACCTTCGGCATAAGAGAGGGCTCTCTGTTCTGACAGTGTATCTTCTGGCGCTTGTTGTGGTGGTGATTCTCCTGAATCTGATCCTGCCGCAAGTTATTGAGAGTATTATGGCGCTGGGAAGCAATATGTCCACCTATCTGAGCAATCTGAACCGTTTTGCGCAGAAAATCATTGACCAGTATCACCTGGAAGGTGAGGGCCTTACCGACCTGGTGACACTCTATCAGAACATGCTTAAGCGGGTTGCTGAGTGGGCATCCCAAAAGGTGCCTGAGCTGTTGAGCCTGGGCGTTGCGGTAGGTAATGTGCTGATCTCCGCCATTACGGCCCTGATCTCTTCGGTCTATATGTTGGCGGGAAAGGGACGGCTGGTGCCGCAGCTCAAGAAAATCATCTATGCTTTCGTTCCCACAGCAAAGGCCAATCGCTTTCTTGGCATCTGCCGGCACGCTAACGGCGTGTTCGTAGGCTTTATCAACGGGAAAATCATCGACAGTGCCATCATCGGTGTGCTGTGCTTTGTCTTGAATCTGATTTTCCGTATTCCATTCCCAATGCTGGTGGCAGTGGTAGTTGGTGTAACCAACGTTATCCCATTCTTCGGGCCCATTATCGGTGCGGTTCCCTGTATCATGATCCTGATTATTGTGGATCCGTGGGCAGCGCTGCGTTTTGGCGTACTGGTTATCGCACTCCAGCAGTTTGACGGAAACATCCTCGGCCCCAAGATTCTGGGCGACAGCACCGGCCTCGACGCCATCTGGGTACTGGTGGCTATCATCGTGGGCGGCGGCTTGTTCGGCTTCCCCGGTATGCTGCTGGGCGTTCCGACCTTTGCGGTGATATATGCCCTGGTACGGGACTGGACCAATTCCAGGCTTAGGGTGAAGGGGATTGACGGCAACGGAAATCCCGTTGCTGCTGCCGGCGGCGAGACAGAAGAAACACAAAAATAGCCATTAAAAAAGCTCCGATTCCATATGGAATCGGAGCTTTTTAGACAAAAGTGGCAAGTAAGCCTGTAAGCCGGGTTCTGTCTTTTAAGACAGCCATCTATCTAGCCGCACCGTTGCCGGTACGGTCAAGCCGCCTCCTGAGAACGGCCGGGCCGGCCATATGTTCTCCCACGGCGTTGCTCCGGATAGAGGTTACAGCGACGAGCAGTTCCCAGTCGTCGGGCGGGCTCTTACCTCCGCCTTTCCACCCTTACCACGCCAAAGCGTGGCGGTATATCTCTGTTGCCCTTTTCCTAGGGTCGCCCCCGGCGGGTGTTACCCGTTATCCTTGCCCTGCGGAGCCCGGACTTTCCTCATATCGGGCCTTTCGGCCTCGATCCGCGGCTGTCCAGCTTACTTGCGCGGGGTATATTGTACCGTATTGGAAAAGAAATGTCAAATAAAACTGCGATGTACTTTGGTGGATATCAGAGTTGCGATTGAAATTTATGTGTTTGGGTTATATAATATAAAAGTTAAGGACTGATTTTTCCGAAGGGGGGAATTCCTATGAATTCCACAATACAGGAATATTTAGATTCCCTGCGGGGAAAGCGTATCGCGGTCATCGGCATTGGCGTGTCCAATACACCGCTGATCAAGATGCTACTGCGGGCCGGATTGTCTGTAACGGCCTGCGACAAGAAAGAACGGGAGGACTTTGACGGCCTCATTGAAGAGCTGGAGAGCCTGGGAGCGGAGGTACGCCTGGGCCCCGACTACATGGATGGCCTGGATCAGGACATTATCTTCCGCACACCCGGACTGCGGCCGGATGTAACGCCTCTGCTGGCCGCCCGGGAGCGGGGGAGTGTCATCACCTCGGAGATGGAAGTGTTCTTCCAGGTCTGCCCCTGCAAGATAATCGGCGTCACTGGAAGCGATGGAAAAACCACAACCACCACAATTATCTCCGAACTGCTGAAAAAGGCGGGGTACAATGTCTATGTAGGCGGAAATATCGGCAAGCCTCTGCTGGCTGAGACGCCGAATATGGAGCCGGATGACATGGTGGTGCTGGAGCTGTCTTCCTTCCAGCTGATGACCATGGACATGAGCCCTGACATCGCAGTTGTCACCAATGTGGCCCCTAACCATCTGGACGTACATAAGTCCATGGATGAGTACGTGGCCGCAAAGGAGAACATTTTTGCCTATCAGAGCACAGAAAACCTGGCTGTATTCAACTGGGACAATGAAATTACCCGCAGCTTCTCCAAAAAAGCGCCGGGTAATGTGATGTGCTTCAGCCGCTGTGAGATACTGGAGCGGGGCGTCTATGTGAAGGACGAGGCCATCTGGTGCTCCGATCGAGATGGCCATCGGAAGGTGCTCCCGCTGTCCGAAATCCTTCTGCCCGGCAACCACAACGTGGAGAACTATATGGCTGCTATCGCAGCGGTCAACGGCCTGGTGTCTGATGAGACCATCCGGCTCTTTGCCCGCAGCTTCGGCGGTGTGGAGCACCGTATTGAGCTGGTGCGGACCGTGGACGGCGTCCGGTACTACAATGACTCCATTGCCTCCAGCCCCACCCGTACCATTGCCGGACTGCGCTCCTTTGAGGAAAAGGTGATTCTGATTGCCGGCGGCTATGACAAACACATTCCGTTTGATGTGCTGGGACCTGAAATCATCGAACATGTAAAGGAACTTATCCTGACAGGTGATACAGCGGAGAAAATCCGCACTGCCGTAGAAAGCGCCCCTGGTTATAACGGCAGCAACCCACCCATCCGGATGTATCAGGACTTTGAGCAGGCCGTTCTGGCCGCCCACAGCATGGCTCAGCCGGGGGATGTAGTCATTCTGTCTCCTGCCTGTGCCTCGTTCGACCGGTTTAAGAACTTTATGGAGCGGGGCAACGCCTTCAAGCGGATTGTGCGAGAGCTGAACCCCACTGAAAAGGACGTGACTTATTTGGATATTCGAAACACGCTGGAGCGGCTGTGCAGTCAATGCGCTCCCTCCGGCTTTGAGCGGCCTGCGGCTGAGACGGCCGCAGAGCTTCTGCGCCCCTTTGTGGATGAGGTCTCCATCGACCGGATGGGCAATGTGGTTGGCGTGCGCCGCTGCGGAAAGGAGAACGCGCCCCGTCTGCTGCTGGATGCCCATCTGGACGAGATCGGCCTGATTGTTACCGGTGTGGAGGACGGTTTTCTCCGCTTCCGCAGCATCGGCGGCGTAGACCCCCGTATGCTGCCCGACCGGGAGCTGACCATCTTGACAGAGCCCCCTATTTTCGGTGTCGTGGCCTGCATGCCGCCCCATGTGCTCAAGAAAGAGGATTCTGATAAGGCGCTTCCCCTGAATGATCTCTTCATCGACATTGGCATGAGCCAGGAGGAGGCGGAGAAGGCTGTGCCGGTGGGCACTCCCATTGTGTACCGGGGCGGCTGTTTCCCGCTGGGAGAGCAGCAGGTGTGCGGCAAGTCCATGGACGACCGGGCCTGCTTTGTGACGTTGCTCCGGGTGGCCGAGCTGCTGAAGGACAGGGAGCTGGACTTGGATCTCTATATCATGGGCAGCACCCGGGAGGAGGTCTCCGGCGCAGGTGCCAAGGCAGGTACCTTTGCCATTGACCCGGATTACTGCGTGGCGGTGGACGTGACCCACGGCCGGACGCCGGATGGCCCCAAGGATCGCTCCTGTGAGCTCTTCGGCGGCCCTGCCATCGGCATTGGTCCCAACATGACCAGCTGGATGACTCGCCGAATGAAGGCAAAGGCAGAGGAAAACCAGATTCCCTGGCAGCCCGAGGTCATGGCCGGTCACACTGGTACCAACGGCTGGCATATGCAGATCAGCCGGGAGGGGGTGGCTACCTCCGTTATCTCTCTGCCGCTGAAATATATGCACACACCCATTGAGGTGCTGGCTCTGGAGGATGTGGAGTCTGTAGCCAAGCTGCTGGCCGCCTTCGCCGAGGGCCTGGGAGAGGAGGCGGAAGTCCTGTGCTGAAAGATACCATTCGTGATCTGTGCCTGATGGACGGTGTGTCCAGCTTTGAGGAGGACGTGCGGGCCTATATCAAGGCCGCGGCCGCTCCTTATGCCGACGAGATGCGGGTTGACCCCATGGGCAGCCTGATTGTCTTTAAGAAGGGTAAAAAGTCCACTGGTTCCAAGCTGCTGCTGGCCGCCCATATGGACGAGGTGGGATTGATTATCCGCAGCATCACCGATGAGGGTTACCTGAAGTTCTCCTGCGTGGGAGGAATTGATCGCCGGGTGCTTATCGGCAAGGCTGTCCGGGTAGGAAAGAACCGCCTTCCCGGCGTCATCGGTCTGAAGGCCTACCACCTGGTCAGCGAGGAAGAGGAGAAAAAGGTCCCCAAGGTGGAGGACCTCTATCTGGATATCGGCGCCAGGAGCAAGGAAGAGGCAGAGAAGCTGGTTGAGATTGGCGAATTTGCCGCCTTTGACAGCGACTGGACCGAGTTCGGCAGCGGCTATGTGAAGGCCAAGGCCCTGGATGACCGTGTGGGCTGCGCCGTCATGCTGGAGCTGCTGAAGGAGGACCTGCCCATGGACTGCACCTTTGCGTTTACTGTGCAGGAGGAGGTGGGCTGCCGGGGTGCCTTCGGTGCGGCCTTTTCCGTTGATCCCAAGATTGCCCTGGTGCTGGAGACCACCACTGCCGCCGATCTGGCTGGCACTCACGCCCACAAGCAGGTCTGCACCCTGGGCAAAGGCCCTGTCATCCCCTTTATGGACGGCGGCTCTGTGGCCGACCGGGGGCTCTTTGAGCTGATGCGGGACCTGGCTGATGAAAATCAGATCCCCTGGCAGACCAAGCACTATATCGCCGGCGGCAACGATGCCTCTGCTATCCAGCGCAGCCGGGAGGGTGTGCGCACCATTGTGATGAGCGCCGCCGTCCGTTATCTTCACGCCCCCGCCAGCGTGGCCTGTCTGGGGGACTTTGACCACATCTTAAACCTGGCACGGCTTTTCATCGGGGCCATTGCCGGACAGGAGGAGTAATCAATGGATATTCTCAAGACGCTCCAGGCGCTCAACGCCTGTCATGGTCCCGCCGGTGATGAGGCCGGTATCGCTGATGTCATCGAATCGCTCGCCGCGCCCTACGCCGACAAGATTAAGCGGGACACTATGGGTAATCTGATTGTCCGTAAGAAGGGCAAAGGACCCAAGATTATGTTTGCCGCCCATATGGACTCCATTGGCTTTATTGTCACCCACATCGACGAGCACGGCTTCCTCCGGTTCGGCAAGGTGGGCGGGCTCCACCCCTTTGACCTGTTGAGCACTGCCGTCCGCTTTAAGAACGGCGTCCGGGGTGTGGTGTGTCTGGACAACAGCGTGGCGGCCAAGGACATGACCCTGGAGAACCTGTATCTGGACATCGGCGCCAAGGACGCCGAGGAGGCCAAGTCTATGGTCCGAGTAGGGGATACCGCTGTGTATGACACGCCTACCTTCGCCGCTGGCGACCGCATTGTCTCTCCCTACATGGACAACCGCATCTCCTGCGTGGTGCTGCTGATGGCCCTGGAGCAGCTAAAGGACAGCGACAATGACCTGTACTTTGTCTTTACCGTTCAGGAGGAGCTGGGCCTGCGGGGTGCCCGCACCGCCGCCTTCGGCATCGACCCTGACTTCGGCGTGGCGGTGGATGTGACCCCTGCCGATGATGAGATGAACCCCAAGCACTCCGGCAGCAGCGTGACTGGCGGTGGAGCGGCCATCAAGGTGATGGACAGCTCGGTGATTTGCCATCCTCAGGTGGTCCGCACCATGGAGAAGCTGGCGGAGGAGAAGGGTATTAATTTCCAGATGGATGTGATCCGGGCCGGCGGTACCGATGCGGGAGCCATCCATCAGACACGCTCCGGCGTACCCAGCGGCGGAATTTCCATCCCTTGCCGCTATGTGCATTCGCCCGCCGAGATGGTGGATCGCCGGGACGTGGAGGCCTGCGCCGCCCTAGTGGCCGCTTTTGCCGAGGCAGCACACAAAGACTAATTTTTATCCGATATAAAAGAAAAATTTAGATAGAATGGAATGTGTAAAAGATAATGTCTTTACAGTTAAGTGACAAGGTTCTCGCCCTGGCGGCTCAGGCACAAGCCGATCTGCGGCCCCAGTTTGACCGCATTGACGCCATTGCTGAGGAGAACACCCGCAAGGTACTCGCTGCGTTTCAGAAGCACCGGGTGGCCGAGGGCTACTTTGCCGGCACCACAGGCTACGGCTACGATGACCTGGGCCGGGATAAGTTGGACGAGATCTACGCCGATATTTTTGGCACTGAGGACGCCCTGGTCCGGGTTCAGTTTGTCAACGGCACCCACGCCATTACCTGCGCCCTCTTCGGCGCACTGAAGCCGGGCGATATTCTGGTCTCTGCCGTGGGCGCACCCTACGATACCCTGCTGGGCGTCATCGGCGTGGTGCCCAAAGGGCACGGCTCCCTGATGGAGTACGGCGTAGAATACCGTCAAGTTAAATTGCTTGACAATGCGCCTAACAAGGACGGTCTGGCCGCTGCGGTGCGGGACCCCAGAGTGAAGGCTGTGCTGATCCAGCGGTCGAAGGGCTACTCCACCCGCTCTTCTCTGTCTGTGGCGGAGATTGGTGAGCTGTGTGCTGTGGTGCGGGAGAACAATCCCGACGCCGCTATCCTGGTGGACAACTGCTACGGTGAGTTTGTGGAGACCATCGAACCCACCCAGGCCGGTGCTGACCTGGTGGTGGGCTCTCTCATTAAGAACCCGGGCGGCGGCCTGGCCCCTGCGGGCGGGTATATTGCCGGCCGGCGTGACCTGGTGGAGGGGGCCGCCATGCGCCTCACTGCTCCCGGCATCGGCCGGGAGTGCGGCGCCTCTCTGGGCAGCAACCGCAGCTTCTATCAAGGACTTTTCCTTGCCCCCCATACCACCGCTCAGGCGGTCGAAACGGCAGTGTTTGCCGCCCGCATGATGGAGCTGCTGGGCTACAAGACAGAGCCCGCCTCCGATGCTGTGCGACACGACATCATTCAGATGATTCACTTCGGCAGCCCTGAGCCCCTCAAGCGGTTCTGCAAGGGTATCCAGTTCGGCGCCCCTGTGGACTCTTACGTGACTCCCGAGCCCTGGGATATGCCGGGTTACGATTGCCAGGTCATCATGGCGGCAGGTGCCTTCATCCAGGGCGCCTCCATCGAGCTGTCCTGCGACGCGCCCATGCGGGAGCCCTATACGGCTTACCTCCAGGGCGGCCTGACTTATGAGAGCGGAAAGGCCGGCGTCCTGCTGGCGGTGGAGGAGCTGCTGCGGGAAGGCTGAATTTCCCGTTTTAAGACGAGCCGGGCCGCGCATAGACTCTCCATAGGGGGTGACCCGTATGGAGAAATGGAGACGGTATTTCTGGCCCCGCTGGCGGCTCCGGCAGCGTATCAGGCGGCAGGGGAGCGGTATACAGCTACTTCTTGCAGCCGCCCTTGGCCTAGCGCTGGCGGTGCTGCTGATCAGCTTTCTGGACAGCAAGGCCCGGCCTGTCATTGCCGCTATGGCAAAGAGCCGGGTAGAGAATATCGTCACAGGCATCATAGAGACGGAAATTAGCAAGACGCTGGCCCAGGAAGCTGTAGCATACGACGATATCATCACCTTCCGGACCGACAGCAGTGGCCGAATCACCGCCTTCACCAGCAACTCAGCCGAGATGAACCGCCTGAGGACAGAGCTTCTCAGCGCGGTCATTGCCCAGGTGGACACACTGGACACCGGCACTTTAGGAATCCCTCTGGGAAATCTGCTGCCCTTTTCTGCCTTGGCGGAGAAGGGGCCGCTGCTTCCGGTGCGTATTCGCTCCATTGGCGGCGCAGATGCGTCATTTGAGCACGTGTTTACCGCAGAGGGTATCAACCAGACTCATCACCAAATCATGCTCAACCTATCGGTATCCCTAACCCTGCTGATCCCCGGCGGGCCGCTGGATACCCAGGTAAGCGCACAGGTCTGTGTGGCGGAGACTGTGCTTGTGGGTGAGGTGCCGGACACCTATTTGAGCATTCCGGGGCAAGACAGTTGAAATCGTAAGAAAAGCGCAAGGAATCGGCCCTCTTTCTGTGATAAAATGGTGTCAATCAAGAGAGAAAGAGGTGCCGGATTGAATACGCTGCTTTGGTACTGGGAGATTACCTGGGACTATATCTACGAGATGCTGCCCTGTGTGGTGCTGGCCGCCGTGGCCTTTTTCCTGCTTCGCCCCGTGCGTCGGCACCGTTTTGAACAGCTTGGTTTCACCAGCAGTGTCTGGCGGGAAGGAGCACTGCTGATTTTTGTGCTGTTCTGCGCCGGACTGGCTGCCCTGACCGTGTTTCCGTCCGGATTCTGGGGTGGACTGATGCATGGCTATCTGCCTGCAGAGGGATGGCTGGGCTGGCATGGCCACGGCATGTATCTGCAGGTTACCATTCTGGCGGAGCTGCTGGAAGGCAGCAAGTGGGGCATCTACATGCTGTTGGGCAATGTGGTCATGTTCCTGCCTCTGGGCTTTTTCCCGGCGCTGCTTTGGCGGCGGCCCCGTTGGTGGCGGTCCGTGTTGGCCGCAGGAGGTGCCTCACTGTTCATTGAGATTGTGCAGATTTTTGTGGGCCGCAGCAGCGATATCAATGATTTAATTCTCAATACACTGGGTGGTCTGACAGGGTATGGCCTTTACAGGCTGTTGGCCCGACTGGCCCCCGGATTCACCCGAAAATTCCAAGTGGAGGTCCCCTATGGACGAGATTCAGGAGATAGCACTGCTCCGGGCAGAGCTGAATAAGGCCAGCTACGAGTACTATGTGCTGGATAACCCCACCATGTCCGACTATGACTTTGACCACAAGCTCCGTCGTCTGGAGGAGCTGGAGCAGGCCCACCCGGACCAGATTACCGAGGACTCGCCCACCCGCCGGGTCGGGGGACAGGTGGCGGAGGGTTTCCAGGAGGTCACCCATGAGGTCCCTCTGGAGAGCCTTCAGGACGTCTTTGACCTGGAGGAGCTGGGAGACTTTGTCCGGCGTGTTCAGGAGAGCCTGGATGGTAAGGCAGAGTTTGACGTGGAGCCCAAGGTAGACGGACTCTCTGTGGCCTTGGAGTACCGGGAAGGCCTGTTCGTCCGGGGCGCTACCCGTGGCGATGGCCGGGTGGGGGAGGACGTGACCGAGAACCTGAAGACCATCCGCTCTCTTCCGCTCCGCCTGCCGGAGCCCATTCCTCAGCTCATCGTCCGCGGCGAGGTCTATATGTCCAAAAAGGTCTTTGAGCAGCTCAATGCGGAGCGTGAAATCAAAGGCGAGGCCCTGTTTGCTAATCCCCGGAACGCTGCGGCCGGCTCTCTGCGTCAGCTGGACCCCAAGGTGGCCGCATCCCGCAAGCTGGACATTGTAGTCTTCAACATTCAGAAAGCGGAGGGCGCGGAATTCAGCACCCACACCGAGACCCTGGACTACTTGGAGCGTCAGCAGTTCCGGGTAATCCCCCGTACTCTGTGTACCAGTATGGAGGAGATTGGCGCCCGCATCGCTGCAATCGGCGACGGTCGCGAGAAATTTCCCTACGATATCGACGGCGCGGTTGTAAAGCTGAACAGCCTTGCAGACCGGAAAGTTCTTGGCTCTACCTCAAAATTCCCACGGTGGGCTGCTGCCTACAAGTACCCGCCCGAGCAGAAGGAGAGCGTGGTGGAGGACATTGTGGTCCAGGTCGGCCGGACCGGTGTGCTCACGCCTAAGGCGGTTGTAAAGCCAGTCCGCCTTGCAGGTACCACAGTGACAAACGCCACCCTCCATAACCAGGATTTCATTACGGAGAAGGATATCCGCATCGGGGACACCGTTCTGGTTCAGAAGGCGGGGGAGATCATCCCGGAGATTGTCTCTGTGGTGAAGGAGAAGCGGCCTGATGGGACCGTGCCCTACCATCTGCCTGACCACTGCCCAGTGTGCGGCGCACCGGTGGCCAGGGACGAGGACGGGGCCCATATCCGCTGCACCGGCGCGGAGTGCCCCGCCCAGTTGCTGCGCCACCTGGCCCACTTTGCCTCCCGGGACGCCATGGACATCGATGGCCTTGGGCCCGCTGTTATGGAGGCGCTCATCAACGCCGGTATGGTAAAGACCCCGGCCGACCTCTACTCTCTGGCCCCGGAAGCGGTGGCTCAGTTGGATCGGATGGGTAAGAAGAGCGCGGAAAACCTGGCTGCTGCCATTGACCGCTCCAAGGGCGCCGGTCTTGCCAGGCTGCTCTTTGCCTTCGGCATTCGCCAGGTGGGACAGAAGGCGGGTAAGATTCTGGCATCCCATTTCTCCACCATGGACGCCCTGCTGGTGGCCACGGAGGAGGACTTTACCGCCGTCCCGGACGTGGGCGCTATCACCGCCAAAAGCCTCTGGGAGTGGCTCCACAGCCCCCAGAGCCAGCATCTTATTCAGAACCTGCGGGAGGCCGGTGTGGTGATGGAGAACACCGACGCCCCCACCGGAGACGCACTGACGGGCAAGACCTTTGTGCTGACCGGTTCCCTGGAGCGCTTCACCCGTGACGAGGCAGGCGCTCAGATTGAGGCGCTGGGCGGTAAGGTGTCCGGCTCGGTCTCCAAAAAGACCAGCTATGTGGTAGCGGGCGAGGCCGCAGGCTCCAAGCTGAAAAAGGCCCAGGACCTGGGTATCCCCGTGCTCACGGAGGAGGAATTCATCACCATGCTCCGGGAGCTGGGCGCCACAATTTAATCAGACACAGAGAAAAAGACAGCGGCAGCGGCCGGCTCACATGAGTCGGCCGCTGTTTTCATTCTCACGCACATTTTTAACTCCAGACCGCTTTTCTGCACCTCTTTCCGCCCAGAGCCGTATACTGGCTTGGGTGCGCTCGGGCAGAAGGCAAAGACTGAACGGCGCCGCCCGGACACATGCAGGAAGGAGGCGCACCGATGCGTCTGCCCAGTAGACGAACGGCAAAGACCGCTGCAGCCTGCGCGCTGGGCGCGGCTGTACTGCTCTTTCCAGGAAGCGTTCTGATGTTGGCCGCCGGGGCTGTCCTGGGCTTCTGGGGCTGCGTCAGGCTGGAACAGCGAAACCATGAATCACAGTAAGGAGGGTAATGGAATGAAAATTGTTGTGGTACGATCCCCGAAGGCGTTCCGCGGTATTCTGAAAGCCATTTTTGGCCTACGCTGACATATTGCCCACTCCTTGTACATAGAATTTCACAGCATGAATTGGGCGGAAGAGCCCCTACAAGGAGTGGAATGCAATGGAGCTGACATTAAACCGCAACTGTCTGAGCTGTTACGACGCCGTGCTGGAGACCACGGTGTTCCATGAGGAGACCATGGAGATGATCGTCCCCGACGCCTGCCCCGATATTCTCCGCATCGTGGATACCGCCGGGATGGTGTGCATCAAGGACAAGGGAACCCAGGAGGGGCGGGTGGAGGTGACCGGTACTGCCCGCTGCTCCGTGCTCTACCTGCCAGATGGGGAGAGCGGCCTGCGCCGCATTGAGGCCAACATCCCGTTCTTTTGTACCGCAGACGGCCCCGGCATCACGCCTGGCTGCTCTGTTGTGGCAGTCCCCAGAGTACAGACGGCGGACACCCGAGTCATCAACCCCAGAAAAGTGGTGGTGCGGGTCAATCTGGCCATTGACCTACGGGTATACGCCAAAGGGGAGAATAACCTCTGTTCCGGCGCCGAGTGGGAGTCCGGCATGGTTGTGGAGCAGCTGAAGGAGGTCCAGGACACTTATATCCCAGTATGTGTACAGGAAAAACCTTTTACATTCTCCGATGAGCTGACCATCTCCGGCAGCCGGCCTGAGGCGGAGGAGCTGCTCAAATGCCGCCCCGATCTGGTGTGCAGCGAGTCCAAAATCATCGGCAACAAGCTGATTTTCAAGGGAGAGGCGGTGCTGCATCTCTGCTACCGTTCAGGGGACGGGACTCTTTGCACCGTGGACTACGAGCTTCCGTTCTCCCAGATTATGGAGGTCTCGGGGGCAGGGGAGGAGGCCGACTGTGATCTGGAGGTCCTGCTGACCGATCTGACCTGCACCCTGAGCCCCGGGGACGGGCGGACGGTCTCGGTGTCCATGGGGCTGCTGGCCCAGGCTGTGGTGTGGGAGCGGCGGAGTGTGGAGCTGCTGACCGACCTGTACGGCGTCTCCTGTGAGCTGACGCCGGAGTTCCAGCCCTGCACCTTCCACAGCTTGTTGGAGCGCAGCACCCGGCGGCAGACTCCCCGGGAGATCATTGAAACCGGGACCATGGCCAAGCTGGTGTCCGACGCCAGGGTGAGCATCGGGCAGGTGACCCAGACCAGGGAGGCGGACCGGCTTATCCTCACCGCCGAGGCCATGCTTACGGTGGTATATACCGCCGAGGACAACGAGATCTACGCGGTGTCCAGACAGGTCTCCGTGCCCTGCCAGTTAGAGCTGCCGGAGGGCAGCAGATGCTCCTGCGCCTGCCGGTGTGCGGGGGAGATCTACGCCACACCCACCAGCGGTGGCATTGAGGTCCGGTTTGATGTGGACTTCTCCTATCTGGCCCAGAGCACCCGGCGGGTCTCTGCCGTAGCGGATGTACAGGTAGGGGAGGCGGAGTCCAGGGAGGACGCACCCTCCATTGTCCTGCGGGTGGTGAGCCATGAGCGGCTGTGGGACATCGCCAAGACCTACCGGACCACCATGGACGACATTCTCCAGGCCAACGAGCTGGAGAGCGGCACGGAGCTGGCCGGCCGGCTTCTGCTCATCCCCCGGCGGCGCTGAATAGGGAATCAAAACGCCCTCTCCGTTATGCGGAGAGGGCGCTGCTCTGTGTAGGAGTCCGTTCCTACGGCCGTGATTTCACTGTCATAAACCATGGCTTATCCCCATACCTATGTAGAGAAAGCCAGGCTTGCTCGCCCATGCCTGAATCGTCCGCAAGGAGGAGTCGAATTGGAACACCGTAAGATTTATGAGGATATCGCACTGCGCACGGAGGGCGATATCTATATCGGCGTGGTGGGGCCGGTCAGGACGGGAAAATCCACCTTTATCAAACGCTTTATGGAGACCCTGGTTATCCCCAACATCGAGAATGTCTACCGCCGGGAGCGTGCCAGAGATGAGCTGCCCCAGAGCGGCTCGGGCCGGACCATCATGACGGCGGAGCCCAAGTTCGTCCCCGAGGAGGCGGTGGAGATCGCCATGGAGGACGGGGCCGCCTTCTCTGTGCGGCTGATTGACTGCGTGGGGTATATGGTGCCCGGCGCGGTGGGGTCGCTGGAGGACGCGGCGCCCCGCATGGTCACAACCCCCTGGTTTGACCACGAGATTCCCATGTCCGAGGCCGCCGAGATTGGAACGCGGAAGGTCATCGCCGAGCACTCTACCATCGGTATTGTGGTCACCACCGACGGCACCATTACCGACATCCCCAGAGAGGACTATCTGGAGGCGGAAGAGCGGGTCATCACCGAGCTGAAGGAGCTGGGGAAGCCCTTCCTGGTGGTGCTCAACTCGGCTGAGCCCGGTTCGGAACGGGCCAGGGCCATCCAGGCCGACCTGGCCTCACGGTACGACGTCACCTGCATCTGCGTCAACTGCCTGGAGCTGGACGAGAACGCGGTCACCAGCATCATCAAGGGTGTGCTCTACGAGTTCCCGGTGAAGGAACTAGACCTGTTCCTGCCGCCCTGGGTGGATGCCCTGCCCTATGGACACCCCATCAAGAGCGGCCTGTACGCCGCCATCCGCTCGGCGGCGGAGGGGATGCGGAGAATCCGGGACGTGGAGCGTGCGGTCTCCGCCATCAGTCAGTGCGACAATGTGTCCTCCGCCAGGGTCAGCACCATCAGCCTGGGTACCGGCCTGGCCTCGGCGTCTCTGGAGCTGCCCAGAGGGCTCTTCTACGACACCATCTCCCAGCAGTCCGGCTTCACCATCCACGACGACGGTGACCTGATGGGCCTGCTCACCGAGCTGTCTGGGGTTAAGCGGGAGTACGACAAGGTGGCGGACGCCCTGCGGGAGGTGAAGGAGACCGGATACGGCATCGTGGTACCCGGCACAGACGAGCTCCGTCTGGAGGAGCCGGAAATTGTCCGGCAGGGGGGACGCTACGGCGTGCGTCTGAAGGCCAGTGCTCCCAGTATCCACATGATCCGTGCCGATATCGAGACCGAGGTCTCTCCCATTGTGGGCAATGAGAAGCAGTCGGAGGAGATGGTCAACTTCCTGCTCCAGGAGTTTGAGGGGGACACCAGCGCCATCTGGCAGTCCAACATCTTCGGCAAGTCCTTCCACGAGCTGGTCAGCGAGGACCTGCACACCAAGCTGCTTCGCATGCCGGAGGACGCCCGTGGCAAGCTCCAGGAAACCCTGACCCGCATCATCAACGAGGGCTCCGGCGGGCTCATCTGCATTATCCTGTAATCAAAAAGCGCTGGACGGAACTTCCGTCCAGCGCTTTTTCCTCTTTACCGTCCCTCTGACTCCGCCATGTGCTGGAGTGAAGCTCTGTCCGCAATTTTCAGCGTGCGGTAGCCTGTGGAGACTGCTCCCGCCTTGGCCAGGTCTCCCAGCACTCGGCTCACCGTCACCCGGCTCACGCCCACCGCTGCGCCAATCTCCTCATGGGTACAGCGGATGGTGCCGTCCGCCTCGGGGGTCAGGGACAGCAGATAGCGTGCGATTCTCTGGTCTGCCTGAAGCAGGGTACCGTCCACATGGACGGAGAGCAGCCGCACGGTACGGGCTAGGTACTCCAGCATGGACACGGCCAGATCCGGGTGCCGTGCGAATACCTCAAACAGGCGCGGCCGGTCCACTGACACCAGCTCGCACCTGGTCACCGCAACAGCGGAGGAGACCCGGGGCTGGCGGTCAAAAAAGGCGGCCTCGCCAATCAGCTCTCCACCGTGATGGAGGGTCAGGGTCCGCTCGCTTCCCGCGCCTGAGCTGAGGAAACACTTCACCGTGCCGGAGAGGATGTAATAGAACTGCTCGGCCTGGGTGTCCTGGAGGTAGATCAGCCGCCCGGGCTCATAGATTTGGGGTGCTCTCCCTTCCGCAAGGGGCCACCAGATATCTTCCTTTTTTTCACCCATGCCTGTTCGCCTCCCGGGGACCTCAGCAGTTTTCTGTCTGGGAAAATTGTATCACGCGTTACATTCTTTTTGCAAGTGTTCTGTCATACTAACTCCATAAAACACAGCAAACTTCCACTACATATCAGGAGGGAATCTAGAATGGGAATGACCATGACCCAAAAAATCCTGGCCAAGCACGCCGGGCTGGAATCCGTGGAGGCCGGACAGCTGATTGAGGCCAAATTGGACATGGTGCTGGGCAACGATATCACCACCCCCGTGGCCATTACGGAGTTCAACAAGGCTGGGCTGACCCAGATTTTTGATAAGGACAAGATCTCCATCGTGCTGGACCACTCCACCCCCTGCAAGGATATCAAGTCCGCCCAGCTGTGTGCCCAGGCCAGAGAGTTTGCCAAGCGCTTTGACATCACCAATTTCTACGATGTGGGCCAGATGGGCGTGGAGCACGCCCTGCTGCCCGAGAAGGGCCTGGTCGCCCCCGGCGAGACCGTCATCGGCGCCGACTCCCACACCTGCACCTACGGCGCTCTGGGTGCCTTCTCCACCGGCGTGGGCTCCACCGACATGGCCGCGGGTATGGCCACCGGCCTGGCCTGGTTCAAGGTGCCCTCCGCCATCAAGGTCACCCTGAAGGGCAAGTTCCAGCCCTACGTGTCCGGCAAGGACGTGATGCTCCACCTCATCGGCCAGATCGGCGTGGACGGCGCCCTGTACAAGTCCCTGGAGTTCGGCGGCGAGGGCGTGAAGGAGCTGGCCATGGATGACCGCTTCACCATCTCCAACATGGCCATCGAGGCCGGCGGCAAGAACGGCATTTTCCCCGTGGACGACGTGACCAGAGCCTACCTCAACGGCCGCGTCACCCGGGAGTGGGAGGCCTTTGAGGCAGATCCCGACGCCGTGTACGAGCGCGAGGTGGTCATCGACCTGGACCAGCTCCGTCCCACTGTGGCTCTGCCCCATCTGCCCTCCAACACCCGCACCGTGGACCAGGTGGAGGGTATGCCCATCCAGCAGGTGGTCATCGGCTCCTGCACCAACGGCCGGCTGAAGGACATCAAGGAGGCCGCCGAGATCCTCAAGGGCCGCAAGGTGGCCAAGGGCGTACGCTGCATCGTGTTCCCCGCCACCCAGCAGATCATGCTGGACGCCATGGCGGCAGGCTACATCCAGGCGCTTGTTGAGGCCGGCTGCGCCGTATCCACCCCCACCTGCGGTCCCTGCCTGGGCGGCCACATGGGCGTCCTGTCCGACGGTGAGCGCGCCATCAGCACCACCAACCGGAACTTCGTAGGCCGTATGGGCCCTGTGAGCTCCGAGATCATCCTGTCCAGCCCCGCTGTTGCCGCCGCCTCCGCCGTCACCGGCTGCGTCACCGACCCCGCCAAGCTGGAGAAGCTCTGATTTCACCGCGGCAGACCTCTATTTCTCACTCAACAGAAAGGAACTTTGCCATGAAGGTTTATAAATACGGCGACAACGTGGATACCGACGTTATCATCCCCGCCCGCCACCTGAATAACCCCGACCCCAAGGCCCTGGCCTCCCACTGTATGGAGGACATCGACGCAAACTTCGCCTCCACCGTGGAGGAGGGGGACATCATCGTGGCCGGCGCCAACTTCGGCTGCGGCTCCTCCCGTGAGCATGCGCCTCTGTCCATCAAGGCCTGCGGCGTCAAGTGTGTCATTGCCAAGAGCTTTGCCCGCATCTTCTACCGCAACTCCATCAACATCGGCTTCCCCATCATGGAGTGCGCCGAGGCCGCTGAGGCTATTCAGCCCGGCGATAAGGTGACCGTGGACTTCCAGAGCGGCGTCATCACCGACGAGACCCAGGGCAAGACCTGGCAGGCCGCGCCCTTCCCGGAGTTTGTCAACGGCATCATCCAGAGCGGCGGACTGCTCAACTCCCTGAAGGCGAGAGGTGTGGCGAAATGAACTACAAGATTGCCCTCATCCGGGGCGACGGCATCGGCCCCGAGGTGGTAAACGAGGCGGTGCGGGTGCTGGACGCGGTGGGCCGGAAGTTCGGCCACAGCTTCACCTATGTGGACGTGCTTATGGGCGGCTGCGCCACCGACGCGGTGGGGAAGAGCTACCCCGACGGCACCGCCGAGCTGTGCAAGACCTGTGACGCAGTGCTTCTGGGCGCCGTGGGCGGCCCCAAGTGGGGCTCCGACAAGCCTGCCGAGCAGCGTCCCGAGACCGCCCTGCTGGCCCTGCGGAAGGACCTGGGCCTGTACGCCAATCTGCGTCCCGCGGCTCTGCGTCCCGCTCTGGCGGACGCCTGCCCCCTGAAGAAGGAGACAGCCGAAAAGGGAATTGACCTGATGATGGTCCGGGAGCTGACCGGCGGCATCTACTTCGGCAAGCGTGGCCGCTACGAGACCGAGGACCGGGGCGTGGAATGCACCGACCTGATGGCCTACTCCGAGATGGAGATTGAGCGCATCGGCCGCCGTGCCTTTGAGCTAGCCCGGCTGCGTCGCAAAAAGGTTGCCAGTGTGGACAAGGCCAATGTGCTGGAGACCTCCCGGCTGTGGCGGAGCGTGATGCACCGTCTGGCCCAGGAGTACCCCGACGTGGAGTACTCCGACGTGCTGGTGGACAACTGCGCCATGCAGCTGGTCCGTGACCCCAGCCAGTTTGACGTGGTAGCCACCGAGAACATGTTCGGCGACATTCTGTCCGATGAGGCCTCCATGATTACAGGATCCATCGGTCTGCTGCCCTCCGCCTCCATCGGCGACAGCGCCCCCGGGCTCTACGAGCCCATCCACGGCTCTGCCCCCGACATCGCGGGCCAGGACAAGGCTAACCCCATCGCCACTATTCTCTCCGCCGCCATGATGATGCGCTATTCCTTCCATCTGGCGGACGAGGCCGCCGCCATTGAGAACGCGGTGGACGCAGTGCTGGCGGAGGGCTGGCGTACACCCGACATCGCTGAGCCCGGCGCTCAGGCCGTAGGCACCAAGAAGATGGGTGAGCTGATCGCCGCTAAAATCTGAGCAAGTTGAATACCAAAAGACCGGATACAGTGCGCTGTATCCGGTCTTTTCTGAACAGGAAAGAGAGTGTGATTCCATGGCAGACGAGTTGACCTTCCGCTTCGCTGAAGAGGCGGATGCTGGGACCATTTTGTCGTTTATCAAGGCGCTGGCGGAGTATGAAAAGCTGGCCGACCAGGTAGTAGCCACCGAAGAGCTGCTCAGGGAGTGGATTTTTCAGAAAGGGAAGGCAGAGGTGCTCTTTGCGGTCAAGGACAGCAGAGAGATTGGATTTGCTCTGTTCTTCCATAATTTCTCCACTTTCCTGGGCAGGGCCGGACTCTATCTGGAGGATCTGTTCATTCTCCCGGAGTACCGGGGCAGGGGATACGGCCGCCGCTTTCTCAGCCAACTGGCCCGCATCGCGGTAGAGCGGGGCTGCGGACGGTTGGAGTGGTACTGCCTGGACTGGAACCAGCCCAGCATTGCCTTTTACCGTTCCCTGGGGGCGGTGCCGCTGGACGAGTGGACCACCTACCGCCTCACGGGAGACACACTGGAAGGGCTGGCCAGACAGGCGGACTGAGGGGCCTGCTTGCGCTTTTTAGGCAGATCTGGTAAACTCTGAACAGAAAAACCGAAAGCGCCGGTGCAGATATCGGCCACGACACAGTACCTGGCAGCGGAATATTCCGCTGGGGTAAATAGATTGCCCTGCATCCCTCGGAGTGGGGAGCGGGAGCAGGAGGTTTTTGATATGGCAAGTGGAAAGAAGACAAACACCAGTCCCCGCATACGATACCTTGTCCAACTGGCCGTTCTGGTGGCGATCCTGCTGCTGCTGGAATTTACCGGGATCGGGATGATTAAGACTCCCTTCCTGGAATTTACCATCATGCAGATACCTGTCATCATTGGTGCCATTGTACTGGGGCCGGCTGCAGGCGCAGCCCTGGGCGGCGTGTTCGGGCTGTTGTCCTTCTGGGAGTGCTTCGGAAAAAGCGCGTTTGGCGTCACGCTGATGGGCATCAGCCCCGTGGGCACCTTCCTGACCTGCGTACCCACCCGGATTCTGATGGGGCTGCTCTGTGGACTCATCTTCAGTGGCCTTATCAGAGCGGACAAAACCAGAGGTCAGCTGATTGCCTTCGGTGGCTCCAGCCTGGCCGGTTCGCTGCTGAACACGGCGCTGTTTACCGGTGTGCTCACCGCAGCGTTCTACCATACTGACTATATTCAGGGCATCGCCCAGGGCTTTGCGGACAGCACCGGCCTGGCCATGAACCCGTTCCTGTTTGTGGCCCTGTTTGTAGGTGTCCAAGGTGTTCTGGAGGCATTGATTTCCACTGTGGCGGGCGCCGCTGTCTCCCGTGCGCTGTACAAAGCGCTCAACCACTGAGCACACAGGCCCGTGCCCCGCTATGGGTACGGGCCTTTTCGTGAAATTACTGTTTTGAGGCGGCGTGAAACCAGTCTCATTAATGCAATTATAGTCTTGCAATATTGCATAGCGCCGCATATAATAACTCTAGTTAAGCCGAATTGGGAGGAGATTCACCGTGAAAGAACTGTCCCGTATTGCAAACGCCGTTCAGGCATCTACCACAATGGCGATTGACAGCATGTTTAAGCAGATGAAGGCGGACGGCATTGACGTTATCGGCTTCGCTGCCGGGGAACCTGATTTTAATACACCCGACGAAATCAAGGAGGCGGGCATTGCCGCCATCAACAACAACAATACCCGCTATACCCCTGCCCGGGGCACTGTGGAGCTGCGCCAGGCTGTGTGCGACCGGATGAAGGCCGACTGCGGCGTGGAATACGCTCCCAACCAGGTTGTGGTAGCCAGCGGCGCCAAGCACGCCGTCTATATCGCCCTGCGGGCCATCGTCAACCCCGGCGATGAGGTCATTCTCCCTGCGCCCTACTGGGTCAGCTACATTGAGCTGATTAAGATGATGGGCGGTGTGCCTGTGGTGGTGACCGCCACGGAGGAGGAGAACTTCAAGCTCTCTGCGGACAAGCTGGCTGCTGCCATCACCCCCAAGACCAAAGCGCTGATTCTCAACAACCCCTCCAACCCTACCGGCATGATGTACAGCAGGGAGGAGCTGGAGGTCATCGCCGACCTGTGTGTCCGCAACGACCTCTATGTGATTGACGACGAGATCTATTACAGCCTGGTCTATGACAACAAGAAGTTTGTCAGCCTGGCCTCTCTGGGCGAGGAGATCAAGGAGCGGACCATTCTGGTCAACGGCGTCTCCAAGTCCTACGCCATGACCGGCTGGCGCATCGGCTACGCCTGTGCCAGCGAGCCCATTGCCACTGTGATGGCCAACTATATCAGCCACTCCACCGGTTCCCCCTGTGCCGTCTCCCAGAAGGCGGCTCTGGCCGCCCTCACCGGCTCCCAGGAGAAGGTGGAGACCATGCGTCAGGCCTTTGAGGCCCGCCGCAACGCCATGGTGGAGGGCATGAACGCCATCCCCGGCGTGAGCTGCATCATGCCCGAGGGCGCGTTCTATGTGATGATGAATCTGAAGGATATCCTGGGCAAGACCCTCCACGGCGTGAAGGTGGAGACTGCCGACGACTTTGCCGCCCTCTTCCTGAAGAAGGGGCTGGTGGCTGTGGTGCCCGGCACCGGTTTCGGCGCGCCCGGATTTGTCCGCTGGTCCTATGCCACCTCCATGGAGAACATCCTGGAGGGCCTGCGCCGCCTGCGCGATTTCCTGGCGGAATAATTTGTTTCTTTGCTGCGGGGAGGGTCCCGCTCCACGCCGGATTTTGTCGGTCCGACGGAGGGGCGGGACTTGTCCCCGCCGCTGTTTTGTGGTATTCTGAAAGCACTTTGGATCTGCCTTGAAAAACCAAGAAAAAGAGGTTGAATATGAGTAACAAAGCTGTTTACGAGAGCCCGCTTTCTTCCCGCTACGCCAGCGACGAGATGCAGTACATCTTCTCGCCGGACAAAAAGTTCTCCACCTGGCGCCGCCTGTGGGTCGCCCTGGCCAGAGCCGAGATGGAGCTGGGCCTGCCTATAACCCAGGAGCAGATCGACGAGATGGAGGCCCACCTTACGGATATTGACTACGACTCCGCAGCACAGTGGGAGAGGAAGCTCCGCCACGACGTAATGGCTCATATTCACGCCTGGGGTGAGCAGTGTCCCAAGGCCATGCCTATCATCCACCTGGGCGCCACCAGCTGTTATGTGGGCGACAACACCGACGTCATCCTCATGCGCGAAGCCCTGGAGCTGGTGCGGGATAAGCTGGTACGCGTCCTCCACGCCCTCTCCGTCTTCGCCAATCAGTATAAGGCCCTGCCCACACTGGGCTTTACCCACTTCCAGCCCGCACAGCTGGTGACGGTGGGGAAGAGGGCCACCCTGTGGATGAATGAGCTGCTGATGGACCTGGAGGAGGTGGAGCACCGGATTGACAGCCTGAAGCTCCTGGGCTCCAAGGGCACCACCGGTACCCAGGCCAGCTTCCTGGAGCTCTTCGAGGGCGACCACGAGAAGGTTAAGGAGCTGGAGCGGAAGATTGCCCGGGAGATGGGCTTTGACGCGGTGACTCCTGTTTCCGGCCAGACCTACTCCCGCAAGATGGACTATGCCGTGGTTTCCACCCTGTCCGGCATTGCCCAGTCCGCCAGCAAGTTCGCCACCGATATGCGCCTGCTCTGCCACCTCAAGGAGGTGGAGGAGCCCTTTGAGAAGAACCAGATCGGCTCTTCCGCCATGCCCTACAAGCGCAACCCCATGCGCTGCGAGCGTATCTGCTCCCTGGCCCGCTATGTGATGGTGGATGCCCTCAATCCCTCCGTCACCGCCGCCACCCAGTGGTTTGAGCGCACCCTGGACGACTCCGCCAACAAGCGGCTCTCCGTGCCCGAGGCCTTCCTGGCCGTGGACGCCATCCTCAACATCTACGCCAACGTGGCCTCCGGCCTAGTGGTCCACGAGAAGGTGATTGAGCGGCACGTGATGGAGGAGCTGCCCTTCATGGCCAGCGAGAACATCATGATGGACGCGGTGAAGCGGGGCGGCAACCGTCAGGACCTCCACGAGCGCATCCGTGTGCTCTCCCAGGAGGCGGGCCGGAACGTGAAGGACAGAGGTCTGCCCAACAACCTGATTGACCTTATCGCCGAGGACCCCATGTTCGGCATGAGCAGGGAAGAGCTGACTGTCCATCTGGAGCCCGCCCGCTACATCGGCCGCTGCCCTGAGCGGGTGGACGAGTTCCTGACAGAGTATGTGCAGCCCGTGCTGGAGCGCTACGCTTCCGCTCTGGAGGGCAAAGATACGGAACTGAAGGTATAAAATCCGGGGAAGTCATCCCCACACTTAAAAGCATCAGGAGGTTTTTCCTATGAAAAGTGCAGTGAAACGCATTGGCGTCCTCACCAGCGGCGGCGACGCCCCGGGCATGAATGCCGCGATCCGCTCTGTTGTCCGCGCCTCGATGCACATGGGAATCGAGTGCCTTGGTATCCGCCGCGGCTTCAACGGCCTTATCACCGGCGACATCACCTCCATGGATTTCGTCCAGACCAGCGGCCTGATCGGCCGCGGAGGCACGGTGCTCTATACCGCCCGCAGCGATGAGTTCAAAACCCCTGAGGGCCGCAAGAAGGCAGCCAACACCTGCAAGCTCTTCGGCCTGGATGGCATCGTGGGTATCGGCGGCGACGGTACCTATCGCGGCCTCCTGGAGTTCTCCAATCAGGAGGGCATCGCCGTTGTGGGTGTGCCTGGAACCATCGACAACGACATCGCCTGCACGGAGTACACCATCGGCTATGACACCGCTTGCAACACCGCCCTGGAGGCCATTGACCGCCTGAAGGACACCATGCAGTCCCACGAGCGCTGCTCCGTGGTGGAGGTCATGGGCCGCCATGCCGGCCATCTGGCGCTCTACGTGGGTGTGGCCTGCGGCGCCACCGCTGTGCTGATTCCGGAGAAGGAGATTGACTTCCAGCGGGACGTGGTGGAGCCTATCCGCGCCGCCCGGCTGGCCGGACGCACCCACTTCATGGTCATCGTGGCTGAGGGCGTGGGCAGCTCTTATGATGTGGCCGCCAAAATCAAGGAGTATACCGGCCTTGACCCCCGTGTGACCGTTCTGGGTCACGTTCAGCGCGGCGGCTCTCCCTCTGCCCGTGACCGGATGGAGGCTACTTACATGGGCTATAACGCTGTGGAGCTGCTGGCCCAGGGCAAGACCAACCGGGTGGTGGCCATGCAGAAGGGTGCCTATGTGGACTATGACATCAACGAGGCTCTGGCCATGAAGAAGGGCATTGACGAGCGTGTGTACACCGTTCTGCGGGCCCTCATCGGCGCTGAGGAAAAGCACGGGATTTGACACAAAAAAGCTGGGCGGCAAGTTGCCGCCCAGCTTTTTTATGAACGCAATAATAAGAAGAAAGCCCCCGCCGCGTCCATGCGGTGGGGGCTTTCTATATACTGACCAGAGTCAGTAATGATTACATCTCGGTGGTGAGAACCTTCTTCAGCTTGGCGAAGCGGGGGAGAGAGTTCTCCTGGGGAACGTCCAGCTCGCCCTGGATGAGGGGCAGAACGTAGTCGATGAAGGGCTGCTCAATGCCGTTGCCCTCGGCGTTGATCCACTCACGGGGAACCTTCTTCTCGAAGTTGGCGCAGATGTCCAGAGGCTTGAGGGCGGTGGTGCAGGTGTAGTTGGCACCGTCGCGGGTGACATCGAAGGCCACCATCTTGTCGGTTTCGCCGGCGACAGCGGCCTCAACAGCGGCCTGACCAGCCATATAGGCCTCGTTGATGTCGCGGGCGGAAGCGCAGTGAGAAGCGCAGCGCTGGAGCAGGGAGAGCTCGATACCGCGGACCTTGGCGCCGGTCTTCTCCTTGATGATCTCGGCCAGCATGGCGGCCAGACCGCCCAGCTGAGCGTGACCGAAACCGTCGGTGGCAGAGGTCTTGGCCTCGGACACAAAACGGCCGTCAGCATAGTGGATGCCCTCAGACACGGCCACCATGCACTTGCCGGTCTTGTTGTAGATGGCGGTCACATCGGCGATGAACTTGTCCATGTCGAAGTCCACCTCGGGGAGGTAGATGAGGTCAGGACCATAGCCAGCCCAGGTAGCCAGAGCGGCGGAACCAGCCAGCCAGCCGGCGTGACGGCCCATGATCTCCACCACGGTCACCATGCCGGTGTCGTACACGTGAGCGTCGCGGTGGACCTCCATGCAGGAGGTGGCGATGAACTTGGCAGCGGAGGAGAAGCCGGGGCAGTGGTCGGTACCGTTGAGGTCGTTGTCGATGGTCTTGGGCACGCCCATCACGCGGCACTCATAGCCCACCTTCTGCATGTACTTGGAGATCTTGTTGCAGGTGTCCATGGAGTCGTTGCCGCCGTTATAGAAGAAGTAGCGGACATCATACTTCTTGAAGATCTCAAGAATCCGCTTGTAGTCGCTGTCATCCACATCGGGGTCGGCCAGCTTGTAGCGGCAGGAGCCCAAAGCGGAGGAGGGGGTGTACCGCATGAGCTTCAGCTCCTCACGGTCCTCCTGGGACATATCGTACAGCTTGTCATCCAGAACGCCGCGGATGCCGTGGGCGGCACCGAGCACCCGAGTGATGCTGCCGCAGTCCAGAGCGGTCTCAATTACACCCAGAGCGCTGGAATTGATAACCGCGGTGGGGCCACCAGACTGTCCGATGATGCAAGCGCCTTTCAGTTCGCTCATAACTTTTCTCTTCCTTTCATAATAACCGGATTTTTTTCGCTAAGGATTTGGTTAATTTTTATTTCCGCGGAAATATTCTAGCATATACTCTTGCAATTATCAATCAGAACTGATAGAATCATGGTGCAAAATTTGAAAGGAGATGTTTCCTATGGCTTTGGTCACATCTACGGAAATGTTTAAGAAGGCTTATGACGGCGGTTATGCCATCGGCGCCTTCAACGTCAACAACATGGAGATCGTCCAGGGTATCACTGAGGCTGCCCAGGAGCTGAAGGCTCCCGTCATCCTCCAGGTGTCCAAGGGCGCCCGTGCCTACGCCAACCACACCTATCTGGTGAAGCTGGTCGAGGCCGCTGTCATTGAGTGCCCCGATATTCCCATCGTGCTTCACCTGGACCACGGCGACAGCTTCGAGACCTGCAAGAGCTGCATCGACGGCGGCTTTACCTCCGTCATGATCGACGCCAGCTCCAAGCCCTTCGCTGAGAACATCGAGATCACCCGCAAGGTCGTTGAGTACGCCCACGACCACGGCGTGGTTGTCGAGGCTGAGCTGGGTGCTCTGGCCGGCGTGGAGGACGAGGTCAACGTCTCTGCCGAGGACTCTCACTACACCCGTCCCGAGGAGGTCGAGGAGTTCGTGACCAAGACTGGCTGCGACTCTCTGGCCATCGCCATCGGCACCAGCCACGGCGCTTACAAGTTCACTGCCGCTCAGTGCACCCGCAATGAGAAGGGCGAGCTTGTTCCCCCTCCGCTGCGCTTTGACATCCTGGACGAGGTCGTCCGCCGTCTGCCCGGCTTCCCCATCGTGCTCCATGGCTCTTCTTCCGTGCCCCAGGAGTACGTGAAGATGGTCAACGAGTTCGGCGGCAAGATGCCCGACGCTGTGGGCATCCCCGAGGAGCAGCTGCGTCAGGCTGCCCGCGGCGCCGTCTGCAAGATCAACATCGACTCCGACCTGCGTCTGGCCATGACCGGCACCATCCGCAAGTTCTTTGCCGAGCATCCTGACAAGTTCGATCCTCGTGAGTACCTCAAGCCCGCCCGCGCCAACATCAAGGAGCTGGTCAAGCACAAGCTCATCAACGTGCTGGGCTGCGACGGCAAGGCCTAAGCCTGCTGTATTTCCATACCGCAAAAACAGGAGAGGGGAAACCCTCTCCTGTTTTTTCATATGCTAAGTTCCTTGTTCCCGGCATAGAATGTCTGGAAGGGGGAGTGGTGTTATGCTGGAACGGATACCGTATGACCGGCGGGCGGCTGTCAGCTACGCACACAAATGGGCTTTTGAGCGCAATCCAGCCTACTATGACTACGAAGAAATAGGGGGGGACTGCACGAATTTTGCATCTCAGTGTCTGTTTGCAGGCACTGGAGTAATGAATTACGACCCGGTCTACGGCTGGTACTATATCGATGCCAACCGGAAGTCCCCGTCCTGGACCGGAGTGGAATATTTCTATGACTTTCTTACCCGGCCGGATGAAACTGTGGGCCCCGTTGGAATGCAGACCTCATTGGACGGGATCATGCCGGGAGATATGGTTCAGCTGCGATTCAACAAAGAAGTATTCAGCCATACGCCCGTTGTGGTCGATGTAGGGTATCCGCCTACTATGGAAAATGTCCTTCTGGCGGCCCACTCCTATGACGCCGACTGGCGGCCATTGAGCACATATTTTTTCCATGAAGTACGATTCATACATATTTTAGGCGCATATCGGGATATTTCTCAGTAAAAACTGGGCGAGTACCGCAAAGAGCAGCAGTACTCGCCCAGTTTTATTTCATGATTCATCCCCGGTGATGCCGCCGTTATTAGTATCAGAAAGGGGAGAGGGAGATTTCTTCTTTCTCCGAATATGGCCCAATGGATTGGCCTTTGCAGCAGTTCTCAGATCGTCGCTGTCCACATGGGTATAAATCTGTGTCGTATTCAGATGGTCGTGGCCCAAAACCTCCTGTAAGGTACGGACATCGACACCGTTTTGAAGCATAAGCGTAGCTGCTGTATGCCGGAGTTTGTGGGCAGAGTACATACTGGCATCCAAGCCGGCAGCGGTCAGCCGCTTTTTAATCATGTAGTGTACAGCGTCTGTTGTCATACGGGTGTGGCGCCTGGTGATGAAGAGCGCGTTTTTATCAATAATGCCCTGTGTACCACGAACAGCAAGCCAGTCTTCGATGGCCTGCTGACAGGCCTCGTTGAGGAACAGAATACGTTCTTTATTGCCTTTGCCCAGCACTCTAAGCTGCTCATTCCGTATATCTGTCAGATTTAATCCAACAAGCTCAGAAATACGAAGTCCACAATTGAGAAAGAGAATCAGGATGCAGTAGTCCCGCTCTTTGTTTTCTCCGTCAACGGATTCCAGAAGCTGGATGCTCTCATCCAGGCTGAGATAGTGCGGAAGAGCCTTTTTCAGCCTGGGCGAGTCTAAGTCCTGCATGGGATTTTCGTCCATCAGTTTGGCCTTGCTGGTAATGTACTTATAAAAGGAACGGATGGCTGCAATTTTCCGGGCTCTGGCAGCCGGAGTAAGTCCATAGCCTGTATCAGGGCTGTTGGCATGTTTGGCCCGGTCGCGGCTCAGGTAATTCATGTAGGAATAGACATCGCTGAGCTTGACAGAACGGACCAAGTCGATATCCAAGTCATCAATTGTGATTTGATCCAAATCTGTGCTGCGCGGTACGTAGTCGCGTTCAATTTTGAGGTAACGGAAAAAGTTCCTCAAGTCCAGGAAATATTCATCGACAGTTTTGCGGGAATGGCCTTGAATGGTCTCATGGTATGACAAAAAATCACGAATAATTGCAGGTGCTTCAATACGATAATCCATAAAAAACGTCCGGATACAGTGGTTGGTGCCAGCCAGTCCCAGAAGGGCCTAAAATGCCAAAAGTGCGGTTTTGACGGAGAGACCCCTCCCCTAAACTCAACAAAATTTTTATTTTGTTGAGTTCGTTCTGTAAATTCATAGCCGCCCCCTCTCGGGGTCGGCTTCACCAAAGAACGAACTTCCGTGTGCCTGAAGCGCACCAACAAAATAGCCGTTTTGCTGAATTTGAGTTAGGCCGGAGCACGAACCAGTTACGTGCATCCGAACCTCCTTTCGTAAAGAGTGTGGAAACACGATACCACGTTCTGGGTAGAAAGTCAACAGCGGCACTTGGCGAACGTGCCTGCCAACTATGATGTAAATCTACTCATCTCAGCGGAGCCATGCTTAAAATCACTGCTGCCCTATCGCAAAGTCACAGTACTTGCGCAGGAGCTCGCCGGCGGACTTTATGAATCGTACTCTGAAATTATAGAATGGCCATCTGAGCGTCAGAGCAGCTTCTAGAGGCACTTAGATAACTTCGAGTCCCCCCCATACCCACTAGAACAAAAAACCGTTGTATTGCAGGCAGTGAGCTCAAAATAGCATCGGCGAAGCAAACGGACTGAATTATAAAAGCAAGAGCGGGTTTGTGTTAATCAAACCCGCTCTTGCTCTCTTATCTGTGCGTTCAGATATACGGAGCTCAGTGATTAGTCCTGCTCCCAGTTGTGGTACACGTTCTGGACGTCGTCGTTCTCCTCCAGGAAGTCGATGAGCTTCTCCATGTTCTTGACGTCATCCTCGTTTTCCAGCTTGACGTAGTTCTGGGGGACCATCTCCACCTCGGCGGAGGCGAACACATAGCCCTTCTCCTCCAGCTTGGCCAGAACCTCGCCGAAGACGTCGGGAGAGGTGGTGATCTCGAAGCAGTCGTCGTCGGCAGTCATATCGTTGGCGCCGGCATCCAGAGCGTCCATCATCACGGTGTCCTCGTCCAGGTCCTCACGCTCGATGACAATCACACCCTTCTGGTCAAAGGACCAGGACACACAGCCGGTGGCGCCCAGGTTTCCGCCGTACTTGTCAAAAATGTGGCGGACAAAGGGGGCGGTGCGGTTGCGGTTATCGGTGAGGGCCTCCACGATGACGGCCACGCCGCAGGGGCCGTAGCCCTCGTACACCACGTTCTCGTAGCTGTCGGTGTTGCCGGAGCCCAGCGCCTTGTCGATGGTGCGCTTGATGTTGTCGTTGGGCATGTTGGCGGCCTTGGCCTTGGCGATGACGGTGGCCAGGCGGGAGTTATTGGCGGGATCACCGCTGCCGCCGGTCTTGACGGCCACGATCATCTCACGGGCGATTTTGGTGAAAATCTGAGAACGCTTGGCGTCAGCGGCGCCCTTGGTCTTCTGTATATTGTGCCATTTGGAATGTCCAGACATTGGAATACTCCCTCTCATGAAAATTCGCGTAGGACAGTATATCACAAAAAAGTACGCTTTTCAACCCCTTGCGGGCCGTCAGCAGTAGGAAAACACCTCATGGTGACGGTGAGACAGGAGTACGCGCACATCGGGGAACCCCTCCTGCAGCCAATCGGCCAGCACCGGGCACACCACATTTTCCGTGGGATAGTGTCCGGCATCAATCAGGTTGAGGCCCAGTGCCTCCGCCTCCTGGAACTCGTGGTACTTGACGTCCGAGGTGACAAAGGTATCGCAGCCACAGGCCACCGCCGCGGGGCCCATGTCCCCGCAGGCACCACCGCCCACAGCCACTTTGCAGACCGGATGGCCTGCGTCCACAAAGCGGACACCGTTGGCGCCCAGCCGCTCCTTCACCTGAGCTGCGAAGACCTCCGCGCTGGGCGCACCGGAGACAATTCCGGTCCGCCCCAGGCCATCCTCGCTGAAGGGGCCGATCTGCTCCAGACCAAGGGCCTGGGCAAGAGCGTCATTGACGCCGCCGGGTGCAATATCCAGATTGGTGTGGGCACAGATGGCGGCGATATTGTGCTCCAGGAGGGCAAGCAGCTTGCGGCCTGACGGGTCCTGGTCTGTGATATGCTTGGCCGGGAAAAAGATAACCGGATGGTGGGACACAATCAGCTCCGCGCCGGCCTGGACCGCCTCTTCCACCACCGTCTCGGTGATGTCCAGTGCCACCAGAATGGTGTGTACCTCTTTGCCCCCGCGTCCCACCAGGAACCCAGCGTTGTCAAAGCTCATCTGGGTGCTGAAGGGTGCTTTTCCGTCCAGAAAATGATAGACATCCATTACAGTTGCCATGCATTCCACTCCTCTCGCATCTGCCGCAGGCCTGTGGCCACCGCTTCCAGCTCTTTTGCACGGGCAGCGTCCTCCGGTTTGCTGGACCGGACCACGCCGGCGGCAGCAGCCTCTGCGCGGCGGAGCAGCTTCTCCAGGTACTGCCCTCTCAGCGGCGCGTCCATGCCCTGATGCTGGCGTCCGGCCCACGCCTCTGCGGGCGTATAGGGTCCCTCCTCCCCTGGTACAACCAGAAGCGTGATATAGACTGTACGACCCTCCTGGGTCAGGACCTCCTGCTGGATGTGGAAGCCGTGGTCCCACAGCCAGGCCCGAAGCTGCTCCTGAGCCGTCATGGGCTGGAGAATCAGGCGGCGTCCCTCCTGCCCCGCCCAGGGGGCGGCGGTGAGAATTTCTGCAATGGTCTCCCCGCCCATTCCGGCGATGGAGATGGTATCCGCCTCGTCGGGAGAAATACCCGCCAGGCCGTCGCACAGTCGGAAGGACAGCTTCTCCTCCACCTCGTAGTGGGCGGCGGTCTGCCTGGCCCGGTTCAGCGGCCCCTCCCGCAGGTCGGACACCACTGCACGGTCAATCTTCCCCTGCAATACCAGCCAGACCGGGAGATAGGCGTGGTCCGTGCCCACATCCGCAAATCGGGCTCCCTCCGGCACCAGGTCGGCCACCGACTGGAGCCGGGGTGAAAGCTCATAAACGCGCAATCTGTTCACCTCTCTGTTGAAAAAAAGAGAGCGGCCGGAGCCGCTCTCTCTTACGGTATTGATTACTGGGCAGCGCCGGTGGTCATCTTGTTCAGCTCAGCCAGCAGCGCGTCCACGTCCACGCCGTGAACCATGCAGGCCTGCTCCACGGTCTCACCGCGGGAAGAGGGGCAGCCCAGGCAGTGCATGCCGATGGAGAGGAACAGGGGCGCAGTCTCGGGGGCGATGTCCAGGATGTCGCCGATAATGGTATCCTTCGTAATCTGAACCATGGGTGGTTACCTCCGTAAATCTCTAGGATATGGGTAGTATATCCTAATTCCCTCAAGAATGCAAGATGGAGATTCTGTTTTTTCTTCCATCTTCGATTTTTCTCAGGCAAATAAAAAACGCCCGGCGCAGATGCGCCAGGCGTTTTATTGCGCGAATTACTGCTGCTCACGCATACGAGCAAAGCACTCGCTGCAGTAGACAGGCCGGTCGGACTTGGGCTCGAAGGGAACCCGGGCCTCGCCGCCGCAGGCAGCACAGGTGGCGGTGAAGTACTCACGGGGGCCACGGGCGGCGTTCTTGCGGGCGTCACGGCAGGACTTGCAGCGCTGGGGCTCGTTCTGGAAGCCGCGCTCGGCGTAGAACTCCTGCTCACCAGCGGTGAACACGAACTCCTTGCCACATTCCTTGCATACGAGTGTCTTGTCTTCAAACATGATGATACCCTCTCTTTGACTCTTTGCCCAGGTCAGGATAAACCTACTTTGCTGGGACATGTAATATTTGCGTTCAGCTTTCGCTGATATCGCCAGACTGGAAATGCTTCGCCACCTTGCGCCTGATGCGCTGGACAGCGTTGTCCACCGATTTCGGGGACCGTTTTACCTCGGCTGCAATCTCATCATAGGACAGTCCATTCAGATACAGTCCGAGGACTTTCGCTTCGAAACCGGACAGCTGGCCCTTCAGCACGCCCAAGCGCTCCTGAAGCTCTTCCCTGCCAATCATGATGGTTTCAGGGTTCTCCAGACGCTCCTGGTCAGTACCATAAGCATAGTGGTCGGTCTTTCCATCAAAGAAAGGGGTTTCGAATGAGATATAGTTGTTCAGCGGCGTGTGCTTATCGCGGGACGCCGCTTTCACCGCGGATAGGAGACGGTTCCTTATGCAAGTTTCAGCATAAGTATGAAAAGAAGCACCCTTGGACGGGTCATAGACCCGAATGGCAGCCAGCAGGCCAACCATTCCCTCCTGAATCAGGTCCTCGCTGTCTCCCCCAGCCAAAAAGAGGGGGCGGGAACACATACGTACCAAGCGGTTATACCGAATGACCAGTATTTCCTCCGCCAGACGATCCCCGGACGCAGCCTGGATACACAGGGCCTCATCTGACAACTTTTGGTGATCCTGATCCATTGGCTTCATTCAAAATCTCCTTACCTATTAAAGCAGAAGAACCGGTATTTGTCAATAGTTTTATGCAAGTTATTTTAAATGACACGGAAAAACTCAGAGGGTTTTAATCAGATTTGCCAATTCGTGCGCACAGGACTGGGCAGTCTCCTCGTCCTTGGCCTCCACCATGACCCGGATCAGAGCCTCGGTGCCGGAAGGACGTACCAGAATGCGGCCGTCCCCTGCCAGCCGGGCCTCCTGCTGGGCAATGGCGGCCTTCAGATCAGCGTTGGCCATGATCTCCGCCTTCTTGGCCTTGTCGGCCACAGCCACGTTTACCAGCAGCTGGGGATAACGCTTGCAGTCGGCCACCAGCTCGGAGGCCTTCTTCCCGGATCTGTGCAGCAGAGCCAGAAGCTGAAGAGCGGTCAGCTGACCGTCGCCGGTGGTGGCGTAGCGGCGGAAAATCATATGGCCGGACTGCTCGCCGCCCAGCACATAGCCGCACTCCTCCATCTTCTCCAGCACGTTGCGGTCGCCCACGTCGGTGCACAGCAGCTGCATGCCCCGCTCGCGGCAGAACACGTGCAGGCCCAGATTGCTCATTACAGTGGCTACCACCGCGTTGCCGGGCAGCTCTCCCCTGCTCATCAGGTCCTGGCCGCAGACGGCCATAATCTGGTCGCCGTCAATCTCATTGCCCAGCTCATCGCAGGCCAGGCAGCGGTCGGCATCGCCGTCAAAGGCAATGCCCAGGTCGTAGCCGCCGGCCTTGACCATGGTGCACAGCTTATCCAGGTGGGTAGAGCCGCAGCCGTTGTTGATGTTCACGCCGTCGGGGTCGGCGTTGATGACGTCGGTGTGCAGCTCGGGGAAACGGTCAAACAGCCGGGCGGCAGTGGTGGAAGAGGTGCCGTTGGCGCAGTCCACCAGAATCCGCATGCCCGCCAGATCTGTGTTCACGGTGGAGGCCAGATGGTCAATGTAGTCCTCCCGCTCCTTCTGGTCGGCGTAGATGACCCGGCCGATGTCGCCGTTGGTCTTCAGGGGCACTTCCTTGCCGGAGAGGATGATATCCTCAATCTCGCCCTCCAGGGCGTCGGAGAGCTTGAAGCCCTGACCGTTGAAGATCTTGATGCCGTTGTGCTCAAAGGGGTTGTGGGAGGCGGAGATGACGATACCTGCGTCGGCGTTGTTGTCCACCGTGATCCAGGCCACGGCCGGGGTGGGAATGACGCCCAGATGAAGCACATCGGCGCCGGCGGAGCACAGTCCGGCAATCAGAGCGCCCTCCAGCAGGTCGGAGGAGATGCGGGTGTCCTTGCCGATGGCCACCAGCGGCTTGTGGTTGCCCTCTCTGGTGAGCACCTGAGCAGCGGCCAGGCCCACCTTATAGGCCAGGGTGGCGTCCAGCCCGGCGTTGACCACGCCGCGGATTCCGTCAGTACCGAACAATTTTCCCATATTCAAAACATTCCTTTCCGCTGTGTGTATTTGGATGGGACACAGTCCCGATGTTGGCTCTTGTCAGAAGGACAGCTGGTCCAGACCGTCAGCCCGGGGCACGGGCAGCCCCAGATGCTCATAGGCCCGGCGGGTGACGCAGCGGCCTCTGGGTGTACGGGTCAGGAAACCCATCTGCATCAGATAGGGCTCATACACGTCCTCCAGGGTGACGGCCTCTTCATTGATGGTGGCTGCCAGGGTCTCCAGGCCAACGGGGCCGCCGCTGTAGTGTTCGATGATGCTGGTGAGCATCCGGCGGTCCACGGCGTCCAGACCCAGATAGTCCACCTCCAGGGCGCTGAGGGCCTCATCTGCCACGTCGCGGGTGATGACGCCGCCTGCACGCACCTGTGCGAAGTCCCGCACCCGGCGGAGCATCCGGTTGGCGATACGGGGTGTGCCCCGGCTCCGTCTTGCAATCTCCATGGCTCCCTCCGCCTCAATAGGCACGCCCAGAATACCCGCCGAACGGGAGACAATCAGGGCCAGCTCATCAGGGGTATACAGCTCCAGCCGCAGGGTGACGCCGAAGCGGTCCCGCAGAGGCGCGGACAGCTGGCCCGCTCGGGTGGTGGCGCCGATAAGCGTGAATCTGGGCAGGTCCAGACGGATGGAGTTGGCGGAAGGGCCCTTGCCAATGATAATGTCGATGGCAAAGTCCTCCATGGCGGGATAGAGAATCTCCTCCACCGAGCGGTTGAGCCGGTGGATCTCGTCCACAAAGAGAATGTCATTCTCCTGTAGGTTGGTCAGCAGGGCTGCCAGGTCACCCGGCTTCTCAATGGCGGGGCCGGAGGTGATACGGATGTTGACCCCCATCTCGTTGGCGATGATGCCGGACAGGGTGGTCTTGCCCAGGCCCGGTGGGCCATGGAGCAGCACGTGGTCCAGAGGCTCCCCACGCATCTTGGCCGCCTGGATAAAGACCTCCAGGTTGCCCTTGGCCTTCTTCTGGCCGATGTACTCTGAGAGAGTCTTGGGCCGTAAGGAGCCCTCGTTCTCATCGTCCCGGGTCAGGGATGTGGTCACCAGAGGCTCTTCGGTCTCAAAACCGCTCTCCGAAAAATCGATGCTCAAATGCTCACTTCCTCTTCCGTGCGGACGTGATGTCCGCCGGCTGTTTTTGTGGTCACTTCACCATCTTCTTCAGCGCCTGCTTGATGATCTCCTCAAGGGCCAGCGCCTCCATGTCGATGTTCTTCAGGGCGGCAGCCGCCTCGGCCTGGCTGTACCCCAGGACGGCCAGAGCGGCCGCGGCCTCGCTGGCCTTGTTCTGGGGAATGACCGTAACGCCGGTTCCGCCGTAGCTCTCTCCGCCGGGGGTGGTGAGCTGGCCCTTGGCCAGCTTATCCTTGAGCTCCAGAATGATGCGCTGGGCGATCTTCTTGCCGATGCCGGGGGCCACGGTGAGGGCCTTCTCGTCGCCGGTAATGATGGACGTGGCCAGACCCTCGGGACTGGTGGAGGACAGGATGGACAGCGCCGCCTTGGGCCCCACGCCGGACACGCTGATAAGCAGCTGGAAGCAGCTGAGCTCATTCTCACTGGCAAAGCCGTAGAGCTCCATGGCGTCCTCACGGACGTTGAGGTGGGTGTAGAGAGTGGCGTTCTCCCCTTTCCTCAGCCGGGCAAGGGTGTTGTTGGTGGTGCGGCAGGCATAGCCCACGCCGCCGCAGTCCACAACGGCCAGATAGGGCGCCATGTGGACCACAGGGCCTTTCACATAGTAAAACATATCGGTTCCTCACTGTGTTTCTCAATTGTCAGCGGCGATCATCCCGGACGGCATACCGGCCGCTGCCCGGTCGGGCGGAGTCCAGCAGAGACAGTCTGGAAGAGGACGAACGGGCATGGCACAGGGCGATGGCCACGGCGTCCGCCGCGTCATCCGGCTTGGGCACGTCCTTCAGCCCCAGCAGGCGTTTGGTCATATCCATCACCTGCCGCTTTTCCGCCTTTCCGTACCCCACCACCGCCTGTTTGACCTGGGAGGGGCTGTACTCAAAGATGGGGACGCAGGCCCGCTCTGCCTCGGTCAGAATGACCCCTCTGGCCTGGGCTACGCCGATGCCGGTGGTCACATTCTGGTTGAAGAACAGCTCCTCCACCGCCATGGCGTCCGGCTTGAACTGGCGGAGCAGGGTGGCCATATCGTCCGATATCTGGAGCAGCCGGGCAGGCAACGGCAGCCCCGCCGGAGTGGTGATGGCGCCGCAGCGGATCAGTCTCTGCCGCCCTGGTACCGCCTCCAGCACCCCGAAGCCAACGATGGCGAAGCCAGGGTCTATTCCCAAAATGATCATGGTAACCTCCTGGGTATACATACGGATTTATTCTATCACGACGGAGGATGTGGCGCAACAAAGAATTATCGCGATAAAACAGCAGACGCCGCGGCAGATTCTGCCGCGGCGTCTGCTGTTTTAGAAGGAGAATTGTAAACGAAAGTCCCGTATCCACCCTCAGCTTATGCGCGGGGATGGGCTTTGTTGTATACATCTTTCAGCTTCTGGTTCACCAGCTGAGCGTATATCTGGGTTGACGAGATATCGGCGTGACCCAGCATCTCCTGGATGGACCGCAGGTCCGCGCCGTTCTCCAGCAGATGAGCTGCAAAAGAGTGCCGCAGGGTGTGGGGGGTAATGTCCTTACGGATGCCCGCCTTCTCCTGGTAGTGCTTGATGATCTTCCAAAAGCCCTGGCGGCTCATACGTTCCCCGTTCATGTTGACAAACAGGGCCTTCTCGTCCGGGTGCTCAATCATCTGGGGGCGGACCTGAGTCATGTAAGCGGTCAGCGCCCGCACGGCGGCGGGATAGAGCGGAATAATCCGCTCCTTGGTCCGGCCCACGCAGCGGACAAAGCCCGCGGACAGATTGACATGCTCCAGATTGAGCCCAATCAGCTCGGAAACCCGGATGCCAGTGGCATACAGCAGCTCCAGCATGGCCTTGTCCCGGCAGCCCTTGGCGTCGGAGGGATCGGGCTGCTCCAGAAAGAGGTCCACCTCTTTGCTGGTGAGAATCTGAGGCAGCTTCCGCTCCACCTTGGCAGGGGTGATCCCCCGCACAGGGTTGACAGTCACAACGCCGGCGCCAATCAGGAAGTTGTAAAAGGACTTCATGGAGGCCAGACTTCTGGTCACCGTGGCCACTGACTTCCCTTTTCCGGACAGATGCTTCACATACCGCTCCACATCCGCCTGCCCGGCCTGTTCTGCCGTCAGGTTCTCTCCCTCCAGCCAGCCTGCGTACTGGTGGATATCCCGCAGGTAGGAACTGAGTGTATTGAGGGACGCCTTTTTCTCTGTCTTCAGGTATGACTCATACTCTTTTAAATAATCCATCCCCTGCCGCGTCTCCATCCTATGTAGAATTCGGCGGCTCTGCCTCCTGGCAGGTACACGCCTATGCCGCCAGCATCCCGGCTGCCCACGCAACGAGCGTGGGGACGGCCAGGTATTCCAGCAGTATACACACACAGAACGCCCCGGCGCACATGCCGCAGCGCAGAAAATAGGCCCGGCCAAAGGGGGAGCCTCTCCTGCTCTCCCCCATGGTCCGCCCGGCCAGGCGGGCCGAAGCTGTCAGTCCCTGGACACCCAGAACAAAAAGCGCCGGGATGCTGACCGCGCCGGATACCCCGAAAATCAGCGTGGCTGCAAAGCAGCCCTCGCTGCCGAACATACGAACAAAGGAGGACACTGCAAAGGACAACAGAAACCCCCGGACAGCAAACAAAATAGGAATACCAAGAACACCGAGTGCTGTGAAGCCCAGAGCCACAACAAAAACAGGCCAGCGGAGCAGATCCCACAGCAGCGGCAAAAGAGCGGGGGGCTGCACGCCGCCCTCTCCTGCAGCGGAGAGAAATCCCTGAATATAGGATGTCAGACTCTCGCTGCCGCTGCCTCCGGCTGCGGCGGCCAGCAGACATCCTGCCGTACTGCCCAGAAAGAAACAGATTCCCAACGCTGCAAGGGCGGGACCACCGCCCTCTGCGGGAACATCCCACACCCCTGCCACAGCTCTGTGCATAGGCCGTCACCTCCATGACCAACCTATGCAAGTCCCGGCGTGATTAGAAGCGCTGTTACTTACCCAGCTCCTGAGAACGGCGGACACAGCGCTCCATAGCCTGCGCCACCATGTCCTCAAGGTGGTAATCGTCAAAGGCGGTCAGCGCCGCCAGAGTAGTGCCACCGGGAGAACACACCTGCCGGGTCAGCTCTCCGGCGGTTTTACCGCTCTCCAACAACATCCGGGCTGAACCCTCCATGGTGAGCGCTGCCATACGCAGTGCATCATCAGGCTCCAGTCCCAGAGCCTGACCGGCGTCTACCATAGCGGCGGCCATACGGAAGAAGTAGGCCGGCGAGGAACCGGCGATGGCAATCACAGCATCTATCAAATTCTCCGGCACCACAAATACCTCACCTGCCGAGGAAAACACGTCCTTGACAGCGCCGAAGAGCGCCTCGGGCACATCGTCTGTCCGGGCCAGAGCGGTACAGCCTTTTCCAACCAGCAAGGGGGTGTTGGGCATAGCACGCATTACATGGCATCCGGGAAGCTGTTCCCTCAGCCAGGAGAGTGAATAGCCCGGCGAAATAGAGAGCACACCCTTGCCTCTCAACTCATCCGCAATCTGAGGGAGGACTTCACCGAACATCTGAGGCTTAATACCCAGAATAACCAAATCCGCCTCATGGGCCACCTGACGGTTATCCGTAGTAGTGTGGACACCGAGGAGAGCAAAGCGCACAAGCTTATCTTCATGACGGTTGGAGACACACAGCTGGTCTGCCTTGAGAAGGCCGCCCTTCAGAACGCCGTCCAGAATAGCACCTGACATATTGCCAGCACCAATAAATCCCAATTTCAAGTGACAGACCTTCTTTTTCGGCTAGTTTATGGATAATAATATATCCCTTCCGAAGAATCAACGCAAGAAATACAAATCAAAAAAATCATTTTTGTCCATTATGACGAAATATTATGTAACTTAAATTATGTAAACTTGGTCAACAAACAGAACGGACACCTGGTAAAACGGGTGTCCGTTCTGTTGAAAAATGTGCTATTTTTCAGGCAAATATTGCGATAATCCGGGTTTAGAACGCGAAAACCAGATGATTACAATCTGTATAATTACAGTTTGTATATCACTCAGCCATACCTGCCGCAATGGCCCGCAGAGCGATGGCACATTCAAGACGCTTACGTTCCAGCTCACATCCCACATGGTGGGGCTTTTTTATGTCTCCATTGACAAGCAGGTTGGAGGCACTGCAACCGCCGGAGCAGTAGAATCGGGCCCAGCAGTCCTTGCAGTCCTCTCTGGTGTAAATATTGAGGTTGGAGAATGCCTTGGAAATCTCCATGTTGAAGGTGCCCTCGTAGAGGTTGCCCAGTTTGTAGTCCTCGTTACCCACAAACTGGTGGCAGGGGTAGATATCCCCTTCCGGGGTGATGGCCACGTACTCACAGCCGGCGCCGCAGCCGCGCAGCCGCTTGATGACGCAGGGACCCTGGGCCAGGTCCACGTTGAAGTGGAAGAAGTTCACCTCGGGGTGCTTGCGCAGCTCCTCGGCCAGCTTCTCGTACTCAGCCAGAATAGTGGGAACATCCTCCTCACGAAGGGCATAGGGATCCTCGGGGCCGCCCACCACGGGCTCCACAGAGATATTCTTGGCACCCAGAGACGCCATGTGCATTACGTCATCGGCAAAGTCCAGGTTGTCCCGGGTGAAGGTACCGCGGAGATAGTAGTCCTTGTCTCCCCTGCCGGCGATGAGTTTCTGGAACTTGGGGACGATCACGTCGTAGCTGCCCTTACCGTTCACGGTGGGGCGCATCCGATCGTTGACCTCCTTGCGGCCGTCGATGGAGAGGACGGCGTTGGACATCTCCCGGTTGATGTACTCGATGTTCTCGTCGTTGAGCAGGACGCCGTTGGTTGTGATAGTAAAGCGGAAGCACTTGCCATGCTCTTTCTCAATAGAGCGGGCGTACTCCACTGTCTTCTTCACGGTGTCCATGGCCATCAGAGGCTCGCCGCCGAAGAAGTCCACTTCGATGTTGCGCCGCTTGCCGGAGCGCTCAATGACAAAGTCAATGGCCCGCTTGGCGGTCTCAAAGTCCATGGTCATGCGGTGACCGGTACCAAAGTCGCCGGTGGAGGCGAAGCAGTACTTGCAGCGCAGGTTGCAGTCGTGGGACACGTGCAGGCACAGGGCCTTGATGGGAGCTTCACGCTGCATGGCCACGGCGGCGGCGGGGTCGATGTAGTCGTCCTCCACAAAGAGGAGCCCATCCTCCTGAAGGCCACACAGCTCCTGCCAGGCCTCCTCCAGCGCCTCGGCGCTGTACTGGGGCAACTGGGCGGTCAGCTCTGCCGGGCAGTGCTCAGCCAGCTGGCCGGGATTGGCGCTCTGCCGGTCCAGCGCCTCCAGCAGGTCATAGGCGGTCTTGTCCAGCACATGGACAGCGCCGCTGTTTACATCCACGGCGACATATACGCCGAGGGCGGTAAAAGTATGTACCATTCTTTTCTCTCCTAATACGGGCACGGAAACGGGGTGGGCAAAACCCACCCCGTTTCCAGTCTTGTTGTTCGACTTACTTGTTGTTCTCGCACTTCTGGTTGGCAACCGTGCAAGAGGTCTTACAAGCGGACTGGCAAGAAGTCTGGCACTCGCCGCAGCCGCCGTGAGCAGCGCTGTTCTTCAAAGTAGCGCCGTTAAGAGTCTTCACATGCTTCATCTGTTTCCCCTCCTCCACTGTCGTTTTTTGGAGCTTCGATTCATTATAGCATAGGAAGCGGTCCATTTCAATCCATTTTTAGCGGCGGGTCTTCCGCTTTTTCCTGGCGGGGCGTTTTGCGCCCAGAAGGCCGGCTGCCGCGCCGCCGCACAGAGCGCCGCACAGCAAGGCCAGACCTTCCTCCGGCGCGGCTGGTCCGAAGAAGAGCACGCCCACTGTGAGCAGGATCAGGAAAAAGACACAGCCGGTCAGCAGTCCCACAACCAGTGCCCTGGAACGGCAGCGGCGGATGGCTGCAGTTCCGCCCAAAAAGCCGCCAATCACACAGCTTACAATGGTCATCTGATACATCAGCTGCTCCCCTATCCACCCTTTGGAAATTCCGATCGAGGCCAACAGGAGAAAGAAAAAGCAACCCAGCAGCGCTACGGCACCGCCCAACAGCACCCCAAGCACACAGCGGACCAGTCTGGTCCCCTGATCCTCTTCCATATGTTTCATTCCATTCCCCTCCCAGACATTGTGCTTGTCTGGTGGATCATATGCCGCGCTATCGCCCGGCATGTCTGCTTTTTCACTTTCATCCGTACCGGACATGAAAAACAGCCGGCCGCAGATGCGGTCGGCTGTTCTGACAGCTGGGAATTACTTCTTTTCCTTCTCGTCCTTGGCAGGAGCGGCATCCTCAGAGGTCTGAGTACCCTTGGTGGACACAGCCCACTTGGTGAACTCGATGCGCACCCGGTCGGCACCGGTCTCAATGACGATGGTGTCCTCCTTCACGGCGCAGATGGTGCCCACAATGCCGCCGATGGTGGTGATCAGGTCACCCACCGCCAGGCTGTTGCGCATCTCGGCCATGGCCTTTTTCTTCTTGTTCTCCGGCCGGATCAGCAGGAAGTAGAAGATGGCCAGCATTGCGACGATCATTACGATGGAAACGATATCCAAGGTCAATTCCTCCAAACACAGTATTTCTGCTCTTATGCCCTGTGGCAACTTTATACATTATAGCGGCATTCACTCCGCTTGGCAAGTCCTCTTTAAGAATTTCCGATGGGAGCGTCCAACTTTCCGCTGTATGTCCGACGGAATTCCTCAAAGGTACCCTCATCCAGTGCGGCACGAATGCGGACCATCAGCTCATTGTAGAAGTGGAGATTATGGAGCACCGCCAGACGCATGGCCAGCATCTCCCCTGCCGCAAACAGGTGGCGCAGGTAGGCACGTGAGAAGGACTGGCAGGCCGGACAGGTGCAGGTGGGGTCGATGGGGGTGGGGTCTGTCTTGTACTTCTCGTTCTTGATGTTCAGCGTGCCCTCCCAGGTGTACAGCTTCCCGTGGCGGGCGTTGCGGGCGGGCATGACGCAGTCGAAGAAGTCCACGCCCCGGGCAACCGCCTCAATGATGTTGGAGGGCGTGCCCACGCCCATCAGATACCGGGGCTTGTCCTTGGGCATGTGGGGCTCCACGGCGTCAATGATGTCGTACATGGTCTGGGTGGGCTCCCCTACCGCCAGACCGCCGATGGCGTAGCCGTCGCAGTCGATTTTGGCAGTCTCCTTCATGTGCCACACCCGCAGGTCGGGGTAAATGCCGCCCTGGTTGATGCCGAAGAGCATCTGGTGAGGGTTGACCGTGTCGGGCAGGCTGTTGAGCCGGTCGTGCTCCTCCTTGCACCGGGCCAGCCAGCGGAGGGTCCGCTCGCAGGAGGGCTTGACATACTCCCTGGTGGAGGGGTTGGCCACGCATTCATCAAAGGCCATGGCGATGTCGCTGCCCAGGTTGGACTGGATGCGCATGCTCTCCTCCGGGCCCATAAAGACCCGGCGTCCGTCGATGTGGGAGGCGAAGGTGACGCCCTCCTCGGTGATCTTCCGCAGGCCGGACAGGGAGAACACCTGGAACCCGCCGGAGTCGGTGAGAATGGGGCCGCTCCAGTCCATAAACTTGTGGAGGCCGCCCATCTCCTTTACAACGCCGTCACCGGGACGGAGATGGAGGTGATAAGTGTTGGACAGCTCAATCTGGCAGCCAACATCCTTCAGGTCGTGGGCCGACACCGCGCCCTTGATGGCGCCCTGGGTGCCGACGTTCATAAAAACAGGGGTCTGTACCGTTCCGTGGGCGCAGGTAAACACGCCACGCCGGGCTCTGCCCTCAGTCTTGACTACTTCAAACACGCAAAAACTCCTTTTACATTCAGTCTAGTCAAACAACCGCCCCGCGGTCTGTTCATCGGACATTATCATAGCAAAACCGTCTCCGCTTGGCAAGAGGCGCAGAGATAACACAGCATATTGGATGGGCTGCCGCCAAGCGCTAGGTTCCGCTTCGGCTTCCATCAGGGAAGCCCTCCTTCAGTGACTGGAGAAAACGCAGTCTGGCCTCCGCCCTCTGGCGTGTGCTGACCGGAATCCGCTCCCCGGTGCTGAGCGTGAAGCAGGTAGACGCAAAGGCGGTGACCCGGTCCATGTTCACCACAAAGCTCTTATGACACTGGAAAAAGCGGTCGTTCAGCTGGCCTTCCAGCTCGCTCAGCCTGGCATAGCTCTCACAGGTGCCGTGGTCGGTTACGCAGCGCACCTGCCGTCCCTGGCTCTCCAGATACCGGATTTCGGCAAAGGGCAGAAAGTAGACCGCGCTCTTGGTCTGGAGCGTCAGCCCCTCTGTGCGGCGGCGTACCAGCCGTTCCTTCGCCCGGGTTACGGCCTGAAGCAGCTCCACCCTGTCCACCGGCTTGAGCAGAAAGCTGATGTGCTCCGTCTCGTAGACCTTGGTGCAGTACTCCACATACCCCGTCACATATATAACCTGAATGCCTGCTGTCTCAGGCACCAGGCGCTTGACCAGCTCAATCCCGCTCTCCTCCCCCAGGCAGATATCCATCAGAAGGATGTCAGGCCGCCGGGGAGCACAAATCTCCTCCAGCTCCCGCGTTGAGGTACAGCAGGAAACACGCAGCTCCGGGTCCTCCCCGGGCAGCTCCGCCAGCCGTCCGCACTGCTCCCGCTGGTCGTCACAAATCAGCACATTCCACATGGTCTTTCACCTCCCGGCAGGGTGTTCCGGCGGCTTCCCGGATGCCGCCAGCAGGGCGTCCATGCGGTCCAGATGTGCACTGGCTGCCGCCGCGTCGCCCCGCTCCAGCAGACACGCAATGGTCTGCAGATGGTTGTTGATATCGTGCCGCATCCGGCGGACAGCCTGTTCCCGCTCCAGAAGGCCGGCGTAGTAGGCGTCCAGCAGTGCCAGCTGATGCTCCAGCTCAGCCTTGCGGCTGCGGCTCTGGTAGCCGTCCTCCAGGCGGCCAAGAAGCCGGAGCAGCAGTACGTCCGCCAGCATCTGAACCGGCAGCAGGAGAGAAAACAGCCAGCGGGCGCCGCTGCCCTCCTGCGGGAAGGACTGTATAACGGACAGAATGACCGCCAGCACAGCGCCCTGGCTGCCCGGGAGCAAAACGAGGGCGTACCGCCACCGGGGAAGCACGCTCTTTTTGCAGAAGCGGTAAAAGCAGGCGCTGGGGATGAAGAACAGGAGAAACACCGCCAGCGGACAGAGATTATCCATGGTTCTCCCCCTCTCCCTCCGGCGGAGCGTCCAGCCCCAGCCAGACAGTGACCTGAAAGCGGCCGTCTCGCTGCTGTGTCTCCACTTCTCCCCCATACCGCCGGGCAATGCCGGACAGAATCTCCAGCCCGAGGCCACGGCCTGCCCTGACACGGCTCCGCTTGGCGGCCTCGTCCAACGGTGGAGGAAGAGGATTTTCCTCCTCCACCACCAGATAGCCGCCCCGACAGCCGGCCCGGCAGCGGATAACCCGCTCGCCTTCAGGCAGGCGGAGGCAGGCCTCCACCGCGTTGTCCAGCAGATTTCCGAACAGACTGCACAGCGCCGGACCGTCCTGCGGCAACTCCGGCGGCAGGTCCAGGGCCAACTCCAGCCGGATATGCTCCGCTTCACATCGTCTGGCCTTGTCGGCCATCACGGCGTCTATGACCGGATGTGCGCAGTAGGTGCCCTGCACCGCCTTCAGCTGTTTGGACGCACGGTCCAACGCGCCGCCGGCACGGGGAAGGTCTCTCTCAATGAGGGACTGCCGCGCTGCCTCCAGCTGGCTTCGGAGCTGGTCACCCAACTGGCTGATCTGTCTGGCGTTGGCCTCCAGCTCACTCTTCCGGGTACGCCGCAGGTCCAGCTGACGCTCCAGCATCCGCTGACGCTCCTGGGCACGGTAATACTCCTTCGCCTGGGCAAACAGGCGGAGCAGCACCACGCCCGACACCAGAAGCACAACCACCAGCAGACAGAGCAGAGAGAGTGTCAGCGGCATCTCAGGGGTCAGCGTCCAGATGAAATAGTCCAGCATGATGATGGACACGCACCGCCCCAGAATGAACAGCAGAAACGGTGCGTCCCACCCCACCTCTCCGTGGCTGACCAGCCTGCTCCAGATGCTGCAAAACCCGAAGTTCAGCAGCAGGACGAATAGGGCGTAGAGCAGCTTGATGGCGGTGAGGAGCACCGGATGAAGGAGCAGCTCATTGAGAATATTCTCTCCAAGTAGCACAGTCAGCGATCTGCTGTATATCAGGTCCGCAAGCAGCAGCAGCGCCATCTGGGCAATTGGGCAATACCGAAGAGAATGGTCTTGCCCTTCCCCTCCATGCTGAAACAACAGGGGATGACAACCACAGCGGCCAGCGTCACCGCAATACGGGAGGAGCTGAGATAAGCGCCCGCCCACACCGTCTCCGCCGCTCCGTACACAAGCTGGATTCCCAGCAGGGCCAGTGTGTAGGTAACTCCATAGCAGACCGGCCGCCGCACATAGAATAGACGGAGAAACACCCAAATCTGTATCGCGGTCTGGGGAATGCCCAGCAGTGCGTTCAGGGCGTATGTCTGTATGGTGGTCATGGACGGTTCAGCCTCTCCGTGGGGTGCGGCATGCTAATTTTTACAGGAAGACCGACGTTTGTGCGCAACACCTTGAAACCGTCCTTCTCCAACACTACACTGACCATACCGGCGTTCCTCCGTCCTGTGATACATCGCTATTCATTATAGGTGGATTCTCCGCTGTTTTCAAGAATGGCCTGTATGCCGGACCCGGGAACGCCACACAGCCGGAAACCGGCATACAAGAAAGGATGAACCCGCACATGAAGCAAAGAAAGACCTTCCTGTCCCTCCTCCTGGCTCTGGCGCTCTGCCTGAGCCTGTCCGTCCCCGCCCTGGCAGGTGGCAGCCTCTACGACATCGAAATCCTCTACCGGGACGGGACCCTCGTGGGCTGCTATGTGGACGAGAGCGCCAGCGGCGACGGCTGGAGCTACGACAGCGCCACCCAGACCCTCACTCTGAACGGACTTGACTGCAAAAACGTCTATTTCTCCGTCTATTCCGGAAATTCCGACAACTGGACGCTGTGCCTGGCGGACGGCAGCGTCAACAAGGCCGAGCAGCTGGGCCTGTCCACATTGAGCAACGGAGAACACATCACCATCACGGGCACCGGCTCCCTCATCCTCCAGGGAAATAAACGGAGCGCCGTGGACTTCCATCTCAGCGGCAGCGACTCCTCCCTCACGTTCCAGTCTCCCCTCACCATCACCGGCGGCCCCAATGACGGCGACCGACTGCCTCTGACCGGTGTGAAGGACGGAGATTATCTCGTCTACCAGACTGCCGATGGTGAGAAGGCCCGTTACGCTGTCATTGCGCCTGACGGTGCATCCGTGCCCGAGACGCCTGAACAGCCCGCTGTCAACACCGCCTACGCCACCCCCCGCCCCATCCTGGTGAACGGCCAGGCCGTGGACTTTGACGCCTACATGCTCAAGGACGCCAACGGCAACGGCACCAACTATCTCAAGCTGCGGGACGTGGCCCACGTGCTCAACGGTACTGCCGCCCAGTTCAACGTGGGCTGGGACGGCGCCGCCGGAGCCATCACCATCACCACCAACGCGGCCTACACCACTCCCAACGGCTCCGAGATGTCCACCCCCTTCTCCGGCGACCAGAGCTACACGGAGAACCAGGCCTCCGTCCTGGTGAATGGCGTCAAGACTGACCTCCACGCCATCACCATCACCGACGCCTCCGGCGCGGGATACACCTACTTCAAGCTCCGGGACCTGGGCGAGGCTCTGGGCTTCGCTGTCGACTGGGACGGCACCTCCGTGGTCATCAACACCCCCTGAACGCCCCACAGCATAAAACGGCCCTGCCGCAGAACTTGCGGCAGGGCCGTTGTTGCGTTTTAACAGATAAACATGGCGTCGCCGAAGGAGAAGAACCGATACTTCTCCCGCACCGCCTCCGCATAGGCGTTCAGGATGTTCTCACGGCCGGCCAGGGCGGAGACCAGCATCACCAGGGTGGACTCGGGCAGGTGGAAGTTGGTGATGAGGCAATCCAACACCTTGAAGCGGTAGCCGGGGTAGATGTAGATGCTGGTCCAGCCGGCGCTCTCCTTCAGGGTGCCGTCCTCGGCGGCCCAGCTCTCAATGGTCCGGCAGGAGGTGGTGCCCACACAGATGACCCGGCCGCCGTTGGCCCTGGTCTCGTTGATGATGTCCGCCGTCTTCTGGGAGATCATGCAGTACTCGGCGTGCATCTCATGGTCTGTAATGTTCTCTTCCTTTACAGGCCGGAAGGTGCCCAGGCCAACATGGAGGGTCACATAGGCCAGGCGCACGCCCATGGCCTCAATCTGCGCCAGCAGCTCCTTGGTGAAGTGGAGGCCGGCGGTGGGGGCGGCGGCGGAGCCAACCTCTCGGGAGTACACGGTCTGGTACCGCTCCGGGTCGTTGAGCTCCTCCTTGATGTAGGGCGGCAGAGGCATCTTGCCCAGCTGCTCCAGAATTTCAAGGAAAATTCCCTCGTAGTGGAATTCAATCAGCCGGTTTCCGCCTTCCACCTCCTCCAGCACGTCGGCGGTCAGCAGGCCGTCGCCGAAGGAGAGCTTGGTTCCCGGCTTCACCTTCCGTCCGGGCCGCACCAGGCACTCCCAGACCTTGTTGCCCCGGTCGATAAGCAACAGTACCTCCACCGCGCCGCCCGTGGGCTCCCGGTGGCCCAGCAGACGAGCGGGCAGCACCCGGGAGTCGTTGAGCACCAGGCAGTCGCCGGGACGGAGGAAGTTGGGCAGCTCATAGAAGTGGTGGTGGGAGGTCTCCCCCGTCTCCTTGTTGAGCACCATCAGCCGGGAGCCGTCCCGCCGGTCCAGCGGCGTCTGGGCAATCAGCTCCTGGGGAAGGTCGTAGTAAAAATCAGATGTTTTCAGTTCCATGCTCTTGTTGTTCCCTGCTTTCAGATTGAAAATAACACGCCGGTTTCCTTATCGGATTTCCACGCCGGTGTAGTAGAACTTCAGAATGTCCACATAGGTCTTCCCTGCCTGGGCCATGGCGTAGGCACCCCACTGGCTCATGCCCACGTTGTGGCCGTAGCCGGTTCCGGTGAAGGTGAAACTGCCGCCTGTGGAGCCGGAGGAGGTCAGCACCTCTGTGCCGCTGCCGGTGATGACATAGGGCGTACCGCTGATGGCGGACACATTGCCGCTGCCGTCAATGGCGTAGGCCCCCGAGACAGAGGACAGTGTTCCGCCGTCCTCGTTGACGTAGTAGCTCCCGCCGCTTCCGCCAGTGACGGTGAACCGGGGCGACTTCACCCCCAGGAAGATCCGGCAGTTGTCGCAGCCGGTGATGGTCCAGCTACTGCCCTTTGTATCCGTAAAGGTCAATGCCCTTACATTTCCCGTGGCCGTGTATTCTGACACCCGCACGCTGGCCAGCGTACCGCAATTACGGCCGGAGGCCCGCAACTTGGCGGCCAGCTCATCGGCGGTAAAAGTGTAGCTCCAGTTGTAGCCGGAAATTTTGCTGGCCACCGTGGCCTCCCAGGGGTCCGTGACACCAACTAAGTAGGGCAGGTCGCCGCCCCAGACGTTCTTGGCGCTCTCCGTAGCGCCGCCGTCCGAGGAGAAATAATAGGTCTCCGCAATGGAGCCGTTGTACCATACGTACTGGCCCGACGTCTCCTGGGCTGCCCGGTATGTATTGTCGTTGACAGAGCCTGCGCCGGGATAGGCCTGGCAGTGGGTGGTGGCGCACAGGTCAAAACCGCTGGAGGTGTGGCGTCCTGTGCAGGAGGCGGCGTAGCTCCGGGCGGTGACCGCCTGGGCCTTCAGTGCCTCCACCGGCCAGGAGGGGCTCATCTCCTGGGAGATGACGCAGTTGATGTAGTCCTCACGATCCACCACATTGACCACCGTCAGGTTGCCGCCGTTGATGCGCTGGTAGCGGAACCCGCCGTAGTACTTCCGCTTGGCGTACCAGGTCAGGGTCTTGACCGAGTTGTCCAGTCCGGGCATCACGCCCAGAGACAGGGACGAGCCGCCGTCAAACTGAAAGAGAATGGTGCTTGTGCCCGTCTTGACCACAGACACGCCGTAGCTGCTGGTTCCGGTGACCGTGGCACCAGAGACGCCCAATGCGGTCAGGGCTGTGTTGGCCTCCTCTGAGGTAAGGTACGACCCCATCCGCACGGTATAGGTCCCGTTGGTCCAGGCGGGGAATCCGCCGGACACGGTCGCAGCGGCGGCGGAGGCCTCTTCAAAGGTGGTGTAGGTGCCGGGCAGTTGGATGTGGTAGCAGCCCACGGCGATGGAAGAGGTCTGGGTGTCCGTATAGCCGCTCAGGCCGGTGGAGAGCGGTCCGTACCACACGTTCTGGGTCTTGACAATGGAGATACCGGTCTCTGTGGTGTAGCCCAGCTGGACAAAGTTGAGGCTGTCATCATAGTAGCCCAGCCGATAGCCGCTGCCAGTACTGTTGAGCAGGTTGGCGCCTGGAACAGCGTCAGTGCCGTAGGTCAGCCCGATGCGGATGCTGGCGCTCATAGGGATGCTGGCCGCCTGGGCAGCTGAGGGAAGGGCGGGAAGGGTCAGCGCGGCTGCAAGAGCCAGCGTGGCAAATTTCATCAGCGTTTTTTTCATAGGAAACTCCAAATATCTGGGATAGCCGCCATTCCCTGTATTGACAGGGCAAAGCGGTTGTGATACTATTTTCAAAAATCAACTGAATCACTGCAAGATAGAGGTTGCGGTTTTCAAAAGTAGCGCGGTGAGGGCTCCGTTGGCCCGGTGACCCGCGTCAAAGGGAAAACCGCCGAAGGAAATGCGGGTACGGAACCGTCTTTCCTGGGCGCCGGGCACATCAGCCCTGCGACTGTCGCCGGTCCTCCGGCGGAGTGCTGTCTGCTTTTGTAGTGCCGGGGACGGTGACCGTCTCTGACATTATAGTACAAAATCAGCCGGTATGTAAACCCGCTGATTTCTTTTTTTATTCTGAGATATTTTCAAAGTGACAGCGACTCATTTTGTTTTCCCTACCGAATCTGGTCTTAAATCGGCCGGAGCCGGAATAGCATAAAGTTAAAAGAGAGCGATGGAGGTCCTGAACATGAAGCAGTACAAAGTAGGCGTCATCGGCGCCACCGGTATGGTGGGCCAGCGTTTTGTCACCCTGATGGAGCATCACCCCTGGTTCAATCTCACCGTTGTGGCGGCCAGCGGCCGCAGCGCCGGCAAGACCTATGAGGAGGCCATCGGCGACCGCTGGGCCATGGACACTCCCATGCCCGAGGAGGCCAAAAAGCTGGTCGTCATGAACGCCCAGGAGGACGTGGACAAAATCGCCGCCATGGTGGACTTTGTCTTCTGCGCGGTGGACATGAAGAAGGACGAGATTCTGGCCCTGGAGGAGAACTACGCCCGCCACGAGTGTCCCGTCGTGTCCAACAACTCCGCCAACCGCTGGACCCCCGACGTGCCCATGGTGGTGCCTGAGATCAACGCCGACCACATCCGGGTCATCGAGGCCCAGCGCCGCCGTCTGGGCACCACCCGCGGCTTTATCGCCGTCAAATCCAACTGCTCCATCCAGAGCTACGTCCCCGCCCTGCACCCCCTGAAGGAGGCCTTCGGCCTCAAGCGGGTGCTGGCCTGCACCTATCAGGCTATCTCCGGCGCGGGCAAGACCTTCAAGACCTGGCCCGAGATGGTGGATAACCTGATCCCCTACATCGGCGGCGAGGAGGAGAAGAGCGAGAAGGAGCCCCTGAAGGTGTGGGGCAAGCTGGAAAACGGCGTCATCGTCACCGCCGACTCCCCCGCCATCACCTCCCAGTGCCTGCGTGTGCCCGTGTCCAACGGCCACACCGCCGCCGTATTCGTGGACTTTGAGCACAAGCCCACCGAGGAGGAGATCAAGGCTCTGTGGGCGTCCTACAAGGGCCGCGCCCAGGAGCTGGACCTGCCCACCGCCCCCAAGCAGTTCATCCACTACTTTGAGGAGCCCGACCGTCCCCAGGCCAAGCTGGACCGGGAGCTGGAGGGCGGCATGGCCATCTCTGTGGGCCGTCTCCGTCCCGACACCCAGTACGACTACAAGTTCGTCTGCCTGTCCCACAACACCCTCCGGGGCGCTGCCGGCGGCGGCGTGCTGCTGGCCGAGCTGCTGTGCGCCGAGGGCTACATCGAGCCCCGCGCCTGATTTCTTACCCATCCCGACTTTGAGGAGGTCACATCTATGAGAGAGCCCGTCTTTACCGGCGCCTGCACCGCGCTGGTTACCCCTTTTGACGACAGCGGCGCCATCAACTACGACGCCTTTGCCGCCCAGATTGACGCCCAGATTGCCAGCGGCATCGACGCCCTGTGCGTCTGCGGCACCACCGGTGAGAGCTCCACCATGAGCATCCGGGAGCACATTGCCGCCGTGGAGTTCTGCGTCAAGCACGTCAACCACCGGGTCAAGGTCATCGCCGGCGCCGGCAGCAATGACACCACCGCCGCCGTGTACCTGTGCCAGCACGCCCAGGATTCCGGCGCCGACGCCCTGCTGCTGGTGACGCCCTACTACAACAAGTGCTCCCAGACCGGTCTTATCAAGCACTACGAGTATATCGCCGACCGGGTGGAGCTGCCCATCATCCTCTACAATGTGCCCTCCCGTACCGGCGTTTCCTTCGCCGCCGAGACCTACAAGATTCTCTCCGAGAACCCCCGGTTCAACGGCGTCAAGGAGGCCAGCGGCAACTTCTCCCTGCTGGCCCACACCCGCTTCCTCTGCGGGGATGACTTCTACATCTGGTCCGGCAACGACGATCAGGTGGTGCCCATGATGAGCCTGGGCGCCAAGGGCGTCATCTCGGTGGCCGCCAACATCGTCCCCAAGACCATGGTGGAGATGAGCCACCTGTGCCTGGACAACGACTTTGCCGCAGCCTCCAAGCTCCAGGTGGAGTACATGGACCTCATCGACGCCCTCTTCATTGAGGTCAACCCCATCCCCATCAAGGCCGCCATGGACCTGATGGGCATGAAGGCCGGCGGGCTCCGCCTGCCCCTGTGCGACATCTCCCCCGCCCACCTGGAGACCCTGCGGGCCTCCATGCAGCGGATGGGTCTGCTCTGATTTTATCCGGAAAGGGACGTTGAATTATGCTCCGAATTGGCATTTCCGGCTGCAACGGCCACATGGGCCGGGTGGTGGAGGACATCTGCCGCTCCGCGCCGGACATTGAAATCGCCGTGGGCTTTGATATCCTGGGCAACAGCGACCGGGACTTCAAGGTATGCACCTCCCCTGCCGAGTTTGAGGGCGAGGTGGACGCGGTCATCGACTTCTCCAGCCCTGCCGCCCTCCAGGGCCTGCTGGACTTCGGCACCACCCGCAAGGTCCCCCTGGTCCTGGCCACTACCGGCTACTCCCAGGAGCAGCTGACCGCCATTGATGAGGCGGCTAAGCTGGTGCCCATTTTCCGCTCCGGGAACATGTCCCTGGGCATCAATGTGCTGCTGGAGCTGGTGCGCCGTGCGGCCTCCATCCTGGGCAGCGACTATGACGTGGAGATTGTGGAGCGGCACCACCACCGGAAGGTGGACGCCCCCAGCGGCACCGCCCTGATGATCGCCGATGCCGCCGCCTCCGCCCTCCCCTACCAGCCCCAGTACGTCTATGAGCGGCAGTCCGTCCGCAAGCCCAGAGACTCCCACGAGATTGGAATCTCCTCCGTCCGGGGCGGCACCATCGTGGGCGACCACGAGATCATTTTCGCCGGACGGGACGAGGTCATTGAGCTGCACCACTCCGCCCAGTCCCGGGAGGTCTTTGCCGCCGGTGCGGTCAAGGCAGCCCGTTTCCTGGCCTGTGTGGAGAAGCCCGGCCTCTATTCCATGGCCGATCTGGTGGCTGCGGCAGGACTGGATTAAATCTTCAACTTTTTGTTCTCCATATGTACGGACGAAAATACGGCCATTCTTCCCTCTTTCCCCATAGTTTGCCCTGTTTTTTGTCCAGTTTATCTTTCTTTGAAAAAATGCTTGCATTTTCCCACAGTTTCTGTTATTATATCAGTCGATGCTTTGTAAGCAAAACCTGACGAGCGAGGAGGTTTAGCGAATGGCCAAGTGTGAATTTTGCGACAAGGGCGTTGTGTTCGGCATTCAGGTGTCCCACTCTCACCGCCGCACCAACCGTCCCTGGAAGCCCAACGTGAAGCGTGTTAAGGCGATCGTGGACGGTGCGCCCAAGCACGTCTATGTGTGCACCAGATGCCTCCGTTCGGGTAAGGTCACCCGCGCCGTGTGATTCTCTCTGAACTGAGAAAAGGCCCCTGCGCTTAAGCGCAGGGGCCTTTTTGCACCCTTCTTTCCTGTTATGAAAAGAGCCTGGAGCACAAAAAATGTGCTCCAGGCTCTTTTTCTTATTTCCCGTGGACCTTCGCCGCGGTGAGGGTATTCTCCAGCAGCATGACCCGGGTCATGGGTCCCACGCCGCCGGGCACCGGGGTGATAAAGGAGGCCTTCTCCTTTACGGCCTCGAAGTCCACGTCGCCGCAGAGCTTGCCTTCCTCGTTCCGGTTCATGGCCACGTCGATGACGGCGGCCCCCTCCTTCACCATGTCGGCGGTGATGAGGCCGGTCTTCCCCACTGCCGCCACCAGGATGTCGGCCTGGCGGGTGATTTCAGCCAGGTTGGGGGTACGGGAGTGGCAGATAGTCACCGTGGCGTGGCGCTGGAGCAGCAGCATAGCCTGAGGCTTGCCCACGATGTTGGAGCGGCCCACCACCACCGCGTGCTTCCCGGCGGGGTCAATGCCGTACTCGTCCAGCATGGCCATCACGCCGGCCGGAGTGCAGGGCAGGAAGGTGTGCTCCCCAATCATCAGCTGGCCCACATTGTAGGGGTGGAAGCAGTCCACGTCCTTGCCGGGGTCAATGGCGTTGAGCACCGCCTTCTCGTCAAACTGGGCAGGCAGAGGCAGCTGGACCAGAATGCCGTCGATGTCCTCCCTGCCGTTGAGCAGGTCGATGAGCTCCAGCAGCTCCTCCTGCCGGGCGCACTCGGGAAGAGCGTACTCCTCGCTGTAAATGCCGCACTCGGCACAGTCCTTCTTCTTGTGGTTGACGTAGATGCGGGAGGCGGGATTGTCCCCCACGATGATGACGGCCAGACCGGGCCGTTTGGAGAGGCGCTCCACCTCTTCCTTGATTCTGGCCTTGCACTTGGCCGCCAGGGCCTTTCCGTCAATGATGGTCGCTGCCATTGTCCTCGTCCTCCTTTTTCTCGTTGGCTGCTTTAGCTGCCTCCAGAGCGGCCCGGCGGTGCACCCACAGCTGATCCGGCGCAGGCCGGTGCAGGTAGAACCACACCCACAGGATGATTGCCGCCAGCGCGGAGGCAAAGCCCAGCACCTGGGACACCCGGATGGGGGTATTCATAAAGTAGAGGCTGTCGGTGCGCATGCCCTCGATGATGCCGCGGCCCACACCGTACCAGGCCAGGTAGGTAAAGAAGAGCTGGCCGTCGAACTTGCGCCAGTTCCGGGAGATGAACACAATAAGCAGGAAGCCCACCAGGTTCCAGGCCGACTCATAGAAGAAGGTGGGATGGACGCCCAGGGTACCATCCACCACCTGCTGCCATCCGGAGGCATCCACCAGCCCCTTGGCGTACAGCTCGTTTGCGATCTTCTCCGAGCACATCCGCCAGGGCAGCTCGGTCAGGCCACCGTAAGCCTCCACGTTGACGAAATTGCCCCACCGGCCGATACACTGGCCGATGAGCAGGCCCATGCCGCCCAGGTCGGCAAAGGCCAGGAAGGGAATCTTCTTGTACCGGCAGACAAAGAACAGCACAATCACTGCCGCGATGACGCCGCCGTAGATGGCCAGTCCGCCGTCCCGCACGTCCAGCATCTTGCCAAAGTTCAGGCTGCCGTCCTCGTTTTTGAACAGGTCCAGGTAGAACAGAATGTAGTACAGCCGCGCCCCTACCAGGGCAAGGGGCACGGCAAAGATGAGAAGGTCGGTCAGGTCGTCGTCACTGATGCCCAGCTTGGGACCCTTGCGGCTGCAGTAGAACCAGGCCAGAATGGCGCCTGAGACAATGATGACGGCGTACCAGTAGATATTGAATCCGAATGGAGCAGCCGCCACCCGGTTCAGGGTGAACTCCAGCCCCAGGCCGGGGAAAAAGACGGTGTTGGTCATGCCTGTCCCTCCCCCGGCTGCACCACGGCCAGTGCCGCCCGCTCCGGCGTAAAGCAGGTGCGGATGCACTCCTCCACGTCCGCCTGACTGATGCCCTCAAAGACCTCGGGGAACCGGAGCATGTCGTAGCCTGTGAAATAGGCCTGGGCCATACCCACACAGATATTCTCAAAGGAGTTGAGGCTGCGCACCCTGGCGCCGTACAGGCCCTTCTTCAACCTGGCAAAGAGGGCGGCGTCCACACCCTCGCTTCCAATCCGGGCCGCCTCGTCGGCAATGGCGGCGGCCACAGCGTCCGGGTCGGTGCTCTCGCCGCCGGCCACAGCGTAGGCACAGGAAGGATAGCCGTCAAAGCCGTAGGAGAAGCTGCTGTTGATGAGTCCATCCCGGTACAGACGGACATACAGCGGGCTGGAGTTGCCCAGCAGAGCCTCGCAGGCAAGCTCAGCAATCAGCTTCTGCCGGAACTGCTCCTCCCCTTTGGGCGCCGGCTCCATCTTCCAGCCCAGCTGGAAGATGGGGGTGGACACCTCCATCTTCAGCTCCGTCCGGCTCTTAGCCGCGGCTGCGGGCTCAGCAGGACCATAGTCCCTGGGAATGGAGCCCTTGCCCTCCTTGGGCAGAATCTCCCGGGCCATCTCCAGCACCTTCTCCGGGTCCACGTTGCCCGCCACACAGAGCACCATGTTGCCAGGGTTATAGAAGGCGCTGTGGCACAGATTTAGAGTGTCGGCGGTGATGTGGGAGATGGACTCAATGGTCCCGGCCACCGAGGTGCGGATGGGGTGGTTGACATACAGCCCCTCCAGCATGGCGTAGTACACCTGGTTCTCCGGGTCATCCTCAATCATCCGGATCTCCTGACCGATGATGCCCTGCTCCTTGTCCACGCTCTCCTGGGTGTAGTAGGGCTGGGAGACAAAGGAGAGGAGAATCCTCAGGTTCTCATAGAACTTCTCGGTGCTCTCAAAGTAGTAGCCTGTAATGGCCGAACTGGTGAAGGCATTGGGGCTGGCGCCGTTGGCGGCCAGGTCCTGGAGGGCGTTGCCGTCCTTGGTGTCAAAGGTCTTGTGCTCCAGGAAATGGGCCACTCCGGCGGGGGTGTCATGCCACTGGCCGTCCAGCTGGAACTTCATGTCCATTCCGCCGTAGTCGGTGGCAAAAAAGGCGTAGCTCTTCTGAAAGTCCGGCTTTACGTCCACATACACGGTCAGTCCGTTGTCCAGCCGGGCGGAAAAGACCGTCTCCCCCATGCGGGGGTATTCCTTGCGATTCACTGGCGATCCTCCTTCCCCTTGAGGAAATAGATGCTGTCCAGCCGCACCCGGCGGGCGGCAGCGGCCACCTGGTCCACGGTGACCTGCTCCAGCCTAGCGGCCAGGTCCTCGGGCGCGTCCCCGGGTTCCACAGCCAGACCCAGCCAGAAGTCCTCCATGCGGCCCTGGCTGTCCAGCATGCTCTTCAGACTGTTCACCCCGCTGCGCCGCGCAGCCTCCAGCTCCCAGGGCTCAATCTCGCCCCGGCGGCACTTCTCCAGCTGGGCGAGAATCTCGCTCTGAGCGGCCTCCCGCTTGTCGAACTCCACGCCGGAGGACACCAGCATCAGGCCCTTAAACTTCTCCAGCTGAGAGCTGGCGTAGTAGCACAGGGACAGCTTCTCTCTTACATTCAGGAAGAGCTTGGAGGTGGTGGTGCCGCCGAACACGGCGTTGAAGAGCATCAGAGCGGGGTACTCCTCGTCCGTCACCTTAATATCAGTGCGCAGGCCCATGGACAGCTTGCCCTGGGTCACGTCCAGCGCGTCCTCAAAGTTCCGGGGCTTCTCTTCTCCCCCGCTGAGCGTATTCCGGCAGATAGAGACGGGGGCAACCGTCCGGCCCTTCAGCCCGGCAAGGGCGCTGCGGAAGGCAGCCTCCACCCGCTCAAAGGGGGCGGAGCCAGAGAAATAGAGCTCTACCCGGGCGCCGGACAGCAGCGCCTGATAGCGTTCCCACAGCGCCTCGCCGGTGATGGCGGCGGCGTTGGCCTCGCTGCCCAGCCGGTCTACGCCGTAGGGCTCTCCCTGGCACATCAACTGCACCAGCCGGAGCACGGCGTACTGCCGCTTGTCGTTGACCTGGGCTCGGATACGGTCCACCAGGTTGGCCCGCTCCCGCTCCACATAGGCGGAGACAAATCCGCCGTTCTCTCTGGCGGGGGTGAGCAGCAGCTCCCCCAGCAGAGCGGCCGCCTGCTCCAGAATGAGCGTACCGTCGGGGACGTACGCGTCGTCCAGGAAGCTGGCCACAAAGCCCACGCACTGGGTCTCGCCCTTCTTGCGGACAATGGGCTCCACCGAGCCGCCGTACAGCTCGTCCAACGCGGCGGACAGCCGCTCCATGTCCGGGCAGCGCTCGGTACCCTGCCGCAACACCATGGGGACCAGTGCATTGGCGGCGGCATGCTCCTCGCTCAGGGGCGTGAGGAGCTGAATCCCCATATAGGAGGATTTGAATTTCATTGTGTGCACCGCCGTGAGATACACGCCGGGCATCAGTTCTGTTCGGGTGACTTGGGTCATCCGCACTCATCCTTTCTGGCCTCTCCGCTGCCCGCCCCTTTGGACGGATTTGTCAGAGACCCATGGAAAAATTGACAGCCTTTATTATACATCGAATCCCCCTGTTTGACACCCCCAAATCCAAAAGATTGTCCCCATGGACTGAAAAAGGAGTACCAACCGTCTCTCTGTTCAGGTTGACGGAAAATTTCCCTCGGTTATCCCCCATTTTCGTCTTGACAAAAACCACAAAATATTGTATCATAACCAACGTTGTAAAGCTGATGCGCTTTACGAAACCGAAAGGAGGCTGAAGAATGAAAAACCAGGCTTACCGCATGGCGCTCCTGTTCGACTTCTATGGTGATATGCTCACCGACCGTCAGAAGGAATTCTTTGACCTCTACTATAATGAGGACCTCTCTCTGGCCGAGATTGCCGAGAACTACGACATCACCCGCCAGGGCGTCCGGGACGTCATCGTCCGGGCTGAGGGCATCATGCAGGAGCTGGAGGACAAGACGGGTATCATCCGCCGCTTCCAGAAGATGCAGTCCCAGCTCTCCGACATCGACCGTTTTGCCGACGGCATCATGGAGATGAACGACCAGCGCGGCAGCGGAGACCCCGCCATCGAGGCCCTCTGTCGGCAGATCAAGGACACCGTGGCTCAGATGAAGCAGGAGTGACCCCATGGCATTTGAAGGATTAACCGAAAAGCTCTCCAACGCATTTAAGCGCCTGCGGGGCAAGGGCCGTCTCACCGAGGCCGACGTGAAGGAGGCCATGAAGGAGATCCGCATGGCCCTGCTGGAGGCCGACGTCAACTACAAGGTCGTCAAGGACTTTGTGGCTAAGGTCACCGAGCGGGCTGTGGGTTCCGACGTGCTGGAGAGCCTCACCCCCGCGCAGATGATTGTCAAGATCGTCAACGAGGAGCTGACCGCCCTGATGGGCGGCGAGAGCGCCAAGCTGACCATCTCCCCCAAGCCGCCCACGGTAGTGATGCTGGTGGGCCTCAACGGCGCCGGTAAGACCACCAACGGCGCCAAGCTGGCCGGCTATATGAAGAAGCAGAACGGCAAGCGTCCCCTTCTGGTGGCCTGCGACACCTTCCGTCCCGCCGCTATCCAGCAGCTGGAGGTTGTGGGCGGACAGCTGGGTGTGCCCGTGTTCCAGCAGGGACCGGGCGACCCGGTGGAGATTGCCAAGGCGGGCATCGAGCACGCCAGAACCCACGGCAACGACATTGTGTTTCTGGATACCGCCGGCCGGCTCCATGTGGACGACGAGCTCATGGCTGAGCTCTCCCGCATGAAAGAGGCCGTCTCCCCTACTGAGATTCTCCTCATCGTGGATGCCATGATTGGTCAGGACGCGGTCAACGCCGCTAAGGTGTTCGACCAGACCCTGGACCTGACCGGCGTCATGCTCACCAAGCTGGACGGCGACGCCCGCGGCGGCGCGGCCCTCTCCATCAAGGCCGTCACCGGTAAGCCCATCAAGTTCATCGGCACCGGCGAGAAGCTGGATCAGATTGAGGTGTTCCACCCCGACCGCATGGCCTCCCGTATTCTGGGCATGGGCGACGTGCTCTCCCTCATCGAGAAGGCCCAGCAGTCCTTTGACATGCAGAAAGCAGCGGAGCTGGAACAGAAGATGAGGAAAAACCGCCTCACCCTCACCGACTTCTATGACCAGCTGGTCCAGGTCAAGAACATGGGCTCCCTGGCAGACATCGCCGGGATGCTCCCCGGCGTCAATGCCAAGGCGCTGGAAGGTGCCAACGTGGATGAGCGCGCCCTGGGCCGCACTGAGGCCATCATCCTCTCCATGACTCCTGAGGAGCGGGAGAACCCCTCCCTGCTCAACAACAGCCGCAAGAAGCGGATTGCCGCCGGCAGCGGCACCCAGGTGGTGGACGTGAACCGGCTGCTCAAGCAGTTTGAGCTGATGCAGCAGATGACCAAGCAGATGACTGGCGGCCGGATGCGGAAGATGGCCAAGAAGGGCCGCTTCGGCGGGTTCGGCAAAAAGGGCGGATTCCCCTTTTAACGTGGTTGGTTAGCGTCCCCCGGGGCGCTTCCATATAGATGTGAAATAATTTTGGAGGTGAAGATACAATGGTTAAAATCAGACTTCGTCGGATGGGCGCCAAGAAGGCTCCTTTCTATCGTATCGTGGTGGCTGACTCCCGTTATCCCCGTGACGGCCGCTTCATCGAGGAGATCGGCACTTACAATCCCCTGGTGACTCCCGCCGAGATCAAGGTTGACGCTGACCGCGCCCAGGCTTGGATCAAGACCGGCGCTCAGCCCACCGAGACCGTGAAGGCTCTGCTGAAGAAGGCTAACGCCATCTGAGCGACAGCCTGCTAATGGAGGGCAGCATGAAGGAATTGCTCACTTATATCGCCCAGAACCTGGTGGACCACCCCGAGGCGGTGTCCGTCACGGAGCACGCGGGCGAGGACGAGACCGTCCTGGAGCTCCGGGTCGCTCCCGAGGATATGGGCAAGGTCATCGGCCGTCAGGGCCGTATCGCCAAGGAGATCCGCACGCTGATGCGCTCTGTTGCCCAGAAGAACGGGACCAGGGTCTCTGTCGAAATTGTAGACTGAAAAACGGCGGGGCTGACCCGCCGTTTTTTGTTCCCTCATACGGACGCTCTGCCGTCTGCAATCGGAGGTTCACATGAAAAACAAATTTCTCGAAGCCGGACAGATTGTCAATACCCACGGCGTCCAGGGCGAGGTGAAGATCGTCCCCTGGTGCGACAGCCCCGAGTTTCTCTGTCAGTTCGATGTGCTTTACATCGACGGCCAGCCGGTCCGTATCCGCTCTTCCCGGATCCACAAGGGCAATGTGCTGGCCACCCTGGAGGGTGTGTCCGACGTGAACGCCGCCATGCGCCTCAAGGGCAAGAAGGTGTCTATCGACCGCACCGGCGTGGAGCTGCCCGACGGCCGCCACTTCCTGGCCGACCTGATGGGCCTGGAGGTCCGGGACGCCGACACCGGCGAAGTGCTGGGCGAGATTAAGGACATCCTCACCCCCCCTGCCCACGAGGTCTATGTGGTGAAGGGCGGTGCCCACTCCTATCTCATTCCCGCTGTGGACGAGTTCCTGAAGGAGACCAACGTGGAGGGCGGCTATATCCGGGTGCATCTCATCGAGGGGATGGAGACCGATGTATAGAATTGATATCATGACCCTCTTTGATATGACCGTTGGCGACGTGATGAACGAGTCCATTTTGGGCCGGGCCCAGGAGCGGGACTTTATCCGCATTGAGGCCCACCAGATCCGGGACTACACCCTCAACAAGCAGAAGCAGGTGGACGACTACCCCTACGGCGGCGGTCGGGGCGCGGTGATGCAGGCCGACCCCCTCTACCAGTGCTGGAAGCACATCACCGATACCTACGGCCCTGGCCACACCATCTACATGTCCCCCGCCGGCAAGACCTTCCGGGAGGCGGACGCCAGGCGCCTGCGGGATGACTACGACCACCTGATTCTGGTGTGCGGCCACTATGAGGGCATTGACGAGCGCTTCATTGAGGAGTGCGTGGACGAGGAGATCTCCATCGGCGACTTTGTGCTCACCGGCGGCGAGCTGGCCGCCATGGTGGTTGCCGACGCGGTGGCCCGGCTGGTACCCGGTGTGCTCTCCGACCCGGAGTGCTTTGAGGACGAGAGCCACTGGAACGGCATGCTGGAGTACCCCCAGTACTCCCGGCCTGAGGAGTGGCACGGACGGAAGGTCCCCCCCATCCTCCGTTCCGGCGACCACAAGAACATCGCCAAGTGGCGGCGGAAGCAGTCCATTATCCGTACCCGGGACCGCCGTCCCGATATGTACGCCAAGCTGGACCTCTCCTCCAAGGAGGACCAGAAGCTGCTCAGGGAGATCGCCCAGGAGGAAGCCGCGGCGGAATCCGGGACAGAAGTATAAGAGGCCTTGCAGGCAGAAAAATCCATGTTTGTGCTGCTTTGTGTCATATTGCAGCAGCTGACGTGATTTTTCTGCCTGTCTTTCTTTTTTCCCTTTACATTCCATGACGCCCATGATACAATAACACGTACAGCAATCTTATTTTCAATATTACATCTGGAGATTGATGATATGAGTTTTAAAATTATTGTGGACAGCTGCTGCGATCTGACGCCCGCCATGCTCCGCAGCGGTTGCTTTGTCAGCGTCCCCCTCACCATCCGGGTTGGGGACACCGTGGTGACCGACGACGCCTCCTTTGACCAGGCCGCCCTGCTGTGGCGGATGAAGGAGAGCGAGAAGGCCCCCTCCTCCGCCTGCCCTTCCCCCGCTCAGTATCTGGACGCCATGGAGTGCGGCGCGGACGACATCTACGTGGTTACCCTCTCCGCCCTGCTATCCGGCTCCCACAACAGCGCTGCCCAGGCTCGGGCCATGTATCTGGAGGAGCACCCCGACGCCCGCGTGCATATCTTCAACTCCTGCTCCGCCTCCTCCGGTGAGGTGCTCACCGCGCTGAAGATTCAGGAGCTGGCCTCCTCTGGCAAGGATTTTGAGACCGTGGTCAGCCGCACCTCCCGCTATATCAACGAGATGCAGACCCTCTTTGTGCTGGAGAACCTGGACAACCTGCGCAAGAACGGCCGCCTCACCCGGCTCCAGTCCATCGTAACCGACACACTGAAAATCAAGCTGCTCATGGGCTCCACCCCCGAGGGCGAGATCTGCAAGCGGGGTCAGGCCCTCTCCATGAAGCAGGCCCTGGGCAAGATGATCTCCATGATGGCGTCCGACGAGAAGCACGCCGGCCGCACCCTGTGCATCACCCACTGCAACTGCCTGGAGCGTGCCTTCTACCTCAAGGAGCAGGCCCTCAAGTCCTGCCGGTTCCACGATGTCATCATCTGTGAGACCGGCGGTATCAGCACAGTCTACGCCAACGACGGCGGCATCGTAGCCGCCTACTGAGCTCATAAGGATACAAGTCCCCGGCTAAATCGCCGGGGACTTGTCATATGCTCCGCCTGCTGTTATACTGAAACAAATTGATCGGAGGCGATTCCATGTCCTACACAATCCGTCCCCTTGAACCGGAGGATGCCGCCGGTATAGCCGCCCTGCGGCGGATGCCCGGTGTCTTTGAAAATACCATGGGGCTCCCCTCTCACCGCACAGAGGACTCCGCCGCCTTTATCGACAGCCTGGACGAGTACGCCCACCAGTTTGTGGCCGAGGCTGAGGACGGCACCATCATCGGCCTGGCGGGCATTATGCTCCGTGCCAATCCCCGCACCCGGCACGTGGGCAGCGTAGGCATTATGGTCCACACCGACTGGCAGAACCAGGGCGTGGGTACGGCGCTGATGGAGCGTATTCTGGACCTGGCAGACAACTGGCTCCTGCTGGTACGGGTGGAGCTGGAGGTGTTTGCCGACAATCCCCGGGCCATCCACCTCTACGAGAAAATGGGCTTTGAGATGGAGGGCTGCCGCCGGATGGCGGTGGTAAAGAACGGCGGCTATGTAGACGAGTACGTCATGTCCCGCATCCGCCGCCCGGGAGAGACGACATCTGCTGAATAAGGAATAAAAAAGCCGGAGGCCTGCGTTTTGCAGACCTCCGGTCTTTTTATCATGGATTACTTCTGTTCGGGCTCCTGCTTGGGAGTGGGTTCGGAGGCGGGCTGAGGAGGCACGGGCTCCTCCTTCTTCTCACCCAGGAACTTGGGCAGGTTCATGCCGGCCATGTCGAACATCTCGCTCATGGGAGGGATGGACTTCATCAGGCCGGAGATGTACCCGGCGGTGCCGGTCTTGCCGTCCTGGCCCTGGCCGCCGTCCCAGACGGTGACCTTGTCGATCTTCACGTTCTTGATGGCGTCCACCTGGATGCGCATGAGCTGCTCCATCTTGTCGGCCAGCATGAGGCGGACAGCCTCGTCGGCATCGCCGCCGGCGGCAGCCACAATCTCACGCAGACCTTCGGCCTGCTTCATCAGCAGGGCCTGGCTACCGGCAGCCTCGGCCTCCATCTTCATGCGGATAGCGTCAGCCTCGCCCTGGGCCTTGCGGCGAATCTGCTCGGCCTCAGCCTCGGCCTCCAGCTCCTTGCGGCGCTTGTCAATCTCGGTCTTGACGATGATGTCGGCTTCCTGAGTGGCCTTCTCACGGGCGGCACGGGCAGCCTCGGCCTTCTGCTCAGCGGCGTAGGCCTCCTCCAGAGCCTGGGCGGCGGCGATCTTCTCAGCGGCGGTGGCGATACGGGTGGCCTCGGCCTCCTTCTCGCGGCGCTGGGCGTTGGACATGGCCACTTCCACCTTGGCGGTGTTCTCACCCTGGATGGCGGCGGAGTCGGCCTGGGCAACCTGGATACGCTGGTCGCGGTGGGCGTTGGCCTCGCCGATGGAACCGTCGCGGTCCCGCTCAGCCACGTTCTTCTTGGCGTCGTTGATGGCCTTGGCGGCGGCCTCTTTGCCGAGGGCGTCGATATAGCCGGACTCATCGCTGATGTCGGTCACGTTCACGTTGATGAGGCGCAGACCGATCTTCTTCAGCTCGCCCTCCACGTTGCGGGACACGGCCTCCAGGAACTTGTCGCGGTCGGTGTTGATCTCCTCAATGTCCATGGTGGCGATGACCAGGCGCAGCTGACCGAAGATAATGTCCTTGGCCAGCTCCTGGATCTCCTGGAGCCGCAGGCCCAGCAGACGCTCAGCGGCGTTCTGCATGACGCCCGGCTCGGTGGAGATGCCCACAGTGAAGCGGGAAGGCACGTTGATGCGGATGTTCTGACGTGACAGGGCGTTCTCCAGGTCCACAGAGATGGACATGGGGGTCAGGTCCAGAAACTCATAGGCCTGGATGACGGGCCAGATAAAGGCCGCGCCGCCGTGGATACATTTTGCGCTGCGGGTGGAGCCGTCCTTGTTGCTGCCTACCTTACCGTAGATGACCATGACCTTATCGGACGGGCATTTCTTGTACCGCTTGATGAGGAACAGGACCAGGGAAAACAGGATGACTGCTACGACGCAAATCAGTACGAGGGTAATAATCTGATCCATACAATTCTCTCCTTCTTTATTCGTTTCTCATTTATACTTCTTCTCTCCCGGGCAGAAACGGAGATACCACAAGGGTGCCGTCCTCCGTCAGCCCAACAACCACAATTTCCGATCCGGTGGGAATGGGTTCCGTGTCCTCAGTGACTGCCTCAAACTCCCGCAGCTGCTCCTGCACGGTCACGTTCACCTTTCCGGTCCCCTGCCCACAGGCAGGAACGGTGAGGTAGACACTTCCCCGCTCTCCCAGAGCATTGCGGACGTCCAGGGTCCCGTCGGACTGGAGCCTGAGGGCCTCCCGGAGGATGACCGCCACGGCCACCATGCCGATGATACCAATCTGTACCGCCAGGAACAGGGCCGGGAACCAGTGCATCCCCAAGGTCAGGAAGAGCAGGCCACTCCAGCCGAACAGGGTGAAAAATGTGATGAATCCGCGGATAGTAAAGATATGCAGACCGCTGAAGAACCCGCCGTGGGTGCTGTCCCCTTCTCCGGCATCTCCGTGGGCGTGAACTCCTTCGTGGAGCCCGCCGGGCTCGTCGGGGATTCCATCCCCGTCCAAATACAGCCCTGCTCCGTCGGGAATTCCGTCTCCGTCCAGATCAAGGTCAACAGCGTCCGGAATACCGTCTCCATCCAAATCGACGCCGCTGTCAGCGTCCCCGTCGCCGCCTCCCATTCCGATGAACAGCATCACCGTCTGAATCAGAAGCAGCAGTGTGGCAGGGACTGCGATGAACAGCATCACCCGCTGCAGCGTGGTCAGTGATTCCAGCCAGGCCTCCACAGCTCTCCCCTCCTTTCATTTTGAATATGTCTTTTCATGCGGGAAATGTGACGCCGTAGGAAAAATTTATTGAAAAGCCGCAGGTGCTCAGTCCCCGGGCTCCTCCAGCGTCTGGATCAGCCCCTCCGCCTCCCGCTTGAGACGGGCGGACTCATAGGCCGTGAGAAGAACCCGCAGGGTGCGGCTCACCCTCCTCCGGGCGCCCGGACGGGGCTCGCCATAGTCAAAGAGCACTTCGTCGCACCAGCGGACCAGCTCCTCGTCCTCCGGCATCGGCGTCTCCTCCAGCCGCCCAAGCAGGCGGACCAGACAGGTGTAGAGATAGGAATCGTCCACCAGGTCGTCTGACTCGTCGGCCAGCGCGCCGTTGACGTAGGACAAAAGTTGGCAGATTTTCTCCAGCTGAAGTACGTCCTTCAGCATGTTGATAAACAAGATGCGGCAGAATTGTCTGCGGCTGTATTTTTTCCGCTCCGGCGGGGACACAAACCCCCGTTTCACCCAGTTCTGGATGACATGAGGCTCCAGCCCCGTCAGCTGGGAAACCTGGGAAAGCATCAGACCTCCCGTGAGGAACAGCGGTGAGAGCAGCATGTCCGCTGCATCAGGCCGTCTCAGATCGGCCTCAACCGTGGTTCCCGGCAGTACATCTATCATATTGACCGCCTCCTTAAGGTACTTAGAATATATCACATGGTCATTTGATTGTCAATTAGGTTTACGTGATTTTAATCTATTTTTTAACATTCTCTCTTTCCTCATATGTGCACAGCCCCCGGCGCATTTCTGCGCCGGGGGCTGTAACAATAGACGGATTGCAGATTACTGACCGGCCACCGCATTGGCGGCGGCCACGCGGCCGTAGTAAATGGCGGAGCCGATAGCCATGCCGCAGCAGGGGTACTCGGCGTCGAACAGGCCGGTGAAGGCCACCTCGCCGGCGGCGTAGAGGCCGGGAATGGGCTGGTCGTTGGTGTCCAGCACGTGAGCTCCAGTGTCGATCTGGAGGCCGCCGAAGGTAACGGAGGAACCGGGGGTCATGCGGAAGGCGTAATAGGTGTCACCCTCCACAGGGATCATGTACTCGGCGGGCTTGCCGAAGTCGTCGTCGCTGCCCTTGGCGCACAGCTCGTTGTACCGTTCCACCGTGGCCTGGAGGGCTGCGGCGTCCACGCCGATGAGACCGGCCAGCTCCTCAATGGTGGAGGCGTGGGGCACGGACTCAATCTGGATACCACCGGCCAGAGTGGGATAGGGCTCCACGCACTGACCGTCCTTAGAGGCGGTGATGTAGTAGCCGCAGGTGCTGTCCGCGTCGGCCAGAGCCTGGGCCACATGGGACTGGTAGGACCACTCGTTGACCACACGGTTGCCGTCCTCGCTGACGATGAGGCCGGACTCCTCGTTGATGCCGCAGTAGCAGTCGTAGCTCACATAGACCAGCTGGAGGCCGGGGGCGTCAAAGTTCTTGGCACCCACTGCGGTGGCCATCTCGATGCCGTCGCCCACGTTGGTCATGGGTACGCCGGAATAGACATTGGTGGGCAGGAAGTCGCTGTACTTGGCCATCATTTCCTCGTTGTGGGCATAGCCGCCGGTGGCCAGAATCACGGCCGGAGCGTTGACCGTGACGATGCTGCCGTCGGACTTCTCACCCTTCACGCCCACAACCGCGCCGCTCTCATCGGTGAGCAGCTCGTTGGCACGGCAGTTATAGATAATCTTGCCGCCGGCCTCCTCATAGGCGTTGGTCAGGGGCACGCAGAACTGGCCGCCGTGGCCGCTGGTCTGGCCGCCGCCGCCCTCCACGTTGTGAACCCGCCAGGGAGTCAGGGAGCTGTGGATGGGCTCCACGTCCTGAATCTTCACGCCCCGGTCCACCAGCCACTGGATGTTCTCAGCAGAGTTCTCACAGAAGGCCCACACCAGATCCTCGTCCATGATGCCATCCCGATCGAAGCTCATCAGGTACTCATACATCATCTCAGGGGTGTCCTCGAAGTCCTGGGCCTCCTGCCAGGGGGTTCCGGCGCCCAGAATCTTGCCGCCGCTGCGGGTGGTGGAGCCGCCGGTGACGCCCACCTTCTCCAGAATCAGCACATTGGCGCCCGCCTCCAGGGCGGTGTTGGCTGCGGCCAGTCCGGCAGCGCCGGCGCCGACCACAACCACGTCCACGTCGTAGGTCTCGTCAGCGGGAGCGGGACGGTCCACGGGAGCGGACTTCAGAGCCTCTGCGTCGCCGCCGGCCTGGGTGGCGCAGTCGGCCACAGCCTGCTTGATGGCGGCGCTGGTAACAGTGGCGCTTGCCACGGAGTCCACGGCCAGGGACTGGCTCTCCACGATGGCAGCAGGCAGCGCCTCCACGGGAGAGGTGCTCAGGCCGTAGCCCAGACCGTAGGTCTCCTTGTGGTCGGTGACCTTCACATCAGTGATGCTGGTCTCATCAAAGGTAACCTCCACGGTCATGTCGCCGTTGTGACCGGCAACCGTGGCGGTGTAGGTGCCGGGCTCATAGCCTTCGGAGGCGGTGTCCTCCTTGCCCATGGCCTGGTCCAGGCACTTCTGTACAGCGGCCTTGACTGCGTCGCTGGTGATGGTGGCGCCGGAGACGCCGTCCACCTCAGCGGACTGGGCCTCCATAACAGCCTCCTTCATGGCATCGCCGATGTCCGCGCCGTAGCCGGCGGTCTCGCCGGACACGTCAATGGTCACGTCGGTGATGGCGGACTCACTGACGGTCACGGTCACCTTGACCGTGCTCTCCATGCCCTGTGCCTCGGCACTGTATGTACCGGCCGTGTAGAGGGCGGCGCTGCCAGACGGCTCACTGCTGGGCTGGGTCTCTCCGCTGCCGCAGGCGGCCAGAGAGAGCACCATGGTCAGGGAGAGCGCAAGAGAGATGAGCTTCTTTCCTTTCACAGTATCTACCTCCTGATTATTTCTGAGTGAAAACGTCAAAATGTTGACACTCAGGTAAAGGATACCATACTACCATGGGAAGTCAAGACACATTTCGGGCGATTTGTCCATAAAAGAAGGACAGGGCCCCCCTCTGCCCTGTCCTCTTCTCAGCCCTTCAGGAAGGCCCGGATCTCCTCCCGTCGGGCTACTGCCTGCTGGTATCCGTCCTGGTAAAGTGCTTTGATTTTTTCCACATCCCGCTCCGTGCGGGAAAAGCCCCTGGTGCATTTGGGGGCGATGATGAGCACCTTCCCCTCCCGCTCCAGACGGAACAGCCGTCCACGGCAGGCGTTGTAGTCGTCCGCCCGACGGCGCATAGCATCACAGAACTTGGGGTACTTGCGGTAGCAGCGGTCAATCAGCGGCTGGAGGGACTCCTGCTTGCGGATATAGGACCGCTCCCGGGTAAGGATTACCACAATGCGGTCGCAGCCCTTCTCCACCGCCCGATCATAGGGAATGGCGTCCGCCGTGCCGCCGTCCATATAGGGCTTGCCGTTGATGTGGTAGACCGGAAACAGGAACGGCAGCGCACAGGTGGCCTGGAGCAGCTCAAAGTGGTCGTCCTGCCTGGGAACCGGAAGGTACTCCGCCTTGCCGGTGTCCATATTGGTGACCACCGCCTCCACCTCGCCTGGAAAGGCGGCAAAGGTCTCGTAGTCAAAGGGAATCAGCTCATTGGGGATGGTGTCATAGGTGAACTGCAGCCCGAAATAGCACCGGTGGTTGCCCGGCCGCAAGACGTTCTTCACGCCCATGTACCGCTTGTCGTTGGCGTAGCGTGTGAGAATCTCCAGATTGCGCCCGCTCTGCTTCGAGATATAGCTGACGCCGTAGGCGATGCCCGCCGAGACGCCCACACAGTAGTCCGGCATGATGTCCGCCGCCAGCAGCCCATCACAGGCTCCGCTGGAAAAAATCGTCCGGAACGCTCCGCCTTCCAATACCAGTCCTGTTTTCATTGCCATCAGTCTCCCTTGATTTCATCCCAGTAGCGCCTGGCGGCCTGCTCGGTTTTGTTTTCGCCGTACTCATAATAGACTGTCCCCGCCAGCTTATCCGGCAAGTACTGCTGCTTTACATAGTGATGGGGGTAGTCATGGGGATAGAGATACCCCTGTTCCCGCTCCATGCCGGAGGAATCGGCGTGGACGTTCTGGAGGTGGCGGGGAATGTCCCCCGTCTTCCCCGCCCGGATATCCGCCATGGCCCGGTTCATGCCCATGTAGGCGGAGTTGGACTTGGGGGATGTAGCCATCAATACCACCGCGTCGGCCAGGGGAATCCGGGCCTCGGGCAGGCCCAGCATGTTGGCCGCGTCAATGCAGCTCTTCACGATGGGGATAATCTGGGGGTAGGCCAGCCCCACGTCTTCGCAGGCCATGACCATCATCCGGCGGCAGGCAGAGACCAGGTCCCCGGCCTCCAGCAGCCGGGCCAGATAGTGGAGAGCCGCATCCGGGTCGGAGCCCCGCACCGACTTCTGCAGGGCGGAGACAATGTCGTAGTGGTCGTCCCCTTCCCTGTCGTACCGCATGGCCGACCGCTGGGCCACAGCTCTGGCGTCCTCCAGGGTCACGGTGAGCACGCCGTCCTTCCTGCGGGCGGAATTGAGCAGCAGCTCCACCGCGTTCATGGCCTTGCGCACGTCACCGCCGCAGGCTGAGGCGATGTGCTCCCGCACCCCGTCCTCACAGACCGCCTGCTCCCCCAGCCGCTGCTCCATGATGGCGATGCCCCGGTTCACGGCGGGCAGCACATCCTCGGCAGTCACCGGCTTGAACTCAAAGACCGTGGAGCGGCTGAGTACCGCGTTGTACACGTAGAAATAGGGGTTTTCGGTGGTGGAGGCCACCAGAGTGACATCCCCCTTCTCGATGACCTCCAGCAGGGACTGCTGCTGCTTCTTGTTAAAATACTGGATCTCATCCAGGTACAGCAGGATACCGTTGGGGGCCAGCATGGTGCCCACGTCGGCAATCACGTCCTTGATGTCGGAGAGGGACCCGGTGGTGGCGTTGATGCGCCGCAGAGCCCGGCCGGAGCGCTTGGCGATAATGTTGGCCACCGTGGTTTTGCCCGTGCCCGAGGGCCCGTAAAAGACCAGGTTGGGGATTTTTCCGCTCTCAATGATACGGCGGAGCAGTCCACCCTCCCCCAGAATATGCCGCTGTCCCACCACATCGTCCAGACTCTCCGGACGAATCTCATCTGCCAAAGGCCGGTATGCCATATCCTCGGCCTCCTTTTATCATAATCTTCTTTTATTGTAACAGGTGTTCGATTTTTCGTAAAGGCTCATTTCCCCATCTGTGTCCAAAAAAGCGGAACCCCGGGGCACGCAGGTGCCCCGGGGTTCCGGTGAGTATGTGGGATTACGCCGTAAGAAACGCGGAGATGATGGCCGCCGCCTCATCGACGGTCAGGGTGCCCTGAGGCTGGAAGAGGTTGTCCTCCCCCACGGGGATGTCCTGCTGGATGACGTTCCACATGACGCCCTCAGACGCCCAGGTGGAGATGGAGGACGCGTCGGCATAAGGAATCATGACAGCCCAGGCGCCCTGGGGCCCCTTGTTCAGCGCCTTGGCGGCGTTGAGCAGCATAACGGCCGCCTGCTCACGGGTGATGGCCTGGTCAGGCAGGAACTGGCCGGCGCCGTTGCCGCTGATGATGCCCTTGTCGGCAGCCCAGTCCACGGCGAAGCAGTCGTCCACGTCGGTGAAGGCCGCGGGAGAGACCTGGACGGACTCCATTCCCACCACGGCCTCATACAGCTGCTCCACAAAGTCCTGACGGGTCACGGCGGAGGTGCCGGCGTTGAGGGTCCAGTGGCTGCGGGCCTCGGGGGGCGCGATGGTCTTGCCCTCGGCGGTCATGGCCTTGATGTACTCGGCGATGACCAGGGTGACAGATCCGCCGATGGAGCCGAACTCCTCGGAGACGGAGCCGTCCCACAGCACGGCGTCGGTGCCCATGGTGATGCCGGTGACGGCATACCAGCCGAACTCGTCGCCGGCGGCGTTGGCGGACAGACGGTAGGAGTTGAGGGCCACCTTGAAGGTCTGGTCGTCGGTGACCGGCTTGCCCTGATAGGTCATGTTGACCACCCGGCTGCCCTCGGGGTTGCCCATGTAGATGTCGTAATCAATGCCGTAGAGCTGGTCGGTGCCGAAGCCGCCGCCGGTAATGGTGCCGTCGGACTCCACGGTGTAGTCCTTGGTGCAGTCCTCCAGCCAGTCCTTCAGCTGCTTGCCGGTCATCTGGATCATGTAGATCAGGTTGTTGTCGTACTTGTAGAAGGAGTAGCAGTCCTTCAGGCTGATGGGGGCGGTCTCAGCGCCGTTTAGCAGCTGGCCGATGCAGAAGTCCTTGTTGGCCACGGGAGAGGCCAGGGACAGATCGGCGCCGGTGGCCCACAGCTGAGCCTCATGGACCAGGTTCATGGTGTCGCTCTGAACGTGGAACAGGTCGGTCTCATCGTCCCACTTGCCGGACAGGGTGCCGATCTGCTCAGTGATGAAGGGCAGGGTCCGGTCGTAATAGGGCTGCATGAGGGCCTTCAGACCGGCGTCGTTCTCATAGGCGGTCAGGTCCATGTTCTCGCTCTCGCCGATGGTGAAGGTGCCGTCGGCGGCGATGGTGACGGTGGTCTTGGTCAGAGTGGAGGTGCCGCCGTTGACGCAGGGTACGGTCTTGCCGTCGGCGTTCTTCATCTCGGTGACGCCCACCTTGTGGTTGTGGCCGGCGATGACCACGTCGATGCCGGTGGTGTTCTCCACCAGGTGGCGGACCTGGTTCTCAGGAGAGAAATCGGTCTTGCCGGTCTCCACGGCGTCGCCGTCACCGGCGCCCACCAGGCCGCTGTCCTCGCCGGAGTGGCTGGCGACGATGACGAAGTCACAGCCCTCCTCTTCCCGCATGGCCTTCTGCCAGTAGTTGGTCCACTCGTAGGCATAGGTCCGGTCGGTGTTGTCCTTGTGGACAAAGTCGGAGCCCTCGTAGTGAGTGGGCAGGTCCCAGTTGGGCACGTTCACGTTCTCAAAGCCCAGGATACCCACTTTGAACTCCTTGCCGCCCACGTCAAAGGTCATGACCTTGTAAGGCTTCAGGTTGGGCTCCTGGGTGGCGATGTTGATGTAGTTGGCACAGAGGGCGTCCACCGGGGTACCGGCGTACTTGCCGGTGGTGTCGGCCAGCATGTCGTAGAAAATCTGCTGGGTCTCCATGTCGAAGTTGAACTCATGGTTGCCGGGAACAAAGGCATCGTAGCCGATGTACCGCAAGCAGATGGCCATGGGGTTGTCCACGCCGCCCTCCATGTTCATGTTATAGCTGATGATGGAGCTGCCCTGGATGATGTCGCCGTTGTCGATGAGGATGGTACCGTCCATGGCCGCCCGCTCTTCCTTCATGGCGGTGGCCACCTTGAGGTAGCTGTTCTTGACCTTCTTGCCGTCAATGGGGTTGAGGTCGTAGCATTTTCCGTGCATGTCGGTGGTGGAGTAGATGCCCAGGGTGAAGGTCTCTGCCTCTGCTGCCATGGCCGTCATGCCGACGCAGCCCAGCAACATGGCGGCGGACAGAGTCCCCGCCAGAGCCTTACGGAGATATGAGCGGTGTTTCTTCATGCTTTTTCCTCTTTTCTTTTTATTTTGACGAACTCCCAGGGGTATCTGTATTATAGCACCCAACGCGCCGGACTGAAATCCTCAAATGTATGAAAGTATCCGAAAATTTGTGCAAAAATATCAGGGGCGGAACCGTTAAACGGTTCCGCCCCTGGCAGTTTTGATGAAAATCTTACTTTTTCTTACAGCTTGGAGACGATCTCGGCGGTGTCGGAGGCGATCATGAGCTCCTCGTCGGTGGGGATGACCATGACGGTCACCTTGGAATCGTCGGCGGAGATAATGGCCTCCTTGCCGCGGGTGTTGTTCTTCTCCTCGTCCATCTTCACGCCCATATACTCCAGGCCGGAGGCGATGGCCATGCGGGTGCCAGCGGCGTTCTCGCCCACGCCGGCGGTGAAGATGATGCCGTCCACACCGCCCATGGCGGCGGCGTAGGCGCCGATGAACTTCTTCACGTCATAGTAGAACACGTCCAGAGCCAGACGGGCGCGGTGGTTGCCCTCGGCAGCGGCGGTCTCCAGGTCACGGAAGTCGGAGGACACGCCGGAAATGCCCAGCACACCGGACTTCTTGTTGAGAATGGTGAGCATCTCCTTGATGTCATAGCCATAGCGGCCCATCAGGTACTCCAGGATAGTGGCGTCCATATCGCCGGCACGGGTGCCCATGGGAACACCGGCCAGAGGGCCAAGGCCCATGGTGGTGTCCACGCACTTGCCGTCCACGATGGCGGCCAGAGAGGAGCCGTTGCCCAGGTGGCAGGAGATGAGCTTCAGGCCCTTGGGGTCGCGGCCCATGAGAGCGGCGGCACGGGCGGAGACATAGCGGTGAGAGGTACCGTGGAAACCGTAGCGGCGGACCTTGTCCTTCTCATAATACTCATAGGGGATGGCATAGGTGAAGGCCTTCTCGGGCATGGTCATGTGGAAGGCGGTGTCGAATACGGCGACCTGGGGCTTGGTGGGCATTACCTTCTGGCAGGCCTCGATGCCCATCAGGTTGGCGGGGTTGTGCAGGGGGCCCAGGGGGATGCACTCCTTGATGGCCTCGATGCAGGCGTCATCAATGATGCAGCTCTCGGTAAAGGCCATGCCGCCGTGCAGCACGCGGTGGCCCACAGCGTCGATCTCGTCCATGCTGGCGATGACACCGTGGTCGCTGTCAGTCAGAGCCTGCAGAACAGCCTCAATGGCCTCGGCGTGGGTGGGCATGGCGATCTCAGCCTCAAACTTCTGGTCCTTGGCGGGCACCTTGTGGGTCAGGCGGCCGTCGATGCCGATACGCTCGCACAGGCCCTTGGCCAGCACGTCCCGGGTAGCGGGATCCATCAGCTGATATTTCAGGGAAGAGCTTCCTGCGTTGATGACGAGTACCTTCATGTAACTTGTCTCTCCTTTTGCAAATCGTTCTCCGCCTTGCGGGCAGGATGATTCCGTAGTAGAATAAGCATATTCTATTTTATCCCCTTTGTCCCAAAAGGACAACACCTTTTTTGCATCAAATTGAAGAATTCTTTATTTCGGAGGGAAATTCATGCAGGTTGCCGGTATTGTGGCGGAATATAACCCTTTTCACCTGGGACATGGCTGGCATATTGCCGAAACCAGGCGGCTTCTGGGCGGTGACGCCGGCATCGTCTGCGTGATGAGCGGGAACTTTGTCCAGCGGGGTCAGGCAGCCGTCATGGACAAATGGCGGCGGGCAGAGTGCGCCCTGCGGGGCGGCGCCGACCTGGTGCTGGAGCTGCCCACCGTGTGGGCGGCCGCATCAGCGGAGGCCTTCGCCCAGGGGGCGGTGGCCCTGCTGACCGCCTCCGGCGTGGTGGACGTGCTGTCCTTCGGCTGTGAGAGCGGGGATGCCGCTTCCCTGTCTGCTGCGGCGGACTGCCTGCTCACCGACGCCCACCGGGAACTGCTCCGAGAGGAGCTGGGCCGTGGCGTGTCTTTCCCCGTGGCCCGGCAGGCGGCGGCAGAAAAACTCATCGGCTCTCAGGCCAGCTGCCTGGGCACCCCAAACAACAACCTAGCCGTGGAGTATCTGAAGGCGCTGAAGCTGCTCCGCTCCCCTGTCACACCTTTGGCCGTGGCCAGGGTGGGCGCCGGACATGACGCCGCCGCTCCGGCTGACGGCTTTGCCTCGGCCTCTGCCATTCGGGCCATGCTGAAGGACAGCCGGTGGGAAGAGGCCGGGTGTTACCTCCCGCCTTCCACCACGTCTCACCTCTTACAAGAGGCAGAACAGGGCCGCTGTCCTGCCGGGCTGGAGCAGTGTGAGCGGGCGGTGCTTGCAAAGCTGCGGGCCATGAGCGAAGACGATTTTGCTGCTCTGCCCGACAGCGGCGCCGCCGAGGGTCTGCCCCGTCGGCTGACAGAGGCGGCCAGAACCAACTGCTCCATCGAGGAATTCTGCGCCGCCGCCAAGACCAAGCGGTATACCCACGCCAGAATCCGTCGGCTGGTGCTGTGGGCTTTTCTGGGTCTGACCGCCGCCGACCGCCCCGCCGCCCCGCCTTATCTGCGGGTATTGGGCTTCAACCGCCGGGGGCAGGCGCTGCTCCGGGAGATGCGGGAGAAGGCGGCCCTACCGGTGCTGGTGAAGAGCACCCACGCCCGGCGCATGCCCGAGCCTGCCCGGCAGCTCTTTGAGCTGGAGGCACGCTGCACCGATCTGTATGCCCTTTGCTCCCCCCTGCCCCGCCCCTGCGGGCTGGAGTGGACTACCGGGCCGGTGATCCTGGATATATGAAGAAAGCCGCCCGGAGGTACTCCGGGCGGCTCTGTTATACGTTCTCAGTCATACAGGGGGTGCTTGGCGGTCAGCTCGGCCACCTTGGCACGGATGGCGTCGGCCTGAGCCTCAAAGTCGGTGGCGGCCTGCCAGATGAGGCCACCCACCACCTTCATGTCCTCCTCATCGAAGCCTCTGGTGGTGGCGGCGGGCACGCCCACCCGGATGCCGCTGGTGACAAAAGGCTTCTCCGGGTCGTTGGGAATGGCGTTCTTGTTGACAGTGATGTTCACCTCGTCCAGCCGGTGCTCCAGCTCCTTGCCGGTGACGCCCGCCTTGCGCAGGTCCACCAGCATCATGTGGTTGTCCGTGCCGCCGGAGACCAGGTCAAAACCGGACTCCATCAGGGACGCGGCCATGGCCTTGGCGTTGCGGAGCACCTGCTCCTGATAGGCCTTGAACTCGGGCTTCATGGCCTCGCCCAGAGCCACCGCCTTGGCAGCGATGATATGCTCCAGAGGGCCGCCCTGGCTGCCGGGGAAGATGGCGGAGTCAATCTTCTTGGCCAGCTCCTCCTTGCAGAGGATCATGCCGCCGCGGGGACCCCGGAGGGTCTTGTGGGTGGTGGTGGACACCACGTCGGCGTAGGGCACGGGGTTGGGATGGAGGCCGGTGGCCACCAGACCGGCCACGTGGGCCATGTCTACAAAGAGATAGGCACCCACCTCATGGGCGATTTCCGCAAAGGTCTTGTAGTCGATGAAGCGGGGATAGGCGGAAGCGCCGGCCAGAATCATCTTGGGCTTGTGCTTCTTGGCCATGTCCCGGACCTGGTCGTAGTCGATGTAGCCCTGGTCGTTGATGCCGTAGGCCACGATGTTATAGTTCTTGCCGGAGAAGTTGACGGGAGAGCCGTGGGTCAGGTGGCCGCCGTTTGACAGGTCCATACCCAGGACCGTGTCGCCCAGATTGCACAGAGCCTGGTAGACCGCGTAGTTGGCGTTGGCGCCGCTGTGAGGCTGAACATTGGCGTGGTCTGCACCAAAGAGCTTGCAGGCCCGCTCCCGGGCGATGTTCTCCACCACATCCACGCACTGGCAGCCGCCGTAGTACCGCTTGCCGGGATAACCCTCGGCGTACTTGTTGGTGAGTACCGTGGCCGCCGCGGCCAGCACCGCCTCGCTCACAAAGTTCTCGGAGGCGATGAGCTCGATGTTTCTCCGCTGACGGTCATACTCAGACCGGACGGCAGCCCCAACTTCCGGGTCTTGCGCGGCCAGAAATTCCATGATATCCTTTACCATGACGATCTCCCCCTGTTTTTTCGTTGAATCGGGACACACCTCCTCCGCCTCAAGGCGGTACAGAGGGCCGTCAGACGCCGGCTACGGCACACCGCAGGGGACATCTGTCCAAATCCCATATGGGTTATTATAGCGAATCAATGCTGCAATTACAATCTTCTTTTTCCGGCGTACAAATTAAGCTGAAATGTCTTTGAGGTGATAAAGTGATGAAGTCTGAACAGGACGTTCTGGCTATTGTGGAGGAGCTGAAAAAGCTCTATCCCGAGGCCATCTGTTCCCTGGATTACCAGAAGCCCCACGAGCTCCTCTTTGCCACCCGTCTGGCCGCCCAGTGCACTGATGAGCGGGTGAACAAGGTGACCCCTGGCCTCTACGGCCGTTTCCCCACCCTGGAGGCCCTGGCCAATGCCGACATCAGCGAGGTGGAGGAGCTGATCCACTCCACCGGCTTCTTCCGGGCCAAGGCACGGGACATTGTAGCCGCCTCCCGGATGCTGCTGGACGAATACGGCGGCGTGGTGCCCGACACCATGGAGGACCTGCTCCGTCTGCCCGGCGTGGGCCGCAAGACCGCCAACCTGATTCTGGGCGATGTGTACCACAAGCCCGGCGTGGTGGTGGCGGACACCCACTGCATCCGCCTCTCCGGCCGTCTGGGCCTGACCGACGGCACCAAGGACCCAGCCAAGGTGGAGACTCAATTGCGGCAGGTCCTGCCGCCTGAGGAGTCCAACGACTTCTGCCACCGGCTGGTGCTCCACGGCCGTGCGGTCTGCATGGCCCGTGGACCCGAGTGCGCAAACTGCACCCTGCGCCCCTGGTGCGACTTCTACTCCGGTTCCTAAGCCCTTTACAACAGCCCGAGGCCCTGCGTTTGTAGCAGGGCCTCGGGCTGTTACAGCATCTTCAGAATCTCCTTCTTCAGCCGGGAGATGATCCGCTTCTCCAGCCTTGAGATGTAGGACTGGGAGATGCCCAGCAGGTCGGCAACCTCCTTCTGAGTGCGCTCCGGCCTGCCGTCCAGACCGAAGCGCATGGTAATAATCTGCTTCTCCCGTCCGTCCAGCTTTTCCATGGCCTCCAGCAGCAGCTGGCGGTCCACATCGTCCTCGATGGGCTTCATTACCACGTCGTTCTCGGTGCCCAGAATGTCGGAAAGCAGCAGCTCGTTTCCGTCCCAGTCGGTATTCAGCGGCTCGTCAAAAGATACCTCGCTCTTCAGGCAGGAGGTCTTTCGCAGGTGCATCAGAATCTCGTTTTCAATGCACCGGGAGGCGTAGGTGGCCAGCTTGATGTTCTTGGCAGGCTTGTAGGTGTTGATGGCCTTGATGAGCCCGATGGTACCGATAGAGATCAGGTCCTCAATGCCCACGCCGGTGTTCTCAAACCGCCGGGCAATGTACACCACTAGCCGCAGGTTCCGCTCAATGAGCTGGGATTTGACCGTCTCCTCCCCCTCGTCCAGCCTAGCAATGAGCTCCGCCTCCTCCCCTTTGGAGAGGGGCGGCGGCAGGGTGTCACTTCCCCCGATGTACATGATTTTCCCCGGCAGCTTTACCCCCAGCCGGGCCAGGATACGCTGAATACGGACGTACCAGCGCAGCTTCCATCCTGTCATACTCCATCCTCCCTCTCTGTTTTAGGCCATCAGGCCCCAATCAGGGCGCTGTATCCCCCGCCGTCCGACAGGCGGTTGGGCGACAGCGCCACCAAAATGCCTCCGTAATCCTCCGTCCCCACCTGGACCCGGTCCATCCGGACAGCCAGGAGCATGCCGCACTCCACCCCCACCGCCTGGTAGGGCAGCAGACGGCAGCGGCCACGCAGCGGACCATCTGCCATATGCTCCAGGGCGGACACCGGGTCTGACAGCTCGGTCGGTCCGGGAGCTGCATCCGCCGGAAAGAGGCTGAACAGCTTCTCCCCCTCCGCCACCATGACAGGCCGATTGGTAGCCGGATCGGTGAGGGTGTTGCCCGTATCCACAAGGGCGGTCAGCATGGTCTTCCGTTCTCCCAGCGTCACCACTGCGGGTACCAGTTCCCGCTTGGCTGTGTGTCCTCCCGTCCGGCGCAGCACCAGGCTGATGACCACGTAGCAGCCCGCTGCGGACAGGAGAATCAGCTTTAAATCCATGGTGGAGTAGAAAATGCCGTTTTTCAGGCTCAGCCCTCTGCCGCCCAGCAGCTCGATGGCAAAAATTCCGCCGCCAAAGGCCGCCGCCACCGCGAAAAAAATCAACCCCGTCCGAAGCAGCCGCCTGCTGTTACCAAAGGCGCACAGCAACATGAGCACAGCCGCACCTATCTTGCACAGCGGATGGAGCAGAAAGTCCATGCCGGGCAGAAAGACCGCTGCGGCATATCCGCCGCCCAAAGCTGCCCCCATTGCCAGAGACGGACGGCGAATGACTGCGCCGGACAGCCGGGCCGCCGCCAGCAGCAGCAGATAGTTGACCAAAAAGTTGAGCAGGAAGAGCGAGTCTATGTATACGACTGTCATGTCATACCCCCTCTTTGAATCGCTCAGCAGACCCTATTATATCGGTCTGCTCCATAAAAAAAGGTCAGATCAGGGACGGGCCGAAAAAGAAAGGTGACAAGCTATTTTACTTGTCGCCTTTCTTTTCTGTTGTTATTTGATATTTTGTGCTTCCTACGCAAAACATGTCTCATTTCTTTTTAATTTCTGTAATGTAAAATAGCTTTACATCTTTCTATTGTTCAAACAAACAGAATATTGATAATTTGCAGACCACCGGGGAATGATAACTCTGACACGGTTTTGAAAGGAGCTGTGACAATGGATATTTTTAACCCCATCGCCGGACTGCCCTGGAATCTGGGCTCACTGTCCGCAGGTGACGGCGGGGAGATGTCCTGTTTTTCCGAGCTCTCCCCCGATGAGCAGCGGCAGCTGTTGGACCGATCCCGTGACGTTATCGCCAGCGGCGACATCCAGCTTTTTATCCAGCGTCTCACAGGACAGCATGACCTGTAAGTCTAAAAGCGATATGTGTCCGGGTATATACCCGGACACATATCGCTTTTTTGGCGCCTTTCTTCGGCCTGCGCGTAGAATGATATGAGAGAGGAGGCACCGCCTTGTCAAAGTGCTATCGTTCCTCCGGCGAACTGCTGCCTGTTCTCACGTCTCTGCTCTCTGTTCAGCTGGCACGCGGGCTCTCGGACAGGGATTTGGCTCTGGCAGCCGCTTTTTTTACCACTCTAGGTGATAATCTGGCCCTGATTGCCGTGACGCGCGAGGAGCCGGAACAGGCAGCAAAATAACAGCGGGGCCGGAACATTCCGGCCCCGCTGTTATGCAAGCCAAAGAACTTTACACCCAACTCTCCTCGATCTCGTGCTTCTTGGCTCGGGTCATCAGCTCGGTGATGACCGCTCTGGGGTCCTTGCCGTGGTAGAGAACCTGGTAGGCTGCCTCGGTGATGGGCATCTCCACGCCGGTCTTGTCCGCCAGAGCCTTGGCGGTGGCGGCAGCGTAGTAGCCCTCCACCACAGCGCCAATCTCCTTCACCGCCTCGGGCACCGGAGTGCCCTTGCCAATGAGGATGCCGCAGCGGCGGTTGCGGGAATGCATGGAGGTGCAGGTGACAATCAGGTCGCCCACACCGGCCAGGCCGGCAAAGGTCTCCTTCCGGCCGCCCAGCGCCTCGCCCAGGCGTGCAATTTCGGTCAGGCCCCGGGTCATCAAAGCGGCCTTGGTGTTGTCACCGAAGCCCATACCATCGCATACGCCGGCCGAGAGTGCGATGACGTTCTTCAGCGCTGCGGCCAGCTCCACGCCCACCACGTCGTCGGAGGCGTACACACGGAAGCGGGGATTCATAAACAGGTCCTGCACCAGCTCGGCCGCCGCCTGGTCCCGGGAAGCCGCCACCACGGTGGTGGGCACATGCCGGCCCACCTCCTCGGCGTGGGAGGGACCGGAGAGGGCCACAATCTTGAACTTCTCCCCTACCTCGGACTCAATGACCTGGGTCAGCGTGAGAGAGGTATCCTTCTCAATGCCCTTGGAGACGGAGATGAGGATGGTCTCCGGGTCGAGCAGGGCAGACAGCTTCCGGGCGGTCTCGCGGACGGCAAAGGAGGGCGTTGCCAGAACCACTGCGCCGCAGCCCTTGACGCAGGCCATATCGCTGGTGAACTTCAGAGCCTCGGGCAGCGCCACACCCTTGAGCATGGGGTTCTCACCCGTCTCTCGCAGCACCTTGGATTCAGCCTCGTTGTAGGACCAGAGGGTAACGTCATGGCCGTTCTCCAGCAGGACCATGGCCAGAGCAGTGCCCCAGCCGCCGGAACCCAGAACAGAAATTTTCATTTTCAATGACCTCCTTGATGGGCGCTCCGCCGGCGTGGCCCACGGGCGCTGTCAGGCATATTCTTTCCGCTGTCAGGACTTTTTTATCGCTTGCCTTTGGTAATCGATAAAAAAGTCCATATGGCGTGCTCCGCCGCGCATGGACTTCAAATTTCAGCGCACGGGCGCATTGTGCCCGTATGCGCACAAAATAGCGCAGAGCGCTATTTTTTATGATGAAAGCTGAACTTGGACTCCTCACCCTTGAGGATGCGCTTGATATTGCCCCGGTGCTTCCAGAGAATCAGGCCGCCGCAGACGATGGCCAGCAGCAGGATAACAACATCCTGATAGACGAACCAGCTCACAAAGGGGAAGGACAGGCCCGCCCAGCAGGAGCCGAGAGACACCCACTTGGTGATGATAGCCAGCACCAGGAAGCCGCCCCACACCACCAGCGCCACACGCCAGTCCATCATGATGGCGATGGTGCCGCCGGAGAGGATGCCCTTGCCGCCCTTGAACTGGAACATGCAGGGGAACATATGCCCAATCAGGCAGAAGGTACCCGCCCAGTACTTGCCCAAGGCGATAACCAGCGCGTCATCGAGCACAAAATACTTGGCAACCAGAATGCCCACCCACACGGCTACAATGGCCTTGAGCACATCGGTGAGGATGACCACCAGGGTCAGAGGGCCGCCGAAGGTGCGGTAGAAGTTGGTCAGGCCGGCGTTGCCGCTGCCGTGCTTGCGGACATCGTCCCGCAGGATATACTTGGAGACGATAACCGCGCCGTTGAAGCAGCCGCAGAAATAGGCGACCACCGCAACCACCAGAGCCGGGAGCACAAACCCAGGGCCAATCTTCGCGAGAAGATCCACATTCATCTCGTCAGTCCTCCTTATCGCCCTTCTGTCGCACGGTCAGCACCACAGGGGTGCCCTCCAGGCCGAAGGTATTTCGAATCTGGTTCTCGATATAGCGCTGATAGGAGAAGTGGAACAGCTGAGCGTCGTTGCAGAACACAACGAAGTGGGGCGGCTTGATGCCCACCTGGGTCATATAGTAGATCTTCAACCGGCGGCCCTTGTCCGTGGGCGGCTGGACACGGGCGGTGGCGTCGGCCAGGACGGTGTTCAGCATGCCGGTGGTGATACGCAGGGAGGCCTGGTCGTTGACGTAGTTGATGAGCTCAAAGAGCCGCTCCACCCGCTGGCCGGTCTTAGCGGAGATGAAGAGAATAGGCGCGTAGGTCATGTAGGCCAGGTCGCGGCGGACGTCCAGGCGCATCTTGTCCATGGTCTTGTCGTCCTTCTCAATGGCGTCCCACTTGTTGACCACGATGATGCAGGCCTTACCCGCCTCATGGGCCAGACCGGCCACCTTGGTGTCCTGCTCAGTGACGCCCTCCTGGGCGTCAATCATGATGAGGCACACATCGCACCGCTCAATGGCCATGGTGGCCCGGAGCACCGAGAACTTCTCGATCCGGTCGTCCACCTTGGACTTCTTGCGCATACCCGCCGTGTCGATGAGGATATACTTGCCTTTGGCGTTCTCATAGTAGCTGTCGATGGCGTCCCGGGTGGTGCCCGCCATGTTGGAGACAATCACCCGCTCCTCGCCCAGAATCCGGTTGATGAGGGAGGACTTGCCCACGTTGGGCTTGCCGATGACGGCAACCTTAATCACGTCATCCTGCTCCTCCACTTCGCCCTCCGGGGGGAAGTACTGGAAGCAGGCGTCCAGCAGATCGCCGGTGCCGTGGCCGTGGACGGCGGAGACCGCGATGGGGTCGCCCAGGCCCAGGTTGTAGAACTCATAGATGTCCGGGTTGGTCATACCCACCTGGTCCATCTTGTTGACCGCCAGCACAACGGGCTTGCCGGACCGTAGCAGCATGTTGGCCACCTCCTGGTCGGAGGCGGTGAGACCGCTCTTGATGTCGCAGACAAAGACGGTCACGTCGGCGTTGCGGATGGCGATCTCGGCCTGCTCCCGCATGAAGCTGAGAATTTCACTGTCGGTATTGGGCTCAATACCGCCGGTGTCCACAATGTCGAACTTCCGGTTCCGCCACTCACACTCGGCGTAAATCCGGTCTCTGGTGACGCCCGGGGTGTCCTCCACAATGGACAGCCGCTGACCTACCAGTCGGTTGAAGAGCATGGACTTGCCTACGTTGGGCCGGCCCACAATTGCTACCAGGGGCTTCATCAAATATCACACCTCTCTCAGGGGCAACGACTGTAAGGTCATCTTCCCTGTCAATCAATCGGTTTATCTTCCGGCGCCGGGGTTATAGCAGTAGAACTCCTCGCCGCCGCCCAGCGTGGGGCCGGGCTGAGGCTCGGGGCTGTCCAGGCCCAGCATGGTGTCCAGCAGAACGCCGCCGTCCTGCTCCACCGGGACGATGGACACGCCCAGCGCTTCCTCCGCCTGAGCCACCGTCACGTCGTCCAGGAACACCTGCTCGCCGGAGCGGAGCATGTTGGCCGGGATGAGCAGCCGCTCCCCCAGGTCCTTCCCCTTCAGCTGGTCTATCAGGTCACGGCCGGTGACCAGACCGGCCACATTGATGGTCTCGCCGAAGAAGCGGTTTACCACCGGATAGACCGCGCCGCGCACGCCGGGACAGCGGGCCTGGAGCTTCTCCAGCAGAGCGGCGATGTGGGGCGCTGCGGACACGCCGGTGGCCACGGAGAAGGGCGGCGGGGTCTCGTCCCCTTCCAAGGCGAACATGGCGCCCCGGAACTCCACTTCCAGCAGACGGAGCATGCCCACGCCGTTCTCCAGCTGGGTGTACTCCTCATAGTACTCGTCCTCAGGCAGGGGGCGGCCCGCCTTCAAATAGAACTCATCGGAACACCAGACCAGGGATGTGCCCAGCTTGTCCATGCACGCCCTGGCAAAGGCCTCCACCTGGTCCAGCACCGCTGCGGCGGTCACCGCCGTGTAGCCGTCCAGATGGCACAGGCCCTCCCGGAATTTGGTCAGGCCCACAGGCACCACCGAGATGCTGTTCACCTGGGGATAGAGCCCGGCCAGGTCGGTGAGGGTGCGCTCCAGGGCCGGACCGTCATTAATGCCGGGACAGGAGACGATCTGGCAGTTCATGGTGATACCAGCCTGGGCAAACCGCTTCATCTGGTCCAGGCACTTCCCCGCATTCCGGTTCTTCAGCATCTCGGTGCGCAGGACCGGGTCAGTGGCGTGGACCGAGATGTTGATGGGCGAGATGTGCAGGTCCATAATCCGCTGCTGCTCCCGCTCCGACAGGTTGGTCAGGGTGATGTAGTTGCCCATCAGGAAGGAGAGCCGGGCGTCATCGTCCTTGAAATAGAGGGTCTCCCGCATGCCCGGCGGCATCTGGTCCACAAAGCAGAAGATGCAGTTGTTGGCGCAGGAGCGGGCCTTGTCCATCAGATAGGTCTCAAAGTTGAGGCCCAGGTCCTCCCCCTCTTCCTTGCGCACCCGCACGGTGCGGCTGCTTCCGCCGGGCTCAGTGAGGGTGAGCTCCAGCCGGGCGTCGTAGGTATAGTACTTGTAGTCCATCACGTCCACGATGGGATGGCCATTGACCTTGGTCAGGGTCTCCCCGGGACGGATGCCCGCGTCCTGGGCCGGGCTGCCCGGGTCCACGGAGCGAATTACGGTAAGGCTCATGTCGTTGCTCTCTTCCTGCATATATTCCGCCTCCGGAGTCCCGGAGACATACTGTTTTTATTGTACCCGATTTCTATGCAAAAAGAAAGAGGGGTTTCCCCCTCTTCTTTTTCTGCTGTTCGGTTTTACTTCGCAGCCTCGGCCTGAGCCTTGCCCATCTCATGACCATTGTAGGTCAGGCAGGACTTGCACATCCGGTGAGGCAGACGAAACGCGCCGCACTTGGGGCAGGTCGTGGTATTGGGGGTCTCCAGCTTCCAAACGGAGCTGCGACGCTTATTCCGACGCTGCTTGGATACTTTACTCTTAGGAACCGCCATGGTGACACCTCCTTAGGCTAATGCCCGGGCGGGCACGAATTACTTACTCAGGCTGGTCCAGTAACTGGGCCAGCTTGGCCAGACGCGGGTCAACCTCGGGCTTGCACCCGCAGGGGCCGTTGTTGAGGTTCGCGCCGCATTTGGCGCAAAGGCCTTTGCAATCCTCTGAGCAGAGATGCTTGGTATCCATGGCGAGAATGAACGCTGTCCGCGCAATCTCACCCACATCCACCTCGTCCCCGTCCAGCAGGACGATGTCATCCTCGTTCTCCTCATCTGCCAGCTCAGTGGCCAGAAGAGCTTCCAGAGGAATCCGGGTTTCGCGGGAAAAGGCCTTCAGGCAGCGGTCGCACCGCAGCTCCAGAACTGTGTCCGCCTCCCCTTCCAGGAAGAGGGCGCCGGCCATGTTCCGGACGGTACCGCTGACATGAATGGGATGTGCCGCGGGCCGCTCCCCGTTCCACTCCAGGTCGGACAGGTCCATCTGGAAGTCGAACGGAATGCTTGCGCCGGGCGCCGGGATAATCTTACGCAGATTTAAACGCATGGTACACCTCGCACAATGACACAGATGGTATTATAATAAAAACCTCGGCTATTGTCAAATACTTTCTTCAAATTTTTCTTAAAATGTGATAGAATAACCCGAGCAGCTGTAAAGGTGTTCTGATTTCCCCGTTTTTCACCCTTTGCAGGCACAAAAACAGGCCGTGTTTTTGGTCGGCCACACCGGAGAAGATGATTTATGAAGGAATTTACCATAAAAAAGAACGACGCAGGACAGCGGCTGGACCGCTGGCTGGGCAAGACGCTCCCCCTCCTCCCCGCTCCCCTGGCCCAGAAGTACATCCGGCTCAAGCGGGTCAAGGTCAACGGCAAGGGCTCCGCCCGGGACTACCGCCTCCAGGAGGGGGACTTTCTCCAATTATACATCAATGACGAGTTTTTTGATACCCCCACTTTGGAAAATGCCTTTCTCTCTGTGTTCAAGCCCCGGCTGAACATTGTCTATGAGGACGAGAACCTGCTACTGGTGGACAAGCAGCCCGGCATCGTGGTCCACCCCGACGAGACGGAGCGGGTCAACACCCTCATCACCCACATCCAGGCCTACCTCTATCAAAAGAAAGAGTGGAGCCCTTATAAGGAGAACTCCTTTGCCCCTGCCCTTTGCAATCGGATTGACCGCAACACCGGCGGCATTGTCATCGCCGCCAAGAACGCGGAGACCCTGCGGATTATGAACCAGAAGATCAAGGACCGGGAGATCGACAAGTTCTACCTTGCGGTGGTCCTGGGCAAGATGAACCCGCCTGAGGGCAGGCTGGAGGGCTTTCTGGTAAAGGACGAGGTCAAGAAGCAGGTGACGGTGTACCATCATCCCGTGCCCGACGGCAGAACCGCCCTCACCGTATACAAGACCCTGAAGGTGGGCAACGGCCTGTCCCTGGTGGAGTGTGAGCTGCTCACCGGCCGCACTCACCAGATCCGCGCCCAGTTCGCCGATGCCGGGCATCCCCTGCTGGGCGACGGCAAGTACGGCCGGGAGCGGGACAACCGCCGCTTCGGCCGCACCAACGGCCAGGCCCTCTACTCCTACAAACTGACCTTCTCCTTCCCCACCGACGCGGGCATCCTCAATCCTCTGAAGGGCAGAACCTTCACGGTGGAGCATGTGGATTTTGTGGATGAATACTTTCCCGGACTGTGACGGGATAATTTCCTGTTTTTCCCGATTTTAACCGTTTTTCCGTGCGCCTGGCGGAATTAGGCGGAGCTCTTCTCCGTCTTTTTCCGCCGGGCGCGCTTTTTCTCCATTTTCCGGGTGAGAATCCTGTAAAACTTTGCGGTTTTTTATTGACTTTCCCATGGGGAGAATATATGATTATCACGTCTGAAAGGACGTGCCCGGTCCAACCGTGTGGGGTGCGTCTTTTTTTGCGGTTTCCGCTAAATTAGAGAGAAATGGGGGAGGATACATGTCCAAGGAGTTAATCCGCCTGTCGGACTGCGTCGTGAAGTATGACGACGACATCATTCTGGACCACCTTAACCTTTATATCAATGACAAGGAGTTCCTCACGCTGCTGGGTCCCTCCGGCTGCGGCAAGACCACGACCCTGCGTATCATCGGCGGCTTTCAGAAGCCCACCTCGGGAGACGTGTTCTTTGACGGCGTGCGCATCAACGATGTGCCGCCTCACAAGCGGAAGGTCAACACCGTCTTCCAGAAGTACGCCCTGTTCACCCACATGAACATCTTCGAAAACGTGGCCTTTGGCCTGCGCATCGCCAAGGTGCCCGAGCCGGAGATTCGCACCCGGGTGGAGGAAGCCCTGGCTCTGGTGAACCTGGCCGGATACGGCAAACGGTCGGTCAACGCCCTGTCCGGCGGTCAGCAGCAGCGTGTGGCCATCGCCCGCGCCATTGTCAACCGGCCCCAGGTTCTGCTGCTGGACGAGCCCCTGGGCGCCCTGGACCTGAAGCTGCGCAAGGACATGCAGATTGAGCTCAAGCGGATTCAGCAGCAGGTGGGCATCACCTTTATCTACGTTACCCACGACCAGGAAGAGGCCCTCACCATGTCGGACACGGTGGTGGTCATGGACAAGGGCAACATCCAGCAGATCGGCACACCCGAGGACATCTACAACGAGCCCAAGAACGCCTTTGTGGCCGACTTCATCGGTGAGAGCAACATCATCGACGGCATCATGCACGAGGACAAGGTGGTGGGCATGTACGGCAAGAAGTTCCCCTGCCTGGACAGCGGCTTTGCCCCCAACGAGCCGGTGGACGTGGTCATCCGCCCGGAGGACATCGACATCGTCCCCGTGGAGCAGGGCCAGCTCACCGGCACCGTCACTGAGGTCACCTTCAAGGGTATGCACTACGATATCATCGTGGACTTCCGGGGCTTCAAGTGGCTGATTCAGACCACCGACTTCTCCCCTGTGGGCTCCCGCATCGGCGTAAAAATAGACCCCGACGGATTCCACGTCATGAAGAAGAGCCGCTACTCCGGCATGTTCGGCGATTACAGCTCTTACAGCGAGGAGTACGACGAGCTCAACGAGGACACTCCGGAGGGCGGCGATGAAGAGTAAGGGTATCGCCATCCCCTATGTGGTCTGGATGGCTGTTTTCGTGGTGGCGCCCCTGATTGTGGTGGTGGTGTACGCCTTCACCACCCGGGACTGGACCGTCACCCTGGACCACTTCAACACCCTGGGGCAGTATGCCGGTGTGTTCGGCCGCTCCTTCCTGCTGGCCTTTGTGGCCACCATTGTGTGCATCCTGGTGGGATACCCCCTGGCCTACCTGCTGGCCAGAGAGCGGGGCCGGCTGCGGAGCATGGCCATGCTGCTCATCATGCTGCCCATGTGGATGAACTTCCTCCTGCGGACCTACTCCTGGGTGTTCCTGCTGGAGCGCAACGGCTTCTTCAACAACCTGCTCTCCGCCATCGGCCTGCCCAGGCTGGACATCATCAACACCTCCGGCGCGGTGGTGCTGGGTATGGTGTACAACTTCCTGCCCTTCATGGTGCTGCCCATCTACTCGGTCATTGAGAAGATTGACCCCAAGGTCATCGAGGCCGCCCAGGACCTGGGCGCCGACAGTGTAACCGTGTTCCGCCGGGTCACCTTCCCCCTGTCCCTGCCCGGGGTACTCTCCGGCGTCACCATGGTGTTCATCCCCTCGGTGTCCACCTTTGTCATCTCCCGTCTCCTGGGCGGCGGCAAGACCCTGCTGCTGGGCGACCTCATTGAGATGCAGTTCCTGGGCTCGGCCTACAACCCCCATCTGGGCAGCGCCATCTCCCTGGTGATGATGGTGATTGTCCTCATCTGCATGGGCGTCATGAACCGCTTCGGCGAGGGTGAGGGGGAGGCGGTGCTGCTGTGAAGCGAAACGGACCTCTCTCCCGGCTGTTTATCCTGCTGGTGTTCCTCTTCCTCTACGCCCCCATCTTCGTGCTCATCGTGTTCTCCTTCAACGACTCCAAGAGCAACGCCGTGTGGGGCGGCTTCACCCTGGACTGGTATGTCCAGCTCTTCCAGAACGACACGGTGCTCAGCGCCCTGCGGACCACCCTGCTGGTCTCCTTCCTGGCCACCCTCATCGCCACCGTGGTGGGCACCGCCGCGGCCATCGGCTTCTACAACATGAAGCGGCGGCCCCGGGGCATTTTCCTGGGCATCAACAACATCCCCCTGACCAACGCGGATATCATCACCGGCGTGTCCATGATGCTGCTCTTTGTCTTTGCCGGTCAGATGCTCGCCTCCCTGTCCGGCTGGCTCAACAGCCTGGACTGGGTCATTGAGGCAAACCTGTGGTTTGACCTGGGCTTCAACCTGGGCTTCGGCACCCTGCTCATCGCCCACATCACCTTTGACATTCCCTACGTCATCCTGTCGGTGATGCCCAAGCTGCGGCAGCTGGACCCCAACATCGCTGAGGCCGCCCAGGACCTGGGCGCCACCAGTCTGTATGCCTTCCGCAAGGTGGTGCTGCCTGAGATCATGCCCGGCGTGGTCAACGGCGCCCTCATCGCCTTTACCATGAGCATCGACGACTTTGTCATCAGCTACTTCACCGCCGGCAGCCAGGAATCCACCCTGTCCATGGTGGTGTACTCCATGGTCCGCCGCCGGGTGAGCCCTGAAATCAACGCCCTGTCCACCCTGATGTTTGTGGCGGTTCTGGTGCTGCTGGTGGTCATCAACCTGCGTCAGGCCCGTCAGGACGCCAAGGCGTCCGGCCGCCGGAAGGCCCTGGGCCAGGCGCCCATGGCCCCCGAGAGCATCATGGATATCACGGCCGAAAACGTGGGCCGTGAGCCCGCTGAGCACTGAGCAGCGCGCAGAAAGGAGAATGGAACCAAAGTGAAAAAACTGTTTGCCATGGCCATGGTTCTGTCCCTCACCGCCGGGCTGCTCACCGGATGCGTCTACAGCCGGGATTCCCTGGGCGGCGACACCAGCTCCAACGTGGTCAACGTGTACAACTGGGGCGAGTATATTGACGAGTCCGTGCTCAAGGACTTTGAGGCCGCCACCGGCATCAAGGTCAACTACCAGATGTACGACAGCAACGAGACCATGTACTCCAAAATCGCCGGCGGCGGCGCCAACTACGATGTGGTAATACCCTCCGACTACATGGTGGCCCGCCTGATTGAGGAGGACCTGCTGGCCCCCCTCAACTTCGATAACATCCCCAACTTCGCCGACATCGACCCGGCACTGAAAAATCCCGCCTATGACCCGGAGAACCTCTACTCCGTCCCCTACATGTGGGGCCTGATGGGGGTCATCTACAACACCAAGGCGGTGGATGAAGAGGACCTTGGCAGCTGGGACCTGCTGTGGAACGAGAAGTACGCTGGCGACATCCTCATGATTGACAACTCCCGGGACGCCATCGGCATTGCCCTCAAGCGTCTGGGCTACTCCTACAACACTACCGACGAAGCCCAGGTCCGCCAGGCCGTGGACCTGCTGGTGGAGCAGTGGCCCATCGTCCAGGCCTATGTGATGGATGACATCTTTCAGAAGCTGGAGGGCGCCAACGCCTACGTGGGCACCTACTACTACGGCGACTACCTCACCATGTACGAGAACAACCCGGATTTGGGCTTCTATATCCCCGAGGAGGGCACCAACATCTACGTGGACGCCATGTGCATCCTGAAGGACGCGCCCAACAAGGCCAACGCCGAGGCCTTCATCAACTACATGTGCTCCACCCAGGCCGGGCTGAAGAACTGCGAGGCCATCTGGTACTCCTCTCCCCTTCTGTCCGTCCGCGAGGAACTGGACCCGGAGATTGCCGACGACCCCTACGCCTATCCTGACGCTGACATTATGGCCAAGTGCGAGAGCTACGCCGGCCTGCCCCAGAACATTCTGGACCTGTACGACAGCGAGTGGATTCGGCTCAAGACCACCACGGGCGGTCAGTTCTGGGGGCTGTTCTAGGGTACTGACTTCCAACAATTTGAGAAAAGGCCGCCGAAAGGCGGCCTTTTCTATTTTCATCTTGCGGCTTGCGCGAGAGCCCATACCGGTGTAAAATATTGTCTGTTGGCGCGGCTTTTTGCTGACACAGCCTGAGCCGCAGTTTTTCCGAGAGGATGAAGTTTCCATGTCAATTGAAATTGGTATGACTGGCCGGGCGGAGTGCTCCGTCACAGAGCAGAACACCGCTCTGGCCGTTGGCAGCGGTGCTCTTCCCGTGTTCGCCACCCCCATGATGGCCGCTTTGATGGAGACCGCCGCCATGAATGCGGTGTCCACCTGCCTGGAGGAGGGCCAGGGCACCGTTGGCACCAAGCTGGACATCACCCACGACGCCGCCACGCCCGTGGGCATGAAGGTGTGGGCGGAGGCCACCGTCACCGCCGTTGATGGCAGGCGAATCAACTTTACAGTAAAAGCACAGGATGAGTGCGGTCCCATCGGCAGCGGAACCCATGAGCGTTTTATTATCTCCAACGACCGCTTTCTCGCCCGCACCAATCAGAAAAAGGAGGCGCCCCATGTCAATTGAAGCAGTACGCAGCTACTTCCGGCCTCTGGGCCGGGAGCAGGATATTCTGGAATTCCCTGTCTCCAGCGCCACAGTGGAGCTGGCCGCCCAGGCCGTGGGCGTAATTCCTGCCCGCATCGCCAAGACTCTCTCCTTCTCTGTGGAGGGCGGCTGTGTCCTCATCGTCTGCGCGGGAGATACCAAAATCGACAACTCCAAATTCAAGGCCATGTTCCACTGTAAAGCAAAAATGCTGACAGCAGAAGAAGTGTTGAACTTTACCGGCCACGCGGTGGGCGGCGTGTGCCCCTTCGGCATCGACAACCCCGCCGTTACCACCTATCTGGACGTGTCCCTCCGTCGGTTCGACACAGTCTATCCCGCCGCCGGCTCCTCCAACTCCGCCATTAAACTCACCTGCGATGAGCTGGCGGAATACGCCCGCAGCGCCGGCTGGGTGGACGTGTGCAAGAACTGGCAGACTGAGGAATAACGGCCCTTTCACACAGGTAGAGCGTTTTGTCCCGTGACATTTTCCCACAGACGGGATATACTAATGCCAAGATACAGAAAGGCAGGGATCTCTTATGCGGGAATACCTGAAAAACATGAAAATCAGCTTTTTTCTGGCCGCTATCCTCTACATCGTGCTGGGCCTGGTTCTCCTGATCTGGCCCGGCATCACCAGCAGCCTGGTGTGCTTCTCCTTCGGCCTCATGCTCCTGATCTACGGCATCATCACCATCATCAGCTTCTTTGTCCACGACAGCCGCCAGGGCTCCTTCCGACTGGAGCTGTTCCTGGGCATCGTGGCCGCCGGTGTGGGCCTGGTGTTCCTCCTCCGCCCCGACATCGTCCTGTCCATCCTCCCCGTGGTGCTGGGCATCTATATCGTCATTGATTCCCTGCTCAACCTGAAGCGGGCCTTTGACCTGAACCGGATGAATTACTCCAACTGGTGGGTGGTGCTGGTGCTCTCCCTGGTGTCCGCCGCCTTCGGCGTCCTCATTCTCTGCCGTCCCCTGTTCCTGGCAGACGTCATCTTTATGGTCATCGGCGCCGTGCTGGTCTACACCGGAATCTCCGACCTGTGGGGTCTCTTCAAGGTGGGCCGGGTCACCAAGGAGCTGCGCAAGCTTCATCCCATCGAGGTGGACCCCATCGACATCGAGTAAATCTAATTTTCTGCAAAAAATTGCTCCTCTCATGTGAGAGGAGCAATTTTTATATTCGCTTAGTTGCTGTCCGCTATCCGCTGTGCCAGCGCGTCAGCCAGAGCCGCAAACTCCGGAATCCCCAGCCGTTCACCCCGCACGTCGGCAGGCAGGCCGCAGGCGGCGATGGCGTCCCTCAGCTCATCCTTGCTCAGCTGGCTTCCATAGGCGGAGGACAGGGCGTTGAGCAGGGTCTTTCGCCGCTGGGCAAAGGCCGCACGCACCAGCCGGAAGAACTGCTTCTCGTCCTTCACCTCCTCCGGCGCAGGCCGGGGGACCAGACGGATCACCGACGAGGTGACCTTGGGCGCGGGAATAAAGCACTCAGGGGACACGTCGAAGAGCAGCTCCGGCGTGGTGTGGTACTGGCAGTAGACGGAGAAGGCGCCGTAGTCCCCGCTGCCCGGCGCGGCGCAGATCCGCAGCGCCACCTCCCGCTGAATCATCACCGTAATGGCCTGAAAGCATCCCGCCTCAATGAGGGCGGTCAGCACCGGCGTGGTAATATTGTAGGGCAGATTGGCACAGGCCAGAGGCTTCAGGCCGCTCATCTTCTCCGCCACAAGGGCCGGGATATCCAGCTTCATAATATCTCCCGGCACAATCTCCACGTTGTCACGCCCGGCCAGCGTCTCCGCCAGCACCGGAAGCAGCGCCTTGTCCAACTCCACCGAGACCACCCGTCCGGCCCGCTCCGCAAGCCGGACAGTCAGCGGCCCGATACCCGGTCCAATCTCCAGCACACCGCAGTCCTTATCCGCGCCGGAGGCCGCCGCAATGTCCCTGGGAACATGATCCTCAATCAGGAAATTCTGCCCCATGCTCTTGGAAAAACGGAATCCGTGCCGGCCCAGCAGGGCCTTGATATCATTTACATTACAGAGGTCCATGACTCATCCTCGCTTTTGTTTTCTTCTACAAGGATTATAGCAGGCTCTCCCCTGTTTGTCACCGTTTTCTTCCCACACGCCTGCGCCGCCTGTTTGGCATGCCCAGTCCGCCTAGGCTGCGGCTATTAGCATACGCCAGCCACAGCGCGGTGAGCAGCATGGTGAAGTTGGCCTTGTTCTGCCAGAACAGCAGTCCGCCTAAAACCAGGATGGCTGTGCATGTAGTCCAGGACAGCACTTCTGCCAGGGCATCGGCTGCTGTCTCAGGCAAAAAAATGCCAGCTAGGCTGCGCAGCGCCCGCCCGCCGTCCAGCTGTGACATGGGCAGCAGGTTGAAGCCTGCCAGCCCCAGATTCAGTCCCGCAAAGACCCACAGCGCCTCTCTCCCGCTCCGCTCCGCCAATCTGGCTGCCAGCAGCGCCGCCGCCAGGTTGGCCACAGGCCCGGATACCGCCGCCAAAAACTGCGCCGTGTGCCCCAGAGGCCGGGTACCGGAGAGGGTCAGCTCAGCACCGGTGACCGACAGTCTGAGCCTGGAAATCCTGCCGCCCAGGCCCCAGATGGCCACACAGTGGGCCGCCTCATGGAGTGCACAAGCCGCCCCGGCCAGCAGCAGTGTTCCATCCTTATCCAGATACCAGAGCAGCGCTGCCAGGAGAAGAAATCCGCCCGATACTTCAACCCTCCTCCACCGCAGTATCCTCACCTCACGCGCTCGGAATATAGTAGAGCGGATTGAGCAGTATCCCATCCTTCTTCAGCTCGAAATGCAGATGTGGCCCTGTAGAGTTCCCCGTGTCTCCAGAGAGCGCAATCACATCTCCCATGGACACAGTCTGCCCCTGCTGTACCAGCAGCTCACTGCAGTGGGCATAGAAAGAGGTCACACCATTTCCGTGGTCAATCTGGGTGTACAGACCATAAATCGGGCTGTCTCCGATGTAGTCCACCACGCCGTCCGCAAAGGCCTTAACACTGGTCCCGGTGTTGACCGCCAAATCCACGCCGTTGTGAAATTTCTCCTCTTCATCCACTGGATGCTCCCGCCAGCCGTAGGGCGAGGACACCCACCAGCCTTCGGCCCCTTCTATGGGCGACATGGTGGCCGCTAGGCCCAGATTATACTGATCCATGGTGGCGTTGGCCGGCAGAGCAGGGCCGTCATAATCCACATGAATGACATCCGGCACCGGGGTTGGCTGAACTGCATCCGCCGTGGTGTCAGGTTCCTGCTGGACGCTCTCCTCCGCAGGGGGGGTGCTGCTCTCAGGCAGTGTCTCAGACACTTCCGCCGCCTGAGGTATTTCCTCTTTTTCATCCAGAGCCAGCGTCAGCAATCCATGAACTGTCACGCCGCTCTGGAGATGCGATACGGTCTCTGTATAAAGCGGAAGAGGTTTCCAGCCGCTGTCCGGCACCTCCACCTCTTCCCCGCCAAATACATCAACCCACAGCGTCCCCAGCGTTTCCAATACTGGCTCACCATCTGAGATTGACTGCCCCAGGCTGGCAAATGCCGCCCGAAAATCCGTGTCGCCCTGAATTACCTGGACAATCTTATCCCGGGCTGCCAGCATCTGTTCTGGGAATACGCCCTTGCCCACAAATACCACGAGAAACAGAGCAATGCACACGCCCAGCTGTACCAGTCTCCGGCACTCTTTGGGCGCTAAAGCTACCTTATTTCCGCTGCGCCGCTCTGCCGTCCTGTACTGGCGGCGGTCTCTTCTCTTCTCCCATTGACGATATGCGCTCTCCATGCCCTGTGTCCTCCCATTCTCTGGCGTAATGCAAAGGCTGCCCGTCCATGTTTCTGCGTACTATCTCTATTCGTCTTCTGCCCGGCGTATGCCGAAAATATCTCCGCCGGCACAGAAAAAAATTACCTTGACATTTGGAAGTGGAATCACTATAATTAATTGCAGTTTGTACAGAGCATGTCAGTGTATGTCCAGGCAAGAGGTTTATATCCGGGTGTGGCGAAGCTTGGTATCGCGCTTGGTTCGGGTCCAAGAGGCCGTGGGTTCGAATCCCGCCACTCGGACCATGCGGAGTATCATGAAAGGATCTGAAAAGGTCTGCTGATGATACTCCGCATTTTTTATTTCCATGTGGTATCAGAATGGGGCGCGGCTCGAGCTGCGCCTTTTCTTTTGTGTCTTCTCCGGGATGCGGCTACCGCTTTTTCTGGACGCTATACAGCGCAGGTTCCCCTATGGTATAATATTTATAAACTCCAAACCATAGAAAAGGCGGGGTTGCCATGAACATCGCTGTTGTAGATGACTCAAGGGAGGACGCAGGCCATCTGGAGGTCTTTCTGTCCCGCTACCACCAGGAGAACGGTCTGCCTATGCAGGTGCATACCTTTCTCTCCAGCGTGGAATTTCTGGAATCCTTTCACGGAGAATACGACATCATCTATCTGGACATTGAAATGCCCGGCAGCAATGGCCTGGAGGTGGCCCACGAAATTCGGAGCCGGGATGAGACGGTCGCCATCATTTTTATTACCAACATGGCACAGTATGCAATCCGCGGCTATGAGGTCAACGCGGTGGATTTTATGGTCAAGCCGGTAGGGTATTTTAATTTTGTCCAGAAACTGGAGAAGGCCCTCCGGGCTGCGGAAAAGCGTGGGACGCAGTTCCTGTTACTGAGCAACGGGGATGGGCTTTACCGAATTCCCCCCACCGACATACTCTGCATTGAGAAGGACAAGAATTACCTGGTCTACCACACCCGGAAGGGGCTGTTCCAGCAGCGCGGCACCATACAGGAGGCCCGACAGCGGCTGCAGGGCCTGGCGTTTTCTGAGTGTACCTCCGGCTGTCTGGTGAACCTGAGGCATGTGGACCGCATCGGCAGGGAGACAATTCTCGTCGGAGGAGAGGAACTGCCGGTATCCCGACGGATGAAAAAGAGCTTTGTCCAGGATTACATGGACTTTCTGGGAGGTTTTCTGTAATGGAGGACCTGCAATACATCAGTCTGCTCCGCTTCTCCCTTCAGCTTATCATCTCAGAGTCGGTCTTTCTTATCGGCCGAACCAAAAGGTCGCACTTCCCTGCCCGTCTGGCGGGCACACTGGTGGGCTATCTGGCTGTAGCCAGCCTCTGGTACCTCCTGCTTACCCAGATTCCCGGCCAATATACCCCTGTCTACATCGTTTTCTGGTTTGGCCTGTTTCTGCTGACCCTGGGCGGCATGATGTTCTGCTTTGACCTGATGCCTATTGAGCTGCTGTTTGTGGGCACCAGCGGCTATGCCACCGAGCATCTGGCCTTTGCGCTGGCGCGGATTCTGCAGTACCTCACCGGCTGGACAGAGGAGTCCATTGGTGTTGTGTCCGAGTTCCTCCTGTTCCGGCTGCTGATTTATGTTGCAGTGGCCGCGCTGGTATATGCGCTGGTGGTACGCCCTAACTTCTCCAGGGGTTCCTTCCGTCCCCATGACCTGGGCCTGATTGCCATGTCTCTGGTTATCCTGCTCTCGTCCATTGTCCTCAGTTCCTACTACTCCCCCTCCTGGACTGACAGCCGGCTGGCGCTGTTGGGAGGGATGATTTGCCCCTGCTACGGCCTTCTCTGCTGTGTGCTGGTGCTGACACTGGAGTACTACATTCTGCGGGAAAACAGCTTCAAGCGGGAGCAGAAGCTGATGGAGCAGGTACTCCAGATTGCCAACGACCAGCAGAAGCGCTCCAGAGAGGCCATTGATATCATTAACATGAAGTGCCACGACATGAAGCACCAGCTCCGGGCGCTGGAGCGCACGCCCGACGCGGCCTCCCGCGCAGAGTACGTGGCGGAGCTGCAGCAGGCCCTGACCATCTATGACGCCACCTATCACACCGGCTGCGAGGCACTGGACTATATTCTCAGCGAGAAAACCCTGCTGGCCAGGGAGCACTCTGTCCAGTTCAGCTGCATGGCTGAGGGCGAGAGCATCAATTTCATCAGCCCGCCGGATATCTACTCCCTCATGGGCAACGCCCTTGACAATGCGCTGGAAAGCGTCATGCAGCAAACGGAGGCTGAGCGGATTATCAGCCTGCAGATCAGACGCTGCGGTCAGATGGTCTCTATTCACCTGGAAAACAGCTGCAGCCAACCTCCGGCGTTCTGTGACGGTCTCCCTGTTACCCACAAGGAGGATAAAAATGCCCACGGCTTCGGCGTGAGAAGCATCCGGTATATCGTCTATAAATACGGCGGTGAGCTGCGGATGCAGGCTAACAGCGGCATGTTCGTGCTGGATATTCTGTTTCCAGACCGGGCGGCGGATGCCCCCGCCATCTGAGCATTTCCTAAAAAGAGCGGCTCGTACGAGCCGCTCTTTTTACACATTTGCCACTTTTACCAGGTGAATGACCACTTTTACCAAAACGGCGTTTCCGGGCCCGGGCACGTTATAATGTCCTCACAGAACCGGCCGGCGAATATGCCGGCTGAAATGAGAAGGAGGAACATAAAATGACCGGTATCCAAATTGCCTGGGAGGATGTATTCAGCGTCATCAGCCAAATCAGCGGCTGGCTGATCGGCATCGGCGTCACAGTTGTGGCCCTGATTCTGCTCCTGATCTTCGCCGGCAAAGCCGGAAAGCCCCACGCCGGCTTCATCCGCGCCCAGAGCGCCATCGCCGCCGTACTGATTGTGGCCCTGATGGTCAACGGTATCCTGCTGGGCCAGCTGTCCAACCTCATCACCTCTGCCTTCACCGAGATGGGCACCCTGTCGGAGGAGACCATCCGCACTTCCCAGCAGACCGTGGAGGACGTGATGAATGAGGGCATCGTCCTGCTGGAAAACGACGGTACCCTCCCCCTTGACAGCACCACCAACCTGAATGTGTTCGGCTGGGCCTCCACCAATCCCGTCTACGGCGGCACCGGCTCCGGCACGGTGGACGCATCCACCGCCGTATCTCTGCTCTCCGGTCTGGAGAACGCCGGCTTCTCCCTCAACCAGGAGCTGTCCGACTTCTACACCGCCTACCGGAGCGACCGCCCCCAGATCACCATCAACAACGGCCAGGACTGGACACTCCCTGAACCCACCGCCGACAGCTACACCGACGAAATGTTGGAGAATGCCCGCGCCTTTTCCGACACGGCTCTGATCGTCCTCTCCCGCCCCGGCGGCGAGGGCGCCGACCTGCCCAACGACATGGGCGCCGTGCTGGACGGCAGCTACAACCAGGGAACCAAGTACACCAACGCCTCCTACCAGAACAACGGCGACTATGCCGATTTTGAGGCGGGCTCCACCTATCTGGAGCTGAGCCGCACCGAGCGGGCTCTGGTGGATCTGGTCACTTCCAACTTCGAGAAGGTCATCATTGTCTACAACGGCTCCAACCCCCTGGAGCTGGGCTGGACGGAGGACTATGAGCAGATCCGGGGCGTCCTCGTCTGCTCCAGCCCCGGCGCCACCGGCTTCAACTCCCTGGGCAATATCCTCAGCGGCGCGGTGAATCCCTCCGGCAAGACCGTGGATACCTGGCTGCGGGATGTCTCCCTCTCCCCCACCAGCCAGAATGTGGGCCACTTCTCCTATGATAATGTCCAGGAGAGCACCCAGGCGGCCAAAGCCCACTGGGAGCGCGCCGACGGCGTGGTGTCCTTCGTGAACTACGTGGAGGGCATCTATGTGGGCTACCGCTTCTATGAGACCGCCTATGCGGAGGCGCTGGAAAACGGCTTCGCCTTTGACTATGACGAGACGGTCATGTACCCCTTCGGGTACGGTCTGAGCTACACCACCTTCACCCAGGAGCTGGGTGAGCCCACCATCACCGACACCACGGTCACCGTGGACGTCACCGTCACCAACACCGGCTCGGTGGCCGGCAAGCAGGTGGTGGAGCTGTACTATACGCCCCCCTACACCAACGGCGGCATCGAAAAGTCCGAGGTCAATCTGGCCGCCTTCGGCAAGACCAGTGAGCTGGCGCCCAACCAGTCTGAGGTCATCACCCTGAGCTTTGACCTGGAGGACATGGCGTCCTTTGACACCTACGGCACCGGCTACTACGTTCTGGAAGCCGGAACCTACACGCTCTCCCTGCGCACCGACGCCCACACCGTGATGGATTCCTTCGACTTTACCCTGGCCTCCACCATTGTCTACGACGAGGACAACCTCCACAACGGCGACCTGACCGTGGCCGACAGCAAGCTGGGCTTTGCCGAGGGCGAGGTCACCTATCTCTCCCGCGCCGACGGCTTTGCCAACTACGCCCAGGCTGTGGCCGCCCCCGCCAGCTATTCCCTGCCCGACGGCTATGAGGTCACCGGCGCCGGAACTTACGACGTCTACCAGTACAACAACGACGCGGACGTAATGCCCACCACCGGCGCGGACAACGGGCTGGAGCTGGTGGACCTGCGGGGTCTGGACTACGACGACCCCCTGTGGGATCAGCTGCTGGACCAGATGACCATCAGCGAGATGGTGGATCTTATCGCCTACGGCGGCTACGGCACGGTAGAGGCTCCCTCCGTGGGCAAAATCGCCACGCTGGACGCCGACGGCCCTGCCGGCGTCAACTCCAGCGTAACCGCCTCCTACGGTATGGGCTACTGCGGCGAGATCTCCCTGGCCCAGACCTGGAACACCGACCTGGCCTATGAGTACGCCTACAACATGCTGCAGGAGTTCATTGAGTTCGGCTTCAACGGCTGGTATGCCCCCTCCATGAACATGCACCGCTCTCCCTTCGGCGGGCGCAACTTTGAGTACTACTCCGAGGACAGCCTGCTCAGCGCGGAGATGGCCGTGGCGGAGTGCCAGGCGGCCTATGACCACGATGTCTACCCCTACATCAAGCACTTCGCCTTCAATGAGCAGGAGATTAACCGCAACGGCATGCTTTGCACCTGGCTGACCGAACAGTCCGCCCGTGAGATCTACCTCAAGCCCTTCGAAGCCTGCGTCAAGGCCAGCAACGGCAACACCCTGGCCGTCATGTCCTCCTACAACTATGTGGGCACCACCTGGGCCGGCGCCTGTTCCACCCTGCTCAACGACATCCTCCGGGGTGAGTGGGGCTTCCAGGGTATGGTCCTGACCGACTACTTCGGCAACTACGGCTACATGGATGCGGACAAGGCCATCCGCGGCGGCTCGGACATTATGCTGGGCACCGCCGGCAATGACGCCATCCTCACCGACCAGACCAGCGCCACCTCCGTTCTTGCCATGCGCAATGCCTGCCACAACATCCTCTACACTGTGGCCAACTCCCGCGCCTACTCTCCCGAGGTTTACATGGAGGCGACCGCCATGCCCGCCTGGCAGGTGACCGTTTTTGTTGTGGACGGCGTACTGGCCGCCATCCTCATCGTGCTGGAGGCGCTTACACTGAGAGGCTATCTGAAGAAGAAAAAGGTACGGACCTGAATTACTTAACCGGATATGAGAACAGGCAGGCGGCCGGCGGGTATACCCGCCGGCCGCCTGTTTCTGCTCTTTTATATTTCTTTCTCCTCCGGCTGGAGCTGCCTGGCCCGGAGGGCGGTGGAAAGTGCCAGCTTTTTGACCTCTCCGTTGTCAAAGGCAATGATGACAATATCTCCGCTGCGGCTGACCAGTGTCCCGGAACCAAAGGTCTTGTGACACAGCCGTGTACCAGGCTGGTACTCCCCCGAAAGCCGGAAAATCTGCTCCTTGCTCAGTCTCTTTACAGTCAGCGGCTTCTTCTCCGTTGCCGCTTTGGGCTCCTTCTGCTTGGGTGGGAAAATTTCCTGGGAAAATGCGGATTCCAGCCCTGGTTTCCGGAAGGTGACAATGTCCAGCTCCCGTTTGGCGCGGGTCATACCCACGTAGAACAGCCGCCGCTCCTCCTCGTAGAGGTCCAGCTCCTGGGGAGTCGCTTCCCGCTGCGGCAGAGTTTTGGGCAGCATGCCGTCCGCCACGTCCATCAAAATCACCCGGTCGTACTCCAGGCCCTTGCTGGAGTGGATTGTGGAGAGCACAAAGGGACAGTCCGGTGTGCCGGCACCCGCCTGCACCACCTCCCGCAGCTCCTCTAGGCGCTCCAGAAGCCGCCCGGGTGTGGGCTCCTCCGCCCCAAGCGCCTCCAGAATCTCCGCCTTATTCAGGTCGCCGCTGCGCTCCTCCAGATAAGCTCCGTAGCCCATGAAATGCACGATGCGGTAGACTGCCCGATCCGCGGGCTCCTCCAACAGGTTGTTCATGTGGGTCTGGAGCGCCCTGCACTGCTTCCGGGTCCAGGGGGACGCCGCCGCGGAGGACGCGATGTACTCCAGCAGGGGCTCCCCTGCCCCGGCCCGGGCCACGGCCTCCTGGGCCAGGGCACGGCTGATGCCCGCCCCCAGCTTGTAGTAGATGTTCAGAAAATACTCTGCATTGCCCTGTGCCTGGGCCAGACGGATGATGTCCGTAATGTCCCGCACCACCCGGTTGGTGAAAAAGACACTCTCCACCTGGCGGCAACGGTACGGGATCCCGGAGCGCTCCAGCAGGTCCATCAGCGGCAGAGCGCTGTCGTTGTCCCGGTAGAGTACGGCGGTCTCGGTCTCGCAGTTCTCCGCCATCTTGCAGAGATAGCGGTACTGCTTCTGCCGGTCATAGACCGAAATCTCCCGGAGCTCCGGCCCGCTTCCCCGGGTGGCCCGCATGTGCTTGGGGTGGCGGTTTTTGTTCTTCTGGATGAACCGGTCCGCCGCCGCCACAATCTGCTCTGTGGAGCGGTAGTTCTGCTCCATGTACAGCACCTTGGCGTGGGGATAGACCCGGTCAAACTCGGTGAGGGCCTGGGGATAGGCCGCCCGGAAGCCGTAGATGCTCTGGTCCTCGTCTCCCACCATGAACAGATTCCCGCTCTGCCCCGCCAGCAGGCGGATGATGGTATGCTGGATTTTAGAGGTATCCTGGGCCTCATCCACGCAGTAATACCGGTACCGGTCCCGGACCGCGCCTAAAATCTGAGGGTACTGCCGGAAAATCTGGAGGGCATAGACCATCTGGTCGTCGTAGTCCATCAGCTGCCTGTCCCGCAGAGCCTTGCAGTAGGCCTGATAGAAGGCCGGGAAGTTCAGGCCTTCCACCTCGATTTCGGACAGCTCCTTCCCCTTGAGCATCTGGTTCTTCACATAGGTAATGGCAGTTTGGAGCCCCTTTATGGTGCTCTCTGTTGCAAACTCATTGGTCTGGCTCCGGTAGAGCTCCCCCAGCAGGGCGCTTTTCTGACTGCCGTCCTCCAGCAGGCGGAAGGCGGAGCGGCCCATGACCCGTTCATAATAGCGGATAATCCGGCTGCACACGCCGTTGATGGTACGGAAGCTCAGCCGCTTTGCCGCCTCCTCACCGAAGCAGGAGGCAAACCGCCGCTCCATATCTCTGGCCGCCGCCACAGTATAGGTCATGGTGAGGATGCTCTCCGGCTTGATGCCCTGCACGTAACACATGTAGCCCAGCCGGGTCACCAGGACGGTTGTTTTGCCGCTGCCAGGCACCGCCAGCAGCAGCACCGGCCCCTCCGTCTCCTGCACCGCCGCCTCCTGCTGAGGGTCCAGGCGGATGGAAAATTGTGATTTGAATTGGGAAAAGTCCATTGCTTACTCCAATATCCAGCGCACTCCGCCTCACGAACACGGTGGTACGCTTAGTTTCTTTTTCTGACGTATTATATCCCAAGGGGAAAATCCCGTCAACGGAACGGACGCCTCTCTTCCTTGTTCCCAGAACCTTGACACAGACCGCCGCATATGCTACAATGCGAACATTCACTTTGCACTGCACTCTACCCCCCCACCGGGGGCAACTACAGTACAAACTGAGCAGGCCACGGATTCCTCCGGAATCCATGGAGCCGGGCCGCAGTTGCGGCAGCAGATGATCTCCTGTACATCTGTGGGACAGTTGTATGTTCCATGGGTGTATTTTTTTATACCCTGGACATACATGGCTGATGGTTTCGGGCAGGTGACAAAGCACACTATTCATCCGGAGGTCACTCTATGGACAAGAAAGCAAATGAAAACTTAGCCATGCAGGTCTCGTTCGTCACAATCCTAGGCAATTTCCTTCTGACCGTTTTCAAGCTGATGGCCGGTGTTGCCGCCCACTCGGGCGCCATGGTCTCAGACGCCATCCACTCCGCCTCCGATGTGCTGAGCACATTCGTTGTCATCGTGGGCGTAAAGCTGTCGGGCAAGGAGTCGGACAAAGAGCACCCCTTCGGACACGAGCGCTTTGAGTGCGTGGCGGCCCTGATTCTCTCGGTGCTGCTGGCCTTTACCGGCCTGGGCATCGGCTGGGCAGGTATTCAGAATATTCTGGGCGACAGCACCGCGCTGGTGGTCCCCGGCCGTCTGGCCCTGATTGCCGCCGTCATCTCCATCGTGTCCAAGGAGGCCATGTACTGGTACACCCGGGCAGCCGCAAAGAAGATTGACTCCTCCGCCCTGATGGCTGACGCCTGGCACCACCGCTCCGACGCCCTGTCCTCCGTGGGCAGCTTTATCGGCATCCTGGGCGCCCGACTGGGACTGCCCGTGCTGGACCCGGTGGCCAGTGTGGTGATCTGCCTCTTCATCCTCAAGGCCGCCTTTGATATCTTCCGGGACGCCATCTCCAAAATGCTGGACACCGCCTGCTCCGACGAGGTGGAGGCTCAGATGCGGGAGGTGGTTCTGGCCCAGGACGGCGTGCTGGGCGTGGACCGGCTTCAGACCCGCCTGTTCGGTGACCGCATTTATGTGGAAATCGACATCGCCGCCGACGGCAGCACGCCCCTCTCCCAGGCCCACGAGTCGGCCACCATGGTCCACGACGCCATCGAGGAGCAGTTCCCCAAGGTCAAGCACTGCATGGTCCACGTCAACCCGCTGGAGGTCCATCCGGTAGGCTGAGACCATAACCATTCTGAACGGGAGGAACCGCCATGTTTCACACTCTTCTTGTGGGTCCGAGCGGAAAAGGCCGCTCATTCTGGATAGAGTCGCTCTTGGATACACTCCCCTCCTCCCTGCCCATCTGGGGCTACCGCACGCCAAAGGAAGCCGCCGATGAGACAGGACGCGCTCCCATCCGGCTCTACCCTGTGGGACGGTCCGCAGAAACCTGTGCTCCCATCCTGCTGGGCTGGTGCAAGAACCGGCAGGCCACTTCTATTCCGGAGGCCTTTGACCGCTGTGCCGGTCTCATTGAACACGCCGGTCCTGGCGGACTGCTCCTGCTGGATGAGCTGGGTCCCATGGAAAGCCGCTCTCCCCGCTTTTGTCAGGCGGTGCTGAACGCGCTGGACGGCGACACTCCCATTCTGGCCTGGGTGCGGGACCTGGACACCCCCTTTCTCGCCGCTGTGCGCAGCCATTCCAAGGTCAGGTGCTTCTATCCGTCCCACGACCCTGACCCCGCCTTGTTGGGGACGCTGTCCGCTTTCCTCTCCGCTCAGCTTTGACCACTGGCTCTCAGCTTCTATAAATAAAACACCCCGGGCGCTCCATTGCGGAGCGTCCGGGGTGTTCTGCTTCTGTTCCGGAATTACATAACGTCCTTGTTCAGAACGTTGTCCAGAGCCTTGCTCATGATGATGTACAGCACGAAGGTCACGACCATGCTGAGGATGGCGGGGATGAAGAAGTTGAGCTTCAGGGCCACCTCGCCCACCACGGTACCCACAATCCAGGTGATGATGGCCACCCAGTTGATGTTCTTCTTCTCTTTGCTGCGCTTGACGAAGAAGGCCTCGGCAATGATAAGGCCGGGGATGGGAGGCAGCAGCACGGACAGGGTCTGCACCACGGGCAGCAGGAACTTGGTGGCACCAACAGCGGCGAAGATAGCGGCGGCGGTGGCCACGATGACGGCCAGCACGGCGTGCTTCACCTTGCCCTCCAGCTTGGTGTCCTTCATCACGTTCTGAAGGGCCAGGCCGGCGCTGTAGATGTTGTTGTCCTGAGTGGTCCAGACGCAGAAGATGGCGCAGATGAACACCAGCACGCCCAGACCCAGGGCAGCGGTGGCGGTGACGAAGTCGCTCTTGTTGGTGGCCTGAGCGGTCATGATGCCGATGACCTCAAGGCCGAACAGGCCGATAGCCACTGCGATAGGAGCGCCGATGGCCACGTGGGATCCCTTCTTGGCATAACGGCACACGTCGGGAGAGACGATGCAGCCGAAGATCCAGGCGCCCACGAAGGAGGTGGAGCCGGCGGCGAAGGAAATGGTGTTGGCTTCCTCGGGGACAAAGTGGAACACAGTGTCATAGCCGGCAACCTTGCCGATGGCGATGGCACAGGCGATGGTCAGGATGATGGCGCAGGGCACGCCCAGCCAGCTGACAATCTCAAGGCCCTTCACGCCGCGGATAGCGGACTGGGCCCACAGGGCAACCACGATGATGGAGGTGATGCCAACGGGGATGGGCCACCAGGTGAAGGTGGAGGCAATCAGCTTGGAGAAGGTGTCGGCGTTGACTGCAATCCAGTTCACGGCAGACACTGCCAGCAGCAGGGAGAGAATGGCGGAGCTGCGGGCGCCCAGGGACTTTCTGGCCAGCACGGAGGTGGACAGGCCAGTCTTGTACGCGATGATACCCAGCAGGGTGGCCACCAGGATCAGCATCAGGTTGCCAACGGCGCAGGCCAGCACGGCATCCTTGAAGGGCATCTTATAGCCCACGGTGGCGCCGGTGACGAAGTTGGACAGAGAAATGGTATAGCCGGTCAGAATGACCAGAATACTGCCGACGCTTTTGCGCGCGCTCTGCGGCACTGCGTCATAGACGTATTCCATTTCGCTGCTGTTTTCTGGTGCTGTGGTTTTCGGCTGTTCGCTCATAACAACATCTCCTCTTCTTTGATTTCAGGTCGCCCTGAAAAAAGCGGCCGGGCGGCCGCAATGAGCGCAAAAAAAGTGGGGGTCTTGCAGCAGGAAAAATTCTTTATATGAACGTTTCTTACAATAGAACAGCTTCTGTGGTTTCTCTGGATATGCAAAAGAACGAAAAGTATAATATCATAACATAGAAACAAAGTATAATATAATTTGAATATGTTCCTCTATTATTCTATACATGAAAAATATAGATACGCAATTTTGTTTGATATTTCTCAAATAAAATCAAAATAGCACAACTTTAGTATGTAAAATTAATATACCTGACTTCTTCTTTTTTCTTATTTTTCTGCAAAACAAAAGCAGGGCGGCAGACTCTTTCAGTCTGCCGCCCTACTTTTATTCTTAATTTAGGATTCGGTTTTCTCAGGCGGGAGCGTCTTGGTCAGATAGGTGCCCCAGATAATCTGCAGCACAATCACAACGGCAAAGATGCCGGCTGCCGTATAGAACGCATTGGTGGACAGTCCCACATCACCGCCCCACAGGGTGGTAATGGCATTGATGATGATGGGGCTGAAGATGGTACCCAGGGAGATAAAGCTCATGGAAATAGAGAAGGTGGGGCCATACTGGGCGGGGGTGCAGATACGGCCGATGATATAGCCCGCACCGGCCATGACGATGCCGAAGAAGATGCCGTCCAGGATGGCGGCGATATAAATCATGACCATATTGGTGGAGAAGATAACCAGCAGTGTGGCAGCCAGGCCGAAAACAGCGCCCACAGAGCTGATGTACAGCTTGCTGACCTTGATAATCTGAGGCAGAATCAGGCCAACCAGAGCAGCCACCACCGTGACCAGGCTCATGCCGATGCCCACGGAGGACGCGTCACCGATGGCGGCGTCACGCACCACATACAGGGAGAGGTTCAGGGGGAAGGCCGCATAGGCGATCATCATCAGCACGGCCAGGATGCACTGAATCCAGCCCTTCACAGGAACGCCGGCCTTGTCGCCGCCAGCCTGAGCGGCAGCCTGGGGCTTGTTGTCCATGGCCAGGCAGAGCAGCGCGATGATCAGGACAGGGATAACCACAAAGTAGATAAAGTACACGTTGACCCAGCCGGTCTTGCAGACGGGGCCGGCAATGAGCAGCAGCACAGTGGCGCCACCGGTGCCGAAGGTGGTGTTGAGGCCCAGCATCTGCTCACGCTCTTTGCCCTCGAAGTTCTCCAGAATCAGAGCGCCCAGCAGCGGGGTCAGGAAGCCCTGGCCGGCGCCAACGATGAAGCCGCACACGTCCAGAATCAGAATGGAGCTGTGCACCGCGATGGGGAGCAGGCCGCCCACCAGAATGGCCACCAGGCCAATGAGGATCATGGGTTTCTTGCGGAAGCGAGTGGAGAGAACGCTCATCAGAAGTGCCACAACAAAGCCGCCGATCATGCCGGACTGCATGACGTACTGCACCGCCACATCGGACGCACCGGGGAATGCCGCCGCGATATCCGCCATCATAACCGAGGCGATGGTGTTGATCTGGCACACCAGTGCCACTGCCAGGATTGCGAATTTCAGCATGCCTTTACTACCTTTGGTTTGATTCATAATTTCCATCCCTTTCTCGTCTCACAGTTGCTTATTTGGGTTGGGTCGCTGGGAATGCCTGTATTCAGCCTTCTTTTCATCACACTCCATTTCTTTTTTGCCCATAATATCATCTGTGGTGAATGGCCTTATTGTATAATTCGGAAGTTTGTCGTTCCTTTAACAAGGCGCCCTTTCTTCCGCACCGCCAGTGCCGTTTTTTACAATTCTTTTCCCTCTGCCAATGATAAGGTAAGGGCACTCGCAGCACTATTGCGAAAAATATGAGGAGGTTTTTACTTATGAATAACCATGCTGAGACCAAAGCTGTCAAAGCCGTCATCGAGAACTATATGAACGGCACCTATCAGGCTGACATCGAGAAGCTGAAGGGCGTGTTCCACGAGAAGGCCGTGATGAACGGTTACCTGGGCCCCGACTGCCTGCTGGCCGATCCCTCCGGCTTCATCGCCGACATCGCCGGTTCTCCCTCCATGGCCTCCAACAACGACCCCTACCAGGCTGAGATCGAGTCCATCCGCATCGAGGGCAATGTGGCTTCCGTCATCGTGTCTGAGACCGGCTTCCGCGGCGAAGGCACCCTGGTGGACTTCTTCCATCTGATCAAGATCGATGGCCAATGGTACATCATCTCCAAGCTCTTCACCACCCTCTAAGCTTTTCCCTCCCCAAGCTGCCGGCAGCTGTGCCCGGCGGGGTTTCCCCGTCCGGGCCGCTGTACTGCGGCTTCTTTTTTCCGGCGCTTTGTTAAAAATTTGTCGTCTCCTGATGCGGGGCATCTCAATACCGCCAGATCCCGCTCAATTGAGCCATTAGAAAAGGAGGAACACCACATGCCCAGAAGAATTATCGATTCCCATGCCCACCTCGGCGATATTTTTCACTACAACCTCAACAGTTCCTTCCGGAACAATGTGAAAAAAGGCGATTACCCTGACCATTTCGAGGTACTGGAGAAGTCCGGCTTTACCACTCCCCTCTTTACTGGCGACCCCAACGACCTGGACCATGTGATTGACGGCGGTCAGTACCGCTGCTGGGAGTTCGGCCTGGAACAGCTCACCAAGGAGCTGGACGAGAGCGATATGGCGGGCATCGTCCTTCTGCCCTGCCTGCCCAACACTTCCTTTGAGGAGTACCTGGCCGCCTCCAAAATCGAACCCCGCATCATCCCCTTTACTGCCGCCGACATGACGCTGCCCATCAACGATATGCTGGACAAGCTGAAAAAGGATATCGGCCACGGCGCAAGAGGCCTCAAGCTCCATCCTGTGCTCCAGTGCGTCCGCGCCACTGACGAACGCATGCTGGCCGCCGCCAAGCTGTTCGGCGAGCACGATCTGCCCGTCGTGGTCCATGTGGGCGAGGGTATTTACTATCACCCCGATATGATTCATAATCAGGTTCAGGCATACGGCGCCATGTCCGACTTCTGCGCCTTCGCCAAGATGCTGCCTGGGCAGCCTCTCATCGCCGCCCACTGCGCCGCCTTCGCAAAGGACCTGATGGAGGGCTGCGGAAATCTGGACTACGTCTTTGCCGACACCTCCTTCTGCCACGCCGCCGCTGCCCGGGAGGCAGTCAATATCATGGGTACTGACCGGGTGCTCTACGGCACTGACTGCCCCTTCGTCCATGAGAAGTATTGCATCCAGGTCATCGACGACGCCTTTGCCGGCGAGCCCGACACCAAGGACAAGGTCTTCTACCGCAACATCGCCCACCTCATCCACCTGTAAGCCATCCGGCCCAAAAATACAACAAAGGGGGAGCTCCTGTTTATGCGTATCATTGACTCTCACGCCCATATCGGCGACATTTTCCATGAGCGGAAAAACATCACCTTCAAGACCAATATCCACAAGGGCGATTATGACGATCCCTTCATCCAGTGTGAGCGCTCTGGCTACACCTCTCCCCTCTTCCCGCCCGAGATCATGAGCGATCCGGAAAAGGTGGGTCCTTTTGTCTACAAGCTGATTAAGTCCGGCCAGTACCGCTGCTGGGAGTGGACTCTGGAGAACCTGACCCGTGAGCTGGACGCCCACCCCGAGGTGAAGTACACCGTCATGCTTCCCATCTGGCCCAACCAGACCTTTGAGGAGTACTGGGCCGCCTCCAAGCTGGAGGACCGCATCATCCCCTTCACCACCTGCGTGCTGGACATGGACATCGCCGACATGTGCGAAAAGCTCCGCAGGGATATCGCCCGGGGCGCCAAGGGCCTCAAGCTTCACCCCACCATCCAGAACGTGCCCCTGGACGATCCCCGCATCGAGGCCGCCGTCCGCGTGTTTACCGATGCGGATCTGCCCGTCCTCACCCACTGCGGCGCCAACGCCTACTACACCGACGATGACCCCCGCAGCAAGGAGTCCAATCCCATGTTCTCCGACTTCCAGACTGCCGTGGTGCCCTTCTGCCACAAGTGGACCAACACCAAGATCATCGTGGCCCACTCCGCCTCCTGCTGCGAGGTGCTTTACGAGGGCGTCAAGGACCTGGACAACGTGTGGACCGATACCTCCATGTGCTCCGCTGCACTGATGCGGAAGGCTGTGGAGCTGCTGGGCGAGGACAAGGTGCTCTTCGGCACCGATGTGCCCTTCGGCTCCTTCCACTACTCTGTGGCCGAGCTCATCAAGGCCTTCGGCGACCAGCCCGAGATTCTGGACAAGGTAGGCTATACCAACATGGCCGACCTGATGCACCTCCCATACGACAAGACCATCCGTTAACAGACAAAACAAAAATGCCGCCAGGGCAGCGCCCTGGCGGCATTTTTGTTTTCATATTCGCTTTTATTCCAGCCAGCGAATTGTCCCCCAGCGCTTTTCGGCTGCCTGATAAAGGAGCCACGCCAGCCAGGCACACAACAGGCCCACCAGACACCCTGCGACTACGTCGGAGGGGAAATGGACTCCGACATACAGCCGGGAGAAACCCATGAGCGCCGCCAGTACCACGGCAGTCCACTGCATCCACTTCCTGGGCAGGGTCCGGAACCAGACACCGGCAGCGGCAAAAGCCGCGCAGGTGTGCCCTGACGGGAAGGAGTTTGGGTCGTTCTCCACCACCAGGAAGTTGAGCCCTTCCACAGTCAGCCAGGGACGTGGCCGGGCCACCAGATGCTTGAGCACCACATTGGTGCACAGCAGTCCCAGCAGCATAGCCACCAGCGAGAGTGCTCCTGCACGGCGTGTTTTCCGGAAGCAGAGCATGATCACAGACAGAACAATCCATATGATACCCGCATTGCCCATCTGTGTATAAAACGTCATCAGAGGCATGAGTATTTCACAGCGTACAAACTCCTGAATCCAGAGCAGAACTGCCCCGTCCAGGCTGAGCAGCGTATCCAGCAATTGTCTTCCTCCTTAATTAATAAGTTGTGCGTCCCGATTATAAAAACAGGGCGGGGTCTCCCCCGCCCTGCATCATTTTGGGTCAGGCCGCCGGCTCCACAGTTTCACAGGTCTGAACGATGCCGTTGACCAGCTCAAAGGTCTTGGTCTTGACGATGTGGGTCTTGCCGATACGAACCTCCTGAGTACCAACCGCCTGGGTGACAGGGTTGGTGATGGTGGCCCGGATGGTAAAGTTTACGCTGACATAGCCCGGCTGCTCGCTGGCCACCACGGTGCCGTCATCCTTCTCTACCGGGATGAGATAGGGCTCAGAGGAAACCTCCAGTACGTACGCGTCCAGCATGGAGCCGTCTGCCATCAGCTGAGCACCCTCGCCGCCAGCCTCTACCTGGGCCTTGACTGCCTCATAGACCGACTCCTGCACCAGCGGCACCTTGACGGTATATTCAATCTGGGTGGTGCTGTTGTCGCCGGGAATTCCTGCGTCCTTGCCCATGAACTTAAGCGCGACCACAGCGGCCACAACCACAATCAGAACCAGTACAATCAGGTCGATAACATTGATCTTGCCGAACAGCCGGCCCTTTTCGTCCACAATTTTTCCTTTTTTTTCGTTCATGCTGAGAAACCTCCGTATATGCTGTCAATGGAACTTGTAAATTGACATAATTATGGTACAATACAAGGGACACTGCGGATATTGTATCATACTACTACCCCTGATAACAAGTCTTTTTTGGAGGCTCTAAACATATGAAGGTTATTCACCTTATCTCCGGCGGCGACAGCGGCGGCGCCAAGACCCATGTCCATATGCTTCTTCATAATCTTTCCCGCACTCCTGGCGTGGATGTCACCATGGTCTGCTTTATGGAAGGCCCTTTCTCTCAAGAGGCCCGGGAGTTGGGCATCAATACCGTGGTACTGCCCGGTAAAAATATTTTCCGCACCTTCCATACATTAAAAAACATGATTCGGGAGGGCGGCTACGAGATCATCCACTGCCACGGCGCCCGGGGCAACATGATGGGCGCGCTGCTTCGCAAGGCCACCGGACTGCCCGTGGTCACTACCGTCCACTCCGACTACCGCCTGGACTATATGGGCCGTCCCATCTCCCGTCTGACGTACGGCACCATCAACACCCTGGCCCTGCGGATGCTGGACTATCGCATCGGCGTGTCCGATGCCATGACTGATCTGCTCATCTCCCGGGGCTTCGATCCGGACAGGCTCTTTACCATCTACAACGGCATCGACTTCACTCCCCGCACCCCCTCTATGACCCGGCGTGAATATCTGGAGAGCGTGGGCGTCCACTGGCCGGAAGACTGCGTTATTGCCGGTATCGCCGCCCGTCTCAACCCGGTGAAGGATATTCCAACCCTGATTCGGGGCTTCGCCCGGGCCAGACAGTCCTGCCCCAAGCTGCGGCTGCTCATTGCCGGTGACGGTGAACAAATGAGTGAGCTCAAGTCCCTGGCAGCCGACCTGGGAGTGGCAGAGGATGTGTGCTTTGCCGGGTGGGTGTCCGACGTGGACAGCTTCTACGGTTCTCTGGACATCAACACCCTCACGTCCCTGTCTGAGACCTTCCCCTACTCCCTCACCGAGGGCGCCCGGGCCGGACTGCCCACCGTGGCCAGCCGGGTGGGCGGTGTCCCCTACCTCATCGACCACGGCGTCAACGGCCTGCTCTTTGAGGCGGGCGACTATGAGACTCTGGCCAAGCACCTGGCCGCACTTGCCTCTGACGAGACCATGCGCACCCATATGGGCCAGCGGCTTTATCAGAAGGGCAAAAACGAGTATTCGCTGGAGAGTACCCTCCAGCGCCAGTTGGAGATCTACTCCGTCATTCTACGCCGAAAGGCCCGGAACCACGGCAAGCGGGACGGCGCGCTGGTGTGCGGCGCCTACGGCAGAGGCAACGCCGGTGACGACGCCATTCTGGAGGCCATTGTCACCGAGCTGCGGCAGATTGACCCCGACCTGCCCGTTTGGGTCCTCTCCCGTAAGCCCTCCGAGACTCGGCTGACCTACCGGGTCAACTCCATCTACACCTTTGCCTTCCCCAAGTTTCTCTGGCGAATGGGCAAGACCAGGCTCTATATCAACGGCGGTGGCTCCCTGATGCAGGATGTGACCAGCCACCGCTCCCTGTGGTTCTATCTCTTCACCATCTCCGCCGGCAAAATTCTGGGCAACAAGGTGATGATGTACGGCTGCGGCATCGGCCCCATCCACTCCCCCTCCAACCGGAAGCGAGCCGCCAAAGTGCTCCAGAAGCGGGTGGATGCCATCACCCTGCGGGATACCCATTCCAAGGCAGAGCTGGAGAGCATGGGTGTCACGAATCCCAAAATCATTCTCTCTGCGGACCCCACAGTCATTCTCCCTGCCGCCGGGCCCGAGGTCATCGACGGCGTGCTGGAGAGCGAGGGGCTGGATCCTTCCGGCAAGTATTTTGGCTTTACGCTCCGTCCCTGGCCCGGCTTTGAGGAAAAAGCCGCCATCTTCGGCCGTGCGGCCGACTATGTGTGGGAGAAGTACGGTATGACACCGGTATTCCTGCCCATTGAGCGGCGGCTGGATGTGGGCGCAGCCCAGAAAGCAGCCATGTATATCAAAAAGGCCCCCTACCGTATCATCCACGCCACCGGCAGCAGTGACCACACCATCGGTCTCTTCGCCCGGATGCAGGCGGTGGTATCCATGCGTCTCCACGCTCTGGTGTTCTCCGCTGGTCAGGGCGTTCCCCTGGTGGGCGTGGTATATGACCCCAAAATCAGCTCCTTCCTCTCCTATATCGGCCAGGACCTGTACACCGAGCTGGCAGACCTGACTTACGAGGGTCTGTGTGCCCATATCGACGCCGCCTGTGCCCGGATTGGGGACACAGAGTTCCTGTCCGGCGGCGTGGACCGGCTGCGGAAGGTGGAGCGCCGCAACAGTGAGACGGCGGCGGAGCTGCTGGGCAAATGATCTTCTCCGATACTGTTACCACACCCCGGCTGCTGCTGCGCTGTCTGGCGCCGGAGGATGCGGCGTGCATCTTTCAGATCCGCCGGGACACAAGCTATGCCGCCCTCATGGGCTGGACTCCCTATCAGAGCATGGCCGAGGCGGAGGATTATATCCGTCGGGTACGAAGTACGGCGGACTGCCGTTCCTGGGCGGCGGTGCTGGAAGGAAAGACCGTGGGTGCCTTCTGCCTGTGGCGGATCGACCGGGCTGCCGCTGTGGCAGAACTGGGTTATGAGCTGCTGCCCCATGTCCGGAGACTGGGGCTGGCGAAGGAGGCCTGTACTGCCCTTCTGCCATATGAAATGGAGGTCATTCCCCTCTCCCGGGTAGATGCGTTTCCGCGGGCAGATAACCTTCCCTCCGTTCGCCTGCTCTCCTCTCTTGGCTTCTGCTGTTCAGAATCTCCGTTCCGTTCTGACTCATCACTTCATTTTTCCTACTACTCCCCGGGAGGTACACGCGGTTGAAGCAATATATCTGTCTCTCCTCCTCCCCCTGGCAGGCGGTCCCCACCCGGACCCAGCAGCTGATGACCCGCCTGCGGGATGCGGAAGTCCTGTTCTTTGAGCCCCCCTCCTCCAGAGGCAGGGGCGCCCGGGACGGCGGCCGCAGGGTACGGCCCGGCCTGACAGTCTACACCCTGCCTCCCGTTCTCCAGGTGGACGAGCGCCACGGTTTTCTTTTCTCCCGCGGCGTCAACAAACTCGCTCGCTTTATTACGGCAAAAATGGACCGCCACCGGTTCCGGGAACCCATCCTCTGGACCACCTGCCCGGATCAGGTCCACCTGCTGGACAGCCTGCCTTTCCGGGGACTGGTGTACGACTGCGACCGGTACTGGTCCGGCTTCCCCCTGGAGTGGGAGAGCGACCTGGCCCTGTCCGCCGACGTCATCTTCGCCGCCTCCCAGGGGCTCATCGACCACCTGTCCCCCTGCAACGACAACATCGCCCTACTCCCCAACGGCGTCAACTTCCCCATGTTCGCCCGGCAGGAGGCGGAGCTTCCCGGCGACCTAGCTTCCATCCCCAGGCCCATTCTGGGCTGGGCGGGTACCGTCCGGCGGAATTTGGATTTGTCTCCTCTGCTGCGTGCTGCTGCTGAGCTGCCCCAGTGCTCCTTCGTGCTGGTGGGTCAAATCGAGGGCAGCGCCCAGCTGCGCAGGCTGTCCGCCCTGCCCAACGTGCACCTGCTGGGCCCCAAGGCGCCGGTAGACCTGCCCGACTACCTGTGCCGGTTCGACGTGTGCCTGAATCTGCTCTCCGGCCGGGAGCTGCCCACCGACATCATCCCCAGCCGCATCTATGAGTACCTGTCCACCGGAAATCCCATCGTCTCCATGATCGGCAGCGGGCAGATTGAGCATTTCCCCGACGTGATCTACGGCGCCCACACCGCACGGGAGTTCTCCCAGCTCTGCGCCAGCGCCCTGACCGAGGTGGGCAGCTGGACCAGATGCCGCCGCCGGGACTACGGCGCCGCCGCTGCCTGGAGTGTGCGGGCGGACGAGGTGTGCCGTATTCTGGACGCCATCGGGCTGTGCTGAATGGACCATTCTTTTTGCGCTCTGTCAAAAATGGTCAACTGTCCATTGTATACATTTGTCCTTTCTTGTCCAAACCTACGAAAATGGGTTGGAACCCTTGTAAACCAGGGCGCAATACGATATATTGTATTTATTCTTGGTACTAAGAGGGGTGCTTGCGTTGCTGAACGGAGGACACATTACCTGCCTGACCGTCATTCTCAACGGCCCCAATGCACCCGGAGCAGACTGCTGAACTTTATCAGGTCATCCATAATAACGGATGACCTGATTTATTTTTCGCAGAGCTGAAATTTTTTGTATCATGGAGGTCGTTATGAGCAAGAAAGTTGCAGTTATCATGGGTTCCGACTCCGACCTGGAGACCATGCGTCCCTGCGTGAAGCGTCTCAAGAGCTTCGGCATCCCCTGTGAGGTGCGGGTCATCTCCGCCCACCGTACCCCCGCCGCCGCTGAGGACTTCGCTTCCCACGCCGAGGAGAACGGCTTCGGCGTCATCATCGCCGCCGCGGGCAAGGCCGCCCACCTGGCCGGCGTCCTGGCCGCCTACACCACCCTGCCCGTCATCGGCGTGCCCATTAAGACCTCCATGATGGGCGGTCTGGACAGCCTGCTGTCCATGGTCCAGATGCCTAAGGGCATCCCCGTGGCCTGCGTGGCCGTGGACGGCTCCGACAACGCCGCCATCCTGGCCGCCCAGATGCTGGCCCTCTCCGACGCCTCCCTGGCTGCCGCCCTGAAGGACTTCAAGGCCGCCATGGCCGACGAGGTGGCCGAGAAGGACCGCAAGCTCCAGACCGAGACCTTTTGAGTTTTCTCCATCATTTAAAATAAATTAATTCAAATAGACAGGAGCGGTTTAACATGAGTTACGAGAAGCGCGAGCAGCTGTACGAGGGCAAGGCCAAGAAGGTTTACGCCACTGACGACCCCCAGGTGGTCATCGTGTCCTACAAGGACGACGCCACCGCCTTCAACGGCCTGAAGAAGGGCACCATCACCGGCAAGGGCGCCATCAACAACCGCATGACCAACAACCTGATGCGCCGCCTGGAGGAGAAGGGCGTGCCCACCCACTATGTGGAGGAGCTGAGCGACCGTGAGACCGCCGTGAAGAAGGTCTCCATCGTGCCTCTGGAGGTCATTGTCCGCAACATCTCCGCCGGCTCCTTCGCCAAGCGCTACGGCGTGGAGGAGGGCATCGTGTTCGACGAGCCCACCATCGAGTTCTCCTACAAAAATGACGACCTGGGCGACCCCCTGCTCAACACCTACCACGCCCTGGCCCTCAAGCTGGCCACCAAGGAGGAGATCGCCCTCATCGAGAAGTACACCTTCATGGTCAACGACCTGCTCAAGGGCTTCATGAAGGAGATCGGCATCGACCTGGTAGACTTCAAGCTGGAGTTCGGCAAGACCGCCGACGGCACCATCGTGCTGGCCGACGAGATCTCCCCCGACACCTGCCGCCTCTGGGACGAGAAGACCCACGAGAAGCTGGACAAGGACCGTTTCCGCCGGGATATGGGCGGCGCCGAAGAGGCCTATGAAGAGGTCATGCGCCGTCTGATGGGAGAGTAATCCATGGGCGGTTTCTTTGGCACCATCTCAAAGCAGGACTGCGTCATGGACCTGTTCTTCGGCACCGACTACCACTCCCATCTGGGCACCAAGCGGGGCGGCATGGCGGTCTATGACCCCAAGGACGGCTTCCAGCGGCAGATCCACAACATTGAAAATACCCCCTTCCGCACCAAGTTCGACAAGGATATCGCCGACTTCCACGGCTGCTCTGGCATCGGCTGCATCAGCGACACCGACCCCCAGCCCCTGCTGGTGCGCTCCCACCTGGGCCTGTATGCCATCACCACCGTGGGCATCATCAACAACGCCGACGAGCTCATTGAGCGGTACTTCTCCGACCACGGCCACCAGTTCATGGCCATGAGCTCGGGTAAGGTCAACTCCACCGAGCTGGTTGCTGCCCTCATCAACCAGAAGGATGACCTGATCTCCGGTATCCGCCACGCCCAGGAGGAGATTGACGGCTCCGCCACCATCCTCCTGCTGGACCAGGACGGCATCATCGCCGCCCGCGACCGGATGGGCCGCCTGCCCGTGCTCATCGGCCAGAGCGAGACCGGCTGCTGCGTATCCTTTGAGTCCTTCGCCTACCATAAGCTGGGCTATCACGACGCCTACGAGCTGGGCCCCCAGGAGATTGTCCGGGTCACCGCCGACGGCTGGACCACTCTGGCCCCCGCCGGGGACAAGATGAAGATCTGCGCCTTCCTCTGGACCTACTATGGCTACCCCAACTCCAACTATGAGGGCGTCAACGTGGAGGTCATGCGCTACCGCAACGGCGAGATTATGGCCCGTGACGAGGTCCAGAAGGGCAAGCTGCCCAAGGTGGACTATGTGGCCGGCGTGCCCGACTCCGGCGTGCCTCACGCCATCGGCTTCGCCAACCGCAGCGGCAAGCCCTTCGCCCGCCCCTTCGTCAAGTACACCCCCACCTGGCCCCGGTCCTTCATGCCCGCCAACCAGGATGCCCGCAACCAGGTGGCCAAGATGAAGCAGATTCCCGTCCCCGAGCTCATCGAGGGCAAGAAGCTCCTCTTTGTGGACGACTCCATCGTCCGTGGCACCCAGCTGCGTGAGACCGTGGAGTTCCTGTATGAGTCGGGCGCCGAGGAGGTCCACATGCGTTCGGCCTGTCCCCCTATCATGTACGGCTGCAAGTACCTCAACTTCTCCCGTAGCAACTCCGACATGGAGCTCATCGCCCGCCGCACCATCCAGGAGCTGGAGGGCGACGAGGGCCAGCAGCACCTGGATGAGTACGCCGACGCCTCCACGGAACGGGGCCAGTGCATGCTCAAGGCCATCTGCGAGAAGCTGGGCTTTGACTCCCTGGGCTATCAGTCCCTGGACGGCCTGCTGGAGGCCATCGGCATCGACCGGGACAAGGTGTGCACCTACTGCTGGAACGGCAAGGAGTAAACCACACCCCTTCTACTACAATTTTGATTGGAGGTTCCCCCATTGAAGAACTCCCATTCTGAGTCCTACGCCGCCGCCGGTGTGGACGTCACCGCCGGCTATGAGGCGGTCAAGCGCATCAAGCCCATGGTGGAGTCCACCTACATCCCCGGCGTCATGGGCACCCTGGGCGGCTTCGGCGGCATGTTCGCCCCCGATATGACCGGCATGAAGAAGCCCGTCCTGGTGTCCGGCACCGACGGCGTGGGCACCAAGCTGAAGATTGCCTTTCTCATGGACAAGCACGACACCGTGGGCATCGACTGCGTGGCCATGTGCGTCAACGATATCATCTGCGGCGGCGCCGCTCCCCTGTTCTTCCTGGACTACATCGCCTGCGGCAAGAACGACCCCGCCCGCATCGCGGAGATTGTCTCCGGCATCACCGAGGGCTGCCGTCAGGCCGAGTGCGCCCTGGTGGGCGGCGAGACCGCCGAGATGCCCGGCTTCTACCCCGCTGAGGAGTACGACCTGGCCGGCTTCTCCGTGGGCATCGTGGACGAGGAGAAGATCATCGACGGCAAGGCCCTCGCCGAGGGCGACGTGCTCATCGGCCTGGCCTCCTCCGGCGTCCACTCCAACGGCTTCTCCCTGGTCCGCAAAGTCTTTGATGTGACCGCCGAGAACCTGAAGGAGTATCGCGAGAGCCTGGGCACCACTCTGGGCGAGGCCCTGCTGGCCCCCACCCGCATCTACGTAAAAGCCGTCAAGGCCCTGCTGAAGGCGGGCGTGGACATCCACGCCGTCAGCCACATCACCGGCGGTGGCTTCTACGAGAACGTGCCCCGCATGATGACTGACGGCCTCACCGCTGCCATCCATACCGGCAGCTTTCCCTGCCCGCCCATCTTCCGGCTCATCCAGGAGAAGGGCGGCATCCCCACCCGGGATATGTACAACACCTTCAACATGGGTATCGGCATGATCCTCGCCGTCCCCGCTCCCCAGGCCGGTCAGGCCCTGGACGTCCTGTCCGCCGCCGGCGAAACTGCCTACCAGATTGGTCAGGTCATCCCCGGAAGCGACGGTGTCGTGCTGGACTGACGCCCCCACTCAGGGCGGCCCGCAGCTGTCCTTCCGGCGGCCCGGGCCGCCCTGTCTCTTTTCTCTGTCGCTGCTCACTGTGAAGTGATTTCACTTTTCAGACTTTGCAGCACGGACTTTACTACATTGGGGAGGTAACTCTCATGCCGAAAAATATTGTGGTCCTGGTCTCCGGCGGCGGCACCAACCTCCAGGCCCTCATCGACGCCCAGAGCCGCGGGGAGATTCTGAACGGCGCCATCACCGCCGTCATCTCCTCCCGCCCCGACGCCTATGCCCTGGAGCGGGCCAAGGCGGCCGGGATTCCGGGCTATGTGGTGGCCCGGAAGGATTTCCCGGGAAACCGGGAGATGACCCAGGCCCTGGTGGCCAAGCTCCGGGAACTGAAGGCGGACCTGGTGGTGCTGGCCGGTTTTATGCACATCCTCACCGAGGAGATGGTCCAGGCCTATCCCAACGCCATCCTCAACGTCCACCCCGCCCTCATTCCCTCCTTCTGCGGCAAGGGCGCCTACGGCCTCCATGTCCACGAGATGGCCCTGGCCTACGGCGTCAAGGTCACCGGCGCCACCGTCCACTTCGTCAACGAGGAGGCCGACGGCGGCCCCATCGTGCTCCAGAAGGCGGTGGAAATCAGAGAGGGCGACACCCCCGAGGTGCTCCAGCGCCGGGTCATGGAGGAGGCCGAGTGGAAGCTCCTTCCCCTGGCCGTGTCCCTCTTCTGTCAGGACCGCCTCTGTGTGGAGGGCCGGTGCGTCCATATCCGCCCTCAGGCCTGACACCCCGCTACTGATACTTTTGTAAGGGAGAATATACGACATGCTCGATCTGTTTCAGCTTCTCAGCGCCAACTCCTATCCCGGCCGCGGCATCGTCCTGGGCCGCAGCGCCGACAACAAGAAGGCTGTGATTGCCTATTTCATCATGGGCCGCAGCGAGAACTCCCGCAACCGGGTTTTTGAAGCCACCGAGGACGGCATCCGTACCCGCGCCTTCGACGAGTCCAAGATGACCGACCCCTCCCTCATCATCTACCACCCCGTCCGGGTGGTGGACGGCACCACCATCGTCACCAACGGCGACCAGACCGACACCATCGCCGACGCCTACCGCAAGGGCGAAGGCTTTGTCCGTGCCCTGCGCACCCGTGAGTTTGAGCCTGACTGCCCCAACTACACTCCCCGCATCTCCGGCGCTGTCCGTGCCGACGGCAGCTACCGGCTGTCCATTCTGAAGAGCGCCAACGGCAACCCCGCCTGCTGCCAGCGGTTCTTCTTTGAGTACGACGCCCCCATCGCCGGTCAGGCCCACTTCATCAGCACCTATCAGGGCGACGGCTCCCCCCTGCCCTCCTTTGAGGGTGAGCCCCGCACCGTGGCCCTGGACGCCCCCGACGCCGCCGCGCTGGCTTCCCGCCTGTGGGAGAGCCTGAACGAGGAGAACAAGGTGTCCCTCTTCGTCTCCTATCTGGACCTGGAGACCGGTAAGGCGGACAGCGTTATCGTCAACAAGCATCAGTAAGGAGGAGCGAACATGACCGAACTGGAACTGAAGTACGGCTGCAACCCCAACCAGAAGCCCGCCCGCATCTTTATGGAATCCGGCGATCTGCCCATCAAGGTACTCAACGGCAAGCCCGGCTACATCAACTTCATGGACGCCTTTAACTCCTGGCAGCTGGTCAAGGAGCTGAAGGCCGCCACCGGTCTGCCTGCCGCCGCCTCCTTCAAGCACGTCTCCCCCGCCGGCGCCGCTGTGGGCACTGAGCTGACCGACGTGGAGCGGAAGATTTACTTCGCCGAGGGCATGGAACTCTCCCCCATCGCCTCCGCCTATGTCCGCGCCCGCGGCGCTGACCGCCTGTGCTCCTACGGCGACTGGGCCGCCCTTTCCGACGTGTGCGACGCCCAGACCGCCCGCTATCTGGCCCTGGAGGTGTCCGACGGCGTCATCGCCCCCGGCTACACCGACGAGGCTCTGGCCATCCTCAAGACCAAGCGCAAGGGCGGCTACAATGTGGTGCAGATGGACCCGGACTACATCCCCAAGGCCATCGAGCACAAGGACGTGTACGGCATCACCTTTGAGCAGGGCCGCAACAACTTCGAGATCAACGCCGCCCTGCTGGACAACATCGTCACCCAGAACAAGGACCTGCCTGAGAACGCCAAGCGGGACCTGATTCTGGCCCTCATCACCCTGAAGTACACCCAGTCCAACTCGGTGTGCTACACCAAGGACGGCCAGGCCATCGGCGTGGGCGCCGGCCAGCAGAGCCGCATCCACTGCACCCGTCTGGCGGGCAGCAAGGCCGACAACTGGCTTCTGCGGCAGCACCCCAAGGTGCTGGGCCTCCAGTTCGTGGACGGCATCCGCCGCCCCGACCGGGACAACGCCATCGACGTGTACATCTCCGACGAGTACGAGGATGTGCTGGCCGAGGGCGTGTGGCAGAACACCTTCAAGGTCAAGCCCGAGGTCCTCACCGTGGAGGAAAAGAAGGAGTGGATCTCCCGTCAGACCGGCGTCAGCGTTGGCTCCGACGCCTTCTTCCCCTTCGGCGACAACGTGGAGCGCGCCCGTAAGTCCGGCGTGTCCTACATCGCCCAGCCCGGCGGCTCCATCCGGGACGACAACGTCATCGAGACCTGCGACAAGTACGGCATCGTGATGGCCTTCACCGGCATGCGGCTGTTCCACCACTAAGCCGCATCCCATACAACGGTCCCCGGCGGGGACTCCGAACCCCAACAAGAAACGAGGTATATCACAATGAAAGTTCTCGTCGTAGGCGGCGGCGGACGGGAGCACGCCATCGTGTGGGCCCTGTCCAAGAGCCGTAAAGTAGATCAGCTTTTCTGTGCCCCCGGCAACGGCGGTATCGCCTCCTTGGCCGAGTGCATTCCCATCAAGGCCACCGACGTGGAGGTCATGGTGGCCTGGGCCGTCTCCCACGCCATCGACTTCGTGGTTGTGGCCCCCGACGATCCCCTGGCCCTGGGCATGGTGGACGCCATGGAGGCTGCGGGCATCCCTGCCTTCGGCCCCCGGGCCAACGCGGCCATCATCGAGGCCTCCAAGGTCTTTTCCAAGAATCTGATGGCCAAGTACCACATCCCCACCGCCAAGTATAACACCTTTACAGATATGGACGCCGCGCTCTCCTACGTCCGGGAGCAGGGTGCGCCCATCGTGGTCAAGGCCGACGGCCTGGCCCTGGGCAAGGGCGTCATCGTGGCTCAGTCCGTGGAGGAGGCGGAGGACGCCGTCCGCTCCATGATGGCGGACAAGCGCTTCGGTGAGGCGGGCACCCGCCTGGTCATCGAGGAGTGTATGACCGGCCCCGAGGTGACGGTACTGGCCTTCTGTGACGGAGAGCACGTGGTTCCCATGCCCTCCTCTCAGGATCACAAGCGGGCTTTTGACGGCAACAAGGGTCCCAACACCGGCGGCATGGGCGCCATCTCTCCCTCCCCCAACTACACCCCCGAGGTGGCGGATCGCTGCATGAAGGAGATCTTCCTCCCCACTGTGGCCGCTCTGAAGGCGGAGGGCCGCCCCTTCCACGGCGTGCTCTACTTCGGCCTTATGCTCACCCCCGACGGCCCCAAGGTGGTGGAGTACAACGCCCGGTTCGGCGACCCGGAGTGTCAGGCCGTCCTCTCCCTGCTGGAGAGCGACCTGCTTGACATTATGATCGCCTGCCGTGAGGGTACCCTGGACCAGCTGGACATCCGCTGGAAGGATGCCGCCGCCTGCTGCCTGGTGCTGGCCTCGGGTGGTTATCCCGGAAAGTACCAGAGCGGCTACCCCATCTCCGGCCTGGAGAAGGCGGGCGAGACCGCCATGGTCTTCCATGCCGGCACCCGTCTGGACGAGGACGGACAGGTCCTCACCGCCGGCGGCCGTGTGCTGGGCGTTACTGCAACCGGCCCTGCCCTGGCTGACGCCATTGACGGCGCTTACAGATCTGCCAAGTATATCTCCTTTACAGATATGCAGTTCCGCACCGACATCGGCCGGGTATAAATCCGGAATACAGCGTATGCAAAAGAGCGGCTCAGGCCGCTCTTTTGCGTTGTTTCGGATGGACGCAACCGGCGGTTGTCAAATGTTTTACTGTTCATGGTGGTCTTTCTCCCCGCTTTGTGCTACCATTTTCTCACGACCAAGAGGAGGAATTCCCTATGTTTGAAGAACGGCTCTACCAGCTTCGCAGAGAGCACGGCATCTCGCAGGAGGAGCTGGCCAATATCATCGGTGTCTCGCGCCAGGCGGTGCAGAAGTGGGAGTCGGGTGCCTCCCAGCCCAATATGGACAATCTGGTGGCCATCAGCGAGTACTTCGGCGTCACCCTGGACTACCTGCTCAAGGGCGATGCGCCCGGCTGGGAAGCGTCAGACATACCTTTTGAGGATACATCGCAGGTAGTTTGCGTGCCGTACCGTATCCACTACGAGTACAAGAGCAGCACCACCCTATTTGGCCTGCCTCTGGTCCACATCAACGTGGGCCGGTTTGGGCTGTACCGGGCAAGGGGTATTATCGCCGTGGGCAATGTGGCCACCGGTCTGGTGTCCATCGGCCTCATCTCCGCCGGACTGCTCTCCTTCGGCTGCCTGAGCCTGGGCCTGCTGGCCATGGGTGCGGCGGCCCTGGGACTGGCTGCACTGGGAGGTATCGCCCTGGGTGCGGGCATCGCAGCAGGCGGTCTGGCTGTAGGCTGGCTGGCCATCGGCGGTCTGGCCAAGGGCGTTTATGCCGCAGGGGGCCTGGCCTTTGCTGAGAAGGTGGCCGCAGGAGGCGCAGCATTTGGCCACATCGCCATCGGGGACGCGGTTGAGGGTGCGGTGACCTTTTCCAACCACGGAGGCGCTGAAATTTCCTCCAGTGCAGTCCGCAGCGCCATCCTCCAGACCTTCCCCACCATCCCCCGCTGGCTGCTGACACTTTTCACCTCGTTTTAAGAAGTGCATACATGTAAAAAGCGTTGCCCGCTCCTCGCCCGATGGCGGGAGTTAGGGCAACGCTTTTTATAATAGTGGACAGCTTTTACTTACTAAGCCCCTCCTGCTCTTCTATCAGCGCGTGAATCAGTTCCTCCTGCCCGATTCCCCACTGGTGACTCCAGGTGAATTCTTCCTCAGTGCTGGCAAAATAGCTCCACAATGTCTCGTCCGACTTGCCTCTGTCCCAGGTGGTATCGAAGTAATAGTATTCCCCATTCAGCCTGGCGCAGTTCCACATATGGTCTTCGCCTGCACCGGTTCCGGTTACAGTCCAGCAGGGTATACCGGCCTCCTGACAGAGCATCTGAAATGCCAGAGAAAATCCGCCGCAGATGGCGGTTCCGTTTTTCAGCGGACCCATCGCCGTGCGGGATTCATGGGGCAGGGCTGCCGGATTCTCGTAATAGCGGTTGTCATATGTGGTATTTTCTACGATATAGCGATAAATCGCACGCAGCGCTTCCTCGTCCGCCATGCCGCCGGATAAAATCTTATCTGCCGCCGCCCGGGCAAGCTCCAGCTCCTCCTGCGCGCCTGCGGTGCTCTGCTCCAGCGTTTCGCCATTGCTCGGGAAGGCCTTTATCGCCGTTCCATCACTGTTGAGCATGTATACAATATAGCCGTACCCGGCCTGCTGCAGCGCCCGCTGCATGTCGTCCACCAGGAGCTCCGGGTTGCAGATTGCAATGGGAATCTCTTCTGCGCCCAGATTATCGTTTGCAGTACTGATGAGTTGGGACAGGTTGTCGATTCTGATGCTTCCCTCCGGTATCCCGTCCGGATAGCCCAGCTTATAGGGCATATAGGAAATGTTACAGATGGTTCCCTCAGAACCTTCCACGCACTCCAGCCCATAGGCATATTTCAGCTCCGGCTGCTCCTGAATCAGCTGGCTGGATGCATTCTGCAAAAGAATTGATCTGTCCTGAAGGGACATATCGCTGTCCTGGAAGTCAAAAATGACACTGGGCCTGTATTCCAGGTACGCCTGCCGCAGAACCTCCGCCGCGTCCTCCTGGGTAGCGACCGGATATACCTTTTCTACATCAGGAGACGCCTCAGGCAAAAGAGATTCGGTGGGCTCCGGCGTCCCCGACGGTTCCGGCTCCATACTCTGTATCGGACTTTCTGTGGGTACTGCCGTATTGCTGCCGTCAGACGCTTCCGGCGGCGATGCGGAACAGCCGGCCAGAATTGCAGCCATCAGAATCATACATACAATCCAGTTTTGACGCCCTCTCATGGTTCTTCCTCCTGCCATCTGTGGTTCCACGCGAAACCGCTTTATTGTTTAGACGCAGAGACTCATAAAAAAGTTATGCCTGTGTATGTGATATTTTTATGTAAGAACTCTGACTCTTTTTTGTAAGAAATTCGAAATTCCGCCGTCAAAAACCCGGGTGCGCTTTCCTGTATAATGACGCCACAGAAAGAAGGCGTTATTGATGAAGAAAATGACCATCGCCGTACTCTTCGGCGGCTGCTCCACTGAATACCCCGTGTCCCTCCAGTCCGCCCATGCGGTCATCACCCATCTGGACAGGAGCAAATACAACCTGGTTTTGCTGGGCATCACCCGGGATGGGCGCTGGCTGCATTATGACGGCCCGGTGGACGACATTTCCGTCGACACCTGGCACCGCAATGCCGCTCACTGCACCCCCGCCCTCATCTCTCCCGACCGGGAGACACACGGGCTACTGCTTCTGGCCACCGCCGGGCCGTCGGTCATACGGCTGGACGCCGCCTTCCCAGTGCTCCACGGCAAAAACGGCGAGGACGGCACCGTCCAGGGCCTGCTGGAGCTGGCGGGCATTCCCGTGGTGGGCTGCGGTAGCCTGGGCTCCGCCATGTGCATGGACAAGGACGTGGCCCACCGGCTGGCCGCCTCCGCTGGACTGGCTGTGCCTCGCTCTGCCCTGTTCCGCACCTGGGAGGACCCCGCCCTGCTGCCCGATCTGACCGCCGGGCTGAACCTCCCTCTGTTCGTCAAACCGGCTCGGGCAGGCTCCTCCTTCGGCATCACCAGGGTCACCGACCGCTCCGATCTGCCCCAGGCCGTGGCCACCGCATTGGAGCACGACGACAAGGTGGTCATCGAGGAGAGCGTCCCCGGTTTTGAGGTTGGCTGCGCCGTACTGGGCACCGAAACCCTGACCGTGGGCCGGGTGGACGAGATTGAGCTGACCCAGGGCTTCTTTGACTACACGGAAAAATACCAGCCCCTCACCTCTAAAATCCACATGCCCGCCCGTATCACGCCGGAGGACGAGGCACGGGTCCAGCGCACCGCCGTCACAGCCTACCGGGCGCTGGGCTGCACTGGCTGCGCCCGTGCGGACTTCTTCTTCACCCCGGAGGGAGAAATCGTATTCAACGAGATCAACACCATTCCCGGCTTCACCTCCCACAGCCGCTACCCGGCCATGATGGCGGGGGTGGGGCTGGATTTCTCTGCCCTGGTGAACCGTCTGGTGGAACAGGCGGTGGGCGTATGACTCCGGCGGAGATGGTGTGCACCGGCCCGCTGGTACTGGTCAACCAGTCCCACCCGCTGGAGCGGGAGCCGGACGCCGCCTCCCTCCTGCCCCCTGACGACCGCCGCCCCCACATCCTGCTGGACACCCGGGCTGGGACGGTGCTCAACCGCTTTCTCTCCGACCTGGGCTGTACGGGGGAGATTGTGCCGGTCAGCGGCTACCGCAGCCGCGGGGAGCAGGAGGCCATCTTCTCCGACTCCCTCCGGGACAACGGTGAGGCCTTTACCCGCTCCTACGTGGCCCTGCCGGGGTGCAGCGAGCACCAGACCGGCCTGGCCATCGACCTGGGAGAGAACCGGCTCGACCTGGACTTTATCTGTCCCCAGTTTCCCGACACCGGCGTGTTCCGCACCTTCCGCCGCCGGGCCTCGGAGTACGGCTTCATTCTTCGCTATCCAGAGGACAAGACCAGCCTCACCGGCATCCAGTATGAGCCCTGGCACTTCCGCTATGTGGGATGGCCCCACGCCAGACTGATGGAGCGGGAGGGGCTGGTGCTGGAGGAGTATCACCGCCTGCTAGAGGACTACCCGGAACGTGGCCCCCACCTCCATTTCCAGGAGCAGGGCCGCTCCTTTGAGGTGTACACCGTCTCCCGGGACAATCTGGAGGACCTGCCGGACCGCCTGCCCAAAAACACCCTGTGCCAGTGGTCGGGGAACAACGGCAGCGGCGTGGTGGTCACCATCTGGAGGGATGTGCTGTGAGCGTCCCCGGAAAAGCCCCGGCCCATTATGGCGGACTGGACCTGTTCCGCATCCCCGCCGCCCTGCTGGTGGTAGCCGTCCACACCGGCCCACTGCTCACTGTCAGCAGTCAGGCCAACTATCTCATCACCGACATTCTGGCCCGGCTGGCCGTTCCCTTCTTTTTGGCAGTCAGCGGCTTCTTTCTGGCTCCCGGAATGAAAAAGGGCTGGCAGGGCCTGCGGCACTTTTGCTATAAAGTGTTATTACTTTACGGAATTTCCATCCTGGTCTACCTGCCGCTCATGGTACGCAACGGGTATTTCAGCGGCTGCACGCCCCTCTCCCTGGCCGCCGACCTGGTGTTCAACGGCCCCTTCTACCACCTGTGGTACTTCCCCGCCGCTGTGCTGGGTGCTGTTATCGTGGCTCTCCTGCTCCGGCGGCTGGGAGAGCGGGGCGCTCTGTCCGTCTGCCTGCTGCTCTACCTGGTGGGCCTGCTGGGCGACAGCTATTACGGCCTCTCCGCCGCCCTGCCGCCCCTGAACGCATTCTATAACCTGCTCTTCTCCTGCTTTGACTACACCAGAAACGGCCTGTTTCTCTCTCCTCTTTTTCTTCTGCTGGGGGTACTTCTGCGGGAGCATCCGCCCCGCCTGGCTGCCGGCCAGTACGGCGCTCTGCTCTGCGGCGGGCTGGCCCTGCTGGTGGCAGAGGGAGAACTGGTCGCCCAGTCGGGTCTGCCCCGGCACGACAGCATGTATCTGGCCCTGCCCCTGTCCATCTGGCCTCTGATTCGGCTTCTCTGCTGTGTAAAGCTAAAAAGCTTCCCTGCTTTTCGTGCTGCGTCCACGGCGGTCTATGTGCTCCATCCGCTCTGTATTGTGGCGGTGCGGGGCGGCGCCAAGGCCCTGGGTATCCTCTCTCAGGACGGCTTCCTGCTGGGCAGCAGCCTGCTCCACTATCTGGCCGTGGCCGCCGTCTCTCTGCTGGCGGCGCTCCCCTTTGCCTTCTGGCGGCGGGGACGCAGGCAGAAGGCCCCAAGCGGCCTGCGGGCCTGGGCGGAGATTGACCGCTCCGCTCTGGTTCACAACATCGGCCAGCTGGCCGAGCTGCTCCCTTCCGGCTGTGAACTGATGGCGGTGGTAAAGGCCAACGCCTACGGCCACGGGGATGTACTCACCGCTCGAGTCTGCATGTCCAGCGGCGTGAAGGCCTTCGCGGTGGCCACGCTGGAGGAGGGCATCCGGCTTCGCCGGGCCGGAATTAGGGGTGAAATCCTGATTCTGGGCTGGACGCCGCCGGAACAGGCCCGACTGCTTGTCCGCTGGAGGCTGGCCCAGGCTGTGGTGAGCCGAACATACGCAGAGGCGCTGAACCATTCCGCTCATAAGGTAAAGGTCCACCTGGCCGTGGACACCGGTATGCACCGGCTGGGGCTCTCCTGGGACGACGGGGACGGCCTGCTGGCTGTCTGCGGATTGAAACAGCTCCGGGTCGCAGGGATGTTTACCCACCTGGCCTTCTCCGAATCCCTGGAGCTCGACGCGGTGAAACACACCCAGGAGCAGCTGCACCGCTTCCGTCAGGCGGCTGAGCTGGTCATGTCCGCCGGGTATGGGCCGGTGGCCCTCCACGCCCTGAGCAGCTACGGCCTGCTCAACTATCCCCGGCAGGCCGGCATGGCCTACGCCCGGCCCGGCATCGCCCTGTACGGCGTACTGAGCCGCCCGGACGAACAGGTGGGCTCCCTGCCCGACCTGCGGCCGGTGCTATCTCTCCGGGCGAAAATTGCCCGGATTCACAACCTGGAGCCCGGTGACTGCGCCGGATACGACGGTGCCTTTGCCCCCTCTGCTTCCGCCCGGGTTGCGGCCGTCACCATCGGCTACGCCGACGGGTACCCCCGCAGCCTCTCCAACGGCAAGGGCAAAGTCCTTATCCGGGGCAAATTCGCCCCGGTGGCGGGGCTCATCTGCATGGACCAGCTGCTGGTGGATGTGACCGGCATTCCGGAGGCCCAGGAGGGCGACACCGTCACCCTCATCGGCCGGGACGGCGAACAGATCCTCACTGCCGAAGAGGTAGCCCAGGACGCCGGTACCATCACCAACGAGCTGCTCTCCCGGCTGGGAGAGCGGGTCACCCGTGTCATAATTCCATAGAAAAACGCCCTCTGCCTGGCAGAGGGCGTTCCTTATTTCCCAATATATTGCCGCAGGCACTGCTCCACCGCCTGGGCGGAGGCATCGCAGCGGATAAGGCGGAAGCCGCCGCCACGGAGATAGACCGCCACGGTCCCGCCGGTCCGCCAGACGGCCCGCACCTGTTTCCATGGCGTCAGGTCACAGGCTGCGCCGTAACAGTACTCCAGGCCTTCCGGAGAGAGCCGGATGGTCTGGCGCCCCTCCAGAAAACAGGCACAGGTCCCCTGCTCCAGCTCCCGGGCCACCCGGGAACGGACAAAGGGCCTCAGCAGCGGCAGCCAGACTGTACTCAGGGCCAGCCCCGCCGTCAGCGGGACAATGAGGGCGGACACCTCCGGTATGTTGACCAGTTCCGGCCAGCGCACCATGTGGGGCACACGGAGGGCGGCCAGCAGCAGGAACAGCAGGCTGCACACCGCCATCAGCACCGTATTGGGCCGCCAGTAGATCAGGCTCCTGGCCCGGTGCAGGTTCACCTGCTCCAGAGCCTGGACCAGGGTCTCCCGGTCCCAGGTGTAGGTCAGGGTCAGCGGCTGGGCCGCTCCCTCATTTCGGGGTGCGTCCGCCATGGGCTTACCCTCTCCCCCGCTTGCCCTGGTTGGGCTTGGCGTTCTTCTTGGCCTTGGGCTTGGCCCAGCCCGCTTTACGGGCGGGTGTGGGGCTGTTATGCTCCACCCGCTTGCCCGCCTGCTTCAGCTTCTCCTCCGGACGCTTCCGGGGCTTGCCGCCCTTCTGGGCCTTACCCTTATTATCCCGCTCCGGGCCGTTGGAACGGCTCTGGCCCCCCTGGGGACCGTTGGGCCGCACCAGACAGTGCTTGCCAAAGCCGATGAGGTCCTCCCGGTGGGCCCGGTGGAGAGCTTCCAGCACCAGAGGCCGCTTCTCCGGTCGCTTCCACTGCATCAAAGCCCGCTGCATGGCCTTGTCATGGGGGTTGGTGGGCACAAAGACCGGCTGCATGGTGCGGGGGTCGATGCCGGTATAGTACATGCAGGTGGACAGAGTGCCGGGGGTGGGATAGAAGTCCTGGACCTGCTCGGGTTGGCGGCCCGACTTGTTGAGCCATTCGGCCAGCTTCACCGCGTCCTCCAGGGTGCAGCCCGGATGGGAGGACATGAGGTAGGGCACCAGATACTGCTCCTTGCCGTACTTCTGGTTGAGCCGCTCATACTTCTGGCGGAATTTCTCGTAGACCTCGATATGGGGCTTGCCCATGTAGTCCAGCACCGAGTTGACGCAGTGCTCCGGGGCCACCTTCAGCTGGCCGGAGACATGGTGCTTCACCAGGTCGGCGAAGAACTCGCCGCTCTTGTCCTTCATCATGTAGTCAAAGCGGATGCCGGAACGGATGAAAATCTTCTTTATGCCGGGGATCTCCCGCAGCTTCCGCAGGAGCATGAGGTAGTCGGTGTGGTCCGCGTCTAGGTTGGGGCAAGCCTCCGGAGACAGACAGGCCCGGTTCTTGCACAGGCCCGCCTTCATCTGCTTCTTGCAGGCGGGACGGCGGAAATTAGCCGTGGGGCCGCCCACGTCGTGGATATAGCCCTTAAAGCCGGGGTGCTTGGTCAGGGCGGTCACCTCCCGGATGACGCTCTCATGGCTGCGGGAGGAGATAATCCGGCCCTGGTGGAAGGCCAGGGAGCAGAAATTGCAGGCGCCGAAGCAGCCCCGGTTGTGGGCCACCGAGAACCGGACCTCCTCAATGGCGGGCACGCCGCCCATGCTGTCATACATGGGGTGGGGCTCCCGGACGTAGGGCAACTCGGCCACCAGGTCCAGCTCCTCAGTGGTGAGGGGCATGGCAGGCGGGTTGACCACCAGCAGGTCCCGGCCGTGGCGCTGGAGGATGGCGCGGCCTACGATGGGGTCGTGCTCCTTGTACTCGGTCATGTTGGCCTCGGCATAGGCACGCTTGTCCCCCGCCACCATCTCAAAGGACGCCACCTCCACCATGGGGTAGGCGCAGGCGGAGGGATTTTCCGCCAGGAAGGCAGTGCCCCGCACGTCGGTAATCTCCCCGATGGGCGTGCCGGAGGCCAGGCGGGCGGCAATCTCCTTGGTGGCAGTCTCCCCCATGCCGTAGACCAGCAGGTCGGCCTGGCTGTCCAGCAGGACGGAGCGGCGCACCTTGTCGTCCCAGTAATCATAGTGGGCGAAGCGACGGAGGGAGGCTTCCAGGCCGCCGATGACCACCGGGATGTCCCCAAAGGCCTCCCGCACCTTGTTGGCGTACACCACCACCGCGTGGTCCGGCCGCAGGCCCGCCTTATTCCCCGGGGAATAGGCGTCATCCTGGCGGCGGCGCTTGGCCACCGTGTAGTGGGCCACCATGGAGTCGATGTTGCCGCTGGAGATGAGAACGGCCAGCCTCGGCCGCCCAATCGCTGTAAAGCTCTCTGCCTTGCGCCAGTCCGGCTGGGCCAGAATGGCCACCCGGTAGCCCTCGTGCTCCAGTAGGCGGGAGATGATGGCCGGGCCGAAGGAGGGATGGTCCACATAGGCATCTCCGGTAATCACCAGAAAGTCGTAGGAATCCCAGCCCCGCTCCGCCATATCCTGTTTGGAAACCGGCAAAAATTGCCGTGCGTCAATGCTCATGGTTTTCTCCTGTAAAGCAAAATATCATTACACTTCTTAACACAGAAGCCATACGAGCATTTGCCCGTATGGCTTCGCCTCAGGCTCAGAATTCCTGAGGCTCGTATCCGATGTACTTCTCCATCAGGTCCAGCGGAACCCGGGTACCCTGAGCTTCGCCAATCTTGTGGAAACCGTAACGCTTATAAAACCGCTGGGCCACATGGTTGTCCGGTGCGCAACGCAGCCGCAATTTATCCCGGCCCAGGGGGCGGTACATCGACACCGCCTCCCCCAGCAGCTGGACGCCCAGCCCCTGCTTGCGGTGGTCAGGCAGCATGTAGCAGAATGGGATGTACCCCACCCCCTGTTCCTTGTCCCGCTCCGTGGCCATCTGGATGATGCCCGCCATCTCGTCCCCCAGGTAGGCGGCGGTCACCGCCCGGCTGTCATGCCGGCACTGCTCCAGCGCCTCCCGGACAAAGCCGTCCCCATCAAAGTGGGTCAGAGAGCCATGGATATTGACCCAAGCCTCCTTGCGTGCCTGGTAGTAGATCTCACTGTCGTGCTCCATATCCAGGGGAGCAAACCACAGATTGGGCTCGGCGGCGTTGCCATCCCGGTGGCGCCACCAGGTCTGGTGAGCCAGGGTGGAGATCTCCTCGGTCAGATGGCTGTTGTCGTTCTCAAACACCAGCTTGGCCTTTCCGTCCTCTACCTCTACATATGTGACAGCGGTATTATCCGCGTGGCCCAAAGTGCGGATCTCTCTGGGGTCCATGCCCCGGATGATGCCCTGGAGCTGACGGATGACCGTGCCGTGGGAGAACACCGCCACAGTCTGGCCCGGATGAGCCTTGGCGATGTCCATTACCGCGCTGTACATACGTCCGCCCGCCTGGGCGAAGCTCTCCCCGCCCGGCGCCTGGAACTCAGGGGACGCGGTGCTGAACTGTCTCATCCGTACACCATCCCGGCGCAGGATCTCACCCCAGGGCCGATCCTCCCAGTCCCCCAGATTGATCTCCCGCAGTGCCGGAAGGATATGCAGCTCCAAGCCGTGGGTCTCATAGATAGACCGGGCGGTGGTCATGGTGCGGAACAGGTCGCTGGAGTACACCGCATCAATATGGACCTGGGCAAAGCGGTGGGACAGGGCGGCAATCTGCCGGTAGCCTCGCTGGGTGATGAGGCTGTTATACCAGCCGTGGGCACGGCGGTACAGATTGCCCTCCGCCTCCGCATGGCGGACAATATAAATTCGGGTCATGGGACCACTCCTGTTTTCTGGATTGGACGCTTTACCAGGGCCGCACGGCTCCGGTCAGCTGGGAGACTTGGCTCAGGCCCTGCTCCGCGGCAATCTTAGCCAGCTCATCCACGGTCTTGACCGGCGCGTAGGGGTCGGCAAAGCAGGCCGCGCCCACGGACACCGCCGTGGCGCCCGCCAGCATCATCTCCGCCGCGTCCCGGCCGTTGGACACGCCGCCCATGCCCAGCACGGGCACCTTCACGGCGTTTGCCACCTCCCAGACCATGCGCACCGCCACCGGGAACACCGCCGGGCCGGACAGGCCGCCGGTATTCATCTTCAGGATGGGACGTCTGGTCTTCAGGTCAATCCGCATGCCCCGGATGGTGTTGATGAGGGAGATGACGTCAGCACCCGCCCCCTCCACCGCACGGGCAATCTCGGTGATATCGGTCACGTTGGGGGACAGCTTCACCATCACGGGAACAGTGGAATGCTTCTTGGCCACCTCGGTCACCTCAGCGGCCAGCTCAGGCCGGGTGCCGTAGGCCAGGCCGCCCGCCTTCACGTTGGGGCAGGAGATGTTGACCTCAATCATATCCACGCCGGCGGCGGACAGCTTCTCGCACATTACTCCATAATCCTCGGGGGTGTTGCCCGAGATATTGGCGATGATGCGGATGTCGATGTCCTTAAGCCGGGGCAGCTCATGTTCAATGAAGGCGTCCACGCCAGGGTTCTGCAGGCCCACGGAGTTGAGCATGCCCATAGGGGTCTCGGCAATGCGGGGGGCAGGATTGCCCTCCCGGCGGGCGGGAGTCAGGCCCTTGACGCAGATGCCGCCCAGGCGGCTGATGTCATACAGCTTGCCGTACTCCCGGCCGAAGCCAAAGGTGCCGGAGGCCACCACGATGGGGTTCTTCATGGTCATGCCCGCCAGGGTCACCGACATGTCCAGCCCGTCAATGGGCTGGGCAGGGGTCCAGGGGGCGTCTGTCTCCGGCTGCTTTGCCGGACACTGGTCGGCGAACTGCTCCGCCTGGGGCAGCCAGGTGCGGTTATACTCAGGCATTCCAGTCCACCTCCTCAGCGGCGAAAATGGGGCCGTCCTTGCAGACGTGCTTCATGGTTCCGTCGGCCATGGGGGTGGCGCAGCCCAGGCAGGCGCCCACGCCGCAGGCCATCCGCTCCTCCATGGACACCTGACAGGGCACACCGAACTCCTTGGCCACGTTCCAGACAGAGCGCAGCATCAGCTTGGGGCCACAGGCCAGAACGGCTGTAAAGTTTTTATCCTTCTCAAGCACCTGACGGACCAGGGCATCCACAAAACCGTGGTGGCCCATGGTGCCGTCGTCGGTTGCCACCAGCACCTGGTCGCACTCCTGCTTGAACTGGTCCAGCAGGATGGCCCGCTGGGCGGTACGGAAGCCCACGATGGCGGTGGAGCGGCCCATGGTGTACTGGGCACAGCCCCGCATGGGGGGCACACCGATTCCGCCGCCCACCAACAGATAACGTCCCTCCGGCTTCATAGTAAAGCCGTTGCCCAGGAAGCCCAGCACGTCCAGATACTCCCCGCACTCACGCTGGGCCAGCCAATCGGTGCCGGTGCCACGCCGCTCAAAGACAATGGCGATGGTATCCTCCGGCTCGCCCTCCATGCAGGAGCACACCGAGATGGGCCGCCGGAGGAAGCTGCCCTCGCCGCACTTGATGTGCACGAACTGGCCGGGGCCCTTGCAGGTATCCCGCACCATGGAGCCCGCCTCCAGCACCATATAGACCGTGTCCGGGTTGAGCCAGACCCTCTGGACAATTTTACATTTTGTCTCTACCTTCATGGACAGCCACCTCAGTCCATCTTCACATAGGCGCCGATGGCGTCCCGCATGGCCACAGCGGCGGCCCGGGCGGCGTCCTGGAAGTCGTGTCCGTCGCCGCCGGTCTTCTGCCAGGCGCACATGATGGACCGGGAGGCGTTGATAATGGCGCCGCGGCCCTTGGGGCCAAAGGCGTACTGCACATCCTCGGCGGTGCCGCCCTGAGCGCCGTAGCCGGGCACCAGGAAGAAGCTGTGAGGCATCCGGGCGCGCAGGTCCTCCATCTCGTGAGGCCAGGTAGCGCCGATGACTGCGCCTACGGAAGTGTAGCCGTACTTGCCCTCCAGGCCCTTGCCCAGGTTCTCCACTATCTCGCCCATGCGCTGGTAAACCAGGCTGTCGCCGGCGGTGACATTCTGCAGTTCGCCGGAGCCGGGATTGGAGGTCTTGATCAGCACGAACATGCTCTTGTCATTGGCCTTGCAGGCATCTAGGAAGGGCTTGAGGGTATCGGAGCCCATGTAGGCGTTGAGGGTGACGCAGTCAGCATCAAAGACCTTGTAGGTCTCCTCCCCCACCTTGGTGCCGGACAGCCAGCCGTCGGCATACGCCTGGGCGGTGGAGCCGATGTCGCCACGCTTGATGTCTGCGATGACATAGAGGCCCTTCTCGTGGGCGTAGTCAATGGTACGCTCCATAACCTCCATGCCGCGCCAGCCAAGCCGCTCGTAGTAGGCGGACTGAGGCTTCACGGCGGGCACCAGATCGCACAGAGCGTCAATCAGGCCCCGGTTGAACTGCCACACAGCCTCGGCGGCGCCAGCCAGACCGGTGCCGTAGTCCCGATAGGCAGCCTCCAGAATGTGGGGGGGAATCTGCTCCGGCTTGGGGTCCAGACCAGCCACAGTGGGGTTGTGCTTCTCCAGAATCTTCTCCTGCAAAACGTCAAAAGACATGTTGTTTCCTCCTGCTCTCTCTAAATCTCTCAAACCTGCCCTCAGGGCTGGTCCTGATATACAATCTTACCGCCAACCACGGTATATTTGACTTTTCCCTGCAGTTCCATGCCGGCGAAGGGAGTGTTGCGGCCCTTGGAGTAGAACTTCTCCGGGTCCACCGTCCACTTCTCCTCCGGGTCGAAAATCACCAGGTCGCCGTCTCCGCCGATAGCCAGACGACCTTTGTGGGGAATGCGCAGAATACAGGCCGGGTTCATGGTCATCTTCCGCAGAATATCGGACAGGCTCATCTCTCCGGTGTGGTACAGCGCCGTCAGCGTGACGCCCAGAGCGGTCTCCAGTCCCACCATGCCGCTGGGGGCCTCAGTGAGGGGTCTGGCCTTCTCCTCCGCCGAGTGGGGGGCGTGGTCGGTGGCGATGGCATCGATGGTGCCGTCCTTCAGGCCCTCGATGATACCCTCCACATCCGCCCTGGTACGCAGAGGCGGGTTGACCCGGGCCATGGTGCCTTTGTCCAGTATTTCATCCTCTGTCAGGCTGAAATACTGGGGACAGGTTTCACAGGTAATCTGCACGCCCTTGCGCTTGTAGCGCCGGACAATGGCCACCGATTTGGCTGTGGAGATATGGCAGATATGGACTGCTGCTCCGGTCTCCTCGGCCAGCATGGCGTCCCGCATGACTTGCAGCTCCTCGGCGATGGCGGGCCGTCCGTCCAGCCGCAGCTGGCGGGAAATACGGCCCTCATTCACCGCACGGTTGCCCACCATGTCCGCGTCCTCGCAGTGGGAGAGAACGGTCAGATTGTGCCGGTGTGCCAGAATCAGGGCATCCCGTAGCAGGTTGGCATTCTGGACCGGTACACCGTCATCCGACAGCGCCACAACCCCCGCCTCCCGGAGGGCAGCCGCGTCGGTCAGTTCCTGGCCCTTCTGCCCCTTGGACACTGCGCCGATGGGGTACACCCGTACCAGTCCGGCCTCCTCCGCCTTCTGACGGATAAAGGCTACCTGCTCCGGGCTGTCGGTGACGGGGCGGGTATTGGCCATGGGGGCGATACCCGTGAATCCGCCGGCCGCCGCCGCCCGGCAGCCTGTCTCAATAGTCTCCTTGTACTCAAAGCCCGGCTCCCGCAGGTGGACGTGCATGTCGATAAAACCGGCACACACCACCATCCCCCGGGCATCAATCACCTGGGCGTCCGGCTCACGGATGTCACTGCCGATGACGGCGATCTTTCCGTCCTCAATCAATACGTCCATCACTCCGCCGATACCCCCTACGGGGTCAACCAGCTTTCCCTGGCGGATCAGCAGCTTCAAAATACCACTCCTTTCCGCATCGGGCGGATTATCTCCCGCCTGTGCGCACCAAAAAAGGGACCAGGTTTTCCCCGCCCCTTTGCCTTACGAACCTATCTGCTTCCGGTCAATCCGATAACCGGGGCAAGCGTGTCTCTTCGTATTTCCGTTTCCAGTTTTGCTGCCCTCTGGCGGCAGCTGCCCGGACAGAGATATTATAGCATTAAATCACATTATTTAGCAACGCATTTTTCTGTTTTTCCGGGGATAATAAATGCGGACCAGAAAAGGAGGCATAAAGCGATGACAAAGCACCAGTTTATTACCGGTATGGGCATGGGATTGGCGGCCGGCGCCGCCCTGGGCATGGCTATGTCGGGCACCAGAAAGCGGGAAATCAAGCGCGCCGCCGACAAGGCCATTAAGGCCGTGGGCGAAGTCGTGGAAAATCTCTCGGATACTATGGGAATGTAAAACACATGCAAGAGCCCCGGCCAGCACTTTTGGGTCGGGGCTTCCTTTATAATAATAGTAAAAGCCCCCTGCCCGTTTATACGGACAAGGGGCTTTGGGGCTCATTTTCAGCTGCCGGAACAGCTTTCATCCCGCTCCTGCTTTCTGGTATCAAAGAAAATCATCTTAACAACAGAAATAATCTGGAGCACAATAAAAATGGAGAGCACGCATCCGATGGCCACCACCATGTAGCGGACGCCGTCATTTCCCTTGCTTCCAGAGGCATAGGCCATCAGCAGGAAGGACAGCAGGCCGATAACCAGGCCCCAGATGATTTTGATGCGGGCAGGCGCCTCATCGCCGATCCGCTTCCCTCTCATGCACAGTGCGGAGATAACAGTAATGCTGTTGTCCGCACTGGTGGAGAAGGAAATCAGCATGACGAAAAGCATGATGGGAATCAGCAGCTGGCTGAGGGGTAGCTGCTGGAGGAACTGCCAGATTCCGGCGTAGGTGCCGTTCTGGCTGATGACAGCCGCCAGATCCACCACACCGTTGATCTGCCAATTGATGGCGCAGCCGCCGAAGATGCCGAACCAGACAATGGCGAACAGGCTGGGCATGATCCAGTTGACAAACAGCACCTCCCGGATGGTACGCCCGTAGGTGAGCTGAGCCAGGAAAACGCCGGTTACCGGCGCAAACGCCATCCAGAAGATCCAGTTGTAGATGGTCCACCACTTGACCAGATTGGGACCGCCTACGGTTCCCGTATCAAAGGCCCAGAGCGGAAGGTTCTGCAGCCAGTAGCCGATGGACGATGTGGTGGTATTGAGAATAAACACCAGCGAACCGCCCAGCAGCACCACAATCACCAGCATGAGCATATAGAAGCGGAAATTCAGCCGTGCGAAGAACTTAATTCCCTTGTCCACGCCGCTGAGCGAGGAGAGCAGATAGAGCGCTGTCGTGACCAGCATAATGAGGAACATCAGGTACGGTGTGGTCTGTACATTGTACACGCTGCTCAGGCAGGTGGTGGCCAGGCCGATGAAGGTGCCCAGCGTCCCCACGATGGCCAGTGCCAGCGCCAGAACTGCCACCACGTCAATCACAGCCGAGATGGCCGGCTTGGTGGCTCTGTCGCCGAAGAGGGGCGTCAGTGTGCTGGAAATGGTGACCGGCTTCTTTTTGTTGAAGCAGACATAGGCAATGCTGATGCCGCAGACCCCGTAAAAGGCGTAGGGAAAGAAGGTCCACTCGTGGAGCGAGCGTCCCATAGCGAAGAGCACTGCCTCTGTGGAGCCCGGTTCAATTCCATACCCCTCCAGCTCTCCCCACACGCTCTGGAGAAAGGTGATGGGCTGGGCGATGCCGGAGGAGACAATGCTGGCGCCAATGCCGCCGGTCAGGGACATGGCAAACCAGGTCCAAAAGCCGTATTTGGGCTTGGCGTTTTCGCCGCCAATCCGGATGGAACCTTTGGAGGACACCATCAGTACACAGCAGATCACAAACAGCGCCAGCATAATCAGCTGGTACAGCCAGCTCATATTGGCGTACGCCCATTCGAAGGCGGACTGAAAGCAGTTGATGAGAAGCTGATTGTTGACGAGTCCCACAATGCCGGCTCCGAGGACAACTGCAAACGCCGGGAAGAACACGGATTTTCTGAGGGAGTGCTTGTTCATAGAGTTCACCAAATCTTTCCCATTTCCTTAGACAGGCTTACTTTGCATAGAAATCGTGGACGTGCGCCAGCAGAACAGAGTTGTCCCGCTTGCCGTCATCTGCGGCGCGAAGCTGTCTGATGACATCACAAATCTGTTTTTCGGCCTGGGCCTCCTTATTGCGGAAGGTCTCGCTCTTTTCCCAGGTCTGCACGCCGTTGACAAAGGTCAGCTCCACGCTGTCACGGGTGGCACGCTGGACCAGAATGGCCAGGGGATCCAGTCCGGGGTCGGTGTAGGGGCTGAAGATTTTGTTCAGGCTGACGCAGACGAAATCCGCGTTGGCACCCTCCCGGATTACGCCGGGCGAGAGCTGACTGGCGGCAACGCTGGCGCCGCCGGAGGTGGCCATCTTCAGCACGTCCAGATAGGGGACGTTGCCGTCCACACCGTTATGACGGTTGTTCAGCCAGGCCACCCGGATTTCCCGCAGGTAGTCCTGGTCGTCGTCAAAGGCGCAGCCGTCCAGGCCGATACCGCAGTGCAGCCCCAGCTGAGCTGCCCGGCGCATATTGAAGGTACCACTGCGCAGGCGCAGGTTGGAGGAGGGGTTGGTCACCAGCCGGGCACCGGAGGCGGCAATGAGCTGAAGGTCCTCTTCATCCAGCCAGACCGCATGGGCAAAGGACACCCAGGACCCCAGGAAACCAATGTCCTGATAGTGCTTGATGAAGCTCTTCCCCCAGGTTCTCTGGGCGTACTCCGCCTGATACTGGGTCTCCAGCAGATGGAGGTGGATATTCATCCCATGGGCCAGGGCATACTCCTTCATGCGCAGCAGTGCGCCATCACTGCACCACTGACCGCCGTTGGGATGGAGCTGAATCTCCACCCAGCCCTGGGCAATCTCTTCCTTCAGCCCGTCCCGGATGGCCTCCACCAGCTCCAGGTACTGATCCATGGTCATAATCTGGTCACGGATACCTGCGGCAAAGCTGGTGCGCAGAGGCTCGGGCAGAGAGGCAATGAACTGGTCACGGTTGTAATAGATGCGCTTGTTCTGATCCAGGTACAGCGGGCAGAGGATGCTGCGGACGCCCGCATCCTTGTAGCCTCTGGCAGTGGCGATCATCTCGTCCTTGATTTTGGAGAAATCGTTGGGATTGTGGCTGTGGAGCACGGTGCCCACACCACAGGATGCCAGGCGGATGCCGTCATAGTAGCAGGCCGTATAGTGAGGAATGGCAGGCAGCTTGTTGAGGTCCTGAAGCCACATCTCCAGCGCCTGGTCCGGCGCGCCGAAGGAGACGGGAGACATGCCCCGGCCGTGGTCATGGGCATCCACAAAGGCGGGCAGCATGAGCCAGTCCTCATTCTCCATGAGCTGGGCACTGGGCGCCTCCGCCGTCAGCTGCTCCTTTCCTCCGATTTTCGCAACCACACCGTCCCGGATCAGGACAGCCTGGTGCTCAGCAACCGCGGCGGCACTTCCGTCCCACAGGTACTTTGGAACAACAATGAATTCTTTCATGACTTTGTCCTTCCCTTCCGTTTTGATGTTTTGAAAACGGTATTGAAAGCCGCGTCTGTGCGCTGGGGTTGCCCGGCAGAAGTATGGCCTGCTCCGTACAGAGAAGGAACGGCGGGAGTCTCCCCCGCCGTTCTCTCCGTTCTCTTTGCCTGTACACACCCTGCCGGGCTGGAACGCACTCCGGTGTCTTACTTGGACGCCCGCTTGTAGTTCAGGTAGAGGGAGGCTTCGGTGCCGCCGTCCACCACGATGGCCTGGCCGGTGATGGCCCGGGCCTCGTCGCTGGCCAGGAACAGTGCGGTTTCGGCAATGTCCTTAGCCTGGATCTCAAAGGGAGCGGGCTGATAAGTATCCAGGAACCGCTGGCGGGCCTCGCCCTCAAAGCCGTTGTTGAGCGGGGTATTGACAAAGCCGGGGCAGATGGCGTTGCAGCGGATGTTGCTACGGGCAAAGTCAATGGCCACGGAGCGGGTAATGCTCAGAGCACCGGCCTTGGCAGCAGAATAGCCCAGCTTGTTGGGAGTGGGACGGATGCCGTAGGTGCCGACCAGGTTCAAAATCACGCCGCCCCCCTGCTTCTCCATGTAGGGGATGGAAAATTTGCAGCCCAGGAACACGCTCTCCATATCCAGAGCCACCACCTTGCGGAAGTCCTCCACGCTGGTGGTGGTGGCGGTGCCCACCGGGCTGATGCCGGCGATGGTGAAGTAGACGTCAATCCGGCCGAAGGTGTCCACCACGTCCTTGAAGAAGGCCTCCATTGCAGTAGCGTCGGTGATGTCAAAGGCGTAGGCCTTGGCGGTGCCGCCGGCAGCAATGATGCCGTCCGCAGTGGCCTGAGCGGTCTTCTCGTTGATGTCCACCACGCAGACCTTGGCGCCCTCAGCGGCAAACATCTCGCAGGAGAGCTTGCCCATTCCGGAGCCGCCGCCGGTGATGGCTACTACCTTATTTTCAAATCGTTTCATAGTAATAACTCCTTTTCTTGTTAATGTAGCTGCACTTCTCCACGATTGCAGACGCTTCTTAGCCGAACGCGGGGAAAATGGTCATGGCAATCAGAACGCCTACAATTCCGCGTACAATCGCGGGCACCAGTCCAACCTTCAGGATGGTCTTCTGGGTGTAGCCACCGGCCTGCATGGCCATGGGCACCACAGGGTTGGGCATGGGGGTAATCAGAGAGGACATGGAAGCCAGGGAGCACAGGATGATGGGACCGCGGGGGTCACAGCCAATGGAGCTGCAGGTGATAATCAGAATGGGGATGAGCACGGTAGTGGTGGCCTTGTTATAGAGGAAAGAGGTCATCAGGAAGGAGACAATGTAGAACACGGCGCCGATAACATAGCCGTTGTTCACGCCGGACAGGATGCTGGCGGCAGCGTCGCCCAGCAGCTGGGCAGCGCCGGTACGGCCCAGGGCCTCACCCATAACCGTGACGCCTGCGTAGAGGAGCACCATGCTCATGTTCATCTGAACCAGAGCTTCCTTCTCAGTGAGCACACCGGCCAGAACCACCACAGCCGCGCCGGCCATGGTCACCGCCCAGGAGGGCAGGCCCAGCATCAGGCCGATAACAACCGCGATGAACACGCCGTAGCCAAACACCTCACGCACAGGAGAGAGGGGCTCGCGGTCGCTCAGGCTGGGCCCGGAGATGGCCGCCGTAGGCACGTCCGGCTCATCGGGCATCATCTTGGGCAGCACGAAAATGGCCAGCAGCAGGGTGACAATTGCGGTGGGCAGGAACACCATGGTCTCGTTCCACATGCTCAGCAGGTCGCCCGTCCAGCCGTAGGACTGGAGGTAGCCGTTCTGCGTCACATACCAGGCAGCATAAGGACCGATGGGCTCAATGACGAAGGAGGTGGAAACCACGGTCACCGCGATGGGGTACATCATCTTGGACGGGCTCACTTTCAGCTGCTTGCACATGTTCAGCACCAGGGGGTAGACCATGGCGAACAGTGCGGGCAGGCTGGGGACGAACTGGCCCAGCAGGAAGATAACCAGGATGTAAGAGGCCAGCACCTTGGTGAAGGAGCCGTTGGTAATCTTATACAGCAGCTTGGTGATGTTGTTGACCATCTGGGTCCGGGACAGGCCGGCAGCCACGATAAACATACCGGCCATCGTCAGGACGTTGTTGTTGCCAAAGCCGGCAAACACCGTATCGGCGTCCACACAGCCCGTCACAAACAGCGCCACAACAACACCCATACTGGTGAACGACATAGGGATCTTTCTGTTGAAGAAGAGAATGATCATAACCGCAAAGATAATCAGGCAAATGATCATGCTATTCATATTGATTCCCTCCTTGTTTCTTTTCTAGGAAATACACACATGTTTTGTGGGACAGCAACTGCCTCCATCTGTCCGGCGGCAGTTTTTCGGCAGAACATTTGGTCTTGGCGCGGCTTCTCGCAATACAGCGCCGCACGTAATGCAGCGCCGTAAAACGTATACGGTTTTCGAGGTGCAGCAGGCCGATTGTGAATGTTAAAAAAACCACAACCGCCTTGACAAGAATTTAACCATAGAGTATCCTTTTTGTAAAGTGAGAATTAGTGGACTCTGATTTGCGAAACTGTCAACACTAGGAGGGCCTATGAATATCGAAAAATGGCAGCTTCTGCTGAAAGCCATCGATACCGGCAGCCTGTCCGCCGCTGCCAGTCAGACCAACTACACCACCTCCGGTATCAGCCGTATTATCGCCACGCTGGAGGAGGAGGTGGGCTTTCCCCTGCTTGTCCGCAACTACCGCGGAGTCACGCCCACCAAGGAATGTGAAGCGCTTTTGCCTGACATCAGAAATCTCATCCATGCAGAGGAGCTTCTCAGTCAGCAGGTGGCTCAGCTCAACGGTCTGGAGATTGGTTCTCTGACCATCGGTACCGCTTACAGCTCCAGTTACCCCATACTGACCAAGCGGGTAGTCAAGTTTGTCAAACGTTACCCCAATATCAAGGTGAGCATTCTGTGGGGCTACAATTCGGAGCTGCGGCAGGCTGTACTGGAACGGAAAATTGATGTCTGCATTGTCAGCAAAGGAGAAGATGATCTGCTCTGGTTTCCGCTTCAGGAGGACCGCATGATCGCACTTGTCTCCTCACAGCACCCTCTGGCCTGCGCAAAGGTATTCCCTATCCGGCTTTTCGCCTCAGAGCCTTATATTGACATCTACAACAACAGCGGCACCGATTCTTCCGTTCTGCTCCAACGTTTTAACATCGAGCCGAATACAAAATTCACCACTTCAGACCGGTATGCAGCTCATGAGATGGTCGGTGCCGGCTTGGGTGTAACCCTGATTAACGAGACCCTCCTTCTCCCCTCTCAGCAGAATATTCGGGCGCTCCCGCTGGACCCACCTCAGACGCTGGAGATCGGGATGGCCTGCCTCACCCACCCTACCCTTGCCACCCGGCGCTTCATCGAATTTATGCAGGAGGACTCCTGAACTACACAGCAAAAAAGTCCCTGTCGGGAACCGTTGGTTCCCGACAGGGACTTTTTATATAGTCTGTTACCAGAATGGAACTCAGCCGGAGACCTTATTCGCCTCGACAGAATCCCCGTCTGCCCACTTGTCAACCACAGGGGCCAGCCGGGTGATGGTGGGACCCATGATGGGGCCTACGGCGAACATGCCCAGAACGGTGCCCACAAAGATGGTGCTACCCAGCAGGAAGCCCATCAGCGCCATGAGCACGTCGCAGCCAATCCGCTCGTACTTGAGGGGAATCTTGGTCCACTTGGCGATGGTCTGGTTGAAGCCGTCGATGGGGCCGGCGCCCAGCTGGGCGGACTGGTAAAGACCCAGGCCAAAAGCGAAGGTCACAACGGCCAGGAGCAGCAGGACCACCTTGACCGGCAGCGCCGGGTCCTCACCCAGGACCTTGGTGAGCAGGGCAATGAACATGTCGGAGAAAGTGCCCACCAGCAGGGTATAGATGACGGTGCCGAAATGGATCATCTTGCGGTTGAAGATCAGCAGGAAGATAAAGAGGATGATATTGATGATGTTCAGCGTCATGCCGTAGCTAGTGCCCAGCTTGTCGCCCAGGCCCATGATAAAGGCGTCTACAGGCGCCAGGCCCAGAGAGGAACACTTGACAAAGGACGCGCACCCGAAGGCGGCGATAATGGTGCCCAGCAGAATGACAAGGCAACGGATGATCAGGCTCTTTGGCGTGTGTTTCATATTGTTCCCCTCCCCCGTTCGGTTACAGGGCCTGCTTCCAGTGCTCCAGCAGGTCGGCGGAGTCCACCACCAGGCCCAGGTGGAGGGAGATCATCTGCAGGGCAGGGATCTCCAGGTGCTCGGAGCCGCGGGTCAGATCCTGGGGCACCACCACGCGGAAGTCACGGTTGGCGGCGTCGAAGGCAGTGTTGATAACGCAGCAGTCGGTCATGCAGCCGGTGAGCACCACGCGGCGGATGCCCAGGTTGCGCAGCAGCAGCTCCATGTCGGTGGGATAGAAAGCGGACAGACGCTTCTTGGTGGTGACCATATAGTCCTCATCGTGGACGTCGATGGACATTTTGTTCCAGCGGGTGCCCTCGATGGCGTGCTCGTCGATATTGGGGATCTCACCCACGGTGACGGGGAACACCATGCGCCAGGCGGAAGGATACAGCTTCTCATCTACGCCGCCCTTGCGCAGAGTGGAACGCACATGGATGATGGGCAGGCCCAGCTTGCGGCACTCAGCCATGAAGTTATTCAGGGGCTCCACGATCTCGCGGCCGCGGGGAGAGGGGCAGGGACACTCGGGATCCTCGGAGAGGTGGCCGTCGTGCATGTCGATGGTGATGATGGCAGTATCCTTGGGATCAAGGAACACTTCCTGGAGCTGCTGGGGAACCTCTTTCTGTACGTTGTTGAAGTAAGCTTTCATCTGGATGTCCTCCTTAAAAATAAATATTTTTTATATTGACATACCTTGATTACAACCCTTGGACAACGCTTTCCGCGCCTGTATCGTCTGTTTATCCACCGCCCTCCGGAGCGCCCTTTTTCCGTTCCCGGCTGTACCGGTAGAGTTTCAGGCAGTTATAGAAATGATTCCGCACCTCTGCCTCTTCCAGAGACACACCCAGCAGACTGCGGATTTTGTCAATCTGATAGGTCAGTGTGTTGCGGTGGAGATACATAATCTCTGCGGTTTTTTTACAGCTGCAATTGGTCTGAAGATAAATCTCCAGTGTCCGCAGCAGGTTTTTCTTGTATTTTGCGTCATATTCCAGCAACGGTGCCAGCTGTTCGGCCGCATACTCACGGACACGCCGCTGGTCAGGCAGTTCCATCAGCAGCTGGAAGATACCCAAGTCGGAGAAAAATGTGACACTTTCCTCTCCGCACAGGCTGAGGGACTTTGCGGCCTCCTGACAACTGCGGGCAAACAGTTCTGGTGTACGGTAAATATTCCCCGCCCCAAAGCATACACGCAGACTGTGGTAGGCCTCTGCCGCCCGACGCTGAATTTCGCGCAGGGCTTGACGGAGCTGGCGCTCCTGTCCGGGCCGGAGTCCGATGAGGAAAATCATATTCCAGTCCCGGTTGATGTAATAGGTCTGAGAAAATGCACCCCGGAGCGTCTGGATCATCATACTGTTGACCTGCCGCCGGATGGGCAGCTCGGCCAGGCGCATGGGCAGATCCACCCCCGCATTCACCCAACTGCACGCAGAAGCTACTACGATGTGCGGCCCTTTCAGACGGTATTTGTCCACCAGGTTGGGCATCAGGTCCTCCGGTATCAGTTCCCGCTTGAACAGCAGCATTTCCAGCAGCTCATTCATCAGGTTTTCACCGTATTGGTCCTGAAGAATCAGGGTGGAAACCTCTCCAATCAGCGTGGCAAGCTGGAGGTCCCACGGTGCGGAAAACAGCGGGAACCCCTGCTTGTCTGCATAGGCGACAGTCTCTGCCGGTATCTCCGGAATCAGATCCCGGTGAAGTAGGATAATGAGGCATGCGGCGTCTCCTGCCACGGCCTGTTCGATCATGTTGTTCAGGAATGCAGCAGAGTGGTCAAGTCCAACTCCGCTCATCAATATCACATCTCCACCCACCAGCCACTCACGGATACTGGCTGTCTGGGCGATGTTGGGCCAGGAGATACGGCGGTGCAGGCCGTTCTTCCCCGCCTCCAGCGTAATGCGCCGGAAGCACTCCAGGCCCAGCAGGCTCTTTACGCTGAGCATGGCGACCCGACCTCCTTATCCCTGTTTTATAGCCTCCAGCACTCGCTCTGGTGTGGCGGGCAGACAGCGCATTCTGACACCCACGGCGTCGTGGATGGCGTTGAGCACCGCCGGGGTCATGGGCACGGTGGCCACCTCGGAGATTCCCTTGGCGCCGAAGGGCCCCAGAGGCTCCGGGTCCTCCACCAGAGCAATCTCGTAGGCCGGGGTCTCCCCTGCCTTGGGCAGGCCCAGTTTGCCGTAGTACAGGTTGACGGGCACGCCGTTCTCCGACGGGAAGGACTCCTGGAGAGCGTAACCGATGCCCATGGAGCAGCTGCCCTCAATCTGGCCCTCAATGATATGGGGGTTAATGGCCCGGCCCACATCGTGGGCTGCCACAACTTTCAGTACCTTCACCTTGCCGTTGGACTTGTCCACCTCCACGATGGCTGCCTGGGTGGTGTAGGCGTAGGCGGGATAGTTGCGGTACTCGTCGCCCTGGGTACGGCGAGCCTCCTCGTCCTCCAGCTTGTAGGTGGGGGGCGCCACGAAGTAATACTCCGCCTGCCGCCGCTCGCCCGGCTTCCAGGGGTTGGACTCACATTCCGTCTTCAGACGGGCGGCCGCCTCCACAACGGCGTGACCCGAGTTGAGGGTCTGCCGCTCGCTGACCGCCTGTCCGTGCCGCAGGGTACGGGAGGTGTCACCCGAGATAACGTCGATATCTTCAATCTTCCAGCCAGTGGCCTCAGCACAGATCTGGAGCATGGCGGTACGGAAGCCCTGGCCCATGTCGATGCCGGACACCCGCATCTCCAGCCGGCCGTCCTCTTTGATGGTGAGGATACAGCCGCCGTCGTCGGGCACGCCCTTGCCTACGCCCACGTTCTTATAGCCGCTGGCCACGCCCACGCCCAAGACCTTGTCCCCCTGGGGATACAGAGGCGCGTACTCTGCCACCGCCTCACGGGTCAGCTTTTCACAGAGGTTGATGGTATCCACAAGACCCACGCTGTGCTTGAGCAGCTCGCCGCCCACGGTGCGGGAGCCAATGCGCAGCGCGTTGCGCCGGCGGATCTCGAAGGGGTCCAGCCCCAGCTTTTCTGCCGCCTCGTCCATCAGGGTCTCGATGCAGATGGCGCCCTGGTTGATGCCGAATCCCCGGAAGGCGCCGCCCAGCACGTTGTTGGTGCGCACCGCCTTGCCCTTCACCGAGATGATGGGAATATGGTAAGGGCCACCGGCAAAGATGCAGCTCTGCATCAGCACGCCGCCGCTCAGGTTGTTATAGGGGCCGGCGTCAGAGCAGAGGGAGGCATCCAGATAGGAGAAAGTGCCATCAGCGTTAAAACCGACTTTATAGCTGGTATGGTAGGCGTGGCGCTTGGTGGACAGCAGCAGGGACTCCCGCCGGTCCAGCGTGATCATCACCGGACCGTTCATCACATGGGCTGCCACAGCCGCTGCCGCCTCGATGTGGGCATCGCACTTGCTGCCGAAGCCGCCGCCCAGATGGGTGCCCACCACCTTGATGGCACTCTCATCCATGGCCATGATGTGGCCCAGCATCCGCCGGATCTCAAAGGGAGACTGGGTGGTGGCGTACACCGTCAGCATCCCGTCCTCAATGCAGCCCATCGCGCACTCAGGCTCCAGACAGCCGTGCTCAATCCGCTCCAGCTCATAGTCGCCGGACACGGTCACCGCCGCCTGTCCTCTGGCCGCCTCCACGTCGCCGGTCTGGCGGCCGTTCTCCATGAGGATGGAGCCCTTGGCGATGCCGTCCTCAATGCTGTAAATACCGTCGGCAGCCTGCCAGCTGACCTTTACCGCCTGGGCCGCCGCTCTGGCCTGCTCCTCGCTCTCGGCCACCACCAGGGCCAGCATATCGCCCAGGAAGTTGAATTCTTCATCGCAGAATACAGGCTGCTCCCGGTCAAAGGTACCCAGCCGGTTCTCGCCGGGTACGTCCTTGGCTGTAATGACGCGGAGCACACCGGGCATAGCCTCCGCCTCGGACAGGTCCAGACCAGTGACCGTACCCTTGGGCGCAGGGGCCCACACGAAGGCGCCGTAGGCCATATCCTTGCGCACCATATCTCCGCAGTAGGCCAGGGTGCCGTCTGCCTTGGCAGGACCATCCAGGTCCCAGATGGACTTGCCCAGCACTCTGTGCTCCTGGGGCTCCTGCTCCTCCTGCTCACCCAGGGAGATGGTGCTGTGCTCCAGGAACCGAATCTCCTCCTGGCTGGGCTCCTCTCCCCGGAGCCGGGCCGCCGCCAGATAGACCGCCTCAATAATCTTTACGTAGCCGGTGCAGCGGCAGTAGTTGTGCTCCAGGGCCTTGACTATCTCCTGCTCGGTGGGATTGGGGTTCTTGTCCAGCAGCGCTTTGGCTGCCAGCACCATGCCCGGCGTGCAGAAGCCGCACTGGATGGCCCCCACGTCCAGAAACGCCTTCTGAATGGGATGAAGACCGCCGTCCTCCCCCTTCAGTCCCTCAATCGTGAGAATCTCGGCCCCGTCTATCCGGGACATCTTGGTAATACAGGAGCGGATGGGCCGCCCGTTCATCAGTACCGTACAGGCTCCGCAGTGGCCGGTTCCGCAACCGTTCTTTGCGCCCTTCAGGCATGCTGTTCCCCGCAGGTACCGAAGAAGGGTCATGTCCGGATCGCAAGTACAGGAGATCCGGTTCCCGTTCAGTACAAACTGAATCGCCGCTTCTTTCATGTCAACACTCCATCCATATATGCGGGAGCACCCGCTCGCCCAAAGCATTCTGCTCCCCGTCAAATCCTATCATATCTGTCATCGCCAGCATGATTGTGGCTTTTTTCACATACCGATTATATCAGATCATCCGCCTGTCTGCCTGGGATGCTTCACACAAACTTTCTTTTATTTCTTTGTGCATGAAAGCCGAAGCATAAACCAGCAGTTTTCGCTCTCTTTTTTCTACATTTTTTCTCATTTTCTATCATTCACTTCAAAATTGTGCGTTTTTTATCCGAAGTACATTTTGTGAAATATTCAACGCACCCTCCATAGGCCGTTGCCTTTTCTCACCTCCTCCAGTTTTGATTTTGTACGGTTCCAGTTTCTCTCCCATGATGTTTTTCCGCTGCCCAACTCTCTACATAAACTAGTATATCAGGTTCCTCACATTATGGAAGGGAGCTTTGGTATTCACATAGCCAGAGCTTCTTTGGAGGACATATCTTAACGCTTCTGTATAAAAAAGCGGCGGCCATATTGGCCGCCGCTCGCTCGGGACTATATAATGCATTGTCCTCCGGTCTCTGTGAACTCTTAAGGAGAGAGGACGAATTATTTTCTCATTTACAGTGCTTCTTGATACAGCTGCAGCACGTCCTCAAGCGTGGTGTGCCTCGGATTGCTGGTAGTTGCTCCGCTCTTCATTACATCCTCTGCCATCAGAGGAATTTTGTCCTCCGTTACGCCCACATCGGAGAGCTTCTCAGGCATTTTCAGTTCCTTCAGCAGATGGCGTACTTCATCGATCAGCAATGCAGCATCAAATTTGCTCGTCTCTCCGCAATGAATGTACTGATAAATCTCCTGGTAACGGCCTCTGTCTGCAGGCGCATTGTATTCCAGTACATAGGGAAGCAGGATTGCATTTGCCACACCATGAGCAACATGGAAATGTGCGCTCACAGGATGGGAGAGGGCGTGGACATTCCCCAGTCTTGCGCTTGAGAAAGCCAATCCAGCAAAATTGCTGCCAACCATCATCGCGCCGGCCGCCTCCTTGTCCTGACGGTCTGCCACAAACCTGCGAATATTCGCCCCAATCAGCGCCATTGCTTGTTTTGCCATCGCATCAGAAAAAGGTGTTGCTTCAAGAGAAAGATAGGCCTCCATCGCATGGATCAGTGCATCAATTCCGGTTGCCGCGGCAACAGAGGCGGGCAGAGAGTAGAGCAGTTCAGGATCCAGAATAACATGGCAGGGTAAAATCTCACGGCTGACCACGGAAAACTTATAATTTCGGACCGGGTCGCTGATTACAGCTGCCGCAGTCGCCTCACTTCCGGTTCCTGCAGTAGTTGGAATTGCAATCACAGGTACAAGGGGACCCGGGATCTGAGCGCGGCCCTCATATTGAACGATAGACCCCCCATACGAAACGAGAATGCTCGCCGCCTTCGCAACATCCATGGGACTGCCGCCTCCCAGTGCGATAATCCCGGAAGCGTCAAAGGCCAAATAAGCGTCTCTGGCTTTCTCCACTGTCGCAACGGACGGATTGGGCTCAACATCCACAAAAGGGAGCACATCCACCCCAGCTTCTTGGACAATGGTTTTGATCTTATCTACAACCCCAAGCTGTTCCAGGCTCCGGTCGGAAATAAGCAGAATGCGTTCCAGCTGCTTCTGCTTCAGCAGCGTGGACAGCTGAGACAGGCTTCCCTCTCCAAAGGAAATATTTTGCGGGATAGAAAACGTAAAATTGTGCATATAATTTGCTCCTTTGTATTCACCAGGTAACCGACAGGCTGACATCAGTCAGATACATTGCTGCTCCAAGCAGGAACGATGCGCCACCGGTCCGCAAAAACTGGTGGCGCATCGGTTCTGCCGGAATGGCTGTCTTACCTGGGATCTTCTATATGGCCGTTTTGCTATCTATATCTCTTACTCAAAAGACAGCTCAGTACGGCCGATAATATCCATCTGCAGCGGCTTGCTGAGCAGTACAAAGTACGCGCTGAAGCCGGCCACACGGACCAGGAGATCCTTGTAGTTCTCAGGGTGGACCATGGCATCCTTCATGGTATCGGCACTGATGATGTTGAACTGGCTGTGCATACCCTTCTTTGCGAAATAGGTATCAATCAGGTTGATGATGTTGTCCCGTCCCGCTTCTCCAGACAGGCACTCGGGAGAGAACTTCCAGTTCAGCAGCGTGCCGTTCGTACCGCGGGAATGATCCAGCTTTGTAACGGAATTGGTAATCGCGGTGGGACCGCTGACCTCGTGGCAGGAGGCAGCCGTATGTACGCCGCTCAGGTTATCGGAGATTGCCTCGCCAGCCTTCCGGCCGTCAGGAGACGCTCCCATAATTCCGCCAAGACCGGTATTGGTGGACACGGAGTAGATGCCGGGCGTAAATGTGCCGCCACGGGCATTGGGCCGCCGCTCCACATACTTGCAGTAGGTGTTGTAGACTTCCTTGGCGATGTCATCGGCAAAGTCGTCGTCGTTGCACCAGTGATGCACCTTCTCACTGTTGACCAGCGCATACAGGGCATCATAGCCCTCCCAGTTTTTCTTCAGGGCGTCAAGGAACTGTGCGCCTGTATACTTCTTCTCCTCGAAGACCAGCTGCTTGATGGCGCTCAGACCGTCCACCGTAGTTCCCAGGCCGTTGCCCTGGGGACCGGTATGGTTAAAGCGAGTGCCGCCGCGGGCAATGTCCTGTCCATTCTCTGCGCAATCAGGATAGAGAAGCGAGAGATAAGGCAGGGGCTTCATCCGCTGATGGACGCGATCCATCACGTTGAGTGCAGAGACCATCTTGTCCGTCCAGTACTTCATCTGAGCCTCAAAGGAAGCCCACAGCTCATCATAGGACTTGAAGTCGGCCAGGCTACCGGTGGAGGGACCCAGTTTGCTGCCCACTCCGGCGCAGGTCTTATACATGGGGCACTGGTCGCTGCAGTTGGTGCACTGGCCATTGTTGAGGGCCAGCTCAAGGACCTTGGCAATATTGTAGTACGCGGCATCGTGCCAGCCGTACTCCTTACCCGGCGTGTCGATTTCCACGCAGCCGACGACTGCGTAATCGCGGGCCTCCTCCAGCGTTCTGCCCTTGGACATGGCGGCAGGAATGGCTGCCTCATCATTGTAGACCTTCGGATGACCATAGCCGGCGCGGATGGCTTCCGCCACCTTTACCTTCAGCTCATAGGGGGTATTGGCATGCATTCTGACACAGAGCCAGGGCACAATGAGTCGGGTATGGACGCTGGCGTCAATCATCATGAAGGTCAGGTCGTTTGTGGCATCCTGGCCTCTCTTATCCACGCCGCCCACCGTCAGGCTCTCGCCGGCAAATGCCTGGCCTGCATTGTACAGCTTGGACATGGGCTTGAGCTTGGTGTTGCTGCCGGCCTTGATGTAGGCCAGCTCCAGCAGTTCCTGCATGAACGCCTTGGTGAGCAGCCCCTCGTCCAGGGACTTTTTGTAATAGGGGTAGAGCCACTGATCCATGCGGCCGTAGGACACAGAGTGTCCGTTGGACTCAATGAGGATCATGTCGGTTGCAATGTGCCACAGCTGCAGAGCCTCCCAGAAATCCCGTGCGGGACCTTCCGCCACCTGCGCGCAGTTGGATGCAATGCGGAGCAGCTCTGCCTTACGCTTTTCATCCTTTTCCTCAGCAGCCATCTTTTCCGCCAGTGCGGCATAGCGCTTGACATAGTGAATCGCTGCATTCACGCAGATGAGCTCAGCCTTGTAGAAATCCCGCTTCTCAGAATCCGGGTTCTCGCTGGCCTCGACCTCGTTCAGCTTATTCTGAATCTTGTCTCTGATGCTTCCGAAGCCATTGGCCATCAGCATCTCGTAGTCGGCCACCAGATGCCCAACGCCCGCCTGGTAATAGAGATTGAGGAAATAGATTCCCTTACCCATATGACTGCCCTTACGCTCATCGTACTCCCAATCAGCGTCAATGGCATCGGCCAGGGTCTTGCCGGGCCAGTACTCCGTCATATAGTTGAAGTCCTCCACTGCCCCGTCCTTCATTTCAAAGGTATCTCTGTCGCGCTTGTTGAAGGGGGTTGTGGCCATTTCATTTTTAATCCAGTGATAGGAAAATTCGGGGAACACTGCCGCGGCCTTGAAGGGTGCAGCGGCCTCACCTACGATCATCTCATCGGGATAGATGTGGATGTCCACATTGGTCAGAACCATCTCGAACGCTTTGGCGACCTTCAGAATCTGAGGATAGTTTTCAAATTTCTTGTAGGCCTCCGTGACCAGCATTCCACGCTGCGTGTCCACGTAAAAAGGTGTGTCCAGGAATTCCTGTCTTGTCTTGTTTACCCTGGGAAAGGGAGAATACTCGTGGGTACCAACCTGGTAGCCGACTCCGTAATGCTGGTCATAGCGGTCATATCCTTGCGCTTTACAGGTGCTCATATCATATGCTCCTTTCAAAAATGAGTGTTCCTTGCTATCCGTTTATGTATGGTTGATTTTCTGGGTGGTTCCTGCAGCAGCCGGGAGGCCAAATGAAATCATATAGTCCACCATCTCCTTAATTCTGGCCTCAAACTCCGAGCGATCCGGATTGCAGTTCTCCATGATATACGGATAACCAAGTGAGCGGTACTTATCCTCACCCAGCCTGCGGAACCTTAAAAACTGGATTTGAACGGGTTTTGTCTCCAGCTGCCGCAGAAAATCAGAAACCGCTTTGATGTGTTCCATGCTGTCGTTTACATTGGGTATAATGGGCAGGCGAATCACAAACGGCGTGGAAGATTGTGCCAGGCAGCGAATGTTGTCCAGAATCCGTTCATTGCCCGCTCCCGTCCACTGACGATGTACTTCTGTGTCCATATGCTTAATATCTGTAATGAACAGGTCGGTATAAGGCAGTACCTCCACGAGAGCAGTCCGGTCGACATTGAGGGCGCTCTCCACGCAGGTGTGAATTTCCTTTTCCCTGCATTGCTGCAGAATTTCCTTGGTAAATTTCCACTGCAGAAGCGCCTCGCCGCCGGAGATGGTTACACCTCCGCCGGATCTCCGGTAAAACTCCATATCGCGCTCAATGGCCTCCACGACTTCCCCGGAGGACATGACTTTTCCCCATGCCTTCAGCGCGTTTGACGGGCACGCTTCACTGCATTCCATACAGTCTGTACAGCGTTCACGGTCAATGCTGTTAATTCCGCCATCCAGAAATTGCAGGGCGTCCTGGGTACATACCTTGGTGCAGCTCTTGCAGCCGATGCACTTGTCCCGGTATACGCCCACCTCGATTTTGCTGTGCAGGCTCTCCGGATTACTGCACCATTTGCATCTCAGGGAGCAGCCCTTCAGGAAAATCTCGGTACGGATGCCGGGTCCGTCATGAATCGTAAACCGCTGAATATTGAAAACGGTCCCTTTTTCCATGCCAGCGCCTCACTTCTCCGCCGCAACCTTTTGGGCGGCGCGGGGGCCGGTCTCACGGGCGAGCAGGATGGGCACAATACCGATAATGCCAATCGAGGTAGTAACCGCCAGAGAGGTGGCGTTATCAAACATACCGGCGGTCAGGAATGCCGAATTGATCATGGGGAGCAGCACCGCGCTCAGCTTGCCAAATACAAACCAGAACGATGCGGCCAGTCCGGCATTGATGCCGCCGACCTCCTTGGACTCCAGAAGCATGCCCTGAGGACCTGTGACAGCCCAGCCGTGCATAAAGCCACCGATGAAGATCAGAAGGCCAGTCGTCATGAAGTTGAACGGCAAAACCAGTGCCAGCGCTTCGCAGCCGCAGGAGAGGAGGAATGCCAGTGCGATAAAAGGCTTGCGAAGGCCCACCTTCTGGGAGATAATGGGGCAGAGCCAATAGCCCAGAGTAGAGCCCACACTCAGCACAGCACACACGCTGGAGGCAGTCTGCAGTTCGATGCCGCCAATCTCCGACAGCACGGAGGGAGCGAGGGACATCCACAGGTTGATCGTTCCAAAGAAGAAGAAAGTACCCAGGAAGATCAGCCAGATCTGACGGCTGCCGAAGATCTGCTTCACACCCATCAGGAAGGTATGGTGCTCCACATCCACCTTCATATCACGGTTCAGGGCGCTGTCCTTGTCGCTGACAGAGGGGACAAAGAACACCCACACCACCGCAAGTGCGATAAAGATAATGCCGAACATGGAGTAGACGGTTTTCCAGCTGCCCAGAAGGCCCACCAGAGGCAGGAAGGTGATATAGCCCAGCACACCGGCAATGCCCTGGCCCACAGAGATGAAGGAGGTTACCATGTATACATCTTTTCTGCCGAACCAGTAGGTGGAGATTTTGTTGTTCGCAGGATTGAGCAGAGCCTGGAGGACACCGTTAAGTACAAAGATGACATAGAGCAGGTTAAAATTGGTGCTCAGGCCTCGCGCAATCAGAGCAATGCCGAGAAGAACCATGGTGATGATCATGACAACCTTGGTTCTGAATTTATCCAGGATCGGGCCGGTAAAGAAGGAAAAAATCATCGATCCCAGAGAGATGGAGCCAATCAGGGCGCCAACCTGCACGGTGGTCAGCTGCATATCCTGGGCCAGTGTGGGGACCAGCAGGCCCAGAGAAGAGCCCATGACATAGAAGCAAAGGCCAGAGTTGAGAATCAGCAGAAGCAGAACAAAATATCTGCGTTTACTGTTTTGATAGTCCATTTTTACAGTTCCCTCCGTTTGAAATACGTTCTGAGCAAATAGGTTACCGCTCTTTTCCGCTTACCGCAGCAGCTGCAAGGAGAATGGCACGGTACTTGTTCTCGTGAGAGGTCCCTCTTGAGGTCAGGACAATGGGCGCTGCGGCTCCAGCCACCACAGATACTGTCTTGACAGGCACAAACCGTCCCAACAGCTTCACCGCCAGATTTCCTGCCAGCACATTCGGCATGAGCAGTATATCCGCATCACCGGCGACTGCGCTCTCATAGTGCTTCTTCTGCGCGATGGATTCACTCAGCGCAATATCCATTGAAATGGGGCCCTCTACCAGGCAGTCCGTAATCTCCCCTCCCCGGTTCATGTCTGCCAGACATTTGGCATCTGTTGAGTCCGGTATCTTCGGGTTAACGGTTTCAGACGCAGAAAGCACAGCCACTTTGGGATTTTCAATTCCCAGGCTCTTCAATGTCTCCACTGCGTTTTCCAAAATGCCCTTCTTCTGTTCCAGATTGGGGTTGGCTGTGATGCCGCAGTCTGTGACTGTGAGCAGCTTGTGATAACCCGGAATCTCCATCACGGAGACCAGTGAAATCACGCGCCCCCTGTTCAGGCCATGTTCCTTGTTGACAACAGGCCGCATCAAATCAGCTGTCTGCATCAGCCCCTTCATCAGGATATCCGCCTCGCCCTGCTTCACCAGGTCTACGGCAATTCTGGCAGCATCCGCATTGCTTTCGGCGTCAACGATCCATGTATCCGGAATGTCCGCCTGCTGTTCCTGCAGCAGCGTACGAATCCGCTTGGCGTCACCTATCAGAACGGGCTGTACCACCCCATTGTGATAGGCCTCCAGAACCACATGGAGAACGCCGGCATCCTCCGCTGCGGCAACTGCCATCTTCCTCCTTGGCTGAGCCTCTGCATGCGCAAAAAGTTCATCCAATGTTTTCACTACCACTTCAGAATCTCCCATCCTTTCTCTCTGATTTTTTATTCAACGCTCCCTCTCACAGTGTCTGTCTAATGAAGCAGCTATTTCTGTATTTAAATTTTCCTATCCCCTGTTATATCAAACATGAATCAGGGTTTTGATATCTGCTCCTCGCGCGCTGTGAAGCTGCTCCAGTGCTGCCGGCACATCCTGTAACTCTATTTCTGAAGTAATCATCTGCTCAGTGTCTATCTTCCCGCAGCGGATCAGATCCATGGCAACACACCAGTCACTGTCGTTCTGGCCTGCGGAATGACTGCTGATCCACGACCCGAATACCCTGAGCTCCTTCCGCAGAATTCCATGACATGCTTTGGCATCCAGTAGGACATCTGATTCAAATATGCCCACCATAACCACTTCACCGCCCGGACTGGCCGCATTCAAGGCACAATTTAGTCCGGTAACCTGCCCTGAGCACTCCAGCACAGCCGGTACGCCGTCAGCATATCCCCTGGCAGCCAGTCGCTCCGCAACAGACTCCTTCGTACAGTTGACAAACCCAAAGCCCAAGCTGCGCACCAGCTCTGCTTTGCGGTCGCTGAAGCCTACAACAACTGTATCCTGCGTCCCCATGGCTCTCAGTGCCTGGGCCGCCAGCAGCCCTATGGGGCCGGTCCCAATCACTACGGAACTCTTCGGTATTTCACGCAGAAGCCGTATCGCATGGACTGTTACCGCAGTGGGTTCAATCAGAGCACCGCTGCGCAGAGAGAGCCCTGCCAGCGGAATGACGTTGCGCGCCGGGTAATTGACGTACTCTGCAAATCCTCCATCCCGCGCGGCGCCAACAAACGTATAAGACTGACATTTGGAATAGTCCTTATTCTGACAGTGAATACAGTGTCCGCAGCCAATGATTCCGTAAGCAGTGACCTCTTTGCCTATCAGCCCGTCCCCTTCTTCATCGGCGGCCTCTACGACCACGCCGGTAATCTCGTGCCCCGGAATATGCGGGTAACGGAGAGAGCCATCGTAAACAATATGGAGATCTGTACCGCATACACCGCAGTATTTTACTGCAATCCGCACCTCTCCAGGCTTGAGCGCCGGTATTGGGACCTGCTTATAGACAAGATGCTGATGCTTCTCCAGGACCACAGCATTCATTTTCATGTCCGAAAACTCCTCTCCCGTTAAATGAGAGTATTGCAGCATCAATAGCGGACTTTGGTTCCCCAGTCCAGACGCATGTTCCAATCGTCCCAGTCCTCCGGCTTGTCGGGCGTGTAGTTTGCCAGAGAGGTGGTCACCCGGGTGACATTCATCAGATTATAATACTGCAGGTTCTCAGACAGGCTGTTGTTGCCCCAGGAACCACATCCAATTGTAACGGTGGGCGCAATCGCGTTGCGGGCGCCGATGGTGGGCTGCTCGATATGGAAGCGGCCAACGGGCAGGAGACTGGCTGCGTAGCTGATATGGTCCTCGTGCTTGCTCCAGATGCTGCTGCTGTGTCCGGCGCCCTCATATTCCAGATTGGCAATGGCGATATTCACCGCATCCTCAAACTCCGTATAGGTCGTGTACCGGATGACGGGACAGAGGATCTCCTTGCAGAGCATGTCCTCTCTTCCCCGAGCCTGATTCTTCAGCACAATAACCTTGGTCCCTTCCGGAATATCAATGCCGAAGATTTCTCCCAGCTGACGGGCAGACCGTCCCACAACGCCCCGGTTGATCTGGTGCGTGGGGAAAATGATGCTGCGGATTTTATCAATCGTTTCAGAATCTGTAATGACATAGGCCCCGGCAGCTCTGAGTGCATCCAGCATCTCCTGCTCACGGGCAGCGGGAATAATCATTGTCTGCTCGCCGGTGCAGGGTACGCCTTCATCCATGGAGCGGTTGGCGACACAGGTCGCTGCAATGCGTTTGAAGTCCTCATAGTCCGCATCCACGATGGCCTGGCAATTGCCCTGACCCACGCCATAGGCCGGACGGCCGGCAGAATAGACAGCCTTTACCATTCCGGCGCCGCCAGTGGCAATATTCACATCCGCCTGCTTGAGCAGTTCTGTCGTCATTTCGATAGAGGGTTCCTCAATACACTGCACCAGATCGATGGGCGCGCCCAGCTTTTCAAGCGTCTCCCGGATAATCTGTGTGGTGTGGGTGGAGCCCTTTGCAGAAGCAGGGTGCGAAGCAATGATGATAGCGTTGCGGCTCTTCAGCGCCATCATGCTGTTGCCGATCACCGTGGCAATAGGATTGGTGCTGGGCATAACCGCGCCGATCACGCCCATAGGCTTTGCGATGATTTTGATGCCCGGCTCGGAAAAGTCATCGATTACGCCGACGGAGGGGCGTCCCTTCATAAAGTTCCAGTTGCGCAAGGTAACGCTATGGAGCTTCGCCATCTTGCCTTCCAGGCTTCCCATTCCCGTCTCAGCCACAGCCTCTTCACAGAGCATTCTGGCGTTGTCATAAATTGCTTTGCCCACATCATGAACCACACGGTCTACGGCCTCTTGTGTGACAAACGTGCGCTCATAGGCCTTCTGCGCCGCTTTTCCTTTTTCCACCAGGTTCATAATGTAGTTCTGTACATATTCCGGAGTCTGATTCGCCATTTGTATCTCCCCCTTAATATTTTAGATAATCTCTTACAGGACCATTGCCTCTCTCTGACCTCTGAGGACCTGGAGCACACCGTCAACCATGGCTTCCGCCTCCCGCTCGCCAGGATAGACGCGCACAGGAGCGATATCGCCCAAGTAATGCTTGATATCACTCACAATCCGTTTGGAGTACGAGATGCCGCCTGTAAGAAGAATCGCATCAATATCACGGAACTGCAGTGCAGCGCATTGCGCGCCAATTTCTTTGGCTACCTGATAGGCAAACGCCCGCAGAATCAAATCTGCTTTCTCATCGCCATTTTCAGCCATTTCTTCTGCGGCTCTGCAGTCGGTGACACCAAGGTAGGCAGCAAAACCGCCTTCCTTCATAATCATCTTTTCCATTTCTTTATAAGTATACTTGCCGCTGTAACACATCTCAATCAGCGGCATAGTCGGCAGTGTCCCCGTTCTGGTAGGACTGAAAGGCCCGCTGCAGCCCGCACCGCAGTTACTGCTGTCTACAATACGGCCATACTCATGTGCGCCAATGGAGACGCCTCCACCCAAATGGGCGACAACAAATTTGCATGCCTCATAGGGCTTGCCAAGTTCAGCTGCTGCCAGGCGTGCGATTGCCTTTTGATTCAATGTGTGCTGTACACTCACCCACTCAAATTTGGGGTGACCGGTAATGCGCGCCACATCTTTGAACTCATTAACGTGTACTGTATCCACCATATAAATCGGAATGTTGCGGCCCTCCATCAGCTCTTCCAAAAGAGGAACCGTCAACCCGGCTGAATGCCGGATCACTCCGTCAGGCTCATAGAGCGCATAGATATCTTTGCGCAGCACCTCACCAATCTGGTATGTACCACTTTTTACACATCTGCGCAGGCCTACCATTCGTACAACCGCGGCGTCAATGCGATCCAGTGAAATGTTGCTTTCCCTCAGCCACTTTTGGATACATTGCTTTCGCATCGCAATCTGTTCCTTTTGGGTTGGTGCAGCCAGCATTTCTTCGTCTGTGTGCCTCGCGGTAAATTCCTGAAACAGTTTTTCATCTTCGTAAATCGATACTTTGGTAGAGGTAGAGCCCAGGTTCAAATTGAGTATTACAAACAATTTACCAACTCCTTTCTCAGCATGAATCAGAAATCGAATAAGGGGCACCGCTCAGTTCTCCTGCCTGGAAGAAAAACATACATGTGGTATGTCCTTATTCTTGCCATATTTATAAAGCAAGTGGCGTGCCAACATTCGATGTGTTATCACAAAAAGGAAAACGCCAACAATTATGCCCACTAGCCGAGATTTCGGACCTATTGCAGGCATTCATTGTTGGCGCTTACCAAACATATCTTACTACCAAGTTTCGTTTTTGATACTTAAATTGATACTAGTCTCATTTATGAATCACAGTTGAGACTCCATTAGAAATTATCTCCGTTCTCTCCTTCCGCTCCTCCACTCTTTCTGGTCAACTGGATTTGATATGCTTTAATCCGCCGGTAGATTGTTGCCTTGCTGAAGCCCAACAGCTTTCCCGCTGCAACCACATTTCCTCCGCATTGGCGCAGTGCGTCCAATATCTGCCGCTTTTCAAACTCTTTTACACTCACCGGTGCTCTTTCCGGCACTGCTTCAGTTCGCTGCGCTGGTGTAATAGGTGCTTTGGACATTCCCATCTGTTCCAGAACATATTGGGGCAGATCCTTCTTCATGATTACAGGCCCTGAGCTTGCATAAAATCCACGTGTTACAACATTTCGGAGTTCTCGTACATTTCCGGGCCATGAGTATTGCGTCAGTATACTATAAAATTCTGCCGAGAACTCCTTAAAATCCTGGGCGCTATTTCGATTCATCTCTTCCAGAAAATGATTTGCCAGTATACATACGTCGTTTCCGCGCGCTCTCAAGGGCGGAATATCATATTTCAAAACACTGAGTCTGAAATACAAATCGCTTCTGAATTTTCCGCGCTTCACCTCTTCGTACAGGTTTCTGTTTGTGGCTGCGACAACACGGAAGTTCAAACTTCGCTCTGCTTTGGCTCCAATCCTCCTAACCCTGTGGTTGTCCAAAACCCTCAGCAATGTCGCTTGAATCTCCAATGGCAGTTCACCAATCTCGTCCAGAAAAATTGTTCCGCCATCTGCAAGCTCAAATTTTCCCGGACTTCCTTCGCTCCGCGCCCCTGTAAAAGAACCTTTTTCGTAGCCGAAAAGCTCACTTTCAATAAGGGACCTTGGGAGCGAACCACAGTTTACTGTAACGAAAGGTCCTTCATTCCAGTCACTCTCAGTATGTAAGGCATGCGCAAACAATTCCTTTCCTGTCCCGCTTTCACCCTCCAGCAGAATACAATGCCCTGTACTGCTCACACGCCTTAACATGTCCTTCAACGCCATAATGCCGCTATCCTGTGAGAGAATATTATCAAAGGTATAGCTAGCGTGGTTTCCCGGCTTCTTCATCGAAGATTGTTCACTGCGCTGGGGTCTGCGCAATGTAATAAGCGCTCCTTCACGTTTTCCTTCCTCCAGCATAGGGGTTACGGTGACTCCACAGACTACTTCACCCTCTCCTATATGGAGCGGATATTCCGCGTAAGTAAACGGAACCGTCTCATGCATCAGTCTGTTCTCCAAATGCTCTGCACGGAAAACCTGTCTGAAGTCAAGAGATACAACCGACTTCTGCGGCAGTTGGAGTATGGCTGCAGCCCTGTTGTTTGCCGTAACCGCATGGCATTGCTCGTCCAGGACAATGATCCCCTCTGTCATCAGATTGAATACTTTCTGCACCATCTGCGATGATTCTTTCAGATTTAGCTCCGATTGGATGAGCAGCGCCATCTGCTTTACAAGGGCTCTGGTGTGTGAAGACAGCTTTTTATAGTCTCCAAACATATTAATACACCCAATTACTTCGCCGTTTTTTGCATGAATAGGCGAGGCTGTACATGCCAGACCCCCAAGATTTTCTTTAAAGTGCTCCGCACCTATCAGCTGTACATCCTGATCCAGCCGGATACAAAGCGACGGAGCGCAGGTGCCAATTGTCTTCTCGTCCCATGCTGCACCTATATTAAAGCCCGCTGAAGACCTGTAGAAGCCCTGATCATCACCGGCAAACATATGGCAGATAAGGCGGCAATTCTTGTCGTGTAATGTCAATGCACACTGTGTTCCCTCGATATAGTCTACCGTTCTTGACATCAACGGATATGCCACATCAAGCAGAGCTTGGTTCTCATTTAATAGTTTTTTAACTTCAGGATCTGGTAAAAATGCGTAATTCTTATTTTTTTCAGTAGGATTTACACCGTATTTTATACTGCGTTTCCACGACTCTGCAATCTCCGGGCGCACGAACTCACAAATCTCCCCTGTTTCAATGAAGGTTCTCCAATATTGCTTAAGTAATGCAAACGCCTTTGACTCTACTCCGGGTCTTACTGGCTCAACAGAACTATTCTCTTTTTGCGCTTTTATATTGTAAACGTCCTCTACAAGATGTGACTCTGTATGTTCAACATTGCCGCTGTACATCTCTACTCCTCCAACTCTCTATAACGTTCTTCTGTCAAACAGATTTATCTGTCTTCATATAGAGGCACAAATGACGGTTACTCCATTCCTTATATTTCTCAAAGATTATCTTTTTTGAGACTTAAGTTTCTCATATTTTAACACACTCCTATCATTTTGACCAGTTCTTCCTTTATGCTATATACAGAGAACCGCCGGGGATCGCAGTCTTTGGCGACACCCCGACGGTCTCATCTTTTCCTTTATTCACATGGAAACAGGCATGGCGCTCTTTTGCTTCTCCTCTTCCTCACTCCGAGCCTCAGTCAACAGTTCTACAATACTCAGATGATACAAAGTAGGGAGAATCCCCCCAGCACGGCCAGACATGCGATATCAGCGCCAATTGAAAAATGCTTTGTCTGAGCATCCTCCGCTTTGGTCCGAAAGACATGGAGGATACTCAAGATCTCTCCCGCCAAAAATAGAGCGCCTCCTATCACGAAATAGAGGATAAAATTAAACATCGCTCCAAAAAAGCCGATTCCTCCGCTGGATGCATACTGGACGGCGTATCGGTTCACCATAGTAAAATACAACCAGATGCGCGCCATATCTATTGCAAAATGCCATATAGTCATACCCAATGTATTACGGTTCTTGAGAAATCCCAAAATAACATCCTGAACAATATTTTTAACCACAAATGCCCAGAACAGAACTGTTATAAGCCCGATCGCAGCATCCACTGTCCCCTTTACCAACGCCAGAAACATCAGCACTACAATTCCAATCAAGAAGGTAATTCCCATAAAATCTCTCTCCCGTCTCCGCTCTTTTTTCTCATATGCTGAACTTCCTCTGCACACCAGTAAGTTCCATGTGCGGCGAATCCATTATATCATACCTTGTGCTGTTAATATATCCTTATTTTTCTAAAAAAAGGTGCACATTCACCCCGCCATCTTCCATCGGACAGCCACGTTTTCCCTTAGACCCACATAGCATCCCGGGGATCATTTTTTGGCGCCGGGCACCATTGGGGCACCACAAATTTTTTCGCGCATGTTTCAAGGCAGCATTTCAGCGTATTTTGAGGGCATTTTCCCTTCATGACACAAAAAATCCCTTGAAACCGTTTGGTTTCAAGGGATTTTTGGCGCAGCGGGTGGGATTCGAACCCACGTGCGGTTGCCCGCAAACTGATTTCGAGTCAGCCCCGTTATGACCACTTCGATACCGCTGCATGTATTCTGCTCTCCACTCAGCTTTTGGAATACTGAATGTTGAGAACTTTTATACGATACCTCATTTTTAAATCTTTGTCAATGGTTCCTCGAAAAACTTCTCTTTTCTCTTTCCATTGCTATCAGCTCATTTCTTCCAGGCTTTTTCTTGACACCTCTCTGTCCCTCCTTTATAATGTGCCCATACAGAAACTGAACTATTTTTAATTACAGTTTTGGAGGTTCTAATATGAAGCGCAAATTCACCGCTATGCTGGCTGCCGCATTGAGCCTGACGCTCCTTTTGTCTGCCTGCACTCAGTCCGACAGTTCCGTCGCTCCCTCCCCTGCTCCCTCATCGTCTGCCGATACCACCCAGTCCTCGGCCGGCACAGATTCGGAGTCCTCCGTCGGTATCCTCTCCTCCTTTGCTGCGGAGGACCTGGACGGGAATTCGATTGATCAGAGCATTCTGGAAGGTCATACCCTTACCATGGTCAATGTATGGGCCACCTTCTGTACTCCCTGCATCAGTGAAATGCCTGAACTGGGTGAGTTGGCTGAAGAATACGCCGACAAGGGTGTCCAGATTGTAGGCCTTATCTCCGACGTGCTGGATAGAGACGGTTCCGTCAGCGAGACTCAGCTGGACACTGCCCGCGAGATTGTCTCCTCCACTGGTGCCGACTATATACACATTATCCCCTCCGCTGACCTCTATGGACTTCTCTACCAGATTACCTCTGTCCCCACCACTTTCTTTGTGGATGAGACCGGCGCACAGGTCGGTACCGCCTATTTGGGTGCCCGGGAAAAAGACGATTGGACCGTCATCATTGACGAAATGCTGGCGGAGGTCTCCAAATGAGTTTTCTCAAGCAAAATAAATTCGCGTTCATACTCCTTTTAGTTGGGGTTGTGTTCGTCGCCATTGGCGTGTGGCGGGGTGAGGCGGAAACTGTATTCCGCAAGGCGATCAATATCTGTATGGAGTGTATCGGTCTTGGGTAAGCGACTCTCGTTTTTCAGAAAGCACCTCCGCACCTGGGTTCAGATCTGCTTTGCCGCCCTCTCGAACGGTTACGCCGCCGGTTTCGCCAAGGGCAGCATCTACAAAGGTAACAGCAAGCTGCTCTGCGTCCCCGGTCTCAACTGCTACTCCTGCCCAGGTGCACTGGGTTCCTGTCCCATCGGCTCCTTCCAGGCTGTAATCTCCAGCCGAAACTACCAGTTCACCTTCTATGTAACCGGTTTTCTCCTCTTTTTCGGTGCCCTGTTTGGACGGTTCGTATGCGGATGGCTGTGCCCCTTCGGGCTGGTTCAGGATCTGCTGTACAAAATTCCTTTTGTCAAAAAGCTGCGCAAGCTGCCCGGCGACCGGTGGCTCCGGTTCCTGAAGTACGTCATTCTGGTGGGTTTTGTCATTGTCCTTCCCCTCACAGTGCTGGACATTGTGGGCCAGGGTCAGCCCTGGTTCTGCAAGTATATCTGCCCTTCCGGCACCCTCTTCGCCGGTATTCCCCTAGTGGCCTCCAATCCGGCGCTCCAGTCCGCTCTGGGCTGGCTCTTCAATTGGAAGGTTGCTATCCTTGTTATCCTCCTTCTGCTCTCTGTGGCGGTCTACCGCCCCTTCTGCCGCTACCTCTGTCCACTGGGCGCCATCTACGGTCTGTTTAACCCGGTGGCCCTCTACCGCTTCCGGATAGACGCCCAGAAGTGTACCCAGTGTGGGGCTTGTCAGAAGGCCTGCCCAATGGATATTCCGGTTCACACGACCCCCAACAGTATGGAGTGCATTCGCTGCGGCAAGTGTAAAGCTGTTTGCCCTCACGGTGCCATCTGTTCTACGCTTCAGCGCGTTCATACCGCCAAAAAGGAGTCGACCTGATATGCCTCTTTCTCAATCCGGTCCTGATTTGTTGACCGTCACCACAGTTCTCTCCTATATGGGGCTCGCTGCAGCTTTTGGAGTGGCTGCTGTCAGCCTCTTCCTTCTTTTTCTCACAAAGAAAAAAGGAATTGCGCTGGTCTATCTCAGCATGGCAGGTCTCCTGTCCTTCTCGCTGATTCGCACCTTGATTAGATTGGCCAAGGGACTGCTCTGTTATCGCCCGCTTTTTCTTACTGTATTGCTCTATGGCGGTCTGATTCTCCTGTATCTCAGCTTTCTCTGGGATGGCTGGTGTACACTGCGCCGCGAGCTCTCCCTTCCCGGGCCCTGCTCCGGTGGGAAACGGGGTGACACGCTATGACAACCGGTGATTTTGCGCTGGCTGTCCACGCCATGGTCTGCCTGCTTCGTCGGGGCGGCACACTCTCCAGTGAGGCATTGGCTGAGGCTGCCTGTACCAACCCAGCCCGTGTGCGCAGGGTTATGGCACGACTCCGCTGCGCCGGTCTGGTTACCACCAAAGAGGGTGCGGACGGCGGCTACTCCTGTACCTGTGCACCGGACCAGATCACCCTGCGGATGATTGCCGACGCAGTAGAGGTGTGTTTTGTCTCCGCTGTCTGGAGGCCGGGGCAGACCGATATGGACTGCCTCTGTGCCTCTGGAATGGCAGAGGTGTTGGACGGACTCTATGGTGAACTGGACGCGCTGTGCCGGACACATCTGAGTCATATTACCGTAGCAGACCTTGCCGGACGCATTGCTGACAGCAAAATGTCCTGACCGCTTTCCCGTCTTGCGCTGCGGGGATTTTTCTCTTGTCCTGGCTGTTTTTTCGGGGTATAATAATTAAGTATGCCATGCTATCTGTTCAACCTTTGAGAGGAGTGAGTGGCCGTGGCCCGATACGGGTTTATTCACGACAAGCTGGAAATCAAATTTCTGGTGCTCTATATCATGTCTCGGGCTGCCGCTCCCTTGGACTTCTCCACCCTGACCGATCTGACCCTGATGGACGAGGGCGTGGATTATTTTGACTTTGCTGAGGCCGTGGCCGAGCTGGTGGAAAGCGGGCACCTTGACCTGAATGACGGCCGCTATGTCATCACGGAAAAAGGGCGAAAAAACGGCACTGTCTGCGAGAGCAGCCTGCCCTATTCGGTGAAGAGCAAGTGCTCCCGCAGGCTGGTCAAGCTCAACGCCGAGCTGCGGCGGGACGCCCAGGTCCGGGCGCAGATTCTGCCCCGGGGCGAGGACGGCACCTGCACGCTCCGCCTCTCTCTGGACGACGGCGCAGGCAATCTGCTGACTGTGGAGCTTCTCTCTCCCTCGGAGGACCAGGCTGAACGGCTGGCTGAGGGCTTCCGCTCCCGTCCGGAGCAGGTCTATAACGGGATTCTGGACGTGCTGCTAAAAGAGGCGGACGCGGCAGAAACCAAAGAAAAGGATTCATAATATGTCAGAGCCTGTTCTGTTTGGCTTCCCCATCTCACTGCTCTTTCTCTATTTTATCATCTATGCCTTTCTGGGCTGGATTCTGGAGACGATATACTGCTCTGTCCTGGAGAAGCGGTTTGTGGCCCGGGGATTTCTCTACGGCCCTGTCTGCCCTATCTACGGTGTCGGCGTATTGATGATGCTGTGCTGGTTCACTCCATTTACCAGCCAACCCCTTCTCTTCTACGTAGTAGCTACGGTCTGCATGTCCGCCTGGGAGTACCTGGTAGGTTGGCTGCTGGAGACCACAACCCACATCAAATACTGGGATTACAGCACCCGCAGATTTAACCTCCATGGACGTATCTGCCTTACCATCTCCCTCACCTGGGGCGTGTTGGCCTACCTGGTGATTTTCTGGATTCACCCTGCCATCTCCGGGTTGGTGGAGCGCCTGTCCACTGTGACCATCCATGTGGCCTCCGGTGTGCTGCTGGTAATTCTGCTGGCCGATGCAGCTGCCACCATCCGTGAGCTTGCCCTCCTCACCGCCATGCTGCGCAAGCTCACTCAGATGGGCGAGGAGCTGCAGGTACAGCTTGCTCTGAGCCGTGCGGAGCTGTCCGACCGGCTGGACGAGGCCAGGGAAACTCTCTCTGACCGGCTGGATGACGCTGTGGAGTCTATCTCTGATAAGCTGGACGACGCGAAGGAGTCTATTTCCGGTCGGCTGGACGGTGCGGTAGAGAGCCTGTCTGAGCGGATTGGTTCCGCCAAATCTGTGCTGGACAGCAGAGATGCCGACCTGGCCGCCCTGCGCAAACGGTACAGCGAGCTGCTGAACAAGGCAGAACGGCAGACACGCCATCTGCGCTATGTTTACCGCAGCATGTCCTCCTCCAGTCTCTCCACCGCCCTCTCCCAGCTCTCTGAGGCAAGCCGCCGCGCCAAGGCTGAGCGGATCAGAAAGCGCGCTGAGCGCAGGCAGAACAAAGAGAGAAAATGACAATCTTCACATGATAAGCAAAGCTCCCGGCAGAAGTTCAACTGCCGGGAGCTTTTTCTCTCATACGCCGGGAAAAGAAAAATCCCGCAGCTTTTTCAGCTGCGGGATTTCTGGCGGAGTAGGAGGGATTCGAACCCTCGGGCCGCTTTTGACGGCCACACGATTTCCAGTCGTGCTCGTTATGACCACTTCGATACTACTCCATCTCTGTGCTCATTCAGTCTTTTGTTTTGCTGTTGACCGAAGCAACGTTGATTATTATAACCACTCACACTCAATTTGTCAATAGGTATTTTTTATTTTTTTCGAGTATTTTCACAGCCCCCTGTTTTGCCTGTATAGCTGCCCTTCCCCGCCCTTGACCTGGCCGCCTGACTGCGCTAAAATGAGCCTACTACCCTATCTACTATTTTATCCAAAAAGGAGCGCTGCCGCAATGGAACTGAATCGCCAACAGGCCCTGGACCTGCTTAAAACCTACAACAAGGAGCCCTTTCACCTCCGCCACGCCCTGACTGTAGAGGCCGTCATGCGCTGGTTCGCCCAGGAGCTGGGCTACGGCGAGCAGGCGGACTTCTGGGCCACCGTGGGCCTGCTCCACGACCTGGACTTTGAGCAGTGGCCTGACGAGCACTGCGTCAAGGTACGGGAGCTGATGGAGGCCCAGGGCCTGGACGCCGCCCTCATCCACGCTGTGGTCAGCCACGGCTGGGGTATGACCGGCGCTGACGTGCAGCCCGAGCACCAGATGGAGAAGGTTCTCTTCGCCGTGGACGAGCTCACCGGCCTCATCGGCGCTGCTGCCCTCATGCGGCCCTCCAAGAGTGTGCAGGACATGGAGCTGTCCAGCCTGAAGAAGAAATTCAAGGACAAGAAGTTTGCCGCCGGCTGCTCCCGGGACACCATCGCCCAGGGTGCTCAGCTGCTGGGCTGGGAGCTCAACGATCTGCTGGACCGCACCCTTCAGGCCATGAAGGCCTGCGAGAGCGACATTGAGCGGGAAACTGCCGCCCTCTAACCTTTCTGTTCCGCACCTGGGGAGACACACCTTTCTGATGTGTCTCCCCCATTTTTTGTCTATTCTCTCCTTCCCGGAAAGACGAGTGTCCGCTTTGGGCGTTTTCACGTAATTTTAATCTTCTGCTTCCGCTGCCTATGTTGCTTTTGCCCTTTGTCTGGGCTATACTAAGGAAGTCCCGTAAGCCGCGCGGCCTGCGCCGTGCACTTTGACAAAAAGGAGAATCCTACATTGAATCAGAAGAAACCGAAGAGCGGGAAGAAGCTCCACGCTCCCAAAAGTAAAGTAGGCAAGGTACTGTTCAACCTTGTGATCACTGCAATCATCGGCTTTGTCTACTTCTACTTCACCCTCCCTGCCCTCAACCTCCAGTCCGAGGACTTTTACACCTTCGTGGGACTGCTGTGCGTGGTATACATCGTCTGCGCCTTTATCACCAGCGGCTTCCATCTGGAGGGTACCACAGTGACCACCGCCGCAGGCACGGTCACCACCGCCCAGGGCGGTAAGGTAAAGGAGTACTTCCGCTTCATCAAGAAGCAGTGCCTGCCTATCGGCATCCTGCTGGGACTGTTAATTGTGGTGGGTCTGGTGGGCCAGGTTATCTCCCTGCCCATCTTCCGCGCCGCTTCCTACCGGGAGCTGCTGGACGTCCAGGAGGGCGACTTTGTCACCGACGTGCAGGAGATCTCCTTTGACGAGATCCCCATGCTGGATGAGGACTCCGCCCGCTACCTGAGCACCACCCAGATGGGCACCATCCCTGACATGGCCAGCCAGTTTGAGGTGGCCTACGACTCCACCCAGATTAACTACCAGGGCCGCCCTGTCCGTGTGGCGCCTCTGGAGTACGCCGACATCATCAAATGGTTCACCAACCGCTCCGATGGCCTGCCCGCCTACATCGTGGTGGACATGGTGACCCAGGAGGTGCAGGTGGTCCGCCTGCCCGAGGGTCAGGGCATGAAGTATTCCCCCTCCGAGCCTCTCAACCGCAACGTGTACCGTCACCTGCGCTTCAACTACCCCACCTACATGTTCGCCGAGCCCTCCTTTGAAATCGACGAGGAGGGCAACCCCTGGTGGATCTGCCCCCGTGTGGTCAAGACCATCGGCCTGTTCGGCGGCACTGACATCAGCGGCGCCGTGCTGATGAACGCGGTTACCGGCGAGTGCACCTACTACGCCTATGAGGACGTGCCCCAGTGGGTGGACCGAGTATACCTGGCCTCCCTCATCATGCAGCAGTACGACTACTATGGCACACTGATCCATGGCTTCATCAACTCCATCTTCGGCCAGAAGGATGTGCGCGTCACCACGGAGGGCTACAACTACATTGCCATGAACGATGACGTGTACATGTACACCGGCATCACCTCCGCCACCAGCGACCAGTCCAACCTGGGCTTCCTGCTGTGCAACCAGCGCACCAAGGAGACCAAGTTCTACGAGGTACCCGGCGCCACCGAGCAGTCCGCTCAGGCCTCCGCCGAGGGTATGGTACAGGACCAGGGCTACAAGGCCACCTTCCCCCTGCTCCTCAACGTGGCCGACCAGCCCACCTACTTCATCGCCCTGAAGGACAACCGCCAGCTGGTGAAGCAGTACGCCATGGTCAACGTGGGCCAGTTCACCGTGGTGGGCATCGGCGACACCGTGGCCTCCTGTGAGCAGAACTACCTGGAGCAGATGGCCGCCAAGGGCATTGCCGTGGACCAGGGCAGCCGTCTGGAGACCGACGTGTCCGGCGTCATCGCGGACATCCGCTCGGCGGTCATTGACGGCAACACCTATTACTACTTCTCCCTGGAAGGCGAGGATGTCTACTATTCTATCCCCGCCAAGGACAACGATGTGGCGGTCATTCTCAACCCCGGTGACCGTGTCACCATCAACCACGCCCCCGTGGCCGAGGGCGAGGCGCCCGACATTGTGGAGGGCTACACCATCGTACTGGACCGCAGAGGATAAGCAAAACCGGGTGTGCGCTGCTGAGCGCACACCCGGTTTTCTGTTTTGTGAAAAAGGCCCCGTCTCCTGTGAGGAGACGGGGCCTTGCTGTTCTGTTTTAGTTCTCAGTCAGCACGTCGGTCAGGTCCACGGGCGTGGCGTCAGACCAGAGGCGCTCCAGGTCGTAGAACTTGCGGGCGTCATCCATGAAGATGTGCACCACCACGGAGGAGAAGTCCAGCAGAACCCAGGTGCCGCCCCGGTGGCCCTCCACATGGTGGGGCAGCTCGCCGGCGGTCTCCTTCATGGTCTTCTCGCACTCGTCAGACAGGGCGCGGACCTGGGTGGTGGAGGTGGCGGTGCAGATGACAAAATAATCCGCCAGGGTGGTCAGGTGACCGGTCTCCAGCACCTTGATATCAATGCCCTTCTTGCTGTCCAGGGCCTTGGCCAGAACAATCGCGGTTTCCTTGGGTGTCATAGTTGATAAACCCCTTTCTCGGTTGGGTTGAATGGCGCTGAATTACGCCGCAGGAGCGGACGCCGTACTAGCCGGGTCCGGCGTATAGATAGGAATACCCTCGGGAGGCTGGTCCGTGCCGCCGCTCTCAGAGGGAGAGGGACTGGGTGTCTCCGAGGCGCTGGGGCTGGGAGTGGGCGTCTCGCTTACGGCAGGCTGCGTCTCACTGGGCGTGGGCGACGGAGTCACACTCGTGCTGGGACTGGGAGAGGGCGTCACGCTGGGGGAGGTGCTGGGCGCAGTACTCTCGCTGGGCGAGGGACTGGGAGTTGTGCTGGGAGAGGTGCTGGGAGACGCCGAAGCACTTGCACTGGGAGACGGGCTGGTGCTGGCAGAGGGCTTGGAGCTGGAAGAGCCGGAACCGGAAGAACTGGAACCGGAGTTCTTGTTCTTCACCCAGCTGTTGTACTTGGTGTCCTCCAGCACGCCGCTGGTGCAGCCCAGGGTGCCGTCGTCGTTGACATACATGATGTCCAGCTCATCCTTGCGCAGGTCCTCCACGTAGGGGTTGAAGTACTCGTTGACCACCTCTACCACCTCGTCCACATCGGGCGCCACATAGGAGGGATGGTTGTTGTAGGTACGGCTCCACACACCGTTGGCAGCCACCCAGGGCATGGTGAGGAAGGTCACGCTGTTCATGTCCAGCTTCTTACCCTCGCTGTTGCCGAAAATGGCCTGCTGGGCAAACCAGGCCAGGTTGCCCACGGACAGCTCGGTGGTCACGTTCTCAAAGAAAATCTGTGCAATGCCGGTGATGGTCTTCACATCCGTAATGTTCTGGAGGCACTGCTCAATGGCCGCCTGGAGGAAAGCCTGCTGGGTCTCAATACGGCCCAGGTCGCCGTTGGCGTAGCCGGAGTTGAGGATGTTGCCGTTGTCGTCGCTGTTGTGACGCCAGCGCAGCAGCTGCATGGCCTTGTCGCCGTCGATGAGCTGATAGCCCTCCTGGAGATCAATCTTGAAGTTCTGGGACAGGTCGTTGTAGTACATCCGGCAGGGCACGTCAAAGTACACGCCGCCGACAGCGTCCACCAGCTTACCCACGGCCTCCCACTCCACCACAAAGGTGTAGTCCGGGATGAAGCCCACCAGTTGGCTGACCTCTTCCTTCAGGGCATCCATGCCCTCGTCGCCGCCGCCGTACATGTTGTAGACGGAGTTGATCTTCTTGATGTCCCAGGAGACATTGACCAGGGTATCACGGGGGATACTCATAACGGACAGCTTCTGGTTGGGAATGTCATAGGAGGCCAGCATGATGGTGTCCGTATTGCCGCCGCCGTAGGTGTCGCGGCCTACCACCAGGAAGGTATAGAAGTCCTCCTTCCGGTCGCTGGACACGCCATCCGGCCGAGTGGTGGAACCGCCCTCTTCCTGCTCCTCCGTGCCGGTAGGCTCCTTGGAGTTGCGGTCGGGCTGGGTGACCTGGGCCGGCTTCTGCACGAAGATGGCCAGGGCAATGCCGATGACCACAATGATGGCGGCCAGAACGGTGACGCCGATAAACACGCCGTGGAGCACCTTCTGCTTGGTGGTGCGCTGAGGCTTGGGCTTCTTGGGCTTTTTTGTCTTCTGAGTCCGGCCGGGCTCGGTGTCCTTGCCCGTAAACTCAGATTTTTTGGTCGGGACCGCTTCTTTCTCCTTCTCCGGTGCGGCTTCCGCTTTTTGGGAGGACGGCTTCAGCAGTCGGGCGCCGCCCTTTTTGCGATTCTGCTCAGGATTCATTGGTTCGTAGTTCCTTTCCCGCGCGCCGCCTCACCGGCGGCTGTGTCTGTCATTTTTTCTGTTTCGGATTCAGGAAGGATCCCGGGGCCCATGCTCCAGCACCCAATTCAGAGCCTCCATGGTGTTGTGGTGAACGGGAACTCCCCGCTCCTTCAGGTCCTCCACACTCATCTCCAGACCCAGGCGGAGCGCAGCATCCAGATCACGGCGGGTCAGCTCCCGCAGCTCCTCCACTCCGGGGAAATCCCGGGTAGGCTCCATGTAGTCGGCCAGATAGAGCACCTTCTCCAGGGTGGACATATCCGCCTTGCCGGTAGTGTGCCAGAAGATGGCCCAGTATATGTCGTCCGGCACGCCAAACACATCACGCGCAATGGCAGCACCGGTCTTGGAGTGGAGCAGCTTCACGGATTTTTGCTCTAAATCGTCCAATACAATACCATACTGCCGGCACAATTGCAACTGTTCTTCCATATTCAGATACTTTGTGCAGTCGTGGAGGATGGCCGCACGGCGGGCTTTCTCCACATCGGCTCCCCAGCGCTCCGCCAGCTCCACCGCCGCCTGCTCGGTCCCCTTCACATGGGGAATCCGCTTGGCCCGGATCATGCTGTACGACGCGCAGCGCAGCTCAGCGTCGTTGAGCTGCTTCAGATCACGGTGCTCTCCGTACAGCCCGTTGCGCAGAATATAGCCGTACACCGGCGGCCAGAGCCGGTCACCGCCCTGCCCCTCCTCCAGAAGCTCCCGCATCTGAGTGGAAGAGAGATCGGTGATTTTAGGCAGCTCCACCAGCTGTACCCGTGCCTGGTAGGTTTTGACCAGGTAGTCGGCCTGGACCCGCAGCAGCTCGCCGCTGTCCGTCTCGGTGCGGGCAAAGGCCGCAATCCCTGCCAGAGCCATGATGCGCTCCGGCTCATACCAGTCCTGAATGGTGAGGAACATATCCGTCCCCATCAGCAGCCAGAGTTCATCCTCCGGGTATCGGCTGTGCAGCTCCTCCAGGGTGTCCGCCGTGTAGCTCTTCCCTGTCCGGCGCAGCTCAATGTCCAGGGCCTCCACATCCCCCCGGCGGCCGATGGACTCTCCCAGGCCGTCGGCCATCAGGGCCGTCATGGCCAGGCGGTGCTCCGCTCCGGCGCCGTCGGCCGGCAGCTCCTTGTGGGGCGGCAGAGCCGCGGGAATGAAAAACAGCTTGTCCAGCCCCAGGACGGCCACGGCCGCCTGGGCCGCCGCCATGTGCCCCAGGTGGGGCGGGTTAAAGGTGCCGCCATAGATACCGATTTTCAAGTGAGCCAGCTCCTTTCACGCAATTGTTTTTGCTGAATGTCTGTCACACCACCGGCTTTTTCCGGCTGTCCTTTACCAGAACGATCTTGTCCTTCTTGTCCTTTTTATGACTTGGACGATACAGGACGAATTTTGTTCCAATCACCTGCACAACCTCGCTCCGGGTAGCGGCGGCCAGCTCCTCGGCCGCCTCCCGGGCGGTGAGCATGGAGTTCTCCAGGACCTTGCCCTTGATGAGCTCCCGGGCCTCCAGTGCGTCATCGGCCTGCTTGACCAGATTCTCGCCCAGGCCGTCCTTGCCCACGTGGACAATGGTGTCGATGCTGTTGGCCAGGCTTCTGAGCTGGGCACGCTGCTTGCTTGTCAAATCCATAGGTTTTTTGGCGGGTCAACCCGCCGCCTCCTTATATAAATATATTGTTCAAACGACCTTCCGGGCCGCTTAAATCTGATGGTCCCGGCAGTACTCTGCCAGCTTGTCCTTGAAAATCGCCAGAGCATTGCCCCGGTGGGAGATGGCGTTCTTCTCCTCAGGCAGCAGCTCGGCAAAGGTCTTTTTCAGACCCGGTACAAAGAAGATGGGGTCGTATCCGAAGCCGTCGGCCCCCTTGGGCGCATAGGCCAGGGTGCCCTGGCACTCACCCCGGGCGGTCACCGTGTCCCCGTTGGGGAAGCAGCAGCAGATAGCCGAGACGAATTTGCACCGGCGATCCAGCTGGCCCTTCATGTTCTCCAGCAGCAGGCGGTAACGGCCCACGTCGTCCAGGCCGGGCCCGCCGTACCGGGCGGAGTACACACCGGGGGCGCCGCCCAGGGCGTCCACGCACAGGCCGGAATCGTCGGCGATGGCGGGCAGACCGGTGGCCTCCATGACCGCCTTGGCCTTGAGAAGCGCGTTCTCCTCAAAGGTGGTGCCCGTCTCCTCCACGTCTACATCCGCGCCCACGTCGGACTCCAGGACCACCTCCACCCCCTGGGCGGAGAGGATGTCCTGCATCTCCTTGAGCTTGTGGTTGTTCTTGCTGGCCAATACCATTTTCATATACTCAACCTCCCAGGGCGGCCTTCTGGACCGCCTGCACTTCCCGGATACCCTTGGCACACAACTCCACGAGAGCCCGCTGCTCCTCCAGAGTGAAGGATCGGCCCTCGCCGGTACCCTGGAGCTCCACCAGTTCACCCTCGCCGGTCATGACGCAGTTCAGGTCCACCTGGGCGGAGGAGTCCTCCTCATAGCACAGGTCCAGCAGCAGCTGGTCGTCCACGATGCCGGCGGAGATGGCCGCCACGCAGGTCTTGAGAGGCATTGCCTCCAGGACGCCCTCCTCCACCAGCTTGTGCAGGGCAAAGCTCAGGGCCACAAAGCCGCCGGTGACACTGGCGGTACGGGTGCCGCCGTCACCCTGGAGCACGTCGCAGTCCACGGTGATGGTGCGGGGGCCCAGGGCCTTCATGTCCACTGCCGCCCGGAGAGAACGGCCCACCAGCCGCTGAATCTCAGCGGACCGTGCAGACAGCTTCAGCTTGGCGATGTCCCGCTTGCTCCGCTCCCGGTTGGCACGGGGCAGCATGGAGTACTCGGCGGTGACCCACCCCTCCCCTTCCGAGACGTGAGGGGGCACCCGGTCCTCCACCGAGGCGGTGCACAGCACGTGGGTGTTGCCGCAGCGGATGAGGCAGGAGCCCTCCGCAAATTTGTTGATACCGGGGATAATCTCGATGGGCCGCAGCTGATCGTTGGCCCGTCCGTCAATTCTTGCCATTGATATACCTCCAAAACAGGATACAGTCCCGGGAGACTGTCTTTCTCTCTAATGTTCCCGCAGGCCCAGAATCCCAAGCAGCAGACCGGAGGCCATCAGCACCAGAGCGGCCAGAACCGCCCACATGCCTGCCCGGACAAGGGCCCCGGCCTCCATCAGGACGGTCAGCAGGATTCCGCTCACGGCGCAGGCGCCGCCCAATACCAGCTTTTTCATCTGTTTCCTTCCTTATTATATATCAGATCAGCGCGCGGACAAAGCTCTCCGCCTCAAAGGGCATCAGGTCGTCGATACCCTCGCCCACGCCCACGTACTTCACAGGCACCTGGAGGGCATCGGCAATGGCGATGACAATGCCGCCCTTGGCAGAGCCGTCCAGCTTGGTGAGGACAATGCCGGTGATGCCGGCGGCCTCCATGAACTGCTTGGCCTGGATGAGACCGTTCTGGCCGGTGGTGGCGTCCAGCACCAGCAGGGTCTCGGTCCGGCTGCCGGGCAGCTCACGGTCGATGACACGGCCGATCTTGTTCAGCTCGTTCATCAGGTTCTGCTTGTTGTGGAGACGGCCGGCGGTGTCCACCAGCACCACGTCGGTCTTGCGGGCCTTGGCGGCCTGCATGGCGTCAAACACCACGGCGGCGGGGTCAGCACCCTCGTGCTGGCGGACCAGCTCCACACCGGACCGCTGGGACCAGATCTCCAGCTGGTCGGCGGCGGCAGCACGGAAGGTGTCGGCAGCGGCCAGCAGCACCTTCTGCCCCTCCCCCTTCAGCCGGGCGCCCAGCTTGCCGATGGTGGTGGTCTTGCCCACGCCGTTGACACCGATGACCAGAATCACGGCGGGAGAGGCGCTCAGGTCCAGGGCGCTGTCGCCAACGTTCAGCATGTCGGTCAGCACACGGCGCAGGCATTCACGGGCCCCCTCCGTGTCCTTGATCTTCTCCGTCTTTACCCGGCGGCGCAGCTCAGCCACCGCCTTGATGGTGGTGTCCATGCCCATGTCGCCCAGGATGAGGGTCTCCTCCAGCTCGTCGTAGAAGTCGTCGTCCAGTTCTCCGGCAAACAGGCTGTCCAGCGAGTGGCCGATGTTCTCCTTGGTGCGGGTCAGGCCCGCCTTGATCTTGTCAAAAAAGCCCATGTACGCTCGGTTCCTTTCGTTCTTCCTTATTTTCAGTATTCCGCGTTCATCCGGTGTTGAAACGCGGCATTTTACTTGATATTCAGTTCCCTCTCCACGTCGTTCAGATTGATGGTCAGGATGCGGCTCACACCCTGCTCCTGCATGGTGACGCCGTAGAGCACGTCGGCCTCCTCCATGGTGCCACGACGGTGGGTGATGACGATGAACTGGGTCTTGTCGCTCATCTGCCGCAGGTAGTGGGCAAAGCGGACCACGTTGGCGTCGTCCAGGGCGGCCTCAATCTCGTCCATCACGCAGAAGGGCGTGGGGCTCACCTTCAGAATGGCAAAGTAGAGGGCGATGGCCACAAAGGCCTTTTCACCGCCCGAGAGCAGGGTGATGATCTTCAGCGCCTTACCCGGAGGCTGGACCTTGATCTCAATGCCGCAGTTGAGGATATCGTCCGGGTCCTCCAGCTCCAGAGTGGCACGGCCGCCGCCAAACAGGGACTGGAAGGTCTCGCCAAAGGCCTGATTGATAATGGCAAACCGGTTGGAGAAGATGGTCTTCATCTCGGCGGTGATGTCGGCGATGATGCCCTCCAGCTCCTTCTTGGACTTCTGTACGTCGTCCCGCTGGTCTTTCAGATAGGTATACCGCTCGTTGATGCGCTGGAACTCCTCGATGGCGTCCAGGTTGATGTTGCCCAGGCCGGAGATGGACTTCTTCAGCTCTCCGATGCGGCGCTGGGCCTTGGGCACACTCTCCAGCTCCACCCGCTGCTGGCGGGCGGCCTCGTGGGAGAGCTCGTAGGTCTCCCACAGCTTGTCCAGAATTCCCTTCTCCTCCATGGCGCTGGACAGCTTCTTCTGCTCCAGCACCGACACCTCGCGCTCCATGGACAGCAGCTCGGTGTTCTTGTCCCGGCTCTCCCGGTCGGCCTGATTCCGCTGGCCTTCCAATTCCAGCTTTTCATTGTTGAGCCGCTGGATGGCCTCGTTCCGACTCTGGTTCTCCTCTCGGATGGTCTGGAGCTTCCGCTCCTGCTCCAGGATCTGGGCGTTCAGGTCGTCGTTCTTGGCCTTCAGCTCGGCGATCATCTTCGCCCGCTGCTCCCGGTCTCCCGCCATGTCGCGGCGCAGATCCTCCAGCTCCTCCAGAGCCTTCTGAGAGGCGTCCTGCTCGGCCTCCAGGCTGGCCAGCTTCATATTCAATGCTGCAATCTGCTCGCCGATGGCGCTCACCTGCTCCTGCAGGCGGCTCTGGCCCTCCGCCTTGCTGTCTGCCTCCGCCCGCAGAGCGGCAGCGGAGCCCTCCAGAGCCTCAATGCGGCTTCTGGCAGCGGCGGTGTCCGCCTCGGTCTGGGCCGCCCGCTGCTCCAGCTGCTTCAGCTCGGCACGCTGGACCTCCTGCTGGCGGCGCAGATCGGCAAGCTGTGTCTCATAGTGGCCGCAGCGTTCCTCCAGCTTGAGGATAGTGTCCTCATGGGTACGCTGCTGGGCCTGTGCGGTTTCCACCTCGTACTGGGCCACCGCCGCCTCGCGTCTGGCCTCATCCAGTACCTTGGCCGCCTCGGCCAGGGCGTCCCGGACGCCGTTTAGCTGGGTGTTCAGCCGCTCCAGCTCGTTGGCACGGCTGAGGATACCCGCCGAACGGGAGGCCGATCCGCCGGTCATGGAGCCGCCGGGGTTAAGGACCTGTCCGTCCAGGGTGACGATGCGGAACCGGTAGCTGTACTTCCGGGCCATGGCAATGGCACAGTCCATGTCCTCCGCGATGACCACCCGGCCCAGCAGGTTGGAAAAGACCTTCTCATAGGCGGGCTCAAACCGGACCAACCGGTCGGCCATGCCCACAAAGCCAGGTTCCTTTTCTACTGCCCGGTCCCGGAAATCGGAAGGCCGGATAGAGGTCAGAGGCAGGAAGGTACAGCGTCCGCCGTCCCGCCGCTTCAGGCACTGGATGGCAGCCTTGCCCGCCTCCTCCGTGTCCACCACGATGTTCTGCATGGCGGCGCCCAGGGCGATCTCAATGGCCACGGTGTACTGGTCCTCCACGTGGAGCAGACCGGCCACCGGGCCGCGAATCCCCCGCAGCTGACCCCGCTCGGCCTCCCCCATGACCACCTTGATGGCCTTGGAGTAACCCTCATAGGCCTTCTCCATGTCCCGGAGCATGTGGATGCGGGATTTGAGCGCGTTCTCCTCCATCTGGAGCTTCATATGCCGGTCCTGGGTCTCCTTCGCCTTCCGGCTGCGGGACTCAAGACGCAAAGTGTAGCCGCTGATGACGTTTTTCAGGGCGTCCCGATCCTCACGGGCCTGCTCCAACTCAGCACGGGCCGTCTTCTCCTCCGCCTGGGCGGTGTTCAGCCGTTCCTCGGCGGCGGCCAGTTCCTGACGCACCGCTTCGTCCCGGTCCATCAGCTCCTGGGCGGCGGCGGCCAGGGCGGACAGCAGCGCCTTTGCCTCGGAGGCGGAGGCGCTCTCCACTGCCTCCTTCTGGCGCAGGGCCTCCATCTCAGCAGCCAGGGTTCCGGCGTTCCGTATCGCCTCCTGGGACTGGTTCTGATAGTCCGTCAGAGACGCCCGCAGGGCATCCGCTTCCTCTATAATAGAACGGATTCTGCTCCGGCGGTCCTCAATCTGGGCGCCAATGCTGTCGTCCCGTCCCTCCTGAGCGGCCAGCTCCTCCTGGAGGCGACCGCTGTTCTCCAGATTGTTCTGGATATTGGTCTTGAGCACGGCGATGGCGTTGTCACACAGGTTGGCATCCGCCTCCCGCTGCATCATCTCAAAGCGGATGTGCTCAACCTCCACGTCCTTCTCCCGCATCTGGGCGGCGTAGCCCTCGGCGGCGGCATAGAGTACCTCCACCTGGCGCTGAGCATCCTCCTTCTGGCGGACGGCGTTCTCGTAGTCGCTCAGGGTCTTGATGGCTGCGGCACGGATCTTCTCCAGCTGGTCCAGCCAGACCGAAATCTCCAGGCCACGCAGCTCGTCCCGCAGGAGGAGGTATTTTCTGGCCTTCTCCGACTGGGCCCGCAGGGGCTCCACCTGGAGCTCCAGCTCGTCCAGCTTGTCGTTGATGCGGACCAGGTTCTCGTCAGTACGGATAAGCTTGTGCTCCGCCTCCTCCTTGCGGTGGCGGTAGCGGGAAATGCCCGCCGCCTCCTCAAAAATCTCCCGGCGGTCGCCAGACTTGACCGAGAGAATCTCGTCGATCTTGCCCTGGCCGATGATGGAGTAGCCTTCCCGGCCCAGGCCGGTGTCCATAAAGAGCTCGTTGATGTCCTTCAGACGGACGCTGCGGCGGTTGATGTAGTACTCGCTCTCTCCTGAGCGGTAGTACCGCCGGGTGACCATGACCTCGCTCTCCTCCAGGTCAAAGAAATGCTCGGAGTTGTCCAGCACCAGGGAGACCTCGGCAAAACCCAGCTGCTTGCGCTTGGCTGTGCCGCCGAAGATGACATCCTCCATCTTGCCGCCACGGAGGGCACGGGTGGACTGTTCTCCCATGACCCAGCGGATGGCGTCGGAGATATTGGACTTGCCGCTGCCGTTTGGTCCTACGATGGCGGTGATGTCCTCTCCAAAGGTAAGAACCGTCTTATCCGGGAAAGATTTGAACCCCTGAATTTCGAGTGCTTTTAAGTACAAATCGGGCACCTCACATTTGCGTTTTTGGTGCAATGCGTTTGAATACTATATTATATCAAGTTCCTATCCTCATTGCAAATAGTTTTCCGCTCCGACAGTTCACTCTGTAACACCCTCTGCGCACAATTGTTCTTCTCTTTTGTACATGTGTCCACTTTACACTAATTTTACATGTCTATTTTCACTTTTTATTGTGCAAATCAACACCTCTCCCCGTTGAATGTAACCATTTTTCCATGTAGAATGAATATGTAAGAAATCTAATTTTGTTTTATGTGACCGTTTTGAGGGAGGTGACGTAACAGCGGAACCAGATGACAGGCAATCATTTGTCAACGGGGCGGGTCCCGTTGACGTCCGTACTGCGCTGCGGACGAGAGAAAGGATGGAGATCATGAAACGACAGCTCCGTAAGAACCTTGCACTGCTCCTATCCCTCGCAATGCTGCTCACCTTCTTCCCCGCCGCCGCTTCCGCCGCTGGTGAGGATGCGGTATATACAAAGATTACTGAACTGAGCGAACTGACAGACGGCCAGTATGTTCTGGTCGCAGACACCGCTTCCGGTGCAAAAGCCCTCGGCACGAACATCGGCAGCAAAATTGGCGGAACCGATGTGACTTTTACGGAAGGCAGCCTCACCTCCGACAGCAGTATTCCAACCTGGACGGTCACCGTATCTGGTGAAACAGCTACGTTCTATAATAGCAGCAACTACCTTGGATACGGCTCCAGCGGAACCAATTTCACAAAGCCTAAGGAAGCATATATCTGGAATATTGCCTCCAACAACGATGGGACATTCCGCTTTATCGCTTCCGGCGATGAAAACCGTCTCATTGCGTGGCAAGAAGCTAATGAACAGTTCGGCGCTTATTCCATCAACAATACCAGCGGATACGTCTTCGACCTGCTTGTGTTCAAAGCCGAAGGTGGCGGCAGCACCACTGACCCCGGTGGAGACCCCGATCCTCAGCCCGGCGAGCCCCCCATCAAAGCCGGGGATGAGGTAGTCTTTTATATGCCCGACCAGCAGATGGCCATGTCCACCACCGCCAGCGGCTCCAAACTGGCTGGCCAGGAGGCCACCCTGGAGAACAGCATCCTGGCCACCGCCAAGGATACCGCTGTCTTTACCGTTGAAGCCAACGAGGAGGGCCAGTTCACCTTCTCCGCCGGCGGCAAATATCTCACCTCCGGTGAGACGGGCAACAGTCTCACCATGGCCGAGACCGCCAGCGAGTACAGCTACTGGACCCTGGAGGAACAGGGCGAGGGCTGGCTGGTCAAGAATGTTAGTGCACAGTTTAACGGTAGTGCACAGTACATTGAATATTACGGTGGATTTACTACCTATGGATACGACAGCGGTAACGCTGGTATCTATACCTTCCAATTCTTCCTGGCGAATGATGTGAAAGAACCGGGCAGCACGCCGGATCCCGATCCAGAAGGCGCCGAACTGGTGGAGACCCCTGCCAATGGCGACATCGTGGTTATCTACTATCCCACTGACGGCAAGGTCATGGGCACCGAGTCCTACACCTACAATGAAAAGAAGGACGAGCTGGTGGCTGTGGACGGTACGCTCACTGATGGACTCCTAACTGTGCCTGAGGGTGCAGCGGAATTCAAGGTCCATGTGGACGAGAACGGTCACTACACCTTTGAGAGCGACGCCGGTTACCTCTATCTGGACGGCACCAATGTGCGTCTGGTAGCCGAACAGGGCGAGTACACCCTCTTTGACCTGAAGAAGCAGGAAACCGGCTCTTTCATCAGGAGCACCAATGCCCAGTTCTCCGGCAAAGCCCAGTATCTGGAGTATTACGGCGGCTACTTCACCTGCTACGGCATGGGCAGCAATACTGATATCTATACCTTCCAGTTCTACAAGACCGGAACCTTTAATCCCAGCACCGGTCCTATCGTGGGCGGTGACCAGGTGGTCATTTATAACCCAGGTTCCGGAATGGCCCTCTCTGCAAATGCCAAAGGCACCTATTACCGCGCGGGCGTCGCCTTTGACCCGGTGACCAGTGTAAACAGCCTCACCGGCGATCTGGTGTGGGATGTCAGCGTAAATGCGGACGGCAATTATCTCTTCAGCAACAATGGGCAAAAGCTCTCTGTCAACGCTAACAACAACAGCCTGCCTCTGGATGAGGTGAACGACACTTGGAAAATCGAAGCCGCTACCACGGAAGGCTGTTACTACCTCATTAACGTTAACCGGCCCAACCTTTATGTGGAGTGGTTTAGCCAATACTCCGAGTTCTCCACCTATAATTACTCCGCTGCCAATGAGAGCATCTACGCCATGCAGCTCATCAAAGTAGACTACGACGGCTCTGAGCCCGGCGGCGAGGTGGAGTTCCCTGATGCTCCCTTCGTCATCTACAACATCAGCTCCCAGGGTGTGCTGGCCGGACAGGACAGCAACACCACCAGCCCCTCGGTGAATAACGCATCCGCCACACTCTCTGACGGAGCTGTCACTCCTGCAAACGGCGCCCGCGTGTTTACCGTGGAGACCACCTCTGACGGCTACTATCGTTTCAAGAACGAGCACGACGGTTACCTCTCCTCCAATGGCACCGGCAGCAACGCCTTCTATCTTACCGAAGCCACCCAGGAATCCGACTGGGCTGTCTCCGCTTACAACGGCGGCTACAAGCTGATGAGCCGGGTTGCCAAGTATAACGGCAAGTACGATCAGTACCTGGAGTATTACAGCGGCAGCTATAAGACGTACAGCCTGTACGACAGCAAACCGGAAGACGACAAGGACATCTACACCTTCCAGTTCTATCCTGTAGCTGAAGGCGTAGAAATTACGGAAGGCGTAGTCAATATCCCCGGCGTCACCTTTGGCTTCCTGTCTGACGCCTATGTGGGCCAGGACTACACTGTTACCTTTACCGTGGACAGTGTGTTCGGCGTGGCTGATAGTCTTACCGCCAAATACGGCGAGACAGAAGCTGTACTCACTGAGAAAGACGGCACCTACTCCTTCACCATTCCCGCCAGCGCTCTGACCAAGGGCGGCAAGCTGGCCGTCACCGTCAGCGGCACTGACACCAAGGGTGTGGCTATCTCCGGTTCCGACGAAATCACGGTGAAGGACGAGCCCTATATTCTCGACGTATTCCCCGCCGTCAATGACCAGACCGGCGACAACAAGCGGCCTGAGATCGGCTTCACCTTCGGCAACGCAGGCGATAAGCCCACCATCACCCTGAAGGTGAACGACCAGGATGTTACCACCACTGTGGATGGCAGCAAGGTCTCCTATAAGCCCACCGCTGACATGGCCGACGGTAAGGTCACCGTCACCGCCACGGTCACCCGGGAGGACAGTCTGAGCGCCACCCGCACCTGGACCTTCACCATCGGCACGGCCCAGTACCAGCTCTACTTCGGCCAGCTCCACTCCCACACCAAGGAGTACTCCGACGGCGCGGGCACCCTGGACGAGGGCCTGGCCTATGTGGCCGGACTGCCTGAGAGCGCCAACGTGGACTTCGTGGCCTTCACCGACCACTCCAACTACTTCGATTCCACCAGCAGCGCCAACCCCGAGGCCGCCCTCTACGACGTCACCCAGATGACGGAGGAGAGCAAGGCCAAGTGGGACACCTACACCGGCAAGGTCGCCGCCTTCAACGAGACGTATGTCGGCGAGATCGTGGCCCTGGCGGGCTTCGAGATGACCTGGTCCGGCGGCCCCGGCCACATCAACACCTTCAACACCCCCGGCATCGTCTCCCGCAACAACAAGACCCTCAACGACAAGACCGCCGACGCGGGCATGAAGGCCTACTACGCCCTGCTGAGCAACGAGAACCTGGTGGATTCCATCAGCCAGTTCAACCACCCCGGCACCACCTTCGGCAACTTCAGCGACTTCGCCTACTACGACCCCATCATCGACACCCGGATGTACCTCGTCGAGGTGGGCAACGGCGAGGGCGCCATCGGCGCCGGCGGCTACTACCCCAGCTATGAGCAGTACATCATGGCCCTGGACAAGGGCTGGCACCTGGCCCCCACCAACAACCAGGACAACCACAAGGGCAGCTGGGGCAACGCCAACGACGCCCGTGACGTCGTCCTCACCGACGACTTCTCCCAGGAGGGCATCTACGAGGCCATCCGCAACTACCGGGTCTACGCCACCGAGGACAAGAACCTGGAGATCCACTACACCCTCAACGGCCAGATGCTGGGCTCCACCATCAAGGAGGCGGAGACCGCCAACATCCAGGTCAGCGTGTACGACCCCGACCCCTCCGACTCCATCTCCAAGGTGGAAGTGGTGGTCAACTCCGGCAAGGTGGCCTACACCTGGGAGGACCCCGCTGAGCTGTCCTCCGGCCAGCTGGAGTGCACCATCCCCGCCGACTACAGCTACTACTTCATCCGCGTCACCCAGGGCGACGGCGACCTGGCGGTCACCGCCCCCGTGTGGATCGGCGAAGTGGTGAAGCTGGGCGTCTCCTCCGTGGAGTGCGGCACCGCCACCCCCGTCACCGGCGAGGCACTCACCCTCACCACCACCCTCTTCAACAGCGAGGCCTCTGCGGCCACTGTGAAGTCCATCACCTACACCAGCGGCAGCGAGACCCTGTACACCGACAACACCGTGCGGACTATCCCCGCCTCCGGCACCCTGGCTGTGGACTGGAGCTATATCCCCGATATGGCCCGGGTGATGACAATCACCGCCACTGCCGTGATTGCACAGGGTGACATCGAGTACAGCTACTCCAAGAGCGTAACCCTGGACATCCTGGACGCCAGCCAGCTGGTGTACATCGGCATCGACGCCTCTCACTATAATGAGTATGTGGCCGGCAATTACAAGGACTCCATGGGCAACTTCAGCAACCTGGCCGCCGGCTACTCGGTGCGCACAGTTCAGCTGAACACCAGTGCTGACCTGCTCGCCGCCTGCGAAAATGCCAATGACAAGTATGTGGCTCTGGTGCTCACCGCCCCCTCCCGCCGCAACGGCGACAGCCTGCGGGATCCCTACCTGTGCTACACCACCGAAGAGCTCCAGGCCATCGCGGACTTCAACGCCGCTGGCGGCGCGGTGATTGTGGCCGGCTGGGGCGACTATTACGAGAGCTATAAGGACTTCCCAGCAAAGGACCATATGGCCGCCCAGCAAAACCTAATTCTGGAAGCCTTGGGCTCCCATCTGCGTATCAGCGACGATGAGCTCAAGGACGAAACCTACAACGGCGGCCAGCCCCAGCGCCTCTACCTGAGCAGCTACAACTTTAACTCCTTCCTGCTGAACCGGGTGGAGTTCGATGCGGACAACCCCCACAACAACCTGTACACCGAGCTGTTTAGCCAGTACGGCGGCGCCTCCATCCATGTGGTGGATACGGACGGACAGCCCACCACCGTCATCCCCGATACCGTGACCCCGGTGGTGTACGGCTTCGCCACCAGCTACTCCGCCGATGACGACAAGGACAACTGGGGCGGCCTGGGCGAGATTCCCAAGTATGAGTACGCCGAGGGCGACAACCGCCTCATGGCGCTGGCTACCGAGGACCTGGGCGGCGGCAAGGGTCTCATCGTTGTCTCCGGTGCGGCCTTCCTGTCCAACTTTGAGGTCCAGGCCACCATCGGTGACTCTAACGCCGAGAAGAACTACTCCAACTACAAAATCTGCGAAAATCTGGTGAACTGCCTCAATCCCATCACCATCTCCAATATCGCCGACGTGCAGGCCCAGAAGCTGGAGGGCATCAAGTACACGGTCGAGGGTGTAGTCACCTCCAACGCCTCCGGCTTTGACAAGGACACCGCCTTCTTCGACTGTATCTATGTCCAGGATGACACCGCCGGCATCAACGCCTTCCCCGTGGCGGGCAGCTTCAAACTGGGTGACAAGGTGCGCATCACCGGCACCACCTCCTCCTATCAGGGCGAGCGCCAGCTCAACGTGACCTCCATCGAGAAGATCGGCGAGGTCACGCCTCTTGAGCCCAAGCTCATCACCACACAGGAGGCCGCCCAGTCCACCTATCTGGGCAGCCTGGTAAAGATCCAGGGTGTGGTGGTCAGCTTTGCCGAGGCCCAGGGCTCCATCCAGACCATCATGGTCCGGGATGAGACCGGCTACGACGCCCGGGTGTTCATCGACGGCTACATCACCCAGAACAAGGAGATCGAAAACCTAGCGGTGGGCCATGAGATCACCGTCATCGGTCTGTCCTCCTACGACAACAGCTTCGACGGCCCCGCACCCCGCATCCGTGTCCGCGACCGGGCTGAGATTGTGTGCGGCACTGAAGTGGTAGACATCCCGCCCGAGCACGTGGATTACTACCCGCCCTATAACCCGCCCAAGGATGACGTAGTCATCATTGACGAGAACGGCGTTCCTCTCACTCCCGTGCCTCCCGCTGATGCCGGTGCCTACACGGTCGCCGTCCAGGTGGACAAGGATGGACATTACACCATCGTCCCCATCGCGGTTGTGGAGAACGGCAAGATTCTCTCCCTGGGCGATTCCAGCAAGCTCCAGCTCATTGACAACACCAAGGTCTTTGTGGACGTGGCTGCGTCCCTGTGGTACTCCCCCGCTGTGGCTTTCGTCAGCGCACGTGAGCTTCTCCTGGGCACCGGCGGCGGCTACTTCGCACCCGACGCCTCCGTAACCGGCGGCGAGCTGGTCACTGTCCTGTGGCGGCTGGCTGGCTGTCCCGCCGTGGAGGGCCAGGCTGGCACCGAGTGGTACGCCCAGGCCGCCCTGTGGGCCGCCTCCAAGTCCATCATCTCCAATGACTTTGACGGCAGTCAGACCGCCACCCGCGCCGACGTGGCCAAGGCTCTGTATGCAATGGCCGGTGCACTGAATGCCAAGACGGATGTCTCCGGCTCTCTGAGTGGCTTTACCGATGTGGCCGCCATCCCTGAGGATGCCATGGAAGCCTTCCTCTACTGCCAGAACAGCGGTATCATCACCGGCAGACCTGACAATCAGCTCGCCCCCAACGCATCCCTCACCCGCGGTGAGCTCTCCGTCATGGTCCAGCGCTTCATCCTCTCTCTGCTCAAGTAAAACACAAGCATGACAGCCTTCGGGGCCGCCCTCACGGGCGGCCCCGAAGCCCTTTTCCCACACACTGATGACAAGGCAGGGATTCTATGAAAAAACAGGACAACGCGCCCAGGAAGCTCCAGCTGCCCCAGCTCACACGTGGAAGGATTGTGTCCATTGCAGTCTCTCTTCTGGTTCTTATCCTGCTGGTGGGCTTTGGCGTCTATCTCAACACTCCCAACGAAGATGACGTTCCCACCAGCGTGAGCCAGATGTCCTTTGCCGTGGCCCGGGTCAACGACGTACTGATGGACAACGCCGAGCCGGACGACTGGACCGAGGGCCGCAGGCTGGGCACCCAGCTGCTGGAGCTGGAGATCTGCTCCGGTGAGCACAAGGGCGAGTTTCTGGAGACCTACAACTATCTCAACGCCTACACCAACCTGGACGCCAAGGAGAACACCCGTCTCATTGTCCGGCTGGACTATGATGACGACGGCTCACTCTATGTGGTCAGCATCTTCAACTACGACCGCTGGCAGGTTGTGGGCCTCTTCGTCCTGGTCTTTGCCCTTGTCATGATTGTGGTGGGCGGCTGGAAGGGCGTCAAGGCCCTGCTGGGCCTGCTCTTCACCCTGGCCTGCGTCTGGTTCCTGCTGCTTCCCATGATGCTCCGGGGCGTCTCCCCTGTCCCTGCTACGGTAGCCATCATCGCCCTCACCACCGCCGCGTCCCTGCTGCTGCTGGACGGCCCCACACTCAAGACCCTGTGCGCCACTCTGGGCTGTGTGGGCGGCGTGGCGGTGGCCGGTATCTCGGCGGCCATTGTGGGCACTCTGACGCCCCTCAACGGCTTCAACACGGACAACGCCGAGGCTCTGGTGCTCCAGGCCTCGGACGGCGGATTGCAGATCAGCGGGCTGCTGGTGTGCGGCATTCTCATCTCGTCCATGGGCGCGGTGATGGACGTGGCTATGGCCATCGCCTCCTCCCTCCACGAGCTGCACACCCACACCCCGGAGCTCTCTCCCCTGGGTCTGTTCCGCTCCGGCATGAACATCGGCCGGGACGCCATGGGCACCATGGCCAACACCCTGATCCTTGCCTTTGCCGGCTCCTCCCTGAACACCCTGCTCCTCTTCCAGGTCTACGACTACCCCGCCATACAGCTGCTCAACAGCGACCTGCTGAGCCTGGAGCTGCTCCAGGGCATCGCCGGGTCCATGGGCATCATCCTTACCGTCCCCATTGTGGCGGCCCTCAGCGGCTACATCATGGGCCGGAAGCGGAAGTAAACGAGAACGGCATAAAAACAGCGGGCGTACCGGATATTCCGGTACGCCCGCTGTACTGTATTCAGCCTTTCAGCTTGGCGATGGCAGCCTTGGCCGCCACCTGCGCCCAGGCGGCGATGCCGCCCGGACGCTTATTTCCTTTTATCTGGCAGGGCGAAAATGCGCCCTGCCATCAAGATTCCAGCTACGCCGGAATCTTGGACGCCGCACAGCGGCGGCTCGCTCCCGCTCGCAGCCGAGCAGATAGCGGCCGTTTACCCCTTTAGCTTGGCGATGGCTGCCTTAGCCGCCATCTGCTCGGCTTCCTTCTTGCTGCGCCCCTCTCCGGCTCCCACAGGGGCGCCGTTGAGCTCCACCTCCACCTGGAAGCGCTTGGCATGGTCGGGGCCGGTGGAGCCCACCAGACGGTAGGCCAGCACCTGGCCGCTCTCCCGCTGGACCAGCTCCTGGAGCGCGGTCTTGTAGTCCCGGCTGCCGCTCTTCTCCTCTTCCCGGTCCAGAATGAAGCGCTGGATGATCTTCCGGGCGGAGCCGATGCCGCCGTCCAGATAGACCGCCGCCAGCACGGCCTCCACTGCGTCCGCCACGATGGACGGCCGCTCCCGGCCGCCGCCGGCGTCCTCGCCCTTGCCCAGCTTCAGGTAGGCCCCCAGCTCCAGCTGCTGGGCCACCTCCACCAGGCTGCCCTCACACACCAGGGCCGCCCGGGTACGGGTCAGGTCGCCCTCCGGCAGGTCCGGATGGGCCCGGTAGAGATAGTCGGCGGTGACCATGCCCAGCACCGAGTCCCCCAGGAACTCCAGCCGCTCGTTGCTCTGAGCGCCGGTGTGCTTGTTCTCATTGGCGTAGGAGCTGTGAGTCAGTGCGTTCTCCAGCAGGGCCCGGTTCTGAAAGGTATAGCCCAGCTTCTCCTCCAGCTTCTCCATTTGTTTCCCTCCCAGTAAAAATCAAAGCCCCGCACCCGGCGGGGCTTTGACCTCGTTGCTTGCTTTATTCCTCGACTTTGCCCTGGAGATAGTGCACCAGATCGCCCACCGTCTTGATGGTGGCCACGTCGTCCTCGCTCATCTCCTCGATGCCGAACTCCTCCTCCAGGCCCATGGACAGCTCCACGATGTCCACGGAGTCGGCGCCCAGATCGTCCTCAAAGGAAGTGTCCATGGTAATGCTCTCAGGCTCTACGCTGAACTGTTCAGCCAGCAGTTCGGTCAGCTTGTTGAAAATCATAACTATCGACTCCCAGTTATTTAATTGCCGCGCACGGCATCTCTTGCACTAAAAATAATAGGCATATTCAGCCAGTGTGTCAATAGCATTTCTAAAATTTTATGCCCTGCGCAACATTTCAAAACATTCTTCCCGCTTCTGACCGACACAATCCGGACATATGTCGCCTGACTTACTCGGCGGCAGGCTTGTGCATGACGGGCAGGCGCATGTACTCCACGTTCTCGGTGATGTCGTCGATGATGCCGGAAGAGGCGAACTGCATGGCCTGGCGGATGGCGTTGCGGATGGCGTAGGCATCAGAGGATCCGTGGGCCTTGATGACCGGCTTGGAGATACCCACCAGGGCGGTGCCGCCCACCTCGCGGGAGTCCATCATCCGCTTGAAGTCCTTGATGCCATCCTTCACCAGCAGGGCGGCCAGCTTGGTGGTGATGCTCTTCATGAACATCTTCTTCAGCTCACCGGCCAGGAAGCTGCCGGCGCCCTCCATGGTTTTGAGGAAGATGTTGCCCGAGTAGCCGTCGGTGACGATGACGTCCACCGCGCCCAGAACGGCCTCCTTGCCCTCCACGTTGCCGGCAAAGTTGATGCGGCCCTCGGCGTCCGCCTTCTTGAGCAGCTTCCAGGTCTCCCGCTGCAGGTCGGTGCCCTTGGACTCCTCGGCGCCGATGTTCAGCAGGCCCACACGGGGCTCGGGACGGCCCATGACCCGCTCGGCGTAGTAGGAGCCCATGAAGGCGAACTGGAGCAGGTACTCGGGGGTGCACTCGGCGGTGGCGCCGCAGTCGATGAGCAGGGCGCCGCCCTTGGCCGTGGGCACCACGGGGCACATGGCCGCACGGCGGATGCCCTTCACCCGCTTGACCAGCAGGGTGGCCGCGGAGAGCAGGGCGCCGGTGCTGCCGGCGGAGACAAAGGCGTCTCCCTTCCCCTCCTTGAGCAGGTTCAGGCCCACAGTGAGGGAGGAGTCCTTCTTCTCCTTGAAGGCGGTGGCGGGGTTGTCGCAGATCTCCACCACCTCGGAGGCATGGGCGATTTCGATGCCGGCGGGCAGGTCCTTGATGCCGTCCTCGGCCAGGACGGCCAGGATGTCCTCACCACGGCCCACCAGAATCACCTCGGCTCCCAGCTCCTTCACCGCCCGCAGGGCGCCTCTGACGTTGGAAGCAGGGGCGTTATCGCCGCCCATGGCATCTACGATGATTTTCATTTTGATTCCTCCCAAAACTGTTTTCTTTATCTGTCCTCACGCAGAGGCCGCCGCTCGTCGGTCAGGCCCAGCAGATAGTCGGCGGAGACATTATAATGCTGGCAAATAACCGCCAGCTTTTCCAGCGTTGTCATCCGTGTCCCCTTTTCCATCTCGCTGATTTGGTTGACGCTGACATCCAGCAGCTCCGCCAGCACCTTCTGGGGCTGGCCGGTCTGCTTGCGCAGCTCCCGCATCCTCTGAGAAAAAATTTCTTTTGTGGTCATAAAATTCTCCTTGATTTTTCACTAATTAGATGATATCCTATTTTCATCTAATTAGTGAATTTCTGCGAGGTATTCTTTATGACTGATTTACTGGAAGAGCTCTTTGAAGCAGAGCTGGAGCGTGGCAGACTGGATTTCAGCCATTCGCCCGACGCAGGCGCGCGGGAGCAGGCCCTTAACGCCTGTTACAGCCGCATCCATACCGCTCTCGGGCTGGAATTTCTCGACCGTCTCAACGACCTGGAGGCCGAAGCCGCCTACCACGAACGGCTGGTCTGCTTCCGCCACGGCTTCCGTCTGGCCATGCGGCTAGTGCTGGAAGCGGGCGTATAATCCCCTTACTCCGTGTCCAGCTCCGCCAGCTTCTCCAGCGCCCGCTTGGACAGCTCGGCGTTCTTGTTCCGCTTGTCCCCACGAAATTATAATTTCGTGGGGGCCCCTTGATTCCATCTCCTCGGGGCGAGTGAATCGCCCCTTCGGCAAGGTTTTCGCATTGCGAAAACGCTTGGACGCGCCCCCGGCGCGGCTCGCTCCCGCTCGCAGGGCAAGCGGCCGTTACCTTATTCCGTGTCCAGCTCCGCCAGCTTCTCCAGCGCCCGCTTGGACAGCTCGGCGTTCTTATTCCGCTTGCCCTTCACCTTATAGCCCAGGGGCGGGATGATGCCGAAATTCACGTTCATGGGCTGGAAGTCGGTCACCGTCTCATTGCTGATATACAGCGCCAGGGCGCCAGTGGCGGTCTCCTGGGGGAAGTCCACGGGCGGCAGGTCCCGCAGTCGGCGGGACAGCTCCAGCGCCGCCAGGAAGCCGGAGGCGGTGGACTCCACATAGCCCTCCACGCCGGTAATCTGACCGGCAAAGCAGATACGGGGGTCCTTCTTCACCCGGTAATACCGGTCCAGCAGACGGGGCGAGTCCAGATAGGTGTTGCGGTGCATGACCCCGTAGCGGAGGAACTCGGCGTTCTTCAGGGCGGGAATCATGGAGAACACCCGCTTCTGCTCAGGCCACTTCAGGTGGGTCTGGAAGCCCACCAGGTTATAGATGGTGCCGTCGGCGTTGTCCTTGCGCAGCTGCACCACAGCGAAGGGCTCCTTGCCCGTCTTGGGGTCCTTCAGGCCACGGGGCTTGAGGGGACCGTAGCACAGAGTGTCGTGTCCACGGCGGGCCATGACCTCCACGGGCATGCAGCCCTCGAACACGTTCTTGTCCTCAAAGCCGTGAACCTCCGCCTCCTGGGCAGCGCACAGCTCGGTCCAGAAGGCCTCATACTCCTCGGCGGTGAGGGGGCAGTTGATATAGTCCGGGGTGCCCTTGTCGTACCGGGAGGCAAAGAAGGCGCTTTCCATGTCCACGCTCTCAAAGGTCACCAGGGGCGCGGCGGCGTCGAAGAAGTTCAGGTAGTGGCTCTCGGGGAAAAAGCCCTTGATATCCTCCGCCAGCGTGTCAGAGGTCAGAGGTCCGGAGGCCACGATGACCTGTCCCTCTGCCGGAAGGCGCTCCACCTCCCCCTCTACTACGGTAATCAGGGGGTGGCTGCGGATTTTCTCCGTAATGGCCTGGGCAAAGCCGTGGCGGTCCACCGCCAGCGCGCCGCCCGCCTCCACCCGGTGCTCGTCGGCACAGGACAGAATCAGGGAGCCCATGCGCCGCAGCTCCTCCTTCAGCAGGCCAACCGCGTTCTCCAGCTGGTCTGACCGCAGGGAGTTGGAGCACACCAGCTCGCCAAACCAGGGCGTGTGGTGGGCAGGGGTCATCTTCTCCGGCTTCATCTCCCGCAGCTCCACCGGGATGCCCCGCTGTGCCAGCTGCCACGCGGCCTCGGACCCGGCCAGGCCTGCGCCAATTACAATCACTGGTTCCATCTTATCTCCTTTGTATCGCAAGAGGGCAGGGGCGGGCTGCTCCCGTCCCTGCCCCAGGGTTATTCTTCGGTCTTGGCAGCCTTCTTGGCCGTCGTTTTCTTGGCGGTGGTCTTCTTCGCCGCAGGCTTCTTCTCGGCTGTCTTCTTGGCAGCCGTCTTCTTGGCGGCGGTCTTTTTGACCTTCTCCTCTCCCTCGGCAGGAGCGGCCTCAGCGGTTCCCTCGGCAGCCGGCTTCTTCTTGTAGCCCCGCTGGTCCTCGGGCAGGAAGTTGGGGCACTCGGGGTTAATGCAGAAGGGCTTCTTGAAGCCTCTGCCCGACTTCTTGAACATGGTGTGGCCGCAGGAGGGGCAGTTGTCCTTCACCGGCACGTCCCAGGTCATAAAGTCGCACTTCACGCCGTTGCGGCCCGAGTTGTTCTCACAGCCGTAGTAGGCAAAGCCCCGCTTGGAGGTCTTTTTCAGAATCCGTCCGCCGCACTTGGGGCAGCGACCGGGCATCTCAATCACAATGGGCTGGGTGTGGTCGCACTCAGGCCAGCCGGGGCAGGCCAGGAACCGGCCGAACCGGCCCGACTTGATGACCAGGTTCCGGCCGCACTTGGGACACAGCTCCTCGGAGACCTCGTCGGGCACCTTGATACGCTCCAGATCCTGCTCCGCCTGCTGGAGCTCCTTCTCAAAGCCGCCGTAGAAGCCGCTGATGAGCTCACGCCAGTTGACCTTGCCGGTCTCCACCTCGTCCAGCTGCTCCTCCATGTGGGCGGTGAAGGCGGTATCCACGATGTCGGGGAACTTGTCCTTCATCAGCCCGGTGACCACCTCGCCCAGAGGCGTGGTGCGCAGGTACTTACCCTCCTTCACCACATACTCCCGGTCCAGAATGGTGGACACGGTGGGGGCGTAGGTGGAGGGTCGGCCGATGCCCTTCTCCTCCAGGGCCTTGATGAGGGTGGCCTCGGTATACCGGGCAGGAGGCTGGGTGAAGTGCTGGTCCCGGTTCAGCTTCCGCAGGTCCAGGGGCTCCCCTTCCTTCAGGTCGGGCAGCGGGGACTGGAACTCGTCCTCCTCCTCGTCCTTTCCCTCCACGTACACCGCCATGTAGCCGGAGAACTTGATGGCGGAGTGGTTGGCCCGGAAAGTGTATCCGGCGGACTCCACGTCGATGGTCACGCTGTCGTACACGGCGGCGGCCATCTGGCAGGCCAGGAAGCGGCTCCAGATCAGCTTGTAGAGCCGGTACTGCTCGCTGGTCAGGTCCTTCTTCACGTCCTCGGGAGTCAGGTTCACGTCGGAGGGACGGATGGCCTCGTGGGCGTCCTGAGCGCCCGATTTGGCCTTGTAAACCCGGGCCTTGCCAGGATAGTACTCCTGGCCGTAACGGCCCAGGATGAAGCTTCTGGCGGCAGCGGTGGCCTCGTCGGACAGGCGCAGGGAGTCGGTTCTCATATAGGTAATGAGACCCACGGTGCCCTCACCCGCAATGTCCACGCCCTCATAGAGCTGCTGGGCGATGGACATGGTACGCCGGGGGGTCATGTTCAGCTTGCGGGAGGCCTCCTGCTGGAGGGTGGAGGTGGTGAAGGGCGGCGCAGGGTTGCGCTGCTTGTCCTGCCGCTTCACGCCCCGGACGGTGAAGGGGGCGTGCTCCACGGCGGACACCACCGTGTTGACCTCCTCCTCACTGTGGAGCTCCATCTTCTTCTCACGGCCGTAGAAGGCCGCCTTGAACTTGCCCGCCGCAGGGGCGATGCGCTCCAGCTCGGCCTCCAGGGTCCAGTACTCCTCGGGCTGGAAATCCCGGATCTCCTGCTCCCGCTCCGCAACCAGCCGGGTAGCTACCGACTGGACGCGGCCCGCGCTCAGGCCCCGGCGAATCTTCTTCCACAGCAAGGGAGAAATCTGATAGCCCACAATGCGGTCCAGCACACGCCGGGCCTGCTGGGCGTCCACCAGGTCCATGTCGATGGCCCGTGGATTGGCAATGGACTCGTTGACCACCTTCTTGGTGATCTCATTAAAGGTAACACGGTGGGTCCGCTCGTCGGGCAGACCCAGCAGCTCCTTCAGGTGCCAGGAGATGGCTTCACCCTCACGGTCCGGGTCGGTGGCCAGGAAGATCTGATCGCTCTTCTTGGCCGCCTTCTTCAGGTCGTCGATGACCTCTTCCTTGCCCTTGATGGGCTGGTAGTCCAGAGTGAAGCCGTGCTCCACGTCCACGCCCAGCTTGCTCTTGGGCAGATCACGCACATGGCCCATGGACGCCTTGACCTGATACCCAGGGCCCAGATATTTCGTAATGGTCTTGGCCTTGGCCGGAGACTCCACGATAACCAGATTTGTCTTTGCCACGATATACCTCCAAAAGGGGAGCGGCCGCTCCATGGGGCCAGGCTCCTCTCGCTTATTCTCGCTTCAATACCACGGTGCTCTCAAAGCGCCTGCCTGCCTTCTCCTCCACATAGCCGTGGATTTGCAGCATGGTCAGGGCACTGGACACCCTGCGGGCGGGAATCTGGGTCAACTCCACCAGATCGTCTGTCCGCAGCCCGCGCCCCTCCAGGGCCAGAAGAATGTCCCGCTCATCATCGGTCAGCGCGCCGTCTTCTAAGGTAATATATGCCATATTCTCAGGGTTGTCAACCGTTTCGGCGGTCACCTCTTCCTGAGGCTCCGGCTCCTGAGGGGATTCCGCGACCTCCAGCCGGGCGGCCTCCTCCTGTGCCGGAAGAGGCTCCGGTCGGCTTACACGTCCGGGCAGCAGGTGCTCATACTCACACAAAATGTCCCAGCCGGAGAGGACCAGCTTGGCCTCGCCCCGCTGGATGAGCAGGTTGGTGCCCCGGCTCATGGGCGCGTCGGCGTTGCCGGGCACCGCGAAGGCGTCCCGTCCCTGGTCCAGGGCCAGGCGCATGGTAATCAGGGTACCGCTGCGCTCCTCCGCCTCCACGGCGGCCACGCCTAGGGACAGACCGCTGATAATCCGGTTGCGGATAGGGAAATGCTCTCCTTTATTCTCTGTCCCCGGCGGATACTCGGAGATGAGGGCTCCGACCGCCGCCACATCCTCATAGAGCCAGCGGTTTTCCGCCGGGTAGACCACGTCGATTCCGCCGCCCAGCGCTGAAACCACGCTGCCTCCGCCCTTGAGGGCGCCCCGCAGCGCCGCGGCGTCCAGTCCACGGGCAATACCGGACACCACCAGCGCGCCCCCTCTGGCCAGCTCCATGCCCAGACGGCCGGCCATGATTTTTCCGTACTCCGTGGGCCGCCGGGTGCCTACCACGCCGACAGTCACCAGCTCATCAAATGGGAAGAGTTTTCCCTTTACATACAGTACACAGGGTGGGTTTGCAATCTGCCGCAGGCGCTCGGGATACTCCGCGTCCTGAATGGTGAGGATGCGGATGCCCAGCCGGTCGCAGTCGCCCAAAATGCGCTCCGCCCCGTCCAGGCTCTTGTCCAGCAGGGTACGCTGCTGCCAGTCGGTCAGGCCGCACAGGCGGTACTCCTCCCGGTCGGCAAAGTAGGCCGCCTCCGGCGTGCCGAAATGGTCCAGCAGCCGGAAGGTCTGAAGCGGCGTAAGCCCTCGCCTTGTGGTGAGCCAGATCCAGTATTTCAGCGCTGCCACAGCTGTCCCCTCCTGTTCTCTTACCGGCACATCTCCCACAGTACAACCCCTGCCGCCATAGCCGCGTTCAGGGATTCACAGCGCGTCCGCATGGGGATTTTGATGGTCCTCCGGCACAGGGCCAGGGCCTCCTCCGAGATGCCCCGTCCCTCGCTGCCAATCACCACGGCCGCCCGCTTCAGGTCCACATCCCGCACGTCCACGGTGTCCTCCCGGAGGGCGGTGGCATACAGGGGAATGTCCGCCCCGTCCAGCAGGATTCGGATGGTCTCCAGGTCGGTCTCCCAGGCGGGCAGGCGGAAGCAGGCTCCCATAGTGGCCCGGATGGTCTTGGGACTCCAGGGGTCGGCGCAGCCATTGACCAGCAGCAGGCCGTCGGCGCCGAAGGCGTCGGCGGTACGCCATATGGTACCCAGATTGCCCGGGTCCTGGACCCCGTCCAGCACCAGATACCGTCCGCCGGAGAGCTTGTCCGGCGGTGTGAGCGCAGGTGTCCGGCATACGGCCAGCAGTCCCTGGGGTGTCTCTACCGAGGAGACCGCCCGCAAAAGGCTGTCAGGCACTTCTACTTGACGGGCCTCTCGAGACAATTCTTCCGGCCAGGTTCGCCCTTCCGCTGTCAGAACCGTCTCCACAGAGGCTCCCCACTTCAGGGCCTCCTCTATCAGCTTGGGCCCCTCGCAGACAAATACTCCCTCTTCCCTGCGCAGGGCGCGGCTCTGTCCCAGCTTTTTGATGCGGACCATCAGAGGGTTCTGCCGGCTGGTAATATGCTCCATAGGGGCCTCCTTCTCTCTTTCTCTGTCTGCTGCTTACAGGTCGTGCAGACGGTTGATGTCCTCGTTCCGGCCAAGGGTTACCACAGCGTCCTTGGACTCCAGAACGTAGTCGCCGCCGGGAGCCACGTCCAGCAGGCCGGTGCTCCCCTTGCGGACAGCGATGATGTTAACATGGTGTTTGGCCCGGACATCCAGGTCCCGGATGGAACGGTGCTGCCAGCTCTTGGGGATTTCCAGCTCCACGATGCCGAAGTCATCGGACAGCTCAATAAAGTTGAGCACATTGGAGCTGGACAGCCCCTGGGCCAGCTTGACGCCCATCTCATGCTCGGGGAATACCACACGGTCAGCACCGATCTTCTCCAGCACCTTCCGGTGGACATGGCTCTGAGCCTTGCAGATGACCCGCTTGACGCCGATCTCCTTCAGATTCAGGGTAATCAGGGCGCTGTTGCCCACATCGTCGCCCACGGCCACAATAGCGCAGTCGTAGTTGCGCACACCCAGGGCCCGGAGCACCGCGGGGTCACGGGCGTCGCCGGTGACGGCGTGGGTCACCCGCTCCGCAATCTGCTGTACGCTCTCCTCATGGGCGTCGATGGCCAGCACCTCATGGCCCAGCTCACACAGCTCGGTGGCCACTGCAGTGCCGAAGCGGCCCAGTCCGATGACAACAAAAGTCTTCATTTTTGTTCACCTTTCTCCGCCGTCGGCGGATACAGAATTATTCCGGCAGGTCTTCCGACGCTCAGCCGATCATAACATCCAAATTGGGGTACTTAATCTTGGCGGGATAGCGGCTCCGGGTCAGGAAGGCCACAGAGAAGGAAATCACGCCGATGCGGCCCAGATACATCAGGCAGATCAGCACCACATGGGAGAAGGCGCTGAGCGTGGGGGTAATGCCTACTGTGACGCCAACTGTGCCCAGTGCGGACGCCGTCTCAAATGCGGCATGGAGGTAGGGCACACCATCCGCCAGAGAAATCACAATGGAACCGGTCAGGAACAGGAATATAATAATCAGTGCCAGGGTCATGGCGTCGATAACCTTCCGGTAGGAGATGGCCCGGCCCCGAACGGTCACCTGCTCCCGTCCAGCCAGATTGGAGCGAAGGCTCAGCAGAAGCACAGCCACTGTCACCGTCTTCAGTCCGCCGGCAGTGGATCCGGAAGAGCCTCCGATGAGCATCAGCATGCAGGACACTGCCATGGAGCTGTCCAGCAAGCCGCCCTGATTAAAGGAGGCAAAACCCGCTGTCCGGAGGGTTACAGACTGGAAGAGCGCGTTGAGTATTTTCTGCGGTACAGGCATGTTTCCCAGCGTGGCGGGATTGGAGTATTCCGCGCACAGGAAGAACACCGTACCACCCACCAGCAGCGCGGCTGTAATGCTGAGCACCAGCTTGGTGTAAAAGGAAAATCCTTTCCACCTTCTGGTGCGGAGGATATCCTCCCACACGAAAAAGCCCAGACCGCCGGATACAATCAGCACCATAATGGTGCACAGTACCAGGGGGTCATTATTATATCCCTCAAGGCTTGTAAAGGCGCCGAACTTTCCACCTACCAGGTCAAAGCCGGCGTTGCAGAAGGCGGAGATGGCGTGGAAAATGCCCCGCCAGATGCCGCCCAGAATGCCGAACTGGGAGATAAAACGGGTGGATAGCACCACCGCGCCAATACCCTCCAGGGTAAACGTGACCATCAATGCATGGCGCACCACACGGACCACGCCATCCATGTCGTTCAGGTTCAGCGTGGAGGCCATAATCAGCCGCTCGGACAGGCCGATGCGGCGGCGCAGCAGCAGCGAGAACAGGGACAGGATGGTCATAAAACCCAGGCCGCCCACCTGGATCAGCAGAATGATGACCAGCTGTCCGAAGAAGGTCCAGCTCATCCCCGTGTCCACCGGGATAAGGCCGGTCACGCAGGTGGCGGAAGTTGCGGTAAACAGGCTGGTGAGGAATCCGGCGCTCTGGCCGTTCTGAGATGCCACAGGCAGCATCAGCAGCAGCGTCCCTAACAAAATAATGATAGCGAAGCTCCCCGCCACCATGCGGGTGGCATTCATGCTCTTTCGCCGGATCAGCACATCCCTGAACCATAAACCGATATGTTTTGTCAATCTAACGCCTCCAGAACTATGGGCGGACACCTGTTGTTCCGCTATTTTTCCATTTTACACAGAACAGCATACCGAAGGGATGGCGCTCCGCTCTGGTATGCTGTTTGTATCATTTTCTCCGGGAACCTGCGATTGGTATGGGTCGCGCTGCCGCTCCGGCCCGCGCCGGGTCTGTACATCCCATATCATACTGCCGCCTTCCGTTCCATTCATTGAAAAAATTATCTGTGGCAGTACCCGGCAGGGGTATTGACAGTCCCTGGAGCCGCTGCCTCTCATCGGGCTATTCCCTTGAGCACTCTGCTTTTCAGGGGATTCCAGACGAGTTTATACAGAAATAAGTATAGCATACGCTCAAAAGGAATGTAAGTCAACGATTTTTTTTGCAGGCGTTTTCTCCTCTGGCTTTTGATGGCGTTGTCCGCTGCCCTCGCTGTGATAACTCACAATCTCCTGCTCCAGCTTGACATTGTGGGCCAGCATGTAGGACGCAATCTCTTGATAAGGAGGCTGCTGCACGAGGGAACTGAGCCGGCGGCGGTCATTGTCTGTCAGCTCCTGAAGGCAGTCCCGGAACCGGACATCCTCCAGCTGAGCGGCAGACATCCGGTCCATTTGGAATGGGATCCCCGTAATCCGGCACAGATGCTCATGGATATAGAAGCCTCCGGCGTCAATATCCCCGAAGTGCAGATAATGCAGGAAGGGATTGTCCCGGTAGACCAGCTTCAGAAAATCCCGCTGAAACCGGGTGGCATAGCCGCCCAGGAAGAAATAGACTGTCTCATCGCCCCAGCTGCGCAGATAGGAGGTCTTATTCTCCACCGTCATAAACCTGGCAGCTCTGATCTCAACCCGCTCCAGGCGGGCCAGCTCATCCGCGGAAAACGTGATGCCGTCCGCCAATCCCCCGATGTCCACCGCTCTCCCATTCAGGAAGAGTGTCGCCTCCCCTTTCAGCGAGATCCGCTGCCGCTCCGGCAGGATGCTGCACACCTCCAGAATCTCATCGGGCAGTTCGTCTTCTTCGCAGGGCCTCCCGTGATATGCCCTGAGGGCGCGGCACGCCCCCTCCAGCGCCCGCTCCTCCAGGGCCTTGGAGTTGCCGAAGATGAGCATGGAGGCCTCCCGCAAATACAGCGGCTCCCGGTTTCGCTCCAGAAAGTCCAGCGCCTTCAGCACATCCTCGGTCTGGAGGTAATTCTGCGGTATCCTGCCGCTCTCCAGCGCGCGGCGCAGCTCCCCGCACACCTGCGCTGCGGCGGGAGTGCCGCTGTATTGGGCAATCAGATTCTCCACGTACTTCCGCTTGATGCCTTTGGGCTGGTACTGGCAGTTTTCGGCCAGATAGGCCTCAATCTCCTCCACCCGCTCGTCCACCAGATAGATTTTCTCAATCTCACTGCTGAAACCCTTCATCTCATAGGTCAGAAAGCCCATTGCCCGACACCGTTCCGCCGCCTGATTCACCGCGCTGATCTGCTCCAGGTCCCCGTCGTTCCTCTCGTACTTCCGGTAGAGCTCCGACGGCTGCACTTGGGTCCGGCGGTGAATCCGGTTGGTTCCGCTGTCCTTTTTGCTGCTGCGGTACTTCTCCACCAGTCTGATCAGCAGCTTTTCCTCATAGTGCTCCATGTGTCACTTCCTCATGAAACTGCACAATCCCCAGCTGCATGCTGTCCGCCCGTACCCGCAGCACCGGCAGAATCACCTCGCACGCGTTTCCGATGGATTCCGTCTTGTCCGGAGAGCAGAAAATCACCTGCAGGTTCTGGGAGCGCATAAAGTCCAGCATCAGCTGCACATTGCCCGGGTCCATCTTGGCAAAGGGCTCGTCGATAAACACCAGCCGGGTGGAATTGACCCGCTGGTTGTAGATGATCAGCAGAGCGGAGGTCAAAATTAAAATATAGGGAATCTGTACCTCCGCGCCGGAGTTGAAGCCCGTCTGGCGGGACAGCCTGGCACGGTCCAGGATCTGATTGCTGATGAGGATCTCATAGGTCATATAATTTCGGTAGTCAGCAAACCGGGCGATGGTCTCCTCGCTGTTCTTTTCAATGATCCGGTTGATGATTCCCTTTAGATCCTCTTCCAGGCGGGCGCCCTCCTGGTCGGAGATGGCCGGGGCCGGGCCCAGCACCATCTGGCCGCCGGTCTCCCCCCGCTGCTCCCGCTCATCCAGGTAGCGGGCATAGTCGATGATTCTGGCATAGTCGGACCCGTCCCGCACATAGTGGACATCAAACTGGTACCGTGCGGCAAAGCTCAGCCTGGCCAGCTCCCGGTTGATCTCCTTCAGGTCATCCCTGGCCCGATCACAGGACTTGAGAATGGTGAGCACAAACTCGTTTTTGAAGATGTCCTCATAACGTCTGGTCTGCTCCCCCAGCTTCCGGCGGATCTCCTGGAGGTCATCCATCCAGATACGGCTCCGCCTGTCCGCGTACCGCTCCCGTCCCTGGACGCCGATGGGCAACTCATCCTCCTCCGCTCTTCCCCGGTAGGCGCTCTGCAGCCCCACCAGCTCATCCCGGTACTGCTTGATGCTTCTGTCCACACGGCTTCGGGTCTCCTGGGCCAGCAGTCCGCCCGGCCCCTTTTTCCCGTTGGCCAGGAAGTGCTCATAGGCCTCCACCGCCCGTTGGACCACGCTGTAATCCTCCAGCTCATACGCGTGGAACGCGGCTTCCTCCCGTTTCAGCTCCTGGGATTTATCGCTGATCCGGTTTTCGCAGGCGGTAATCACAGATTCAAGGTGGACCTTCTCATCGCTCTGCTTGGACCTTTCTCTTTTGGCCGACTGCTGCTCCTGCTCCAGCCGCGCCACCATCTGGCTCAGCTCCAGGTACTCCCGGTTGCTCGCCTGGGCCCGCTTCAGCTCCCACAGCTGTTCCTCCGCCCGGGACAGCTGTACGGCAGCAGTCTGATATTCCTGGGCAGCACTGTAATTGTAAATTTTGAAGAAAGCCCGGTCAGCGGCCAGGCGGCCCCTGCGCTGTTCCTCCTCTTTCTTCTCCGACAGGTGCTGCTGCTTTTCCTCCTTCAGGCGGCGGATTGCCCGTTCCGCCCCAATCCGGTTTAGCTCAAAGGTCTCCTGCCCCAGGTAGTAGAACCGCAGCTGGTCAAGCCGGAGGAAGTAGCTGTCCATGGCAACAGACACACGCCCCTCCCTGGAGATGGCGTTCTCATACTCCCGCACCTGCTCAATGGGCACCGCGTGCATCCGGCCCAGCTGATAGTTGAAATACTGCTGGGCCATGGGGTTTTTGATGTCCAGTATGTGTACGGCGGAGTCCTCCTCCACCTGTATCTTCTTCCGCATCAGCAGCTTTGTGTTGAACAGATGGGCGTATTTGTGGGCGGAACGGTTGAGCACGTCGTCGGCGATATCGTAATACTGGGGCTCCACCAGGATGGTGTACCGGCGGGGGCCCAGGAAGGCCTCGATGGCGTCCCTCCAGTCCTCGTCCCGCAGGCTCAGCACATATTCGCAGGCAAACTGTGCCCGGGCCGGGAGCTTCCGCTTGGCAAATTCCCGGTTGATCTCATCCCGCAGGCCCACATACTCCGGAATCCGGTCATAGCTGTTCCGGTGCCTGCGGCACTCCTCCAGAATCTCCGTCTGCTCCGCCAGCTTTTCGTTCAGCGCGCTCAGCTGCTGGTCCAGGCGGTCCAGCCTTCTCACCTGCTCCTCATAGGCGGCGTCAACATTGCCCTTCAGCGCGGACACCGCCGCCTCCTTTTCCGCCGGGGAGCAGGTATCCCCACACAGGGAGGCCAGAACCGTCTTGTTCTCTACCGGCACGCCCTCAGGCAGCAGAAACCCAAGAATCTCGTTGACTCTGCCCTGGAGCTCGGTCAGCGCCCGGTGTTCCCCTGCCAGCTGCTTTTTTCGGGCGGTCAGCTCCTGGATGCGCCGCTCCTCCTCCACAATCATCCTTGCACTGTCCAGCTGCTGCAGGCTGACCTTAGCCTGGAGCAGGCGAGCCTCCACGTCCCTCTCCCGCTCCTCCAGAACACGCAGGAGCCGGTCGGCCTCCTCCCGCCGCTCAGATGCCTGCTGCTTCCGCCCGGACTGCTCCGCCAGATCCTCCCGCAGGTTCTTCACCCGCAGGTAAACCAGCTTGATGTCGTCGGTCAGCAGGCGCTTCCGCTCGCTGTCATGGGCGTCGTACTTGGCCAGGATGGCGTCCAGCTCACCTATCTCCTTCTCCACGCTGTTGAACATCTCTGTCAGCCTGCCGATATTCTCCTTAGCCTCAATCAGCTTGGTGAAGTCCACGTTCCGTTCCTCCAGCACGCTCTCCCGGATGAAGCGGTCCACCTTGGCGTCCGGGTCGTAGGACATGATCCCCCTGAGCTTCCGCAGGTAGACGGGCACCTGACTCATGTTCAGCTTCAGGCCGGTCATCTGCATAAAGCGGGGAATCCCCTGCTCCCGGTTCAGCAGAGTCAGCCGGTACCGCTTCTGCAGCCCGCTTGCGGAATAGGGCACCGTGATTGCCCCGTCCGTGTAGGTGTGCTCCACCTGGTCCAGTGTCCGGCGGTCCATGACGTACCGGTAGGCCTGGCAGTTGTTGGACGGGCTTGTCTCAATTACCGTGCCCAGCAGAAAGGCCTTCTCCTCCACCTGGTCGAAGTACTCCAGCACAATATGGCTGTACACATTGGGTGCCTTCTCCGCCGGGCGCATGTAGGTCCCGGCCGTGGCATCCAGCAGCCCCCGCGTGTAGGAGGAGAGGGTCCGGCTGCCCTTGCTCTCGGAGGACTTGTTGAACACCGTGTCGCCGTAGGCCGCATACTTGATGGCGTCCAGCATGACGGACTTCCCGTTTCCGTTCTTCCCGGCGATCAGGGTAAAGCGGCATATGGGCGCTGTGACGTTGGTAAAGCCATACCAGTTAATGAGCCGCACCTTTTTCAGCAGAATCATGGGGCCTCCTCAAACTCCTCCGGCGCCGCCTCGGGTGTATCCGCCCCGTCCGACGGCTCTTCTTTCAGGTACTCCCGCACAACAGTCTGAAACTGTGGGATGTCCCACCCAAACTGGAGGGATGGGTGCAGCTGGATCTTCATGTCCTCCCCATCCTCATCCTCGGCGTAGGAGATCAGGCTGTACTTCTTGAACAGCTTGAACGCGGCGTTCAGCTCCGTACGCACCGGTGTAAGGCCGTACCCCTTGATCTTGTCAATCAGGTCCCCCTTGGTCACGAAATTCCCCTCATTGTACCCCAGGTTCTCCAGATAGACCTTCCAGAGTGCCAAAAGGAGATGGTACTGTGCCGGAGTGAAGGTGACCACGTTGGCCCGCTTCAGCCCCACCGTCTCCGCGTCCTCCTCGCTGGCCTGGAGCATGGCCACCCCGGTCTTGTCATCCACAAAAATGTCAAAGCCCATCATCCGCAGGTACTCTGAGATATCCTGCCGGTTGGACTCTCTGGACACAAAGGCATACAGCCGCTCGTCCTTCTCCCGCAGGATGAACGTGGACTCCAGGAGCTTGCGCACGCTCCGCTTGAACAGGCCGCCGCTCTCCTCTTTAATCGTAAGCTGCAGGCTGATGTCACTCATGGCGTTCTCCTTTTAATCTCAACCCGGCTGATGGCCGCCACCTCGGTCTGGGCCATTCCGTCCTGGAACTTCACCTCGTAGGGAAAGCCGACGGTGCCGGAGTAAATCATACTGGCTGCAATCATCATGGCGTCGTCCCGGGTGGCAACGCCCCATTCCTCCACGGTCAGGCTGTCCTGGTGGGCCAGCTTCCGGTCCAGATACTGCTCCACCTGGGCAAGTCCGTACCGGTCCGGCTGCTCCTCCAGCAGCTGGGCGGTCAGCCGCCGCTTCTCTTCCTCGGTGAGCTCCTCCTGGAGCAGACCGGCCTGCTCCCTGTTGGGGTTTGGCTTTTTTCGCCGCTCAAAGGACTTGCGGCCCACATAGCCGATGCTCAGCAGCCGGTGGGCCTGGGACAGCCGCCCCAGCACCTCCTCCCGCTCCCCTTCATCCAGCTCCTTCAGCAGCAGGAGCAGCTGGTTCAGCTGGCTCTCCAGGTTCATGCGGTTGTTCAGCACCATGGCCATTCTGGTGGAGTAGAGATTGTAGTAGGTGTTGATACGCTTGTCGATATAGTCCATGTCCTGCTGGTACTCAATCTGGATAAAGCGCTCCAGCTCGTCAAACTGGAGGTCAATCCGCTCCCGGGCCTGGACCTCCTCCACCTTTTTCAAGGCCATGTATTCCCGTACCATGCGGCCGCACAGCTCACTCCGCCGGAGTCTGGCCAGCATTCGCTCAATGTCCGACAGGTAGGTGGGCAGCAGGCCGCTCTTTTTGATGAAAAAGTAGTCGTTGAAAAAGCGGTCCAGAATCTCATCCTTCATCAGAAACTGGCCAAAGCTGTTCACATCGGCCATCCGCATAATGGCCCGCATGATCTCCCGGATGCTCTCCCGCAGCGTCAACAGTTCGTTTTTCAGGTCGCACTCGTGGTCCAGAAGCGGCACCAGAATATTGGAATAGGGCCGGATGGATCGGTGCCCCTCCTTCTCAGAGGCCGCCTTCAAAATCTCATACATGGAGAAGATGTGGTTGGTGATGGCGCCGTTTGCCTCGCTGTCGAATATCCGGTGCAGGGCGTCCACCAGCTTGCGGCAGTACACCGACACCGAGGCGATATTGTCACCGCTGCGGCCAATCTCCTGCGGGGCAATCCAGCCGCAGGCACGGAAATAGCGCAGGATGGCCGAGGCGTTCTCCTGGGGTGTCCGCCCGCTATCGATCTCCTCCCCGATATCCTCCCGCTGAATGGCGTACATGCAGTTTTGCAGGTACAAAATCAGGCAGTCCCTGGCGTCCGCCTCATACAGCACCGGCACCTCCTTGGAGCGCTCAATCAGCTGGCTGATGCAGTCAAAATAGATCTCCCTGTTTCGGCATGCAAAAGGATTGAAAAACTTGTCGCCTGCATTTTGAAAGAATGCCATGCCATTACCTGCTTTCCTCTGCCGCATGCGAGGCCCGGCCAGTACAGCACGAGCTCTGTCTCCCACTCTTTTATATTTTGATGATAGCATATCCCGCATATTTTGTCCACAAAAGTCTCTTATTCAACCTTTTTTAGCACATTTTATTTGTTTTCTTTCTATATTTTTTGCAGTTTCCACCCTTGAAAATCCGGGGCCCCGCGTTTCTCACGCGGGGCCCCGGATAATATGGATCGTCAGATGTTTTGAACTGTGTTTCTCTCTGTTGGTGCAGCCAACTTACTGCTTTGCCTGGGTCTCCGAGACTTTTCTGCGGGTGTAGCTCTTCACCGCCCGGTACTCCAGCACCACAAATACGGCGGCCAGAATCACATCTGCTGCGATGAGCGCAATCTGCCAGGCGGGCATGCCGCTGTTCAGATTCTCAGGGGCGTAGGCCCGGCTGTTCACAACGGTATAGAGGATATTTTTGGAGGCCTGGCGCATGGCCAGCACGGCAGTGGCGCTGGTGTCCTGCACGTTGTTGGCACCCACATCCATGGGAGACAGGCAGGCGTCGTTGCCGTTGCGGGTGCCGATATCCGCGTTCATGTAGTGCTCGGAGAAGTAATCCGTCAGGACAAAGCCCTGGAAGCCCCACTCGCCGCGAACGATACTCTGAAGCAGCTCGGAGGAGGCGCCCACCCACTTATTGCCGATATAGTTATAGGAGGACATCAGTGCCTGAGCACCGCCTTCCTTGATTGCCAGCTCAAAGGGCTTGAGGTAGATCTCCCGGATGGACTGCTCGCTGGCCCAGGTGCACAGCATGTTGGCCCGGTTGTTCTCCTGGTCGTTGAGCACAAAGTGCTTCAGATAGGCGTACACCCCGTGTTCCCGGGCGCCGGCCACCGCGTTGGCGGCCATTTTACCGGACAGGACGCCGTCCTCGGAGTAGTACTCGAAGTTGCGTCCACAGAAGGCGGAGCGGTGGATATTCATGGCAGGCGCGTACCAGCCGGAGACGTTCATCTCATCCGCCATTTTGCCGATGCTGTCGCCAAAGGCGCGGGCCAGCTCCGTGTTCCAGGTGGAGGCCACCATGACGGCGGAGGGGAAGCCGATGGAACCCACGCGGGTGAAGTTGTTGTTGATGGAGGCGGGACCGTCGCAGTCCACAGTGGCCACCTTGCCGATGGAGTCAATCTGGACCGTCTGGAAGCCGGCCTGAGAGATGAGCAGGTTCATGTCCTGCACGCTCATCTGGTCCAGCAGCTGCTCCCACATGGGGTCGCCGTACTCCTTACCCCGCAGGTCAGCCAGTTTAAGGCCGTTGTTTGCCTCAAGCGTGGGCATCTTGTCCTCCGGATTATTGGTGGTCTCCGGATTGTAGTTGCTGTTGTTGATGAAAGTGGCCTTATACTCCTCGGGCATGGAGTAGTTGTCAGGGGTCTTGGTGACCTCGTCATAGTTTGCAAAGCCGTCGGCCCGGGACAGGTAATCCACGCCGCCCTCGGCAAACTGCAGCTGATTGACGGCGGCAGTCTGGTCGGAAGAGCAGGGGCTGTCCACGCTGTACACGATGGTGGAGGGCACGGTATAGGTCTCGGAATCAATGACAGTGTGGGAATCGCTGTTGATGCTGATGACGTATTCCCCCGCCTCCAGCACGTAAGCTTCGTTCACTCTGGCGTCGTAGGAGGCCATCTCCTCGGGCTGGAAGGAGAGCGTCAGAGTCTGGGACGCGCCGGGCTCCAGCAGCTCGGTCTTGGCGAAGGCAATCAGATTGGCAGAGGATTTCTCAATGCCGCCGTTGGTGTAGGGCGGGTTGTAGTAGACCTCTACTACGTCCTTGCCTGCCGTGTCTCCAGTGTTGGTCACGGTGACGCTGATGACAATGCTGCCGTCGCTGCCCGTTGTCATGGAGTCCATGGTCTGGCGGAAGGTGGTGTAGGACAGGCCATAGCCGAAGGGATACTGCACGGCGGAATCGTAGTCAATAAGCCCTTCCACAGCCGCGGTCTCGTAGAACTTGTAGCCCACATAGATGTTTTCCACGTAGTTTACAAAGCTGGGCACAATATCCCGCTTCTGATACTTGTTGTAGATCTGGAACTCCTGCATGTTGTCATAGGCAAAGTCGCCGATGTTATTCCAGTAGGGGGTGCTGGTCAGGTCGTACACAAAGGTGTCGGAGGTCTTGGCGGAGGGGTTCACCTCGCCGGTTACGATGCTGCCCAGGCTGGAGAAGCCGTTCTGGCCGGGGCCGGGGCACCACAGGACGCTCTTGATCTGAGGATACTCCTCCACAAAGCCCAGCTCAAAGGCGTTGGCGCCGTTGTACACCACGATTACATTGTCAAAGCTGGCGGTAACCAGGTTGATCATGTCCTTCTCCGTCTGGGACAGCTGGAGGTAGTGCTCACCGTCTGCAAAGTCTTTATACTTGTCAGAGTTCTGGGTATAGGGCAGCTTGTCGGCGGAGAGGTCGGTGGGCAGGTCGGAGCCCTCGCCGCCCAGTCTGCTGATGACAATCATAGCCGTATTGGAGAACTCCTTTGCTCCGCTCAGCAGCTCCTGGGGATAGGTGTCCGCCGGAGGCTCCGGCAGGCTCCAGTCCTGGGTGCGCATGCCCAGGCCGGGTCTTACGTCAGAGTACTGGGTGTAAAAGTCCACAAGAGACTGATTAAGCTCCAGCCCCGCCTCGGTGAGGCCCTGAATCAGGCTGACCTTGGGATAGTTGTCATTCAGAGCGCCGGAGCCTGTGCCGCCGTAGCAGGGGTTGGTGGACGCCCAGCCGAACACGTTCAGCTTGCTGCCGCTGCTCAGCGGGAGCAGGCCGTCGTTGTTTTCCAGCAGGACAATGCCCTCGCCGGCAATCTCCCGCACCAGCTTCTCCGCGTCGGCGGAGGTCTGCTCGCTGATGGTCCCGTTTCCGGTGGCAAGGGTGATCAGCGTGTTCATAGGCCCGAAGCAGATCAGGTTGACCACGATGACAAGGGCCAGAGGCATAGCCAGCACAGCCTGGCTGCGGACGATAAACTTCCGGGCGCCGGACAGCTTCCGGCAGGCGATGATTGCAGCAATCGCCAGTACAAGGACAATTCCGAGTCCGATAAGATAGGGGGAACAGGTCTCCAATGTTTTGTAGACGTCTTCCATGTTGATTGACAGCATTTTCTTTCCTCCGTTTCCTATGCTCTCAGGCCGCCCCTGCCGGCACAGGACATGCCTGATGACAGGCACTATTTTATACGGAAATTCCGTCTCTGCACGGAAAACACACAAACAGTTCATTTTATGCACAAGCTGTCTGTCAATATCAGAAATGTCTACAAAAAAGCCCTCTTGATTTTGACGTTTCGTCAAAATCAAGAGGGCTTTTCACCTGATTCATCAGCATTATGCCGGAGGGATCGGAATCAAAAGGGTCACCACAAACCAAGTGTCCTCCTTGCTCACCGTCATGCTGCCGCCGTATTTCTGGGCGGTGTAGCGGATGCTCTTCAGGCCGTAACCGTGGTAATTGGTGTCCGATTTGGTGGTGCTGGGAAGGCCCTGATGGAGGACCAGTTCTCCCTCAAAGTGGTTCTCACAGCGGATCAGAAGAAATCCGCGGCGGGTGGACACCTCCAGGTGAATCAGGCGCAGCTCCTTGTTGGGCACGGTCAGCTCATATTCGATGGCGTTGTCCAGCAGATTACCGAACACGGTGCAGATATCCACCACCTCCATAAAGTGCAGCGCCTCTCCGTCCGCCACTGCGGTGAGCTTGATGCTGTGCTTGGCACAGTAGAGGCTCTTGCCGGTGAGCACAGTGTCCAGCACGGAATTTCCCGTCTTGTTCTGGGCCTCATAGTGCTGGATCTCCTCCTCCATCTTGTCCAGGAAGGCGGCCCGCTGGGCCGGGTCCTGCTCCGCGCGGAGCACGGCGATCTGATGCTTGAGGTCGTGGTATTTCCGGTTGATGAGGTCAATGGACTCCCGTGACTGACGGTACTGGACATACTGATTTTGCAGGATGTTCTTGATAGCGTCCAGCTCCCGGCGGCTGTTCAGGTCATAGAGCCGCACATGATAGGCGTACAGCGCCACCACGCCGGCCAGGTCCACCAGAGTGCGGATGTTGTAAATCTCCTGGCGTATGGAGCTGCTGAAGGGCGTATCCGACCAGACAAAGCTGAGGTTGCTGATGAGAAAGGCCGAGACGCCCACCGCCACAGCGGACAGCAGCTCCCGCCAGCTCATCTCAGGGGGTGGAAGACCCCGTGCGGCCCGGCGCTCTATGAAGTAGCTGATAGAGAATACGGCGGCGTATACCACCGCCATGGAGAACAGTGATATCATCCAGTGGGACAGCTCCACACTGTGGTGGAAAAAGCTGTACAGCTGCCACTCCAAAGAGGCGGCAAACTCTGCCAGCAGAAAAGCACGGATGGTACAGTAGGCGGTGGTGACAGCGTTCATCCGGCCCAGCAGCAGCATCATCAGGAACATCAGCCCCACCGCTACGGCCATGGCCAGCATCCAGAACACCGAGGTAAGGGGCCGGGTCGACTCCAGCCATACATACATCACAATCAGCGACCCGCCGGCTGCCAGCCAAAAGCGCCACCCGTTCAGCCGCCTCGGAACCAGGGAGAGCAGAATCATGCAGCTCATCCACTCGGCCAGAGCGGTATGCAGACGGGGAATATCCTTTATGAACATCCTCATCTCCCCCCCAGATAGGCTGCCAGCGCTTCCAGAAAAGGTGCCTTCCATGCCCGGCTGATGAGGAGTTTCTGCCCTGCCACCAGGGCACAGCCGTCCTGCACACCCTCCACGTGCTCCAGATTCAGCAGATAACCCTTGTTGCTGCGGAAGAACGAAGCCCCGCTCAGCATCTCCTCGGCCTCCTTGATGGTGCCGGAGCTGGTAAATTCCCCGGTGGTGGTGTGGTAAATCAGCCGGTGGCCCTGGCTCTCCACAAAGGTGATGTCCTCCGTGGCCAGCTTCATGACTCCGCCCCGCACGGTCAGGGCGATAAAGCGCTTCTCCCGGCGGTGTATCCGGCTCAGCGCCCGGCCCAGCCGCTGGGCAAACGTATCGTAACTGACCGGCTTGAGCATATAGTCCAGGGCGTTTACCTCATAGCCCCGGATGGCGTACTGGGCCATGTTGGTGATAAAGATGATGACCACCGCAGGGTCCGTGCGCCGGATCAGCTCCGCTGTGGCCATACCGTCCAGGAAGCGCATCTCCACATCCAGAAGAATCACGTCAAATTGGCCGTGGTACTCGTCCACAAGGCTCTCCCCGTCGCTATAAACCGTCAGGTCAAGACTCCGGCCGGTCTGGGCGGCATATTGATCCACATACTGCCGCAACTGCCCGGCCCACGCCGCATCGTCCTCCGCAACCGCTATGCGTACCATCTTCCCTCTCCTTTCACGGATCTAGAGCTGAAATACTTTCCCAGTCATACCATCTGCCTTCTGTTCCGTTGGATTTTAAACGGTGTTCGCTTACATCTAAGGTAAATTATTATAACATGTCTGTCCACAATTGGAAAGGTGTTCCTCCGTAACCGTTCCCTCTTCCTCATGCGTCTGCCTGCTGTCAGGGCGCGAATTTTACTGTCAGATAGAAATACAAAAAGGCCTGAAATCATAAGATTTCAGGCCTTTTTTGGTGGAGATAAGCGGGATCGAACCGCTGACCTCTTGAATGCCATTCAAGCGCTCTCCCAGCTGAGCTATACCCCCAAATGATATCCGTCTCACGACGGCTTGTATAGTATAGCACCCTGTTCGTCCTATGTCAACTATAAATCCAAAATTTTTTATCGCAATTTTTCTTTGATTCCTCATGCTATCTGACCCAAAGAAAAGCGGACTGCACCGTCATATGCCGGTACAGTCCGCTCTACATATCGGATTATTCGTCTGGCGACTCTATTCTTCCAAAATGCTGCCGCTTAATACAGCTTTGCACCCGCAGGAATACGGTCATCCACCATCAGCAGGTTCAGGCCCTCGTGGCCATCCTCTTCGTGCACAGCGGAAATCAGCATGCCGCAGGAGTCAATTCCCATCATCTTGCGGGGAGGCAGATTGACGATGGCAATGGCGGTCTTGCCCACCAGCTGCTCAGGCTCATAGTACTCGTGAATGCCGCTGAGAATCACGCGGTCGGTACCGGTGCCGTCGTCCAGCACGAACTTCAGCAGCTTCTTGCTCTTGGGCACCGCAGAGCACTCCTTGATCTTCACAGCCCGGAAGTCGGACTTGGAGAAGGTCTCAAAGTCCACCATCTCCTCAAACAGAGGCTCGATCTTCACGTTGGAGAAATCAATCTTCTCTGCGGAAGCGGCAGCAGGCTCAGCCTTGGCAGCAGCCTGCCCGGCCTTTTCCGCCTTGGCAACGTTATCGGAGGCCAGAGGCTTCATTGTGGGGAACAGAATCACGTCCCGGATGGTGTCGGAGTTGGTGAGCATCATCACGCAGCGGTCAATGCCGATGCCCAGGCCGCCCGTGGGGGGCAGACCATACTCCAGGGCGGTGAGGAAGTCCTCATCCATCATGCCGGCCTCGTCGTCGCCCTTGGCGCGAGCCTCCACTTCCTTCTGGAAACGGCCGCGCTGGTCGATGGGGTCGTTGAGCTCAGAAAAAGCGTTGCCCATCTCACTGTGGCAGATAAACAGCTCAAACCGCTCGGTAAGACGGGGGTCCTTGGGAGACCGCTTGGCCAGGGGGGACACGTCCACAGGATGCATCGTAATGAAGGTGGGCTGAATCAGCTTCTCCTCCACCTTCTGGTCAAAGCACTCGTACAGGGCATTACCCCAGGTGGGTTCCTTGCTCTCGGGCAGCTCCACACCGATGGCCTTGGCAGCAGCCACGGCCTCCTCGTCAGAGGTGATGGCCATAAAGTCGATGCCGCAGTACTGCTTCACCGCCTCGTGCATAGGCAGACGGGGCCAGCCGGGTGTCAGGTCGATATGCTCCCCCTGCCAGTCCAGCTCATAGGTGCCCAGAATCTTCTGTGCAGCAGAGGACAGCAGCTCCTCAAACAGGTCCATCATGTCGTTGAAGTCCGCAAAGGCCTGGTAGAGCTCCACGGAGGTGAACTCAGGGTTGTGCTTGGGGTCCATGCCCTCGTTGCGGAAGATACGGCCAATCTCATACACCCGGTCCATGCCGCCCACAATCAGCCGCTTCAGGGGCAGCTCAGTGGCGATACGCATGTACATGTCGATGTCCAGGGTGTTGTGATGGGTGATGAAGGGCCGGGCGGTGGCGCCGCCGGAGATGGTGTTGAGCACAGGGGTCTCAACCTCCATATAGCCCCGGTTGTCCAGGAAGTCCCGGACGTGCTTGATAAACCGGGAGCGCACCACAAAGGCCTGGCGCACCTCGGGGTTGACAATCAGGTCCACATACCGCTGGCGGTAGCGGGTCTCCTTGTCGGTCAGGCCGTGGAACTTCTCAGGCAGAGGCCGGAGGGACTTGGAAAGGAGTGTAACCTTCGTCGCCTTAACAGAGATCTCGCCCCGCTTGGTACGGAAGGCCTCGCCCTCCACGCCGACGATATCGCCGATGTCCACCTTTTTGAACCGGGCGAAGGGCTCCTCCCCCAGCTCATCAATACGGACGTACAGCTGGATGCGGCCCTGGACGTCCTGCAGGTCGCAGAACATGGCTTTACCCATGCCGCGTTTGGACATGAGCCGCCCGGCCACGGAGACCGTCTGACCTTCCATGGTCTCAAAGTTATCCTTGATCTCCTGGGAGTGGGCGGTCACGCTGTACTTAGTCTGCTGGAAGGGGTCCATCCCCGCGTCCTGCAGCTCCTTCAGCTTGTCCCGGCGAATCTGGAGAAGCTCCGAAAGGGACTGCTCCTCCTGAACGGGGGCGTTGGTATTCTCTGTCATACTCCTTGCTCCTTATCTTATGGCCGGTTCCTCCCGGCCTCTCTTATGTTTTTCCGCTGGGGCTGTGGGCCCCGGCTTACTTGCTGATGGACAGCACCCTATAATGCAGAGCGCCGGCGGGGGCCTCTACCACCACGTCCTCGCCCACGCACTTGCCCAGCAGAGCCCGGCCGAAGGGAGAGTCCTCGGAGATGCGGCCGTTCATGGGGTCGGCCTCCTGAGAGCCCACCACCTCGTAGTCCAGCTCTTCGTCAAACTCCACGTCCAGCACCTTCAGCTTGCTGCCCAGGCGGACAGTCTTGCCGTCGTGAACCTCTTCCTCGATGACCACACAGTTCTCCAGGATGTTCTCCACCTCGGCAATCCGGGAGTAGAGCTTGCCCTGCTCGTTCTTGGCCTCGTCGTACTCGCTGTTCTCGCTCAGGTCGCCGAAGGAACGGGCCTCCTTAATCTGCTCGGCTACCTCTTTCTCACGAACAGTCTTTAGATAGACCAGCTCGTCTTTCAGTTCCTTGAAGCGCTCAGGGCTGAGCTTAAATTCTTTCGCCATGCTGCTGCGCACACCTTTCCGTTTTCAGAAGATTTCAACTGTGAATGAGACCGGGCGGCGCTGCCGGGGTCGGTCCCTATTTTTGCGTATAAGAAAAATACACTATCTCGCAATAGTGACGTTACGTATTATAGGTATTTTACAAGGTTCTGTCAAGGGCTTTTCCCTTCTCGTCCCTCTGTTTCGCGAAATTTCCAGCCATAATCACATGCGGTTTTGTCAGGTATCCCTCCTCCCAAAGGGCAGCCGTCAGGGGCAGTGAAGCCAGCCCTTCGGGGACAGGCTGTTCAGGCCCCAGCGAGAGCCCCAGAAGCGAAAGAGAAGGTCCGTGGAGCACCATAACCGGTTCCCCGTGGTTTTCGCCGGACACAGGAGAAAATTCCAGCGTCAGGGCAGGCTGTTCCCGCTCCAATACCGGGAGCCCGAACTCACGGCGCAGATAATCCGCCAGTTCCCCGCCTCCGGACGGCGCGCATACCGCAACGCCCCGTACACGGGCGCACAGCGCCACCGCAGCCTGGAAAAATGGTCTGGACACCCGTCCGCCACGCAGCGCCACCACCGCCCGCTCAGGCGGACAGAGCCCGCCTTCCAGCGCCGCCAGCGCCAGCTCCGCCGCCATAGTCTGACACATGGGGCCCGGATCTACACCCTTCAGCCCTTGGGCCTCCAGCCGCTCCCAGCAGGAAAAGTCGGAGGCTGTCAGTACCCGGCGGACTCCCGCCTCCCTCAGGCGGCGGGCTGCGCGGTCAATCCGGCGCTCCAGCCGCTTCTCATGCCGCCCGGACTGCCCCGGAATCGACACCCGGAGCAGGGACAGCCCCAGCACCTCATACCTGTCCACAACCGTTTTCCAGCCCTTTTCTCCGGTCAGCACCACATGCCCCAACATCCCAATTCCTCCAACAGCCCATGTCACCGAGAGTATATTCCCCGCCCTGCCTTTAAATGCTCCTTACAATTCTTTACCGTCTCTTTTCCCTTGTTTACCTTTTTCAGATAGCAGGTCCCTTCTGAAATAGCTATGATTAGGTCCGGTTCCAAGTTCATCTACAAGACACCGAATGGAGGAAATTCGAAATGAAGCTCAAACGTTCCCTGACCCTCACTCTGGCCGCCGCCACACTCTCCGGCATGCTGGCCGGCTGCGGCAGCACCACCACCGGTCAGGAGACTCCCCCCGCGTCCACCCCCTCTCAGCCCACAGTTCAGCAGCTCTCCGCCGAGACCGAGCAGACCGTCAAGACTCCCAAGTATGTCTTCCTCTTCATCGGCGACGGCATGAGCTATCCTCAGATTCAGTCCACCTCCGATTTCCTGGGCGCGCTGAATGACGAGGACTACTGGCAGGCCGCTCCCAGCCTGGACGATAACCAGGGCGCTATTCTGGACGGCCCCGAGTATCTCAACTTCATGAACTTCGAGGCTGCCGGTTCCGCCGTCACCTTTGACTCCAACTCCTTCGCCCCCGACTCCGCCTCTACTGCCACCTCTATCTCCACCGGTCACAAGACCTACTCCGGCTCCATCAACGTGGACGAGACCGGCACCGTGGCCTATGAGACCATCGCCGAGCAGCTGAAGGCCCAGAAGGACTACAAGATCGGCGTCATCAGCTCCGTCAACCTGAACCACGCCACTCCCGCCGCCTTCTACGCCCACCAGGCCAGCCGCAGCAGCTACTACGAGATCGGCCTGGAGCTGATTGACTCCGGCTTCGATTACTTCGCCGGCGGCGGCCTGCTCAAGCCCACCGGCTCCGAGGGCGACCAGGCCGACCTGTACGACCTGGCCACTGAGGCCGGCTACAAGGTGGTCAAGACCCAGGCCGAGGCTGAGGCTGTCTCCGCCGAGGACGGCAAGGTCATCCTTATCGACGAGCACCTGGCCGACGGCGACGCCATGGCCTACGAGGTGGACCGCACCGACGACATGTGGTCCCTGGCCGACTACGTGGAAAAGGGCATTGAGGTTCTGGACAACGACAACGGCTTCTTCATGATGTGCGAGGGCGGCAAGATCGACTGGGCCTGCCACGCCAACGACGCCGCCTCCGCCATCCACGACACCCAGGCCCTGGCTGACGCTGTCCAGGTGGCCGTGGACTTCGCCGAAGAGCACCCCGAGGAGACCCTTATCCTGGTCACCGGCGACCACGAGACCGGCGGTATGACCATCGGCTTCGCCGGCACCGACTACGACACCTATCTGGACCTGCTGGAGAACCAGAAGATCTCCTACGCCAAGTTTGACAGCGACTACGTGGCCGCCTACAAGGAGAACAAGACCTCCTTCGAGGACGTGCTCAAGGACATCGAGGCGCTCTTCGGGCTGAAGACCCAGGGCGAGGAGGGCGACAAGCTGGTGCTCACCGCCTATGAGCAGGAGCAGCTGCGCGCTGCCTACGAGAAGAGCATCAACGGCACCGCCGCCAGCCAGTATGAGCAGGAGGAGTATGTGCTCTACGGTACCTACGAGCCCCTGAGCGTCACCATCACCCACATCATCAACAACAAGGCCGGTATTTCCTTCACCTCTTACAGCCACACCGGTCTGCCCGTGGCCGTGCTGGCCCACGGCGTCAACGCCGAGGTGTTCAACGGCTACTACGACAACACCGAGATTTACAACAAGCTGGCAGACATGCTGGGCGTTGCCTGATTACTCCCTTCCTCTCCCCATAAAAAAGCAGACGGATGCGGCAGATACTGCCGCATCCGTCTGCTGATACAGAAAGGATGTCCTCGTCAATATGAATTCCCTTCTCCGAGACCCGGCCAAACGCCGCTACTACGCCCCTGTGGCCCTGTGCCTGCTGCTCATTGTGGTCCTGATGCTCCTGCCCACCGGGTATGAGGACGCCGTGCAGTATCAGGAGGCGGATCGCTGCTCCGCTCTGGTGGTGAGCGTGGACAACTCCACCATTATCGACACCGGACTGGTCCGCTCCGGCGAGCAGCGCTGTACCCTGGAGCTGCTGGGCGGCCGCTTCAAGGGCCAGACCACCGTGGGCGTCAACATGCTCAACGGGTCGGTGGAGCAGGACAAGCTCTTCTCCCCCGGAGACAAGGCCCTGGTGGTGGTAAGCTTCTCGGAGGACGGCATCACCAACGTGACCATGATCGACCATGACCGCATGGGCGCTGAGGCTCTGCTCGCCCTGCTATTTGCCGCGCTGCTCATCCTCTTTGCCGGACGCACCGGCATCCGGGCCATCCTCTCCTTCGTCCTCACCATCCTGATGCTGTGGAAGGTTCTGGTCCCCCTCTATCTCAAGGGCTGGAACCCCATCCTCATCGGCCTGGCCATCACTCTGGGTTTGACCATCCTGATCATCTCTCTGGTCTACGGATTTGACCGCCGCTCCCTGTCCGCCGTGTCCGGCGCCTCCCTGGGCATTCTGGTGACCTGTCTGCTGGGCGCCCTCTTCACCGACCTGTTCAAAATCCACGGCGCCGTCATGCAGAGCTCCGAGAGCCTGCTCTACGCCGGGTACCAGGACCTAAACCTGACCCGGATTTTCATGGCCTCCATCTTTATCGGCGCCTCCGGCGCGGTGATGGACCTGTCCGTGGACATCACCTCCGCCGTCAACGAGGTGGTGGAGAAGCGGCCCGATATTAGCTGGAAGGAGGCCGTCAAGTCCGGTATGAATGTGGGCCGGGCCGCCATGGGCACCATGACCACCACCCTGCTGCTGGCCTACTCCGGCGGCTATGTAGCCCTTCTCATGGTCTTTATGGCCCAGGGTACGCCGGTACAGCACATCATCAATTACAAATACGTGGCTGCTGAGATCATCCATACGGTAGTGGGCTCCTTCGGCCTGGTCACCGTGGCGCCCTTTACCGCCCTCACCAGCGGCTGGCTTCTGACCAGAAAGGGAGCCCACGTTCTTCCTGCCGTATCCACCGAACAGTAACAGCAAAGCGGCCGTCTCAGACGAGACGGCCGCTTTCTTTTATTCGCTTACGCCCAACAGTTCCAGCGCGGCCTGAAGCTGGCCGTCCTGGTCATGGGGCAGCTGTCCTGCCAGCAGCAGCTGGCTCTCCTCCTCGGAGAGATACACCTCCCGGTCCAGCGTGACACCGGTACCGATGAGGGAGACGCCGTTTCCGGTAAAATACTTCTCCGTGGAGATGCCCAGGCCACCGCCGCCGGGCAACGGGAAGGTCTGCTGGGAGTAACCCTTGCCGGAGGTAGGCTCGCCTACGATGACCCCCACCCCCTGCTCCTGAAGCTCGGCGCCGAAGAACTCGGCAGCAGAGTAGGTGTCAGCGTTGACCAGTGTGGCCATGGGCAGGTCGATGCAGTGGGCGTCCGAGTTGGTCACCCGCTCGTTGCCGTCCCGGTCCTGCTGGCGGAAGATAGGGCCCTCGGGCAGCAGGTAGTCCAGCATCTCGGTGAGCTCATCCAGATAGCCGCCGCCGTTGTTGCGCATATCGAACACCAGCGCCGTGGCCCCCTGGGCCACCAGGTTGTCCACCGCCTCCTTCACGCCGTCGGCGCTGCGGCGGTAGAAGTTCTTCACCTGAATATAGCCCACGCCGCTCTCCAGCAGCTCATAATCCACCGGGTCAGTCTCCAGCTGGGCGCGGGTGGCGGTTACTGTCCGGACACTGCCGTCAGCGCCCTTGACCTCCAGCTCCACACTGGTGCCCATCTCGCCCTGAATCAGATTGGCGCCGTCATAGCGGGCATCCCCAGCCAGGGAAGTGCCGTCCACGGCGATGATGATATCTCCCACCTGAAGTCCGGCCTGGTCGGCAGGCCCGTCCTCAGTGATGCCGATGACCGTAAGGCCCTCCTCACTGGTATAGTTGACGGTCACGCCGATACCGGTATATACATTCTGGCGGCGCTCCTGGGTGGATGCGTAGCTCTCCGGGTCCAGGTAGTAGGACCAGCGGTCATTCAGACCGGACACCATGCCGTTCATGGCCGCGTCCACCACCTCGCTCTCCTCGTACTCGCCCACGAAACGGGTGTTGATCAGGGCCAGACCCTCCAGCAGGGTGAGCCCCTGGGGACCGATGAACGCCCAGGCGGCCAGCGCCACACCGCCAAGGGTCACCACCAGAGTAATCACCACGGCCAGAATCAGGGTCAGCGGGGAAAAACGTTTCTTTGTCATTGAGATGCTTCCTTTCAGGGTGGAGATTGTACGGATACGTTATAAAAATAGGGAGCGGGTGGGGATTGTCTCCCCCGCCCGCTCCCGTCTTAAGCATATTCTCCCGTTATCAGGTGTTGTACTGGCGATAGAAAGGCAGATCAGGCCAGTACTGCTCCGGGTCCACTCGGGTGCCGTTGACCCGGATCTCCAGGTGCAGATGGTTGCCGGTGGAGTTGCCGGTGGAGCCCACATAGCCGATAACATCGCCCTGGCTGACCACGTCGCCCACGCTCACCGCACGGCTGCTCATATGGGCATAGAGGCTGGCGGTGCCGTCGCCGTGGCTGATGACAACGTAGTTGCCATAGGAACTGCCGTACTCCGAGATGGTGACCACGCCGCTCTTGACCGCCTTGATGGGCGTGCCGTAGGGCGCGGCGATATCCGTACCGGTATGGCTGTGGGGCCGGCCGGTGATGGGGTGAATCCGGTAACCAAAGGCAGAGGTCAGGGTCATGCAGCTGGTGGGCAACGGGTAGAGCCAGCCGTTGCTGACAGTAAACTGAATCTGGTTCTGCCGGATCAGTTCCTCCAGCTCCGCCTCCCGCTGGGCAATCTCGTCGTTAACCCGGGCCTCCTCAGCGGCCTGCTGCTCCAGCAGGCGCTCATACTCGGCCACATCGTCCTCCAGGTTCTTCAGCACCTGGGCGGCCTCCTCCACCTTGACGGCCTGGTCCGCCCGCTGCTGGTCCAACAGGGTTTTCTGATTGGCCTGCTCGGTCCGGGAGCTCTCCAGCGCGGCAAGCGCGTCGGCCACCGCCTGGCGGTCCGCCTTGAGCTGCTCAATCACTGCATTGTCGTAGTCCATCACATCCTGGACAAAAACCAGCTTATCCAGCATATCGGAAAAGCTGCTGGCGTTGAAGAGAATGGCCCAGTAGGAGACAGTGCCGCCCTCCTCCATGGCCCGCACACGCTGGCAGAAGAGCTCATACTGGGCGGCCTCCTTGGCCTCCGCTTCCTCCAGATTAGCGGTCTCCTGCTCAATGAGCTGGTCATAATGGGCGATCATGCTCTCCGTGTTGGCAATCTGCTGGTCAATGTAGGCCAGCTCCTGGTCACGGAGCTGCTTCTCCTGCATGGCCTTATCCTTCTGGCCCTCGATCTGTTCCAGCTGGCTCTGAAGCTCCTCCTTCTTACTCTCTACGTCGGAGGCGTTCCCCTTCAGGTCCTCAATCTGCTGCCGGAGCTCGTCCTCTGTCACGGCCTGTGCCGCCGGCATAGCCATGGTGAGGATGGGCAGGAGCAGGAGCAGCACCATCAGGCCGGCAAGTACCGCCATCAGGGTTCTTCTGGTATCCCAGTTTCTCTTCTTCCCCATCTTTCCGTTGTGCTGTTTCTGTGCCATGAGTATCTCCTTTTTATACGGTTCCCCTTATACCTGCAGGAATTTGCCGATAGCCACCATACTGCCGCCCACACCTACCACCAGGCCGGTACCGCAGAAAATGCCGAATACTTTCAGGGCCATGGCATCAAAGGGGATGATGGTGATGAGCTGAATGGTGTCGGACGTCTCAATCGCCTGTCCGATAAGGCTGTACACACCCCACTGGAGCAGGAAGGCTACCACGGCGCCCGCAAGGCCCAGAATCATACCCTCAAACACGAAGGGCCAGCGTACAAAGCTGTTGGTGGCACCGCACATCTTCATGATGGCGATCTCATCCCGCCGGGTAAAGGTGCCCAGCTTGATGGTGTTGGCGATGATGAACAGTGACATGACCACCAGCATCACCACCAGGATAAGGGCCACGCCGCTGGCCACATTGCTGATAACCACAAAGCCCTGGGCGATCTCGGGGATGGCCTGGATATTCACCACCCCGGATACCGCCTCCACAGCCGACACGGTTTCAGAGAACTGCTCAATGTCGGTGACCTTGATGCTGTACCGGTCCCGGAACACCTCATCAGGCAGATCCAGGAACAGTTCCGCGTCCTCACCGCTGGCATACTGCTCTACATAGTCCTCTTTGGCGGTCTCCTTGCTGATGAACTCCACGGATGCTACATTGGGTACCGCCTCAAGCGTGCCCTGGAGAGCGGCTACTTCTTCTGTGGACAGATTCTCATCCACATAGGCCAGGAACTCGTTGTCACGCTCCAGCTCCCCCAGCATCTCGCCTACATTCACGGCCACCAGGGAAAAGGAGCCCATGATCAGAAGGCAGGCCACAATCATACACACGGCGGCAAATGACATGAGACCGTGGGTAAAGATGCTGCGGACGCCCTCTGACAGAAAATAGGTAAAATTAAAACGATGTCTCATTGTTGTAATACCCGCCTGTCTCGTCGCTGATAATCCTGCCGCTTTCAATGGCCACCACACGCTTGGAGAAGCGGTTGACCAGTTCCTTCTCATGGGTAACCACCAGCATGGTAGTGCCCAGCTCATTGATGCGCTCCAGAAGCATCATAATCTCCAGAGAGCGCTGAGGGTCCAGATTGCCGGTGGGCTCGTCGGCGATGATCATGCTGGGGTTGTTCACCAGCGCCCGGGCGATGGCCACACGCTGCTGCTCGCCGCCTGAAAGCTGGTTGGGGCACATATCTTTCTTCTTGGACAGGCCCACCAGATCCAGCACATAGGGAATCCGCTTGCGGATCTCCCGGGAGGAGGCACCCACCACCCGCATGGCAAACGTCAGGTTCTCTGCCACTGTCTTTTTCTCAATCAGCCGGAAATCCTGGAAGATAACCCCCAGAGTCCGCCGCAGATAGGGCACCTGCCGGGGACGGATGGTGTTCAGATTGTAGCCGTTCACCATCAGCCGCCCGTCAGTAGGCGCAATCTCGGCCGTCAGCAGCTTGATGATGGTGGATTTGCCGGATCCGGAGGAGCCCACCAGGAAGGCAAACTCCCCGTCATCAATCCGCAGGTTGATCCCCTTCAGGGCCTTGGTGCCGTTGTCATAGGTTTTATAGATATCGATAAGTCGAATCATAGCTACCTCGTCTGCCTGATATTGTCATAGTGTCTGCCGAGCCTTGAAATTCTTAGCCTTCTTCCCTGCGCACAACCAACCAGGCGCCGCATATCCGTTCAACCGCATATAGGGGACGCCGGTATCGGCGTCCCCTATATGCGGTTGTCATGTTCAGGAATCAATGCCCCGGGAGATCAGATACTTCTTGACCATCAGGGCCACCTTGAAGGTGATGGCGTCATCGAACTCCCGCAGATCCAGGCCAGTCAGCTTCTTGATCTTCTCCAGCCGGTACACCAGGGTGTTGCGGTGGACGAACAGCTTCCGGGCCGTCTCGGACACGTTCAGGTTGTTCTCAAAGAACTTGTTGATGGTGAACAGGGTCTCCTGATCCAGCGCGTCAATGGGGTTCTTCTTGAAGACCTCCTGGAGGAACATCTCGCACAGCGTGGTGGGCAGCTGGTAGATCAGACGTCCGATACCCAGGTTCTCATAATTAATGATGCTCTTCTCGGTATCGAACACCTTACCCACGTCGATGGCCACCTGGGCCTCCTTGTAGGCACGGGCCAGATCCCGAATGTGGCTGACGATGGTGCCGATACCGATGACCGCCTTCACGTTGAGCTCCTCGGCCAGGGCATCCTCAATCTGCTTGGCCACCTTGTAGAGATCCTTGCTCTCGGTGGTGTCGGACAGCTGCTTGATGAGCGCCACGTCAGTCTCGCTGATGGAGAGGACAAAGTCCACCTGCTTCTCGGGGAACAGGGACTGGACCACGTCGATGGCACCCACGTCGGTGGAACCCACCTGGCGGATCAGGAACACGGCACGGGGCACCTCGGAGACAAAATGCAGCTCCTTGGCGCGGACATAGATGTCACCCAGGAGGATATTGTCGGAGATGATGTTCTTGACAAAGGTGGCCTTGTCATGCTTCTCCTCATAGTAGGTCTTGGCACCGTTGAGGGCCACAGCGGCCATGGCGCAGAGAAGCCTGGCCTGCTCATCCTCACCGCGGACAAAGACGGCATAGTCAAACTGGGCCCCCCAGCCGGTCAGCGGCTTGAAGGTCCTGCCCTCAAAGGTGACAATCTCATTTCCGGCGGCATTCACGACATCCACCGCACCGGGCCAACGCTCTCCAATATTGGTCAGCTCATTACAAGCCACCACCGTTCCCTCGGAATCGATGACGCCAATTGCTCTGTCTGAGCTCTCCTTCATCTGTAATACGACGCTCTGAAAAATCCTGCTGGACATAGGCGACAGCCTCCCTCAAACTCTAAGTATCATGGGAACGCACATTTTCCTTTACAGTATAGCGGATTTTTTTGTGCATTTCAATAGGAAACGCAAAATTTTTTGTGAAAATTGCCGAAGTTCGTTCAACGCTTCCTCATTTTACGACAATATCGGGGTAAATCAGCGCTTTTTCATTGTTTTCGTCACTTATTCGGCAAGTTTTTCTGTGGATTTTTCCGTTCCAGCTCCTGGAACAGCCCGCAGCTGCTCCAGTTCCTCCCCTGTCAACGGGCGCCAGTTCCCTTTCGCCAGGCTCTCATCCAGCACCAGGGGCCCCATGGTAAGCCGTTTGAGATAGCGGACCGGCTTGCCCCGGGCCGCCAGCATCCGCTTGATCTGATGGTATTTCCCCTCATGCAGGGTCACAAGGGCCTCATCCGGCGCCTCCAGCAATTCCAGCCCGGCAGGCAGGCACACTAGCCCATCCCCCAGGGTCATGCCGCCCTGAAAGGCCTCCACGTCCGTCCGGTCCAATATCCCCTCCACGCGGACAAAATAGGTCTTGTCCACATGCTTTCTGGGTGAGAGGAGCGCATGGGCCAGAGCGCCGTCATTGGTCAGCAGCAGCAGCCCTTCGGTGTCCCGATCCAGGCGTCCGGCCGGAAAAAGCCCGATTTTCCGCAGATGCTCCGGCAGCAGCTCCAACACGGTGGGCTGTCTGGGGTCCTCTGTGGCGGAAACCAGTCCCGCAGGCTTGTGCAGCATCAAATAGGTATACCGGTCACAGAGCACACTCTGCCCATCCACCAGCAGCACCAAGCCCTGCCGCTGGTACTTCTCCTCCGGGCTGCGTACCACCGCTCCGTTGGCGGTCACCCGTCCGGTCCGCACCAGCTCCTTGACCTCCCGACGGGACCACCGTCCCGTAGAGGCCAGAATTTTATCCAGCCGCTCCATGCCATCCCCCTCTGTTTATCTGTCCGCACCGCTTTCTGGCATAACCAGCCCTCCGTCCACATATGGATTACCACGACATAAAACGGAGGGAGCGTTGCGCTGTGTTTATCTTTACCGCCAAAGTAAACCGCAGAAAGCTCACCGCCGCGGCTGTGGCCGGGGTGGCGCTCTGCGGCGCGCTGGTGGCCGTGTTCGTCCTCCTGGGCGGACAGGGGACGGCGGTCTCCGCACTGGTGGACCCCAGCGGCGTCAAAACCAATGAGGACCGCGTCGCCTATCTGGAGCAATATGGCTGGACCGTGGAGCCGGAACCCGTCGCAGTGGAGGAGCTCCTCATTCCGGAGACCTTTGACGAGACTTATACACAGTATCTGGAACTCCAGTCCGGGCAGGGCTTTGACCTGACCAAATACTGTGGAAAGCGGGTCAAGCGCTATGCCTACACCATCACCAATTACCCAACCGGTGAGACAGGTGTTCAGGCCGGCCTTCTGGTCTACAAAAATACTGTCATCGGCGGAGAAGTGCTCTCCAGCCAACTGGACGGCTTTATCCACGGTCTGGCACTTCCCCAATCCTGAGAAGGCATTCCAGCCACAGCGCCGCGCTTGTTCTAAGCACGGCGCACTTCTTTTTTACCGGCTCTGGAACACGTTATGGCTCCGATAGAGAAAAATCATGTATACCAGCCGCTCCAATATCTGAAGTATCAGATAAAACGTTACAGCAGCCAACAGCAGTTTTTCATTCAGGAAGATAACGGATACGCAGCCGCACACGCCGGCTCCCACCCCGCACAGAAGGCTCAGTTTCCATGTGAGCGCTCCCCTGCCGTCATAACTCTCACCGTGCTGCTCTGTCATCAGCTGACCGGAGACGCGGCAGACAACCACAATGCCAATCAGATCCATGCACTGCCGGAAGAGTGCAAGGGCAAGAATCAAAAGCGGGTTATCCATCAGCAGAGCTGCCAGCAGGCCCGCCACAGCGCTCAGACGCGCACACCAAATGGCCCGCCGGTACCCGCTCTCAGCTACGGCAGCCGCTGTCAGGCCCACGTATGCCAGAAAAAAACCGGCCAGACATACAACTGCCGAGAGTATCCGCAGCGGCATAAGCCCCAGAAGCAGCCCAGTGGTATTCAGCAGCACATAAGCTGCGGACAGGCATGCACCGAAGAATACCTTCATCAACCCCTGTCCCACCGCAGAAAACTGCCTCACCATAGGCAACCGCCTCCCTGTACTCTTATTCCCGCTTCATATGCACATTCAAATGGTTGTAGGTCATCTCAATTCCATTCTTGTCAAAGGCCGCCTTGACCTGCTCCAGCAGATCAGAATAGAGGTCCCAGTAATCGTCTGTAGCGCACCACACACGCACAGCATACTCAATGGAGCTGTCCTGGTAAGCTGAAACCCGGGCAAAGGGCGCAGGCTCCTTCAAGGCCTTGGGGTGGCTGTGGATCACCGACTGAAGTGTCTCCTTCACCAGTTCTATCGGCGCGTCATAGGAGGTATTGAACTTCAGGTCCACCCGGCGCCGCTCCTCGGCAGTGTAGTTGGTAATCTTGGCAGAGGCGACCTGACCGTTGGGAATCATAATGATCTTATTGTCATAGGTCTTGATTTTGGTATATACCAGCCCAATTTCACTCACTGTTCCGCTGATGCTCTCCGTCTCAACATAGTCCCCGGCCTTGAAGGGCTTGGACACCAGCACCTGGATTCCACCCGCCAGATTGGAGAGTGTCCCCTGAATGGCCAGGGAAACCGCCAGGCCGATGACAGAGAGCAGCGCAATGAGCGACGTGACCTCTATCCCGATATAGCCCAGGATAATAGTTATAGTCAAAAACCAGAGCAGTATTTTGACCACGGACTTGATGAATGTATGGAGTCCCTTTTCAATGTTCAGCCGATCCAGCGCCCGATTCAGCACTGACATCAGCAGCTTCATGACAATCAGGCATACCGCCAGAAGAAGCACCACATACAGCACCCGCTGCCAGAGATTCGGTGCCTGGAAAAACTTCGTAAAAGCGTTTACTACCTCTTCCGAATCTGCGCCAACAGCTGCACTCGTACTGCTGTCCATCAGCCGGCCACTCCCTTCATAAACTTTAAACAAGAGCCCCCTGCCATGCCATTCTGCATATCAGAGCGCCCGTATAACGGCATTATTATACAACATTCGGCTTCTAATGTGAAGTACATCCTGCATTTTCCACGAATCGTCTGCTGTTATCCGAAATTTTCCTTGCGTATGGTCAAAAAAAGAGAGGCTTTATCCATTACGGATAAAGCCTCTCTGAGAGCACACATCAGTCGTGTGTCAGGACCTCAATTACTCGTTGATGTCGATGACAACGCCGGAACCGACGGTACGGCCGCCCTCGCGGATAGCGAAACGCAGGCCCTTCTCGATGGCGATGGGGGTGATCAGCTCCACGTCCATGTCGACGTTATCGCCGGGCATGCACATCTCAGTGCCCTCGGGCAGGGTGATGATGCCGGTCACGTCGGTGGTACGGAAGTAGAACTGAGGACGATAGTTGTTGAAGAAGGGGGTGTGACGGCCGCCCTCGTCCTTGGACAGGACGTAAACCTGGCCCTTGAACTTGGTGTGGGGGTGAATGGAGCCGGGCTTGCAGAGAACCTGGCCGCGCTCGATGTCGGTCTTGGCGATACCACGCAGCAGGCAGCCGACGTTATCACCGGCCTCGACGTAGTCCAGAGTCTTGCGGAACATCTCCATGGAGGTGACGACGGTGGACTTCTTCTCCTCGGTCAGACCCACGATGTCGACGGTCTCGCCGGCCTTCAGCTGGCCACGCTCGACACGGCCGGTAGCAACGGTACCACGGCCGGAGATGGTGAACACGTCCTCGACGGGCATCAGGAAGGGCTGGTCGGCCTTACGGTCGGGAGTGGGGATATAGGAGTCAACAGCGTCCATCAGCTCCTTGATGCAAGCATACTCGGGAGCGTTGGGATCGGTGGACTCGGACACCAGGGCGTTCAGAGCGGAGCCCTTGATGATGGGAATGTCGTCGCCGGGGAACTCGTAGTTGGACAGGGTCTCACGGACCTCCATCTCAACCAGCTCCAGCAGCTCCTCGTCATCGACCTGATCGCACTTGTTCAGGAAGACAACGATAGCGGGCACGCCGACCTGACGGGCCAGCAGGATGTGCTCCTTGGTCTGAGCCATGGGGCCGTCGGTGGCGGCGATGACCAGGATGGCACCGTCCATCTGAGCAGCGCCGGTGATCATGTTCTTGATATAGTCGGCGTGGCCCGGGCAGTCGACGTGGGCATAGTGACGGGCAGCGGTCTGATACTCAACGTGAGAGGTGTTGATGGTGATGCCGCGCTCGCGCTCCTCGGGAGCCTTGTCGATGGAGCTGTAGTCGGTGTACTCGGCGCCGCCCTGCAGAGCCAGGTACTTGGTGATGGCAGCGGTCAGAGTGGTCTTGCCGTGGTCAACGTGGCCGATAGTGCCGATGTTGACATGGGGCTTATTACGCTCGAATTTTGCCTTAGCCATGTTGGATATCCTCCTTAATTACATGTTAACATGTTTGATGTTGTAGAGAATGCGTAAACATTGTATAGCATTGACGGGAAAATTGCAATACCCTATTCCGCATCCGCGCAAAAGTCATCCCGCAGCCCCCCTCTTCGGGGGGCCATGGTATGAGCAATTACTTAGTCAGCATTGTTGCGGCCGCGCTCGGCGATGATCTTCTCAGCAATGCTCTTGGGAATCTCCACGTAGCTGTGGGGCTCCATGGAGTACTGGCCGCGGCCCTGAGTGGAGGAACGCAGGTCAGTGGCGTAGCCAAACATGTTGGCCAGAGGCACCAGAGCATCAACCTGAGTAGCGCCGGTACGGCTCTCCTGACCCTGGATCATGCCGCGGCGGCCGTTCAGATCGCCGATGACGTTGCCCAGGTACTCGTCAGGAACAATAACGGAGACCTTCATCATGGGCTCCAGCAGGATGGGATTGGCCTTGCGGCAGGCCTCCTTGAAGGCCATGGAGCCGGCAATCTTAAAGGCCATCTCGGAGGAGTCGACCTCGTGGTAGGAACCGTAGATCAGGCGGACCTTGACGTCCTCCACAGGGTAGCCGGCCAGCACGCCAGCCTGCATGGCACCCTGGATACCGGCGTCGACCGCAGGGATATACTCCTTGGGAATGACGCCGCCGGTGATCTCGTTGACGAACTCGTAGCCCTTGCCGGACTCGTTGGGCTCAACCACGATCTTGACGTGACCGTACTGGCCCTTACCGCCGGACTGACGGGCATACTTGGTATCCTGCTCGACGGTCTTCTTGATGGTCTCCTTGTAGGCGACCTGAGGCGCGCCCACGTTGGCCTCCACCTTGTACTCGCGGAGCAGACGGTCCACGATGATCTCCAGGTGAAGCTCGCCCATGCCGGCGATGATGGTCTGACCAGTCTCCTCGTCGGTGTAGGTCTTGAAGGTGGGGTCCTCCTCGGCCAGCTTGGCCAGAGCGATACCCATCTTCTCCTGACCAGCCTTGGTCTTGGGCTCGATAGCCACGCGGATAACGGGCTCGGGGAACTCCATGGACTCAAGGATGATGGGGTGCTTCTCGTCGCAGAGGGTATCACCGGTGGTGGAGTTCTTCAGGCCGATAACGGCGGCGATGTCGCCGGAGTACACGGTCTCGATATCCTCACGGTGATTGGCGTGCATCTGCAGAATACGGCCGATGCGCTCCTTCTGCTTCTTGGTGGAGTTGAGGACGGCAGTGCCGGTGTTCAGCACGCCGGAGTACACGCGGATGAAGGACAGCCGGCCGACGAAGGGGTCGGTGGCAATCTTGAAGGCCAGGGCGGAGAAGGGAGCCTCATCGGAAGCGGGACGCTCATCCTCTTCCTCAGTGTCGGGATTCACGCCCTTGATGGCGGGAATGTCCACGGGAGAGGGCATGAAGTCCACGATGGCATCCAGCAGCTTCTGCACGCCCTTGTTGCGGTAGGAAGTACCGCAGGTGACAGGCACGATCTTGTTGTCGATGGTGCCCTGACGCAGAACCTTCCGGATCAGATCCTGAGGAATGGGCTGCTCCTCCAGAGCCAGCTCCATGATCTCGTCGTTCAGATCGGCGCAGGCGTCGATCAGCTTGGTCCGGTACTCCTGGGCCAGCTCCATCATATCCTCGGGGATGGGCTCCACACGCATGTCCTTGCCCATCTCGTCGTAGTAGATGTCGGCGTCCATCTCCACCAGGTCAATGATGCCCTTGAAGGTGCTCTCGCTGCCGATGGGGAGCTGGATGGGCACGGCATTGCACTTCAGACGGTCGTGGATCATGTCCAGAACGTGATAGAAGTCAGCGCCCATGATGTCCATCTTGTTGACGTAGATCATGCGGGGGACCTTGTAGTGGTCGGCCTGACGCCAAACGGTCTCGGACTGGGGCTCAACGCCGCCCTTGGCGCACATGACGGTCACGGAACCGTCCAGCACGCGCAGGGAGCGCTCCACCTCGACGGTGAAGTCCACGTGGCCCGGAGTGTCGATGATGTTGATACGGGTCTGGGGGAACTGGTTCTTGGTTCCCTGCCAGTAGCAGGTGGTAGCGGCGGAGGTAATGGTAATACCACGCTCCTGCTCCTGAGCCATCCAGTCCATGGTGGCGGTACCGTCGTGGGTCTCGCCGATCTTGTAGTTGACGCCGGTATAGTAGAGAATACGCTCGGTAGTGGTGGTCTTGCCCGCGTCGATGTGGGCCATGATACCAATGTTACGAGTATTCTCCAGGCTAACTTTTCTAGGCATACTTTAACTCCTTTACCAGCGGTAGTGAGCGAACGCCTTGTTGGACTCGGCCATCTTGTGGGTATCCTCGCGCTTCTTGACGGCGGAACCCAGGTTGTTGGCGGCGTCCATGATCTCGCCGGCCAGACGCTCCTTCATGGTCTTCTCGCTGCGGGCGCGGGAGTAAGTGGTGAGCCAACGCAGACCGAGGGTCTGACGGCGCTCGGGACGGACCTCGATGGGCACCTGGTAGGTGGCGCCGCCCACGCGGCGAGCCTTGACCTCCAGGGAAGGCATGATGTTCTCGATAGCGGCGGTGAACACATCCAGGGGATCCTTCTCGGTCTTCTCCTTGATGATGTCAAACGCCCCGTAGACCACCTTCTGGGCCACGCCCTTCTTGCCGTCCAGCATGATGCTGTTGACCAGCTTGGTAACCAGTACGGAGTTATACAGCGGGTCGGGCAGAACCTCCCGCTTGGGTACGTTTCCTCTTCTGGGCACTTTGCTTCCCTCCTTCATAGTATGATTTCATAGGTACTCGAAGGCGCTCATGCGCCCCCGTGTAAGACAAGTGCCTGCTTGTCCAGTGCCCTGCCGGAAACGCCCCTATATATAAGGAAGCGCTTCTGCAAGGACAACTGCCTTGCGCGCATGCGCATTGTGTCATTTCAGTGTTGCTGGGGTAGGTTGCCGCAGGAAGATTACTTCTTTCCGGCGGTCTTGCCGGCCTTGGGACGCTTGGCGCCGTACTTGGAACGGCCCTGCATACGGCCATTGACGCCCTGAGTGTCCAGAGTGCCGCGGATGATGTGGTAACGAACGCCGGGCAGGTCCTTGACACGGCCGCCGCGGATCATGACCACAGAGTGCTCCTGCAGGTTGTGGCCCACACCGGGGATATAGGCGGTGACCTCGTAGCCGTTGGTCAGCTTAACACGGGCAATCTTACGGAGAGCGGAGTTAGGCTTCTTGGGGGTGGAGGTACGCACTGCGGTGCAGACGCCGCGCTTCTGAGGAGAAGGCAGGTCGGTCTCGCGGTTGGTCAGGGTGTTCAGGCCATGCTGCATAGCGGGAGAAGTGGACTTGTAGGTCACCTTCTCGCGGCCCTTACGGACGAGCTGGTTAAACGTAGGCATGGTTTTCCTCCTTTCTTAGACGATGATAGAATATATTTTAACAGAATAACCGTGAGATTATTCCGCTAAAATCAATGAACCAGAGCCGCCACAGCGCTCCCTACGGCAATGCCGCAGGCTGCGCCCAGCTCCTTCATGGCGGGGACATGCTCCACGGCAATCCCCTTGTCCCGGCAGAGCTCCTCTACCGGCTCGGTTACGCGGGGGTCGGCATCCTCTGCCAGAAAGACGCGCACCGCTCTCCCGTCCCCGATCGCCCGCTTTGTCTGCTTCACGCCGGCCACCTTGGGACCATTCTTCAGCTCCGAGAGCATCTGTACGCCTCCTTCTTCCCATTTTTCTGTTCAAAAGCAGCGTTTTGACACGCTTGGCGCAGACATACCTGCGCAATTTGAGATTATAGCATAGGTGGATTGGATAGTCAAGCACAAAAATACCGGAAAACACGGCATTTTTAAGGTTTTCTTCCCTTTCAGGCACGAATAACAATTTTGCCCTCTTGTCACCGCTTTCTTACTGTGGAAAACGCACAGTCCTCTCCCCTTCTCTGTATGGCTCAGACAGAAAAACGTGCTCCGCCGTCTCTGAAAGACGGCGGAGCACTGTGTTTTGCCGGATTTGCTTAGAAGCTGGAGCGCATGAGCTCCTGAGTGGCGTGAACCGCGGAGGCGGATTCGGCCTGAGCCTCCTCCTGCTTGTCGTACTTCCGGTAAGCGGCCAGGCCGGAGCCGGCGGGAATCAGCTTACCGATGATGACGTTCTCCTTCAGGCCCAGCAGGTGGTCCACCTTACCCTTAATGGCGGCCTCGGTCAGGACCTTGGTGGTCTCCTGGAAGGAGGCGGCGGACAGGAAGGACTCGGTGGCCAGAGAGGCCTTGGTGATACCCATCAGCAGACGGGTGCAGGTGGGCAGGCGCAGCTCCATGCCGTCATTGGTCTCGCCGGCATCAATGCGGTCCTGAACCGCCTTGTAGGCGTCCTTGAACTCGATGATGTCCACGGTGGAGCCAGAGAGCAGGTCGGAATCGCCGGCGTCCTCCACACGGACCTTGCGCATCATCTGGCGGCAGATGACCTCAATATGCTTGTCGTTGATGTCAACGCCCTGCTGACGGTAGGGCTTCTGCACTTCCTGGATAAGGTAGTTGTACACCGCGTGGACGCCGCGGATGCGGATGACGTCCTGGGGATAGAGGGCGCCGTCGGTGAGGGCGTCGCCCTTCTTCACCGTGTCGCCGTCCTTCACGCGGATGCCCGCAGAGTTGGGGATGGCGTAGGTGACCACCTCGCCGTCATCGGCGGTAATGGTGACGTTGAGCAGAGTGGCACGCTTGGCCTCCTCCACGGAGACGCGGCCGGAGATCTCGGCCAGCTGGGCCATCTTCTTGGGACGGCGGGCCTCGAACAGCTCTTCGACTCGGGGAAGACCCTGCGTGATATCGCCGCCGGCGACGCCGCCGGTGTGGAAGGTACGCATGGTCAGCTGGGTGCCGGGCTCACCGATGGACTGGGCGGCGATGATGCCGACAGCCTCGCCGGCGCCCACAGGCTCGCCGATGGCCAGGTTGATGCCGTAGCACTTGGAGCACACGCCGCTGCGGGCCTCGCAGGTGAGGACGGAGCGGATCTTGGCCTCGTAGATGCCGTGGGCCTCCAGCAGCTTGGCGTGGTCGGCGGTCATCATGGTGTGGTGGTCGATGAGCACCTCACCGGTGACGGGATCGCAGATGTCCTCCACGGGATAGCGGCCCTTCAGGCGCTCGCCGAAGGTCTCGATGACCTGGCCGTTCTCGGAAATCTCGGAGACGATGATGCCATCGTGCGTGCCGCAGTCCTCCTCGCGGATGATGACCTCCTGGGACACGTCCACCAGACGGCGGGTCAGGTAACCAGAGTCGGCGGTACGCAGAGCGGTATCGGCCATACCCTTTCGGGCGCCTCGGGAGGAGATGAAGTACTCCAGGACGGACAGGCCCTCACGGAAGTTGGACTTGATGGGGATCTCGATGGTGCGGCCGGAGGTGTCGGCCATCAGGCCGCGCATGCCGGCCAGCTGACGGATCTGAGCGGAGCTACCACGGGCGCCGGAGTCGGCCATCATCCAGATAGGATTGTACCGGTCCAGACAGGCCATCAGGGCGTCGGTCACGTCCTTGGTGGTCTTCTCCCAGGCCTCAACCACCAGACGATAACGCTCGTCGTTGGTCAGGAAGCCGCGCTTGTACTGACGGTCGATCTTCACGATCTCCTTCTCAGTGGCGGCGATGAGGCCCTGCTTCTCCTCAGGCAGCGTCATGTCGTAGATGGAGACGGTCAGGGCGCCGCGGGTGGAGAACTTGTAGCCACGGGCCTTGATGGTATCCAGCACGCCGGCGGAGTAGTTGAAGCCGTACTTGGTGATGCACTTGTCGATGATCTTGCCCAGCTGCTTCTTGCCGGTGACGAAGTTGATCTCGGGGTCGAACATGGTCTCGGGATCGTTGCGATCCACAAAGCCCAGGTCCTGAGGGATGCCCTCGTTGAAGATCAGGCGGCCCACGGTGGTGCGGACCAGCTTGGTCTTGGTCTCGCCGTTGACCTCGCGGCTGCGGCGGACCAGGATGGGCATGTGCAGCTCCAGCTCACCCTCATCGTAGGCCAGACGGGCCTCGATGTCGCTGCCGAAGGCGTGGAGCACCTCACGGGGCAGCTCGCCGTCGGGAGTCTCGGCGCAGATGCCGGCATAGGTGGGGATGTCGTCGGGCTTGCCGGGGTTCTTGACCCAGACATAGTCGTCGGCCTGGAGGGCGCCCTCAGCCAGAGCGGCCTTGACAGCGGCCACATCCTCATAGGTCTCGCCGGGGGTGTGCTCGGCGTACTTCTCGTAGGTCAGGTAGTAGGAACCCAGCACCATATCCTGAGTAGGCACGGTGACGGGGCCGCCGTCCTGGGGACGGAGCAGGTTGTTGGCGGAGAGCATCAGCAGCCGGGCCTCGGTCTGAGCCTCGGCGGACAGAGGCACGTGGACGGCCATCTGGTCGCCGTCGAAGTCGGCGTTGAAGGCGGTACACACCAGGGGGTGCAGCTTGATGGCGCGGCCCTCAACCAGCACGGGCTCGAAGGCCTGGATGCCCAGACGGTGCAGCGTAGGCGCACGGTTGAGCATGACGGGGTGCTCCTTGATGACGAACTCCAGAGCGTCCCACACCTCGGCCTTGCCCTTGTCCACCATCTTCTTGGCGGACTTGATGTTGTTGGCCAGGCCGTCCTCCACCAGCTTCTTCATGACGAAGGGGCGGAACAGCTCGATGGCCATCTCCTTGGGCAGGCCGCACTGATAAATCTTCAGCTCGGGGCCGACCACGATAACGGAACGGCCGGAGTAGTCGACACGCTTGCCCAGCAGGTTCTGACGGAAGCGGCCCTGCTTACCCTTGAGCATGTCGCTCAGGGACTTGAGGGCGCGGTTGTTGGCGCCGGTGACAGCGCGGCCGCGGCGGCCGTTGTCGATGAGGGCGTCCACAGCCTCCTGGAGCATCCGCTTCTCGTTGCGCACGATGATGTCGGGCGCGTTGAGCTGGATGAGGCGCTTGAGGCGGTTGTTGCGGTTGATGACCCGGCGGTACAGGTCGTTCAGGTCGGAGGTGGCGAAGCGGCCACCGTCCAGCTGCACCATGGGGCGCAGCTCGGGGGGGATGACGGGCAGCACGTCAATGATCATCCAGGAGGGCTTGTTGCCGGAGACGCGGAAGGCGTCCACGACCTCCAGACGCTTGACGATGCGGGCCTTCTTCTGGCCGGAGGCGTCCTTCAGCTCGGCGCGGAGCTGCTCGGAGAGCTGCTCCAGGTCGATGTCGTCCAGCAGCTTCTTCACGGCCTCGGCGCCCATGCCGGCCTCGAAATCGTCCTCGTACTTCTCCCGCATGTCGCGGTACTCCTTCTCGGAGAGGATCTGGTTCTTGGCCAGGGGGGAGAAGCCGGGGTCGGTGACAATATAGCTGGCGAAATAGAGCACCTTCTCCAGGATGCGGGGGCTGATGTCCAGCAGCAGGCCCATCCGGGAGGGAATGCCCTTGAAGTACCAGATGTGGGACACGGGGGCGGCCAGCTCGATGTGGCCCATGCGCTCACGGCGCACCTTGGCCCGGGTGACCTCAACGCCGCAGCGGTCGCAGATCTTGCCCTTGTAGCGGATCTTCTTGTACTTGCCGCAGTGGCACTCCCAGTCCTTGGTGGGGCCAAAGATGCGCTCGCAGAACAGGCCGTCCCGCTCAGGCTTCAGAGTGCGGTAGTTGATGGTCTCCGGCTTCTTGACCTCACCGTAGGACCACTCGCGGATCTGCTCCGGGGAGGCGATGCCAATGCGGATGGCGTCAAACTCAGCGTAACTCATAAATCTGTCGTCCTCCCTTTCTTATTCCTCGTCGCCGTCATCGGACAGGAAGTCCATGTCGTCGCCGTCGGAGAAATCATCATCCTCGTCGCCGTCGGAGATGGCCAGATCATCGTCGTCGCTGCCCTCCTTGAGGGTGTAGCCGGCGGCCTGGAACTCAGCCTCGCCGCCCTGATCGTAGCCAAAGCCGAAGTCGTCGTCGTGGCTGTGGTCGGGGGTGTAGTTGTCCTCGTCCTCATCCTTGAGCTCGATCTCCTGGCCCTCGGCGTCCAGGACCTTGATGTCCAGGCACAGAGCCTGCAGCTCCTTGACCAGAACCTTGAAGGACTCGGGCACGCCGGGCTTGGGCACGTTGTGGCCCTTGACAATGGCCTCGTAGGTGCGGACACGGCCGGTGGTATCGTCGGACTTGACGGTGAGGATCTCCTGGAGGGTGTAGGCGGCGCCGTAGGCCTCCAGAGCCCACACCTCCATCTCGCCGAAGCGCTGGCCGCCGAACTGGGCCTTGCCGCCCAGAGGCTGCTGGGTAACCAGGGAGTAGGGGCCGGTGGAACGGGCATGGATCTTATCGTCCACCAGGTGGTGCAGCTTGAGGAAGTAGACGTAGCCCACGGTGACGCGGTTGTCGAACCGCTCGCCGGTACGGCCGTCGTACAGCCAGCTCTTGCCGTCGGGGCTCAGGCCGGCCATCTGCAGGGTCTCGGCGATGTCCTTCTCGTCGGCGCCGTTGAAGATGGGAGTGGCCACCTTCCAGCCCAGGGTCTTGGCGGCGTAGCCAAGGTGGACCTCCAGCACCTGTCCGATGTTCATACGGGAAGGCACGCCCAGGGGGTTCAGCACGATATCCAGGGGGGTGCCGTCGGGCAGGAAGGGCATATCCTCCTGGGGCAGGATGCGGGACACGACACCCTTGTTACCATGGCGGCCGGCCATCTTGTCGCCCACGGAGATCTTACGCTTCTGGGCGATGTAGACACGGACCACCTGGTTTACGCCGGGGGACAGCTCGTCGCCGCCCTCGCGGGTGAAGACCTTCACGTCCACGATGATGCCGCTCTCGCCGTGGGGCACCTTCAGGGAGGTGTCACGGACCTCGCGGGCCTTCTCACCAAAGATGGCGCGGAGCAGGCGCTCCTCGGCGGTCAGATCGGTCTCGCCCTTGGGGGTGACCTTGCCCACCAGGATGTCGCCGGAGCGGACCTCGGCGCCCACGCGGATGATACCGCGCTCGTCCAGGTCCTTCAGGGCGTCCTCGCCCACGTTGGGGATGTCCCGGGTGATCTCCTCGGGGCCCAGCTTGGTGTCGCGGCTCTCGGTCTCGTACTCCTCAATATGAATAGAGGTAAAGACGTCGTCCTTCACCATGCGCTCGTTGAGCAGGATGGCGTCCTCGTAGTTGTAACCTTCCCAGGTCATGAAGCCCATGAGGATGTTCTTGCCCAGGGCGATCTCGCCGTTGGAGGTGGAGGGGCCGTCGGCGATGACCTCGCCCTTCTCCACCCGCTGGCCGGCGTTGACAATAGGACGCTGGTTGATGCAGGTGGTGTGGTTGGAACGCATGAACTTGGTCAGCTTGTAGTCCACCACGCGGCCGCTGTCATAACGGACCGTGATGTACTGGGCGGAAGACTTGAGGACCTCGCCGTCCTCCTCAGCCAGGATGGCCACGCCGGAGTCGATGCAGTTCTTGTGCTCCTGGCCGGTGGCCACGATGGGGGCCTCGGGACGGAGCAGAGGCACGGCCTGACGCTGCATGTTAGCACCCATCAGAGCACGGTTGGCGTCGTCGTTCTCCAGGAAGGGGATCTGGGCGGTAGCGATGGAGAACATCATCTGGGGAGAGATATCGATATAGTCCACCTGGTCGCGGTCCACCTCGATGATCTCGTTGCGGTGGCGGCAGGTGATACGGTCATTGATCAGGCGCTTGTCCTCGTCCACGGGCTCGGTGGCCTGGGCGATGATGAACTGATCCTCAATGTCGGCGGTCATGTAGTCCACCTGGTCGGTGAGGCAGCCGGTGGCCTTGTCCACCTTGCGGTAGGGAGCCTCGATGAAGCCGTACCGGTTGATGCGGGCATAGGAGGCCAGGTAGGAGATCAGGCCGATGTTGGGACCTTCGGGCGTCTCAATGGGGCACAGACGGCCGTAGTGGGAGTAGTGGACGTCTCGCACATCGAAGGAGGCGCGGTCACGGGACAGACCGCCGGGGCCCAGAGCGGACATACGGCGCTTGTGAGTCAGCTCGGCCAGGGGGTTGGTCTGGTCCATGAACTGGCTCAGGGGGGAGGAGCCGAAGAACTCCTTGATGGCGGCGGTAACGGGACGGATGTTGATCAGGCTCTGGGGGGTGACGATATCCAGGTCCTGAATGGTCATGCGCTCCCGGATGACACGCTCCATGCGGCTGAAGCCGATGCGGAACTGGTTCTGCAGCAGCTCGCCCACACAGCGCAGGCGGCGGTTGCCCAGGTGGTCGATATCATCGGGGGTGCCGGCGCCGTTGGCCAGGCAGTTGAGGTAGTTGATGGAGGCCATCATGTCGTCCACGATGATGTGCTTGGGCACCAGGTCGTCGGCGTGGTCGGCCACAGCCTCCTTCAGCTCCTCGCCGGAGTACTGGTTCATCAGGTCCTGGAGGACGGAGAAGCGGACGCGCTCGGTGATGCCGCACTCAGCGGGATCGAAGTCCACGAACTTGGACATGTCCACCATGTTGTTGGAGAACATCTTCACCAGGGTGCCGTTTTCCAGCTCGATGACGGCCTCGTTGACGCCGTGGTCGTCCAGCTCATGGGCCTTCTCACGGGTGATGACCTCGCCGGCCTCAGCCAACAGCTCACCGGTCATGGGATCGGCGATGGGCAGGGCCAGCTTCTGGTTCACCAGGCGGTGCCACAGGGCCAGCTTCTTGTTGAACTTGTAGCGGCCCACGGCGGACAGGTCGTACCGGCGGGGGTCAAAGAACAGGGCGTTGAGCAGGCTCTCGGCAGAGTCCACCGTGGGGGGCTCGCCGGGACGGAGCTTGCGGTAGACCTCCAGCAGGGCGTCCTCGTAGGTCTTGCAGGCGTCCTTCTCCAGAGTGGCCACGATGCGGGGGTCCTCACCGAACATGTCGATGATCTCGGCGTCGGTCCGGGGACCCACGGCGCGGATGAAGCAGGTGATGGGCAGCTTGCGGTTCTTGTCGATACGGACATAGAACACGTCGCTCAGGTCGGTCTCATACTCCAGCCAGGCGCCACGGTAAGGGATAACAGTGGTGGCGTAGGTCACGTTGCCGGCCTTGTCCTCGGTGCGGGCGTAGTACACGCCGGGAGAACGGACGATCTGGGAGACGATAACGCGCTCAGCGCCGTTAATAACAAAGGAACCGGAGTCGGTCATCAGGGGGAAGTCGCCCATGAAGATCTCCTGCTCCTTGATCTCCTCGGTCTCCTTGTTGCGCAGACGGACCCGCACCTTGATGGGGGCGGCATACGTGGCGTCCCGCGCCTTGCACTCCTCAATGCTGTACTTGGGCGGCTCGTCCATGGAGTAATCAATAAAGGAGAGCTCCAGGTTGCCCGCGTAGTCGGTGATGGAGGCCACGTCCTTGAATACCTCACGGAGACCTGTGTCCAGGAACCACTGGTAGGAGTTCTTCTGAACCTCCAGCAGGTTGGGCATGCTCAGGATTTCCTCGTGACGGGCGTAGCTCTTGCGCAGGGTCTTGCCGTAGTACACGTCCTTGACCATCATCGTAGAAATAACACCTCGTTTTCTGATACTGCCGCGATTTTTTCCCTGTTCCCGCAGGTCAAAAACCGCTTTCTCTGTCCTCTTCTTCGTCAAATCCTACAAAGGGGTACGCCGCGAACGTTTTGATACGCCCGCATGCGTTGAAACGATATTTAGGTTTCCTATTGCGCTTTTCTCATGTCCGTGTTAAACTGTATCCACACTGGGGAAGAATCGGGATAAGACTTTTCCGGCTATGAGAGCATTTAAGTATACCATGGGTATTCGCACAAGTCAATCCCTTTGGCAGGTGAAATCTGGAGAAATCCAGATTTTTTTATTTTTCTGCTTCACGGTCGGCCACATCCCTTCCCCTCTCCGGCCGGTCCGGTCACAAAACCTTATATCTGCTTCAGGCTGCACAGCAAAGCCGGGGCGGGATTTTTCAGAATCCCGCCCCGGCTTTTTGTTCTGTCTTCCGCCTGTTTCCAAGTTCAGGCGGCGCTCTCTTCCGGCTGCTTACACGTTTCCGCCGAACTCGGAGAAGAACTTGTTGTGGATGGCCTGCACGGCTCGGTCCGCGTCATCCGCGTCCACCAGGACGGAGACCTTGATCTCGCTGGTGGAGATCATGTTGATGTTGATGCCCGCGTTGTACAGCGCCTCAAACATGAGGGAGGCCACGCCGGGATTGTTGATCATGCCCGCGCCCACAATGGACACCTTGGCAATGTTGTCGCTGACGTCGATGTGGTCAAAGCCCAGGTAGGTCTTGTTCTCCTCCAGCAGGCGCTTGGCCTCGTCCTTGTCGCTCTTGTTGACGGTAAAGCTGATGTCCTTGGTGTCGCCGCGGCCGATGGACTGGAGAATGATATCCACGTTGATCTTGGCCTTGGCCAGCAGGGAGAAAATCTTGAAGGCAATACCCGGGGTATCGTCCAGGCCCACCAGGGCCAGCCGGGCCACGTCCTTATCCTTGGCTACACCGCTCACATGCGTCTTTTCCACGTTCTTCACGACCTCCTTGACTTTGGTCCCGGGGTTGCCCGAGAAGCTGGAGAGCACCTCCAGATTGACATTGTACCGCTTTGCCATTTCAACGGACCGGTTGTGGAGCACCTGGGCACCCAGCGTGGCCAGCTCCAGCATCTCGTCGAAGGTAATCTCGTCCAGTTTTTTCGCGCCCTCCACATGGCGGGGGTCGGCGGTATAGACGCCGTCCACGTCGGTGTAGATCTGGCACAGGTCCGCGTGCAGGCTGGCCGCCAGCGCCACGGCGGAGGTGTCCGAACCGCCGCGGCCCAGGGTGGTGATGTCGTCGTATTTGTTGATGCCCTGGAAGCCGGTGACAATCACGATGCACTTCTTGTCCAGCTCGGCCAGAATCCGCTCCGGTGCCACCCGCTTGATACGGGCGTTGGAATAGGACGAGTTGGTACGCACACCGGCCTGCCAGCCGGTGAGAGAGATGACCGGATAGCCCATGGCCTCAATGGCCATGGCACACAGGGAGCAGGAGATCTGCTCGCCGGTGGACAGGAGCATATCCATCTCCCGCTTGGAGCCATTGGGATTGATTTCCGCGGCCTTGGCAATCAGGTCGTCGGTGGTGTCGCCCTGGGCGGACAGCACCGCTACCACGCTATGTCCACGGCGGTAGGTCTCGGTGATGATGCGGGCCACATTGCGGATTTTATCCGCGTCCGCCACCGAACTTCCGCCAAACTTCTGTACAATGAGTCCCATTTCTATGTACCCCCAATGAGTGTGTTTCTCGGCGGCACGCCGGAAACGGGGGCCTGACCGGATACGTCCGGCACAGGCCCTGTTCCGCCTGCCCTATCCTATGCCGCCGGGGCGGCCGCTGTCAATCCAGAACCCGGAACAGGGAGAGCCGCTCCATCCCCTCCAGCTTTTTCTCCACCTCGGCCCGTGTCATGGGACCGGTCAGGAAGGCGGTCTCCTTTGCCGGCGCGCCCGCCCGGGCCAGGAAGTTGACGTCTCCAAAGGTGACCCGCACCGCATCCGCATCTGCGGCGGCACGGGCATACCAGGCACTCTCCAGGCTGTCGGTGGATGCCACCACATCGTCCCCGCCGGGGCCCCAGGCCATATACTTCAGGGACTTGATGTGCCGGGCGGCATCCATCACGTCGGCCACCACCGCGCTGGCGGTGGGCAGCTTACCGGCACCCCGGCCGTAGAACATCACGTCGCCCACCGCGTCGCCCCGGACTGTGATGGCGTTGAACACGTCCTCCACACCGCCCAGCGGGTTCTCGCTGCTGACCAGATGGGGCGCCACATAGGCGCACACCCGGCCGTCCGCCTGGCGGATGGCCCGGCCCAGCAGCTTTATCTTCCGCCCGCAGGCGTCGGCATAGGCCACGTCGGCCAGGGTCACCTTGGTGATGCCCTCGGTGGGCACCTGGTCGGGGTAGATGTGCCGGCCAAAGGCCAGGGCGCCCAGAATGCAGATCTTCCGGCAGGCGTCGGCACCCTCAATGTCGGCGGTGGGGTCCTTCTCAGCATAACCGTTCTGCTGCGCCTCCGCCAGCGCCGCCTCAAAGGACAGCCCCGCCTTGATCATCTTGGTGAGAATATAGTTGGTGGTGCCGTTGAGGATACCGCAGATCTCCTCAATCTCGTTGGCCGCCAGGCAGCGGCTCAGGGGACGGATGATGGGAATGCCGCCGCCCACGCTGGCCTCAAAGAGATAGCTCACGCCATTGGCCTTGGCCAGGCTCAGCAGGTCGTATCCGCAGGTAGCCACCAGCTCCTTGTTGGAGGTCACCACACTCTTGCCCGCCTTCAGGGCCCGCTCAGTGAAGTCCCGGGCAATTTTGGCTCCGCCGATGGTCTCCACCACGATGTCCACCTCGGGGTCGTTCTCAATCACACTGAAATCGTGAACAATCTTGTCGGCAAAGGGACTGTCAGGGAAGTCCCGCACGTCCAGAATATATTTCAGGTTGACGGGATTGTGGACCTTTTCGTCAATGTGGGTGTGGTTCTTGGTCAGCACCTCGGCCACGCCGGAGCCCACTGTGCCAAAGCCCAGAATCGCTACATTCACTGTCATATCATTCTTCCTCTCTGTATCGCTGTAATGGGCCGCCGGCAGGTCTTACCCCGCCAGAATCTCGCATCGGATCACGCCCTCCTGGGCGGCTACCCGGTTCATCAGCTCCTCCACCGGCTCCTCCAGCCCGGAGGTCTCCGCGCCGATGGTCACCGCCGCGCAGCCGCTTACCGGAATGCCCTGGTTGATGGTGAGAATATTCCCGCCCGTCCGGGCAAAGATATTCAGGACCGCGGAGAGTACCCCCGGCTCATCCTTCATCATGATCTGGAAGGTGACAATCCGTCCGTTGAGCATGTCGTTGAAGGGCCGGACCGCGTCCTTATACTTATAGAAAGCGCTGCGGCTGATGCCCGCCACCTTAGTGGCACGGTTGACGGTGTCTGCCTCGCCGGTCTCCAGCATCCGCTTGGCCTCCGCCACCTTGAGGAACACCTCGGGCAGCGCCTCGGCATCTACGATGAAGTATTTGGGTTTCTTCGCCATTGTATGCAGCCTCCTGGCCCCTTGTCTCTGCGACAAGGTCATTTGTCTGTGTATGGACTTCATTTTAGCACAGTAAAGGATCAGACGCAAGTCTAAAACACCGGGCAGATTCCCACAGATTTACCAGTCGGGAACCCCTATATTCCGTCATTTTTCACAGGAGGTCCTGTCCGTGGCCGAAAAACGCCTTGTCCGTGTCCTGCTGACCCTGCTCTGCGCCGCTCTGGCCGCTGCCGGAGTGTGGCTGGCTTTCACTGTGCTGCTGCCCTGGGTACTCCCCTTTCTGCTGGCCCTGGGGCTGGCCTGGCTGATGGAGCCCGCTGTGAAGATGCTGATGGGCCGTTTCCGGCTCAAGCGGGGGCTGGCAGCCGCCCTCACCACTGCCGGACTGGCCCTCCTGCTCTGCGGCGCCCTGGGCCTTGTTCTGTGGCGGATGGGGTACGAGCTGGCACTGCTGCTGGGCCGCCTGCCCGTGCTGCTCTCCGGCCTGCCCGCCCTGGGCAATCAGGTGGAAGACTGGGCCTACCGCTTTATTGTGGCCCTGCCTGTTCAGCTCCAGGACTTCGCAAAGGACGCCCTGGACGGCTTTATCCGCCAGGGCATCTCCCTGCCCGCCAAGCTCTATGACGTCCTGGCGGGGATTGCCGCCGGGGCGGCTGCCGCCGTGCCCGACGCCATGCTCTTCCTCTTTACCACCGCCCTGGCCGCCTACTTCACCAGCGCCGCCCGGCCCCAGGTGCTCTCCTTCCTCTCACGGCAGATGCCGGCGTCCTGGCGGGACAGGTTGGGGAAGGCTGTCCCCGTGCTTAAGACTGCCCTGGGCGGCTGGCTGCGTGCTCAGGGCCTGCTGATGCTCGTCACCTTCGGCGAGCTGACGGTGGGCTTTCTCATCCTGCAGGTGGATTTGGCCCTGCTGCTGGCCGCTCTGGTGGCTCTGGTGGACGCACTGCCCGTCTTCGGTACGGGGACGGTACTCCTCCCCTGGGCCCTGTTCTCCCTGCTGTCCGGGGACTGGAAGCTGGCCCTGGGGCTGGCCGTGCTGTACGGCCTTGTGTCCGCCGTGCGTAGTCTGCTGGAGCCCAGGCTGGTGGGCCAGAAAGCGGGGCTGCCGCCCCTGGCCGCCCTCTTCGCCATGTATGTGGGCTTCCGAGCCCTGGGCGTGTGGGGCATGCTCCTCTCCCCTTTGGCCGCCATCTTCCTCAAACAGCTCCACGACAGCGGCGTCTTTCGTCTCTGGCGGGACAGCCCTTAAAACAGGCTCAGCTGGCCGTCCTCCCTCCGGGCGGGCCTGGCCGCCTGCTCCGTGCCCAGCGCCTCCGGCGGGATATCCGCCAGGAAGGGGGACGGCTCAGGCCCGGCAAGCAGAATCAGCTCCTCCATGGCCCGGGTCATGCCCACGTAGAACAGCCTCCGTTCCTCCGCCGGGTCGGACGCCCTGCGGCGGGAACAGTAGGGCAGCAGCCCCTTCTCCACCCCGCAGAGAAACACCACCGGGAACTCCAGGCCCTTGGCGGCGTGGAGGGTGGTCAGCGTCACATATCCGGCCCTGTACCCCTGCCCGGCACTGCGCAGCAGGTCGGCCTCCCGGCCCACGGTCAGGCTGAGAAGAAAATCCTCCATCCGGCGGTGGAACACCGCCATATTCATCAGCCGCTCCAGCGGCTCCGTCCCCGCCCGGTCCACCGCCCGGCCGTAGGCCTCCAGCAGCCGGACCGGCTTGTCCCGGCCCATGAGGGGCGCCAGCTGCTCCATCAGCGCCCGGAAGCGGGACAGGCCATCCGCCTCAGGACAGGCCGCCTCGGCGGCTCTGGCACGCTCCACAGGGCTGCCCGTCTCCTGTCCCCAGACCTCCGCCGCGGCGTGGGCCGTGTCCGACGGGCAGTCGAAGCCCAGCATCAGGGCCAGGGACGGGTCCTCCCGCTCCGGCCACGCAAGCGCCCGGAAAAAGGCCAGGGCTCCACGGACCGTCCGGTGGGTCAGGAAGCCGCCCTTCCCCACCACCGCGCAGGGGATGCCCTCCTTCCGCAGGCACTCCTCCAGCAGCTCCAGCTGACGGCGGGTACGGCAGCACACCGCAAAGTCGGAGAAGGTGCGGGCCGCCTCCCCATGGGCGGACACCATGTCCATGCCGCCCACCTGGCGGCCAATCTCCCGGGCCACAAAAATCCCCTGGGACAGCGGGGTGTCCGCCGTCACCAGCCGCACCCTGCCGCCGTCACCCGGGACGCTGTGGAGCCCCCGGGGTCCGCCGCCGTTCTTCTCAATAACCGGCAGGGCACAGCGGAGAATCTCCGCCCGGGAGCGGTAGTTCTCCGTCAGGCGGACGGTGCGCACCTCCGGCCAGTCCTCCGCCAGCCGCTGCCAGCTGGCCCCGTCGCCGCCCCGGAAGCCGTAGATAGACTGGTCCGGGTCGCCGATGACAAACAGGCTCTCCCCCGCCCTGTTCCAGGCCCGCAGCAGGCGGTACTGGATGGGGTCGCAGTCCTGGAACTCGTCCACCAGCAGGTGGGTGAAGGGCCGCAGGTCCTTGTCCGGCGCTCCCTCCGCCCTGGCCAGCTCGGCAAGCAGCAGGTCGTCAAAGTCCATGGCTCCCCGCTCCGACAGCATGGCCTGATAGGCGCCGCAGGCCTTCTGCTCCGCCTCGCTCAGCTCCACGGGCAGGCCGTTCTTCGCCATGGACACCGCCCGGAGCAGTCCCTCGGGGGACATAATTTCTCCCGCCGCCTCTTCCGCCAGGGCCAGGGCCTCGGACTGGTCCAGCAGGCACACGCCGGGCTGATTTTTCAGGCTGATGGCGTGGAAGGTGCCCACCGTCAGGCCACGCAGGGCCCGCTTGCCCCCCAGTACATACTCCAGCCGCTGCCGCAGCTCCTCGGCGGCCCGGTTGGTGAAGGTAACCGTTGTAATGTTACCAGCCTTTACACCACAATCCTCAATCAGATGGGCAATCCGGTAGGCCAGGGTACGGGTCTTTCCGGTGCCCGGCCCGGCGGACACCGCCACCGCCCGGCCGTCCGCCTCCACGGCCGCCCGCTGGGCCTCATTGAGCCCGGCAGCGGCTGCCGTGTGCTTCTGTTCTGTCTCCCCTGCCATCTTTTTTACGGACAGGGATTTGGTCTCCTTGGCCTTCTTTCTGGCGGGAGCGGCGCCGCCGAACAGGCTCGCCTGGCCGCTGAAGGCCTGCCGCTCGGCGTCGGTCAGCAGGCCGATTTTGCCGTACACTCCGTCGTAGCCCGCCGTCCGCTCCACCTGCCCGCTGCGCAGGCGGCGGATGCCCTCGGCCACACAGGGACCGGCGGTGCGCTCAATGTCCTCGGTGGGCACGTCCCGCAGAATCTGAAATTCCGTGCCCAGCTGGGTAAGCATATGCTCATAGAGGGCGGTGTTCTTCTTGCTCTCCGGACTGCCGCCCAGGGAGGCGGCGATGACTTCGGGCAGGGGCACCAGGCTCTGGAAGTCCTTTGCCCCCTGGGGGCGGAAACCCTCCGGCCGGTCGGCCAGCTCCTCCACCCGGTGGAGCACCCCGATGGTCAGCTTTTTCCCACACACCGGGCACTTGCCCCCTGCCGCCACCGTCTCCACCGGCGTCAGGCACTGATTGCAGGTCCGGTGGCCGTCCAGATGGTACTTTCCCTCCTCGGGGAAAAACTCCAGGGTACCCAGCAGGCCCTCTCCGGTACACAGGGCACGGCGCAGGCTGGCATAGTCGGGATTGATGTCAAGTAAATCCGCTTCACGGCCCAATTTGGCCGGGGAGTGGGCGTCCGAGTGGGACACCAGCTGATAGCTGTCCAGAGCGGAGAGCCGCCAGTTCATGGGCGGGTCGGAGGACAGACCGGTCTCCAGGGCGTGAATCTCCCCGGTCAGGTCCCCGAAGCAGTCCTCCAGAGAGTCAAAGCCGGAAAAGGCCCCAAAGACGGAGAAATGGGGCGTCCAGATATGAGCTGGGATGAACACCGCCTCGGGACAGGCCTCCAGGGTGATCTCCAGCAGGTCCCGGCAGTCCAGGCCCAGAATGGGCCGTCCGTCGGAGCGGATATTGCCGATGGCCTCCAGCCTGCGGGACAGCTCCTCCGCCGCCTCCAGGTCGGGCAGAAGGATAAGGCTGTGAACCTTCCGCACTTTACCGTCCTTCTTGTAGATGGTGCTGATCTCCCCGGTGACCACAAAGCGGGGTGTGCCTGCGCCGGGAATTTCCTCCGGCAGACGGAACTCCTCCTTCAGCACGTACAGGCCGTCCCCGTCCCGCTCCAGCTTGTCCGCCAGCTCCGCCCGCCAGGCCGGGTGGGTGAAGTCGCCGGTGCCCACCAATCCGATGCCCTTCCTTCTGGCCCACAGGTCCAGGTACTCTGGCACGCACTGGGCGCTGGTGGCCCCGGAATATTTTGAATGAATGTGCAGGTCTGCTATCATGCTGCCGCTCCTTTCCCGCCGCTGCGCGGCACAAAAACCCCCCCGGCCTTCTGGCCGGGGGGGTGAAAGTCTGTTCTCTTATTCCTCCGGAACGCGACCGGCAATATGCTCCTTAATCTTCTGGAACGTCTCGTCCGACACATCGTGCTCAATGCGGCAGGCGTCCTCAGAGGCCGTCTCCGGCGAGACCCCCAGGGCCATCAGCCATTTGCTCAGCAGGCGGTGCCGCTCATAGATGCGGGAGGCAATCTCCATGCCTGCGTCGGTCAGGTCAATGAGCCCCTCCTTGTCCATGGTAATGTAGCCGTTCTCCCGCAGCAGGCTCATGGCCCGGCTGATGCTGGGCTTGGAAAAATCCATCTTGCGGGCAATATCAATGGAGCGCACAGCGCCCTTTTCCTCTTTGAGCATCAGGATGGTCTCCAGATAGTTCTCTGCGGATTCCTGAATTTTCATGGATACACCTCCGGTTTACTTCGCCGTTGGAAACCGCCGCTCCCCATTCAGGCGGCGGGATATCATCTGGTTCAGGACGCCTCCGGCACGGCATCCATTTTTGTCAATTTTAGCATAGTGTGCCCTGAAAGGCAAGGAGCGAATTCTCCCCGCTTCTGTCCGGACGGCAAACCATCACTTTTTTCTTTCCTTTGTCACAAAAACGGCCGCTCCGCCGTTATTATGGGTGAAACCGGTTTTCGACATCCTCAAAATGAAAGGAGGGACACCATGGACGAACAGCAGCTTCAGGCCGCCTTTTCCGCCGGAGATGAGGCCGCCCTCTCCGCCGCTATTGACCGCTATGGGCAGTCCCTGCTGCGCTACTGCCACCATATTCTCTGTGACTACCATGAGGCCCAGGATGTGGTGCAGGACACCTTTTTCAAAGCCTGGCGCTACCGGGAACGGCTCAAGGCCGCGCCGCTCCAGCCCTGGCTGTACCGGCTGGCCTATACCGCCTGTATCGACCAGATACGGCGAAGAAAGCGGCAGCTTTTCCCGCCCCCTCCCCAGACTCCATCTGACCCGGATTACATCGGCGAGGACCTGCGCCGCGCTCTGCTCACCCTCAAGCCGGAGGAGCGCGCTCTTGTCTTCGGCCGGGTCATGGAGGAGGAATCCTTTGAAGTGCTGGCCCAGCGGCAGGGTGTGTCCGCCGCCACCGCGCGGCAGCGCTACCTCCGTTCCAAAAAGAAGCTGGCCAAGGCCCTGGCCCCGTCTCACCCGTCCCACGCAAAGGAGGATTGTTTATGAACCGAACCTCAGACGAACAACTGATATACGACGCGCTCTCCCAGGTGGACACACCCTCCTGTGACATTGAGCGCGGTGTCCGCCTGCGGCTGGCTGCGGCCAGCAGCCGTCAGCGCCGCGCCCTCCCCCGGCGCACACTCCTGCTGGCCGCCGCCCTGGCCCTCTTCCTTGTGATTAGCGCGGCAGCTGCCGGCGTCTCCGGCCTGTGGCAGTACTTCTGGCCCGGCGCCCACATTCCCTCCAGCGCGGTCACCTCCCCCGGCATCAGCCAGACCGCCGGAGACTACACCCTCACCCTGGAGGACGTAATGGCCGACGACAGCGGCATCATCCTGCTGCTGTCCCTCTCTCGTGCGGACGGAGGTCCCATAGACCCGGACGCCCGCCTCAGCGCCCACACCATGCACGCCGACCTTCTGGCCGACGGAGAGTCCTTCGGCGGAGGAGGCATGGACACCCCCGTCCTCTCGGAGGATGGAACCGCCCTCTTCTTCTGCTGTGAGCTGGAGGACCACCGTCTCTCCGCCGGAGAGATGCTGTCCGGCAAGCAGCTCACCTTTACCGCTGACGGCGTGGCCATTCCGCTCTATTCAGACAACGCCCTGGGCTATCAGCCGGAAGAGGCCGTATCCCTGGCGGTCCTTGGGGAGCTGGATATTCCGGAATACAGCGCCGGACAGGACGCAGCTGGTCTGGAGCAGGTCTCCATCCCTCTGCCGCTGGACGAGACATTCCCCCAGTACCGGATACTGGGCGCGGCTGTCACCGAAAACGGGCTGGGTATCCTTCTCAGCGACGGCACAGTCCAAAACGGCGACCTGGTGTGCGGCGGCATCCTCCCCGAGGCTCTGGTGGACACCAGGACCGGTGAGACCTATTCTCTGTTCGGCGGCGACGGCGTCACCCTGTCCGACGGCACCAGAGGCGCACTTTACACCTTCCGGGACTGCCCCCTCACCGCCGCCGACCTGCCCTGGCTGGAGTTGATGGTCTCCTATCAGATGGACAAGGTCCTGTCCGACGCTCCCTTCTCCCTCACCTTTACCGCCGACCAGAGCGCCGCCCTGACGCTTGATATCCAAACCGCTGTGGACCTGAACGGCACAGCCCTCCAGCTCACCAGCCTGCGGCTCTCCGCGCTGGACGTCTCCTTTACTGCGGGCAACGGCATCGGAGACCTGAGCCCTCTCTCTGATAAGAGCCTGTCCCCGGTGCTCACCATGGCGGACGGCAGTCAGATTGCCACTGTGTGGCAGGGTGGCTCCGGCTCTTCCAGAGGCCCCTCCTCCGCCCACTTCCAGCCCGTGGACAAGGACGGAAGCCGCATTTTCCCTGACACTGCGGACATTGTCTCCGTCTCCCTGGCCGGACAGACCATCTGGACCGCACCATAACCATATTTCTCCCCTTTTCACGCCTCTCCCCCACTGGGAGAGGCTCTTTTTTGCTCCGCCGCCCCTTTCGCCCGGTTTCCCGAGATTTTCCCCCCTTCCAATGGTAGACTTATGGAAGATTCTTCCTGAAAGAGGGGATTTTATGTCTGACACGCTCTGGCGCTCTCCCCGCACCTGCGGAGCCTGGCTGGCGATTCCGTGCGGAGCGGCGGGAACGGCGCTGCTGATGCTGGCCCTGGCCCGGGTCATGGGGCTGCAATATGCCAACCTGCCGGACCGGTGGCTGATTTTTATGTTGTTGCTCGCGCTGGCGGCCTTGTCTCTGGCCCTGCTGGCCCTGGAGGGCTGCGGCTGGCAGTTGTGTCTGTTCTGTCTGCTGCCGGTGGGGACAGCCCTCTTCTACCGGGTGCTGTGTCTGGATTACTGTTCCTACGATTATTACGATTTCCTGGGCCCCTGGGCGGCCTATTTCCGGGACAACGGCGGCTTCGCAGCCCTGAAGGACAGCGTGGGAAACTACAATGTCCCCTACCTCTATTTTCTCGCCGCCCTCTCCTATCTGGATGTACCCGATTTTTACCTTATTAAACTCTTTTCCGTGCTCTTTGACGTGGTGCTGGCCTGGGGTGGATTTCGGCTGTGCCGTCTCTTCTGTCCGGATGATAGTCCCCGGCCTGCTGCCGTATTCTGTCTGCTCCTGCTGCTGCCCACTGTGGTACTCAACGGCGCCTGCTGGTCCCAGTGTGACGCCATCTACGCCGCCCTCATTCTCCACGCCCTGGCCTGCGGCCTGGAGAAGCGGGGCGCCGCCTCTCTGGCGCTGGCCGGTCTGGCCTTCTCCGTCAAGCTTCAGACCGTGTTCCTCCTGCCCCTGTGGGCGGCCCTTTGGTTTACAGGACGGGTCAAAACCAGGCACCTGCCCCTCTTCCCCGCCGCCTTTCTGGCCGCCATTTTTCCGGCGCTCCTGGCAGGAAAGCCGCTGCCTGACATTCTGGGGGTCTACATCGGTCAGACGGAGGCTTATGGGGATTACCTCACCCTCAACGCCCCCTCGGTCTATGCCCTGCTCCCGGAAGCACTGTCGGAGCATGTATCCCTCCTGGCCCCGCTGGGCATCGCCGCCGCCGGACTGCTGACGGCAGGGGTGCTGCTGGCCCTCTTTCTCAACCGGCAGCAGGTCACCGACCGGGCCCTGTTGGCGGGCGGCGCTGTACTGGCTATCGGGATTCCCTTTCTCCTCCCCCACATGCACGACCGCTACTTCTTCCTGGCCGACGTCCTCACCCTGATTCTAGCCTGCATGGACCGGCGACGCATCCCTCAGGCGGCGCTGGTGCAGATAGCCTCCCTGGGGGCCTACTACGCCTACCTGAAGCTGGAATACGCCTTCCCTATGGCGCTGGGCGCGCTGCTGACGCTGGCTGCTCTGGTCTGGGCTGCTCATGGGTTGTTTCGTGCCCTATGTCCCCCAGCAGACATCACCCGGGAAATACAAAAACGCCCCCGTCCGCAGCACAGACAGGGGCGTGTCAGATGATGCTTACGCCTGGGTCAGCCGTGAAAGCTCCTCACCCACCAGTTCCATGGCACGGTCCAGACTCTGGGTCACCGTGCCGGGCTCCGCCGCCACCCGGATGTGGCAGCGCTCCATGGGGACGAGAATCTTCACCGCTTCACTCTCGCCGATGGCCAGCGCCATGGCGGGGGTGATCTCCCCCAGCAGGCCGTTGGCCGCCAGGATGGTGACCACGCCCAGAATTATCTGTGCCTTTCCCGCGTTGACCACAATGGCGTTCTCACCGGTGGCGCCATCGTCGGCTCCCGCCTTCAGCATGCGGGCAGTAGCCCCGGAATTGGTCCCCAGAGCACGGACATGGAGCCAAGGGTAGCTTTTCTTCAGCTTCTCCACCAGGCTCTTCCCGATTCCGCCGCCCAGTCCGTCCACCACGGCTACAATAATATCTTCCCGCTTCAATTCCTACCAACTCCGTTCGTTATCCCTTTTTCGCTCTATCTCCGCAATTTTACCCTATGCTATGCAAAATTGCAAACAATTTTTACGAAAAAATCGGTTCGTCATTTTGATTGACATAATAATTGTTTTGGCAGGATTTTCTGCCGGAAAAAGTTTGACATGGCGACTACAATGTGTTACAATTTGGTTACAGTTTGATTTTAGTTGTTACAAGGAGGGCCTCATGGCTGAAGAAAAGATTCCTCTGGTTTATAAGGGACACCCGCTCCGCCGCAAGGACAATCTGATTTACTACGGCAGCATGGCCGACAAATACATCATTATGATGCAGATTATGGACACCAAAAAGGTGGATGACCTGGATGTGGCCTCCCGCGTGTCCGTCCAGCTGCAGCTCACCGACCCCGACCTGAAGAGCCGGGACCGGGTGGTGAAGAAGACCGAGAAGGACAGCCTGTACAACGCCATGGACGTGGCTTCCGTCTGGCTGGAGCGCAGCCTCTCTTCCAAGTAAGAGCCGCTGCCCCGCAACCATTACGAAAGAGAAAACCTTCCCGGCGCAAGCCGGACCGAATCTGTTATGGAGGCTGATACCAATGATACCTGCCGGAAAGTTCCTGCGCGTCGCAGTTCTCGGCGCTGCCCTCTCCGCCATCACCGTCGTCGGCGCTTCCGCCGCCAGCGTGGGTGTGGGCACCGTTACCGCCGACGCCCTCCGCCTTCGCGAGAGCGCCAGCACCGACTCCACCATCCTGGCCACCGCTCCCAGCGGCGACACCGTCGTCATCCTGGAGGATGCGGGCAACGGCTGGTATAAGGTGGACTACAAGTCCATTGAGGGCTATATGTCCGGTGAATATCTGGACGTGCAGAAAACCGCTGATGTGAAAATTGGCTACGGCAAGGTAAATGCCGGCGGCTCCACGCTGAACATGCGCAGCGGCCCCGGCACCAGCTACGACCGGGTGGCCACCCTGAGCGACGGCACTGTGGTGGACATCGTGGGCATCGACAACGGCTGGTACAAGGTTACATATAACGGCACCACCGGCTATGTCAGCAGCGACTACATGATCACCGTGAAGGACTCTGCCGGTTCCCGCGGCGACGGCACCGCCGTTGCCTCCTCTACCTCCAGCCTGGGTCAGCAGATCGCCGACTACGCTCAGAACTTCCTGGGCTGCGCCTATGTGTGGGGCGGCAACGGTCCCACCTCCTTCGACTGCTCCGGCTTCACCAAGTATGTGTACGCCCAGTTCGGCTACACTCTGAACCGTACCGCCACCGACCAGCTGGCCAACGGCGTGGCCGTGACCAAGGACCAGCTCCAGCCTGGCGACCTGGTGTTCTTCAACAGCGGTTACACCTCCAAGCCCGTCTCCCACGTGGGCATCTACATCGGCGGCGGCAAGTTCATCCACGCCTCCACCAATGCCTATGTGGTCCAGATTGACGACCTGTCCAGCGGCTATTACTCCCGCGTCTACGTGTACGGCCGCCGTATTGTCTGAGCGTCAGCTCTCCAACCTCCATACATAACAGAACAAACAGCGCCGTTGTCCTTAAGGACAGCGGCGCTGTTTCTTGTTGCTCAGAAAGTGCTGTTTGTGTCATCCCCGCCAAAGCCGGGCTCCTCAGGGGGAATGTCGGTGGCCATGGGAGGCACATCCGCGTCCACCAGGTCACCCTCCGCCTTCAGCTCTGCGATGCGGCTCTTGTTCTCCTCAATGGTCACCTTGGAGGCGGTGATCTTTTCGCACAGAGCCACATAGGCCGCCTCAGGGGCCATGCCGCGCTCGGCATAGTAGAGCTTTCCGATCTCAATATATGCCTTCTTGATCGCGTCCTCCTCGGCGGAGTTGGCCAGATTCAGCTTGGCAATCTCGGCCAGTTGCCGGGACTTAGCCACGCCCGCACGACCCAGATCCATCGCTTTATCCTTCAGTTCATCAAAAAATGCCACAGGATACGACCTCCTTATGTCTTCCCAGCTTCTTCATCCGATTCAATGGGACGCTTCTTCGGAATCTGGCCTTATTTTAACCTCTTTTCCCCGCCTGCGCAAGAGGCCGCATTATGATTTAAGTCTTTTTTAATCCCTCATTCAGAAATTCCTTTTCCTGCACCACCGTCCCAGCTAACGCATATCCTGGGAATGGAGGTTATGCTTATGTATCATCAAAAAGGCTTCTGCGGCGCAGGCGGTTCCATTCCCGCCGAAGCGCTGTATCCCGATTGTCCCTGTTCCTCCTGCCCTCCCCCCTGTCAGACCGTCCGAATCTGCCCCATTCCCGGACCTACGGGCGCAACCGGACCCGCCGGCCCTACCGGTGCTACCGGTCCTATGGGGCCCATGGGGATGCAGGGTCCTACCGGCCCCACCGGTGCTACTGGTTCTGACGGTGCTGCTGGCCCTACCGGCCCCACCGGTCCTACCGGCGTTGACGGTGCCGCTGGCCCTATCGGTCCCACTGGGCCTACTGGGCCTACCGGGTCTACCGGCCCCACTGGCCCTACTGGGCCTACCGGGTCTACCGGCCCCACTGGCCCCACTGGTCCTACCGGTTTCACTGGTCCTACTGGCCCTACTGGCCCTACTGGCCCTACTGGCCCTACTGGCCCTACTGGTCTCACCGGCCCCACCGGTCCTACTGGTCCTACCGGTCTCACTGGTCCTACTGGCCCTACTGGCCCTACTGGTCTCACCGGCCCCACCGGTCCTACTGGTCCTACCGGAACTCTGACCCCCGGCCCCGCGGTAGCGGACGTCTCCACCAGCGCCAGCCTGCAAACTCTTATTCAGTCTTACAACAGCCTGCTGGCCTCTCTGCGTTCTGCCGGCGTCATTTCCAAGTCCTGATACACAAAGCGCCCCGGGCATCACTACCCGGGGCGCTTTGCTGTTCTTCAATTCTTCTGTTTCTTCGCCTTCTCCATGGCGGCACGGACCGGTTTCGACTTCTCCTGCCGGTTGTTCCGAGCCAGGATGTCGGAAATCTGCCCCTCCGCCTGCTCCACCTCCGCCTTGAAGATGCGGGCGGAGACACGGAGGGCGCCGTGGCCCAGGATAATGAGCTGCTCGGCGCTGTCCGAGGTGGCCACCCGCACATGGTGGTGCTTGCCCAGCTCGTAGGTAGCCCGCTCAATGTAGGCGTCGGCGGTCTCTGCCTCCTTGGTGTAAACCACATAGATGTTGTGGTACTTGCTCACGTCTCCCGTGTTGCGGGGCACCTTGTAGGCGTCAAAGACCAGAATCACCACGCACTTGCGGAACCCCTGGTAATTGCTCAGAATGTCCATCAGCAGCTGCCGGGCGGCGTCCAGACTGGTGCGGGCCACTGCCTTGAGCTCGTCCCAGGCGAAGATGATGTTGTACCCGTCCACCAGCAGGTACTCCGGACCGGAGTCCCGGAGCGTCACCTCCCGCCGCTCGGGCAGCTCGGCGTGCTTCTTGCGGACAGGCTCCTGGGGAAGGAAATCCCGCCGCTTGATAGGGCCGTAGGTCCGCTCAAAGATAGCCTGGAGCTCCTTGTCCTGTGCCACGCCGTCGAAATAGGTGGTGCTGGGACGGTAGACCGGTGTTTCCTCCTCCGGCTCCTCCCCGTCGTCAAAGCGCAGGCCGCTGTCCACGTGCATGTGCTCCCGCACCTCATTCCACTTGACCACCACGCCCGCGCCGTGGGAGCAGAACACCGAGTCGGCCGGGTTGTCCGTATCCCGTTCACACTCATAGCCAATAGCCGCCACCACCTCGTCCTGGTTGTGGCAGGGCTCGTAGCCCTTCAGGGTGCAGAAGAGCCGGCCGCGGCCCTTGGTGTAGGACATGACCTCGGCGGCGTAGTCTCTTAAACCTGCCACCGGCGCCGAGCCGGTGAGCACGGTCTCCTCCCCCAGGGTCTCGGGGGTGTCCGTCTCGCCGCCCATGCGCTGCAAATCCGTCATGGCACGGCCCACGCACTCAGGGGGAATCTCCAGCCGGAAGCTGTACCAGGGCTCCAACAGAATGCTCCTGGCCTGCATCAGGCCCTGCCGCACGGCCCGGTAAGTGGCCTGACGGAAGTCGCCACCCTCAGTGTGCTTGACGTGGGCTCGTCCCGCCACCAGGGTGATGCGCATATCGGTGATGGGCGAGCCGGTAAGCACGCCCAGGTGCTGCTTCTCCTCCAGATGGGTGAGGATGAGCCGCTGCCAGTTCCGGTCCAGCATGTCCTCCCCGCAGGCGGAGGCAAAGTGGAGGCCGCTGCCCCGCTCTCCCGGCTCCAGCAGAAGGTGGACCTCCGCATAGTGCCGCAGGGGCTCGAAGTGGCCCACGCCCTCTACCGGCTCGGCGATGGTCTCCCGGTAGACGATGCTGCCCGCGTCAAAGGTGACGTCCATGCCGAACCGCTCCGCAATCAGCCGCCGGAGCACCTCCAGCTGGACCTCGCCCATGAGCTGGATGTGAATCTCCCGCAGCTGCTCGTTCCAGACAATGTGGAGCTGGGGGTCCTCCTCGGCCAGCTCCCCCAGCTTGAGGAGTGCAGTGTGGGGGTCGCAGCCCTCGGGCAGCACCACACGGTAGGTGAGCACCGGCTCCAGCACCGGCGTCTCCCCCTCCGCCTCCCACCCCAGACCCTCGCCGGGTACGGTACGGCTCAGACCGGTGACGGCGCACACCGTTCCCGCCGGAGCCTCGTCTACTGTGGTGAATTTGGCGCCGGAGTAGATGCGGATCTGGTCCGCCTTCTCCTCCCACACCTTGTCCTCCGCCAAGGCGGCACGGCGGTTGGTGAGCAGAGCCTTCACCTTCAGGCTGCCCCCTGTCACCTTCAGATAGGTCAGCCGGTTGCCCTGGGGGTCCCGAGCGATCTTGTACACCCGTGCGCCGAACTCAGGCGGGTAATCCGGGCTGCTGCCGTATTTGCTCAGACCGGTGAGCAGCTCTTCCACCCCCTCCAGCCGCAGGGCGGAGCCGAAGTAGCAGGGGAACAGCTTCCGCGCCCGGATGAGGTCGGCGATGTCCTCATCCGCCACCTCGCCGGTCTCCAGGTAGCGCTCCAGCACATCCTCGCCGCACACGGCCACGTTCTCCAGCCAGCTGTCCCGGTCCTGTCCCGGCCCGAAGTCCACGCAGCCCTCGTCAAGCCGAGCCTTGAGGCCAGCAAGCAGAGCGGCCCGGTCCGCTCCCGCCAGGTCCATCTTGTTGACAAAGAGGAATACCGGCACGCCGTACCGCTCCAGCAGCCGCCAGAGGGTCATGGTGTGGCCCTGGACGCCGTCGGTGCCGCTGATGACCAGGATGGCACAGTCCAGCACCTGGAGGGTGCGCTCCATCTCAGCGGAGAAGTCCACGTGTCCCGGGGTGTCCAGCAGGGTGATGACCATATCCTCCAGGGGCAGCACCGCCTGCTTGGAGAAGATGGTGATACCCCGCTCCCGCTCCAGGGCATCGGTGTCCAGGAAGGCGTCCCGGTGGTCCACACGCCCCAGGCGCTTCAGGCAGCCGCAGGTGTAGAGCAGTCCTTCGGACAGGGTGGTCTTGCCCGCGTCCACGTGGGCAAACAGGCCTGTACAGAGCCTTCTCTTCGCTTTTGATTCTTCCGCCTGTTGGCCCATAAAAAACCGCCTCTCACGGAGACACTGTCTCCGTTGTTTTCAAAATTTCGCCGGGCAGGGACTGCCCGGCACGCACCATTATAACACAGGAACCGTCCCCAGTCGAGACGCCCTTCCCTTCTTCAGCAGACAGAACGCCCGGAGCCGGGAAATTCCGGCTCCGGGCGCTCTTTTTGCGTCAGTACATGCGGAAAATTGGCTTTACTCAGGCAGCCTTCTTCTCCTTCTTCCAGCGGCGCACGATGGCCACCACGCCCCAGATGATGAGGGCCGCGGCTACAACGTTCTCCACGATGAGGATGATGTAGTAATTGGCGAAGGGCAGCGCCTCCACGGCCACGCCGTGGACAATGCCGTTCATGGCATTGGAGTTGACGGTGGTGTAGAGGATGTGCTTGATGGCCTGACGGGCGAAGTACTGGGTGGCGGGATTGTTCGGATCCATCGGTGCGTCCACCTCGAAGCCGGTCAGCTTCAGGTCGCCGCCAGCCCGGATGCACTGCTCGGTGTCCATGACACCGCCGCCGTCGTAGTCGGTGATGATGGTACCGTCAAAGCCCCACTCGTTGCGCAGCACGCCGGTGAGCAGGTTGTAGTTGCCGCCCGCCCAGGTGCAGCCTACCCGGTTGAAGGAGGACATGACCGCCATGACAGCCGGGATTTCCGCCTCCGTCTGGGTGAAGGAACCGGTAGTCTCGTCGTACTGCTGGACCATAATGGTGGTCATGGGCCGATCCTCAATGCAGGTCTGGAAGGGCTTGAGATAGATCTCCCGGATGGCCTGCTCGTTGGCGAAGGTGGCCACGTGGCTGCGGTGGTCCTCCTGGTCGTTGAGGGCGAAGTGCTTGATGTAGGCGTACACGCCCTTCTCGGCGCAGGCGGTGGCGGCCTGGAGGGCCAGCTCGCCGGACATGAAGCCATCCTCGGAGTAATACTCGAAGTTACGGCCGGCGAAGGGGGTGCGGTGGATGTTCATGGCAGGGGCGTACCAGCCGGAGATGATGCCGATGTAGGCGTGGTCACCCCAGTTGCCGTCGGCGGCCAGGGCGTCCTCACCCACATAGTAGCCGTGGAGGTAGGAGTTCTCCCGGTCCCAGCTGGCGGCCAGGTTGGTGGCGCAGGGGTAGGTGATGGAGTAGGGCTCGTGGGTGACGCCGCCCTCATTCAGGCCGGAGGGGCCGTCGAAGTCAATGGCTCTGGGCTTGCCCATGTTGACGGACATCAGGGTCTGGTAGCCGCCGTTGCGGATGATGGTCTCCAGCTCGGCGGCCTCCATCTGGTCGATGAGGGCGTCCCAGCCGCCCTCGGCCTCTACCTCGTCAAAGTCCCTGCCGCGGAAGTCGATAAGCTCCAGGTCCCCGTCCTGGCCGTACACACCGGCCATGGAGGCGGCCTCCTCCTCGGTCATGGGGTTGAGGGAGGCACTGGCACCCTTGGCCTTGATGGCGTCCCGGATGGTGTCGGACACCTCCACCTCCCAGGTGTAGCCGTTCTTCTCGCTGTACGGGCTCTTCCGCTGGCTGTCCTGATTGCCGTGGGTGGTGGGGAAGGTGCCCACCCAGTCCTGACGGGTCAGGTACTGGTCTCTGGGGGTCAGCTCGTCATAGCTGGCGTGGTCGAACTGGTTGGTGATGGTCACGCCCGTCTGGGAAATGGAGTAGGTCTCGTTGTCCACACCGTTGTTGTCCAGATAGGTGTAGGTCCACTTGCCCACAAAGTCCGGGTCGGGCTGGCCGAAGAGGCCGTCGGTCTCATGGCCGGCATAGGCCAGGAAGTTGTTGTTGGCGGCGTGGGCGTTGGCCGCGGCGGTCAGCAGGTAGTCGCCCGCCTCCAGGATGTAGGTCTTGGCCATCACGTCGTCGTAGGAGATGAAGTCCTTCTGGTTCACGGTGATGGTCACGGTCTCGGAAGCTCCGGGCTCCAGGTCATCAGTCTTTTCAAAGCCCACCAGGGAGACGGAGGACTTTTCAATGTGGTTGGTCTTGTCGTACTCGGTGTAGGGGGCGTTGAGGTAGACCTGCACCACGTCCCGGCCGGTCACGTCGCCGGTGTTGGTGACGGTGACCTGGATCTGGATATCGCCGTTGTCATCCATGTCGCTCATGGTAAAGTCGGACCACGCAAAGGTGGTGTAGGACAGGCCGTAGCCGAAGGGATACTGCACCACCTGGCCGTAATCATAGTCTCCGGCGTTGCCCTGGTCCAGCATCTTGTCAAAATAGCGGGTCTCGTAGTACTTGTAGCCCACGTAGATACCCTCGTCGTAGAACACGCCGGCCTCCACGTCCTGGCCGTTGTTCACCAGCATCATGTCGCCCATGTTCTGCATGGCGGGAGAGGAGAAGGCATCGTAGGCGAAGGTGTCCACCAGGTGGCCGGAGGGATTCACATTGCCGCTGAGCACATCGGCGATGGAGCGGCAGGTGTCGCCGCCGGCGCCGGGGGCCCACAGGACGGCGGTGATGTTCTCATAGTCCTTGACCCAGCCCAGCTCAAAGGCGTTGTTGGTGTTGACCACCAGGATGACGTTGTCGAAGTTGTCGTTCAGGTACTGAATAACGCCAAGCTCCACGGAGTCGGGCTCCAGATAGTGCTTGTCCTTGTCCTCTTCAATGTCGGTCCAGTCTCCCATGTAGCGGCCCAGGTCGCGGCCCTCGCCGCCAGTGCGGGCAATGAAGAAGACGGGGATGGTGCCCTCCGCCTCCCGCTTGGCCGCATCGGGGATTGCGGAGATGGGTGCCTCGTTGATGGACCAGTCCTCAGCGCCGCCGTACATGATGGCGCCGCCGCCGCGGGTGTAGATACTGTGGTTGTCGCTGTAGAACTTCCACAGGGACTCGTTGACTGAGAAGCCCTGCTCGGTGAGGGCGGTGCGCATATCGCTGGAAATGGTGCTCACGCCCGAGCCGGTGCCGCCGGCCAGCAGGTCCACGGAAGAGGCGGAAAACAGGCTCAGCTTGGAGCCCGCCGCCACGGGCAGACCCTTGCCGCTTTCCGTGTTGTTATAGAGAAGTACAAAGCCCTCGGCGCCGGCCTTGCGGGTATAGGCCTGCTCGGTGGCCTGAAGCTCGGCGGAGTCGGTGATGTCCCGGGTGTAGTACTCCGCGTCCACCCCCTCAGGGGCGCCGCTGGTCTGGAGCTTGGTCTCACCAAAGATGTCCCGGAGCACCAGATCAAACGAGGATGTGGTCACCACAGTGAGCACCACAGAGAACACCAGCAGCACGGCCAGCAGCGGCGTAAGAACGGCAGTAAACTTCTTGGCGTTCAGCTTTTTTCTCTTTTTCTTTTCCATGAAATTCCCTCCAGATTAACAGCTCACTCTGCGCCCAGTTCCGCGCCCTGGGCAGAGGTCTTGACCCACTGGTAGTCCGCCTGGCTGCTCTCAGCAGTGTACTCGCCCATCCAGCCCTCGGCGTCCTCAGTCCCGCACCAGAAGTTCATCAGGATGCGGCCGGGGGTGGAAGGCATGGGGCCGTTATCCTCTGTGTTCACGCTGTAAACAGCCTCGCCGTCCACAAACCAGGTGATGGAATCCTCCTCCCAGCGGAAGCCGTACTCGTGGAACTCCTCGGAGGCATCAAAGCCCAGCTCATACCAGTACTCGTGGCCGCCCTGGCCATCCACATAGTAGTTGAACTGCACGCCGGTGGTGTCCTTGCCCAGAAATTCGATGTCGATCTCGTCCCAGGGGTTGGGTTCGCCGTCGACAACGTCATAAGGGCCGGTGCAGGTGAAGAAGGTGCTGGCAGTGCCCGCATCCTTGGAGGGCTTCATGCTGACGGAGTAGTCGCCGTAGCCATAGTAGAGGCCGGTGCGCATCTCGCTGCCATAGTAATCCTGCTCCACCTCATCCCCGGCGGGAGTGATACCCAGATGCAGCTGGCCGTCGGAATAAGTGACGTTGCTTCCGGTCCACCACACATTGAATACACTGCCGTTGGACCAGCCGTCAGAGGGGAACATGGCCTCCACAGCGCCGTTGGAGAAGTCGGCCAGCATATCGCCGCCCAGAGGCTCCTCATCGAGGACAGCGGGCACGGTTGCGGCAGGAGCAGTCGCTGCGGGGGTGGTCACAGCAGGGGCGCTGGGCTCACCGGAGGGGGTGCCGCTGGCAGAAGGGGTTTCGCCGCAGGCGGTCAGGGTCAGCGCCAGCGCCGCGGACAGGACCAGTACAGGAACGTTCTTTTTCATGGGTTCTCTCTCCTTCTCAAATATGTGGCCGCGGTGCGCGTGTCCGAGCACGAATCCCGGTAATTTCCACGCCCCCGGCTTGCTGACCACAATATAGCAAAAGGAACACCCGTTGATAATGGGTGTTCCTTTAACTATCATATTTTTTCGTATTCTGTATTTCCGGCCCTAAAAATCCCCTGTGGTGAAGAGGATGTTCAGGTGGAAAACGCCGTCGCTGGTGTAGGTGTTCAGCTCACCCTCGTACTTGCGGACAATCATGCGGATGCTCTGCATGCCGAAGCCGTGGTAGTCCTTGTCCGCCTTTGTGGTCACCGGCAGGCCGTCCCGGAAGGTCAAGTCTCCGGCGTAGTAGTTCTCCTCCTGGATGATGAGCATGCCCCCTCTGGCCTTCACCACCAGGTTGATCACCCGGCGCTCCCGCTCCTCCAGCTGCTTCACCGCCTCCAGGGCGTTGTCCACCACGTTTCCAAAGAGACAGTAGAGGTCGCTGTCCTCCAGAAAGGACAGCTTCTCCCCGTCCGCCATGCAGGAAAGGGTGATGCCGTTCTGTTCACAGTAGAGGCTCTTCTCCGTCAGCAGCACGTCCAGCAGCCGGTTGCCCGTCTCAATCTTCGCGTCGTAGATTGCCACGCTCTTCTGGATATCCTCCATGGCGCCCGGCGGCACCTGACCGCCCTGGGCGGCCAGCGAGGACAGCCGGTAGCGGATGTCGTGGCACTTGACGTTGATAAGCTCGATGGTGTCCCGGGAGATCTCATACTGCCGCTGGCTCTGGCGGACGGCATGCTGGAGATAGGCCACCTCCTGCTTCAGCTCCCGCTGCTCCACGGTACGGGAGGCCAGCAGCAGCACAATCATGCAGCACATAACGGAGATCAGGTTGCCCGACTGCCGCAGGACAAAGTACTCCACCATGTCAAACTGATTTTCCCGTCCCACGCTCAGCCGGGCGAAGTAGATGTCCTCCACCGAGCACAGAATGGCGGTGATGACCAGGATAAGCAGGGAGATGGCCAGCAGCTGCTTGTCCAGCTGCCAGCTGTCCACGTGCCACACCACCCGGCGGATGAAAAAGACATACACCGCCGCCACCGCAATGGCGAAGATGAGATAGTAGGTCAGGCGGTAATAGAGGTTAAAGCGCATCCCCCAGCTGTCGCTCACCTCCACCAGCCAGCCGCACCACACCAGCAGATACAGCTTGTAGCACAGGTTCTGGGCGGCGTAGGCCACGCTGCAGCAGAACAGGATGGCGGAGAAGGATTCGGCAAAGCACAGCTTCATATGGGCGATGGTCACCGCGAACAGGAAGAGATACACCGCGCTCCGTCCCAGCACCGTATGCCCGCAGAGCTGGTAGACCCCGGCAGTCCCCAGGGCCACGGCCAGCACCGCGCACAGGCCTCCAACCGCTTTCAGCCAGAACCGGGGCGCCCGGTTCAGCTTCCAGGTGGTGAGGACATAGAACACATAGAGCTCGAACAGGAACTCCAGGATGATGTTTCTGTAAATCAGGAGGACCTCATCCATCTTCACTGCCCTCCCATGGAACCGGCATACCAGTTGGACAGCTCCGCCAAAAAGGACGCCCGTCTGGGACGGCTGATCTGGAGCTCGGAGTCCCCCACCTGCACGGTGCAGCCCTTGACCCGCACCACAAATTTGGGATTGACCAGATAGCACTTGTTGCATCGCAGGAAGCCGAAGCCCCGCAGCTCCTGCTCCACGCCGGAGAGCACGCCGGTCATCTCAATCACGTCGTCGATGAGGTGGTAGCACAGGCGGTGATTGGAAATCTCAACGTACATCAGCTTGTCGGTAGAGATGCGGCACAGGCCGCCGGGAGCGTTCACCGTAAAGCTCCGGTCCTCATTCATGATGTAGATGTCCAGAGCCTTTCTGAATTTCAGCGAGAAGTCGCAGTAGCTCACCGGCTTGACCAGGAAGCTGACCGCGTCCACCTCGTAGCCCTTCAGGGCGTACTGGACCAGGTTGGTGATGAAAATAATGGATACGTTCTTGTCTTTTCTGCGCAGCTCCACCGCGGCCTCCATGCCGTCCTTTTTGGGCATCTGGATGTCCATGAACACCACGGCAAAGACGCATTTGTAGTCCTTCAGGAACTCCTCCCCATTGCAAAACCGGGTCACGCGGAATTCCTGCCCGGTCTCAGCGGCGTATTTGTCGATGTATCCGGCCAGCCGCTGAGCAGCGTTGTCCTGGTCCTCCACAATAGCAATGTTTCGCACGTCTTCCCCTCCCCTTATATCAGCAGCACACACACGTCGAGCGGGAAACGCCCGGTTTGAAAAAAAGGGGGTCTTGCTTTCTCTCTCAGCCCTTCTTATCCTCTCCGTCCAGCACGTCCCGGATGATGAACCGGGGGCGTTCCTTGGTCTCCAGATAGATTTTGCCGATATACTCACCAATGACGCCCAGAGACAGCAGAATCAGACCGCCGATGGCCCAGACGGAGCAAATCAGGCTGGCCCAGCCCAGGATGGTCTCCCCCATGGCCCAGCGGACCACGCTGTAAATGAGCATGATGATGGACACCAGAAACACCAGGAAGCCCAGGCCGGTGATATACCGGATGGGCTTGGTGGACAGGCTGGTGATGCCCTCCATGGCGAAGGAGAGCATCTTTTTCAGGGGGTACTTGCTCTCGCCGGCGAAGCGCTCTCCCCGCTCGTACTCCACAGTGGCGGAGGTGTAGCCAATCATGGGCACGATGCCCCGGAGGAACAGGTTGACCTCCCTGAACTGTGCCAGACCCTCCAGGGCACGGCGGGAGAGGAGCCGGTAGTCGGCGTGGTTGAACACGGTCTCAGCCCCCAGGAAGTTCATCACCCGGTAAAAGCCCTCAGCGGTGAAGCGCTTGAAAAAGGTGTCCTTTTTCCGGGAGGAGCGGACGCCGTAGACAATGTCGCAGCCCTCGTGGAACTTGTCTACCATGGCGTCCACGGCGTCGATGTCATCCTGAAGGTCGGCGTCCATGGAGATGGCCATGTCGCAGCGGTCCTTGGCGGTCATCAGCCCGGCCAGCAGGGCGTTCTGGTGGCCCCGGTTTCGGGACAGGTTCACCCCGGAGAACACAGGATCGGCCTTGTGGAGGTCGGAAATCATCTCCCAGGTCCGGTCTCTGGAGCCGTCGTTGACGAAGAGGATGCGGCTGTCCGTGCCAATCTTTCCCGCCCCCTTCAGGGCCTCCACCTTGGCCTTGAGCCGCCTGGAGGTCTCGGGGAGCACCTCCTCCTCGTTGTAGCAGGGGACTACGATATAGAGGGTATCATTCATCTTCTTTGTCCTCACCAAACATCGAAATTTCCAGTGCGTCGCAGATCCGCATCAGTACATCCAGTGACGGTTTCTTTCTTCCGCTCTCAATCTCGGCAATAAAAGGCTGTGAGACATGCACTAATTCCGCCAGTTTTCCCTGGCTAATTCCTTTTTCCGTGCGTTTTTGTCGGATTATGGTTCGATAGTCCTTCATTCTCTCACCTCGCCTTCTTATTATAGCTCACAGCAATACCCTTTGCACTCATAGCTTTCAGCTATTGACTTTTTGTACGATTCGCGTTAATATAGCCATAAGCTATATCGGAGGGATGTATATGACCCCCACCGTGGAACTGATGCAGAATACCGCCCGGACGCTGTGCCGCCGGGCGCTCTCCGGTGACCCGGAGTATCGGGCCATGACAGCGGAGGCAGAAGCTCTCCGGGCCCAATTCCGAAAAGAGCACCCGGACGCGCTGTGCGCCCGGGTGCTGCAAATTCTGGATGCCTGTCTGGCTGTCTCCGACATGGAGGGAGAACAGCTCTTTCTGACCGGGCTCCAGATGGGTCTGGAGCTGGGCGGGTTGGACTGTCTGCCCAGGGATATGCCCCCTATTCCTCCAGTCTGCGGCGGAGATACTCCATGGCCTTCTTCTCCACCCGGGAGATCTGAACCTGACTGACCCCCATGATTCTGGCCGTCCTGTCCTGGGTCAGCCCCCGGAAGTAGCGCAGGACGATCACCTGCCGCTCCCGGTCGGGCAGGCTGCTCACCGCCGAACGCAGGGCCTCCCGCTCCACAATGCCCTCCTCCATGCCCTCGGTGCCCAGCACGCTCTCCAGGGTAAAGCCCTCCCCCGTCTCCATCTGGAGGGAGGCTACCGGCGCGTTGGCCTCCTCGGCGGCGGCAATCTCCTCCGGCTCCAGGCCGGTCTCCTCGGCCAGCTCGCTGAGAGTGGGCTCCCGGCCCAAATCGGCCTGAAGCCGGTCCCGTGCGGTGCGGATGCTCCCCGCCCGTTCCTTCAAACCTCGGCTCACCTTCACCGCGCCGTCGTCCCGGAGAAAACGGCGGATTTCCCCGGCAATTTTGGGTACGGCATAGGTGGAGAACTGGCAGCCAAAGGCCGGGTCAAAGCCCCGCACCGCCTTGAGAAAACCCATGCACCCCAGCTGGTACAGGTCCTCCGGGTCCACGCCCCGGCCGTAGTACCGGCGGACGATGCTCCAGATGAGGCCGCTGTTCTCCTCCATCATCCGGGCACAGGCGTCGTTGTCCCCCTGGCGGGCAGCCTCCAGCAGGGACAGGGTGTCCGCCGCCATCAGCGCAGGCCGCCGCTGTACCGGCGGGAAATCCGGCGCCTCATGGTGACGGTGGTGCCCTTCCCCGGGGTGGAGCGCACCCGCAGGGCGTCCATGAAGCTCTCCATGATGGTAAAGCCCATGCCGGAGCGCTCCTCGTTGCCGGTGGTGTACAGGGGCTGCTGGGCCTTCTCCACGTCCTCGATGCCCACGCCCCAGTCCTTCACCACAATCTCCAGTACCCCGTCCTCAAACAGCCGCAGACGCAGTGCCACCTTGCCCAGCCGGTCCGGGTAGGCGTGGACAATGGCGTTGGTCACCGCCTCACTGACGGCGGTCTTAATGTCGTTGACCTCGTCCAGGGTGGGGTCCAGCTGGGCGGCAAAGCAGGCCGCCGTGGTGCGGGCAAAGCCCTCGTTGGCGGAGCGGCTGAGAAAGGAAATGGCCGCCTCGTTGATTGGTTTCATATGTAAAGACTCCTTCCGTATTGGGTGGTTCCCCGCCGCCGGAGCGCCTGAGGCGCTCCGGCGGTCCGTTCCCTATTCAAAGCGGATGATCCGCTCCAGCCCTGCCGCCCGCAGCACCTTGAGGGCCTGAGGCGGCACGTTGGCCACCGTCAGGGCGCCCCCCAGCTCCGCCATCCGGCGGTAGGCCCGCAGCAGCACCGCGATACCTGAGCTGTCCATAAAGGTCACGCCGCTCAAATCCAGGGTGAGTCGTCGAGGCAGCCCCGCGTCCACCTGTCGGTCCAGCTCCTGCATGACAGCCCGGGCGCCGTGGTGGTCCACCTCCCCAGACACGGTCAGCCGCAGATTCCGGTCCTCCCCGGTACAGGTCACTGACATAGCTTGTCCCTCCTGTGCGTTGAAAATATCCGTCCGTTCCCAAAGCGGGACAGAAAAAAATCGCCATATACCATTTTCTGGTATATGGCGATTATAATTCATATGAGCCGCGCTTTCCGTCGAATTTCCTATCCAGGCCACGAGAAATCCGTAAACAGCCACTTCTCCCCCACCTTTTCGTAGGGGAAGGAGGCGGATATGGCCTGTGCCGGGCGGGAGCCGTCGGACCAGGTCAGGGCGCCCTCCAGACTGCAGATGATCTTCACGTCGCTCTCCCGCACCACCTGAACCCGGGCGTCGGTGAGTGTGGGGGTAGTGCTGCTGTTCTGGGCACAGCAGAGCACGCCGTCCACGTCCCGGTACAGCCCCAGGCCCAGCAGCTCCTCCGCAATCTCGTCGGAGAAGATGCCCTTCAGGTACATCCGCAGATCCAGCACCGTGGAGAACCGGCTGTCCTTCACCGGATACCAGGTGCTGCCGTCCTCCGCTGTCTTGGCGTCGGCAGTTGTCTCCGGGGGTGCGCCGTTGAACCAGCCCCAGGCCTCCAGCGCCCGGGTGAACTGAATCCGGACCTCCACCTCGGGCTGGCGGACATACTCGCCGAAGGCGTCGTCCCGCTGCATGCGGTACACATTCCCCTCCCGCATGATGACAAACCAGCCGCTGCTCTCCTGGGCTACGGTGGAGCCGGTGTAGCTGGGGTGGAGAACCCACATATCCGCCCCGATGCCGGGAATTCCGGCGGCCCAGGTATCAAACCAGCTCTTCAGCCGGTTCTGGTCCTCCCAGCCGCCGCCATAGGCCGCCATGTGGTCTGCACACAGGTCCAACAGCCCGTCCCGGTCCAGCAGGGACTGGGTGGCCACTGTCCATTCCCCCTCCGGGTCGGCGGACTGGAGCATCACGTTCACCAGCTCAGCTGCCACGTCCTCGGGGGCCATAGCTCCGGTGGTGTCCTCATAAAAATAGACGTCAGGCTGGGAGAGCGGAGAACTGTCCGTCCCCTCCCCCTGGTCGTCCACCGGCTCGCCGGGGACATAGTCGGCAAACCAGTAGCTGCGGTCCATGGCATACCACTGGCCGTTGGACAGGCTGTCGGGATACTTGTCCCACAGCTCCTCTGCCAGGGCGCGGCAGTCCGGCGTACCGGTCTCGGCAGGCGGCTGGCTCTCCGTGGGCGCGGGAGAGGCTGTCTCCTCAACGGAAGAGGTCTCCTCCGGCTCCTCTGTGGGCATGGGGGAGGCCGTCTGCTCCGGCGTGCCGGCAGGCTTTGCGCTCTCCGGCGGCTCAGGCTGTCCTGTCTCTCCCGCCGGCTGTGTCCGGCATCCGGCCAGCAGCACAAGCAGCAATATGGTAAGCAAAGCGGCCCGCTTTCTCATGCCGAACCCTCCCCACAGCGGTTGATTTTCTGGTTACAGTGTATCCAACTTTTCATATTTTCACAGCCCCAAAGAGCGCAAAAACACATACCCTGCTATATGGTATGTTATCATACCTTTTTTCCCTGCTTCTATCAACGCTAATTTGTAAACTTTTTTGGGCGTGAGGTACCGCAAAGCCTATTCTGCCCCAGGGAAGTCCCTCGTTCTCGCTTTTTCGCCCGTTTGGAACAAAATAAATATTTTTCTGCATACAGATGAAAAAACAGCGCTTGGCGCTGTTTTTTGCGCATGCGGGCGCACAGCGCCCGCGCGCTGAGATTTCTCGTCCAAGGCGCGGCGGAGCGCGCCTTATGGACGTTTTTATCGTTTGCCTTCGGCAAGCGATAAAAATACCGCCGGAGACAACTCACGTCTCCGGCGGCAAGGGTCTTATGGGGTTGGCATTACATATTGGAGAGCTCTTCCTGAAGCTTGGCCACCAGCTCACGGAGCTTGACGGCCCGCTCCCGCTCGGCCTCCACCACGTTGGCAGGGGCCTTGTTCACAAAGCCGGGATTGTTCAGCTTGGTGTCCAGCTTGTCCAGCTCAGCCTGGTTCTTCTTGAGCTCCTTCTCCATGCGGGCCTTCTCCTTCTCCATGTCCACCAGCTCGGCCAGAGGAATGGAGATACGGGCGGCATGGGTGATGACGGTGACCATGCCCTTGGTGTCCTGGTCAGCATCGGTGACGCCGGTGATAGTCACATCACTGGCGTAGCCCAGGCGCTTGAGGAAGGGGATGCCCAGCTCGAACACGTCCCGGTGCAGGGTGGCCACGGTGACGTGGGCCTTCTTGCTGGGGGGCACGTTCATCTCGGAGCGGCGGGTACGAATAGCGCCGATGGCGTCCATGATCATCTCCATGGCCCGCTCCTCGTCGGGGAAGTCCAGCTCCACGCTGTGCTCCGGCCACTTCTGGAGCATCAGGTAGTCGCCCGATTTATGAGGTTGCTTCGCTTGTTCTCCATCGAAGTGTCCACCGGACACTTCGACGTGGGGCAGGGCCTGCCAGATCTCCTCGGTGATGAAGGGCATGAAGGGGTGCAGCAGCTTGAGAATCTGGGTCAGCACATAGCAGAGCACCTTCTGGGCGTTGACCTTGGCCTCCTCGTCGTCGCCCTGGAGGCGGGCCTTGGTCAGCTCAATATACCAGTCGCAGTAGGAGTCCCAGATGAAGTCGTAGATCTTCTGCGCCGCCACGCCCAGCTCATACTTGTCCATGTTCTCCGTCATCTCGGGGATCAGGCTGTTGAGCTTGGAGAGAATCCAGCGGTCCTCCATCTCCAGCTTCTCGGGCAGCTCGCACTTGTCGATGGTCAGGTTCATCATCAGGAAGCGGCTGGCGTTCCAGATCTTGTTGGCGAAGTTGCGCATGGCCTCACACCGCTCGGTGTAGAAGCGCATGTCGTTTCCGGGAGAGTTGCCGGTAACCAGGTTGAAGCGCAGGGCGTCGGCGCCGTACTTCTCGGCGATCTCCAGGGGGTCGATGCCGTTGCCCAGGCTCTTGGACATCTTGCGGCCCTTGTCGTCCCGGACCAGGCCGTGGATGAACACGGTGTGGAAGGGGGGCTTGCCGGTGTGCTCGCAGGCGGAGAGGATCATGCGGGCCACCCAGAAGAAGATGATGTCGTAGCCGGTGACCAGCACGTCGGTGGGATAGAAGTACTTGTAGTCCTCGCTGTTCTCATCGGGCCAGCCCAGGGTAGAGAAGGGCCACAGGGCGGAGGAGAACCAGGTGTCCAGCACGTCGTCCTCCTGCTTGATGTGCTTGGAGTGGCAGTGCTCGCACTCGGTGGGGTCGGTCTCGCTGACGGTGATGTGGCCGCACTCCTCGCAGGTCCAGGCGGGGATGCGGTGGCCCCACCACAGCTGGCGGGAGATACACCAGTCGTGGACGTTCTCCATCCAGTTGGTGTAGGTCTTGGAGAAGCGGTCGGGGACGAACTTGACCTCCCCGTCGTTGACCACCCGCAGGGCCTCCTCAGCCAGGGGGCCCATCTTCACGAACCACTGGGCGGAAATGATGGGCTCCACGTCGGTGCCGCAGCGGTAGCAGGTGCCCACGTTGTGGGCGTGGGGCTCCACCTTCTCCAGCAGGCCAAGGGCCTCCAGGTCGGCCACAACGGCCTTGCGGGCCTCGTAGCGGTCCATGCCCTCGTACTTGCCGCCGTTGGCGTTGACCTTGCCCTCGTCGTCCAGCACACGGATGGACTCCAGGTTGTGCCGCAGGCCCACCTCGAAGTCGTTGGGGTCGTGGGCAGGGGTCATCTTCACGCAGCCGGTGCCGAACTCCATGTCCACATACTCGTCGGCCACGATGGGAATCTCACGGTCCATGAGGGGCAGGACGCAGGTCTTGCCGATGAGGTCCTTGTAGCGGTCGTCGTTGGGGTTGACGGCCACGCCGGTGTCGCCCATCATGGTCTCGGGACGGGTGGTGGCCACGATAACATAGCGGCCCTCCTCGCCCTTGATGGGGTACTTCAGGTGCCACAGGTTGCCGGGCTTGTCCTTGTACTCCACCTCGGCGTCGGACAGGGCGGTGACGCAGTGGGGGCACCAGTTGATGATGCGGCTGCCCTTGTAGATGAGGCCCTTCTTATAGAGGGAGACGAACACGTGGCGCACGGCGTTGGACAGGCCCTCGTCCATGGTGAACCGGGCCCGGCTCCAGTCGCAGGAGGCGCCCAGCTTCTTCTGCTGCTGGACGATGCGGTCGCCATACTTGTGCTTCCAGTCCCACACCCGCTCCAGGAACTTGTCCCGGCCCAGGTCATAGCGGGTCAGACCCTCGTTCTTGCGCAGCTCCTCCTCCACCTTGATCTGGGTGGCGATGCCGGCGTGGTCGGTGCCGGGAACCCACAGGGCGGCGTATCCCTCCATCCGCTTGAAGCGGATGAGGATGTCCTGGAGGGTGGAGTCCATGGCGTGGCCCATGTGGAGCTGGCCGGTGACGTTGGGGGGCGGCATGACGATGGTGAAGGGCTTCTTATCGGGGTCACGGTGGCCCTCAAAGCAGCCGTTCTTCTCCCACATCTCGTAGACGCGGCCTTCTACCTCCTGGGGTTCGTAAACCTTGGGAAGTTCTTTCTTCATTCTTTCTGACACTCCTTTTCGGGGCAAACAACTTTTTTGCGCAACAAAAAAGTCCGCCCCAAGCGTTTTGCTCAGGACGAACCGATGCAGTCCGTGGTACCACCTGAATTTTCTCCCGTGGGAGAACACTCATTGTCTCGGTAACGGGAGAACCCGCCGCCCCCTACTTGCTTCAGGAGCGGAGCTCCGGGACCACCTTCCGCATTCCCAACGGAGAGCCTTGCACCAACCGGCTCCTCTCTGCACCCTGGAAAATGCGTACTCCTTCCCTTCGCGGCTTTTTACTATGAACGCTCTCTAGTATATTCATTTTTCAAAACATTGTCAAGGAGAACAGATGGTTTTCCCTGCTTTTTCGCCGCCGGAAATACCCGGAACTTCTCCGGCGTTCCTGCGTCTAAAAGGTACACAACGCCACAGGAACGGAGGCTGACAGGATGAAAAAATCTGCTCTGTTGGGTCTGGCACTGGCGCTGACCCTGCTGCCGGCCGGCTGCGGACAGGACGCCGCTGCGCCGTCCGCCGAAATTCCCTCCTTCTCCTACGCCGAGGTGCAGGACACCTATGGTGAAAACGCTCCAGGCGTCCTGCGGGACGGTTTTCAAAACACCTCTCCCCTTGCAGTCAGCAGCGCGGAGGAGGCCGTTCAGCGGGCCACATCGGAGTGTACCATCTCCTACGACTCCGTCACCTGCCGCTATGACAGCGAGGCCGACATGTGGGACGTCAGCTTTTTTACAGCAGGGGTCCTGGGGGGCTGCCAGGACGTGTATCTCAACGGCAGCGGCGTCACCTGCCTGATTGTGTATGGCGAATAATTCCCGACCCACTTCCCCAAAAAGTTCCATTCAGCTGTTGCGTTTTTCCGTCTGGTCCTGTATAATATCTCCCGATATTTTGAGCCCCACTCAGGGGCTGCATGCGGAGGCATTTTTTCATGACCATTGATTACAGAACCAGAGGCGTCTGCTCCACCCGGATGGTAATCGACGTGGAGGACGACACGATTCAGTCCGTAAAGATTTTCAACGGCTGCGACGGCAACCTCCAGGGCATCTCCCGTCTGGTGGAGGGCATGAAGGTCACCGACGCCATCTCCAAGCTGGAGGGCATCCGCTGCGGTCACAAAGCCACCTCCTGCCCCGACCAGCTGGCCCAGGCCCTCAAGCAGGCCGTCAACGCCTGACCGGCCACAGTACATAACCAAAGAGCGGTCCCAACGGCCTTTGCGCCGGTGGGGCCGCTTTCCGTGAGGAGAGATTGTCTATGGCTTCATCCATTATTTCCTTTGTCAAGCGAGAGGCCGTGGGCTGCATCGCCCTGCTGTGCGCCCTGGTTTCCATGATTTTCGTCCCGCCTTCGGCGGCTTACCTGGGATACATCGACTTCCGGGTGCTGGCGCTGCTGTTCTGCCTGATGGCGGTGGTGGCAGGACTCCAGGACTGCGGCCTTTTCGCCGTGCTGGCCCAGAAGCTGCTCACCGGCAAGAAGCGGATGCGCTTCATCTCCCTGGTGCTGGTGCTCCTCCCCTTCTTCGTCTCCATGCTCATCACCAACGACGTGGCCCTTATCACCTTTGTCCCCTTCACCCTGCTGGTGCTGGGACTGGTGGGACGGCTGGAGCGTGCCCTCTACCTGGTGGTACTCCAGACTCTGGCGGCCAATCTGGGCAGCATGGCCACCCCGGTGGGCAACCCCCAGAACCTGTACCTCTACTCCGCCTTCGGCATCCCCGCCGGGGAGTTCTTCGCCGTCATGGCGCCCCTGACCCTGGTAAGCCTGGTGGGCCTGTCCGTGGCCGCCCTGTGCGTCAAGCCGGAGGGCATTGAGGTCCGCTTCCCCGAGAAGCAGACTATCCGGCGGCCCCAGCAGCTGTGGCTGATGGTGGTTCTCTTCCTGCTGTGCCTGCTGTCCGTGTTCCACGTGCTCCACTATGCCGTGTTGCTGGCCATCGTGGTGGTGTGCCTGCTCCTCTTCGCCCGGCACCTCTTCCCCCGTGTGGACTACGGACTGCTCTTCACCTTTGTCTGCTTCTTCATCTTCGCCGGCAACATCGGCAATATCCCGGCGGTGAAGGACTTCCTCTCCGCCGTCATGGCGGAGAACACCTTCCTCACCTCCCTGTGCGCCAGCCAGATCATCAGCAACGTGCCCGCGGCGGTGCTCCTCTCCGGCTTCACCGAGGACTGGAAGGGTCTGCTGCTGGGTACCGACGTAGGCGGCCTGGGCACCCTCATCGCCTCCCTGGCCAGCCTCATCTCCTTCCGGCTGTACCTCAAGTCCCCCGGCGCCAAGCCCCTGCGCTATCTGGGTGTGTTCACCCTGGCCAATCTGGTGGGACTGGTAATTCTGATTGCCGTGTCCCTGTTCTTCCTGCTGTAACAAAAAACGGCTCACACTCCGGTGTGAGCCGTTTTTTATGTACTTGTTCAGGAGAGCAGGATGCGGTCGTTGTCCAGACCCTTGCCCACGTTCTCCCGGAAGCGGCGGAGCAGGTCGTCCACGGTCATGCCTTTGCGCTCCTCCCCCTTCACGTCCAGTACAATGCGGCCGGAATCCATCATCAGGGTCCGGTTGCCCAGTTCCAGGGCCTGGTGCATGTTGTGGGTGATCATCAGGCAGGTCAGGTGGTCCCGCTCCACAATCTCCCGGGTCAGGCGGAGCACCTTCTCCGCCGTGGCCGGGTCAAGGGCTGCGGTGTGCTCGTCCAGCAGCAGCAGCTTGGGGGGCACCATGGTGGCCATCAGCAGGGTGAGGGCCTGGCGCTGGCCGCCCGAGAGCAGGCCAACCGGCTGCTTCATCCGGTCCTCCAGCCCCATGTCCAGCCGGGAGAGCTGCTCCCGGAACAGCTCTTTATCCTTCCGGCTCACACGGCTGAAATAGGCCCGCTGGCTCTTGCCCGCCCGCAGGTAGGCCAGGGCCATGTTCTCCTCAATGGTCATGTGGGGCGCGGTGCCCCGCATGGGGTCCTGGAACAGGCGGCCCAGCTCCCGGCTGCGGCGGTAGCCGGGCAGATAGGTGATGTCCTTCCCGTCCAGGGTGATGTACCCCTCGTCGGGGAAGAAGTCGCCGGCGATGGCGTTGAACATGGTGGACTTGCCGGCGCCGTTGGAGCCCACAATGGCGGCAAAGTCACCCGGCTCCAGCTTCAGGGACAGGTTGTTCAGGGCCTTCTTCTCGTTGACGGTGCCCGGGTTGAAGGTCTTGGACAGGTTGTTCAGCTCCAGCATGTCAGCGCGCCCCCTTTCTTGCCGCCATGGCACGGCGCTTTCTGTTCTGAAGGGCGGCCCACTGCTTCAGAGAGGGCATGGCGATGGCCAGGGCCACCACGATGGCGGTGACCAGCTTGAGGCAGTCGACGGGCACCACCTTGGTATAGAGCACGATGGCATAGATAAAACGGTAGAGAATGCTGCCCAGAATCACGGCAATTGCCCCGCGGAACATGGCACCACGGCCCACGATGGTCTCACCGATGATGAGGCAGGCCAGACCGATGACCACGATGCCGGTGCCGCCGTTGATGTCGGCGGTCTTCTGGGCCTGACCCACCACCGCGCCGGACAGGCCGGTGAGGGCGTTGGCCAGGCACAGCCCCGTGGTGATGGTAAAGGTGGGGTTGATGGAGGAGGCCCGCACCATGTCCCGGTTGTCTCCTGTGGCCCGGATGGACAGGCCCAGCCGGGTGTTCAGGAAGAGCACCAGCAGCACACCCATGAGTACCGTGATGCCGCCGGAGAGGATGATGGCGTACCAGTCGCCGCCGATGCCGGTGGAGCGGAAGAGGGTGAAGATGGTGTCCTGCTTGAGCAGGCTCTGGTTGGCCTTCCAGCCCATGGCCATCAGGTTGATGGTGTACAGGCCCGTGTTGGTGATGATGCCCGCCAGGATGGAGGGCACCCCCAGCTTGGTCTGGAGGAAGGCGGTGACAAATCCGGCGCAGGCACCTGCCAGCATGGCGGCGGGGATGGCCAGGAAGGGGTGGCCGGCGGCGGTGAGGGTGACCGACACGGCACAGCCCAGCACAAAGCAGCCGTCGGTGGTCATATCGGCGATATCCAGCACCCGGTAGCTGAGGAACAGGGCCATGGCCACCAGGGCATACTGAAAGCCCAGCTCCAGGGCCGTTTGCGCAACGTAGAGCACGGGGAATCCGCTCCTTTCCAAAGGCAAGGCCATCCCCCAGCCTCAGCCGGGGGACAGCCTGTGTGAGATTAATTTAGTCCTGGGTGGTGGTGACCGTGGTGACCTGGCCCATGCTGTCGAACACGGAGTAGTCAATGCCCATGGCCTCAGCGGTCTCGGAGTTGACGGTGATGATGCCGCCGGAGACCTGGTAGCACTCCTCCATGGCGTCCATGCCCTCGGTGATGGCCTTGTAGGCCAGGTCGGCAGTCTGAGCGCCCAGGTCGGTGTAGTTCACGCCGCAGGTGGCGAAGGCGCCGTTGCGGACAAAGGAGTCGGCGCCGGTGTAGTGGGGGATGCCGGCCTCGATAAAGTCCTCATAGATAGCCAGCTCGGCGGACATAATCACATTGTCGGTGGGGGTGAACACCGCGTCCACGCCGTCGGCGATAAGGGTGCTGGCGGCGGTGATGACCTCGTCGTTGGTGTTGGCGGTGGCCTCCTCATAGGCGATGCCCTTGCCGTCCAGATACGCTTTGGCCTCGGCGATGGGCACCTGGGAGTTGGGCTCGGACAGGGAGTAGAGCAGGCCAACCTTGTCCACGTCCGGGTTCTGGGCCAGCATCATGTCCAGAATCAGGTTGGTGTCCAGGGCGTCGCTGGTGCCGGTGACATAGTCGATGCCGGTCAGGTCGGCTGTCTCAGGATAGGAGATGGCGGCGAAGACCACCGGGGTCTGGGTCTCCTCGGCGCACACGGCCATGACCTGGGCGGCGGTGGTGGCGATGGGGATGATGACGTCCACGCCGTCGGCAACAGTCTGGTCACCCAGCTGCCGCAGCACGCTCTGGTCGTTCTGGCCGGAGGACACCTGGTAGTTGATGGTCACGCCCTGCTCGGCGGCAATCTCGTCCAGCCGGGCGGTGATGGCGTTGGCGATCTCGTCCAGGGAGGCGTGGTCCATCTGCTTGACCACAGCCACGTTATAGGTGGTGTCGCCGGACTGCTGCTGGGTGTTCTCCGCTCCGCCGGTGTCGCCGCCGGTCGACTGCGTGCAGGCGGTGAGGGAGAGGGTCATGGCGGTTGCGGCGGTCAGGGCGGCGATGGACTTCAGATTCAGCTTCTTCATGGTAGTTCCTCCAAATTCTCGTCCCCGGCGGTCTCTGCCCCGGTGGACTGTAATGTGTTTGGATGGTTGATGGAGGGGCCGTCTGCCAAGCGGCCTTGATTTGAGAAACAAAAAAAGCTTCTGTCCCCACATGGGACAAAAGCTTCTGCTTCTGCGATACCACCCAAATTGACGCTTGCGCGTCCGCTCGCTTCGCGCACCATCATGCGCGCCCGATGGGTAACGGGTGGGAGCCCGTCGGCATCTACTTGGGTTGCCCCGTTCAAGCCGCCCTCCGGAGTCCATTCACGCGCCCGCCTCAGATCCCGCTCACACTGCCCGGGAATCGCTTTGCATCAGCCGCAGCGGCTACTACTCTCCGTCATAGGTTTCTCTGCTTTATTGCTTTGTTGTAATGCATTATACGCAGGAAGCGGACATTTGTCAACCCCCTGTCTGCTCTTTTTTCGTCTTCAAAGCAGGATGCCCCGGCGGAGGTGTTCCGCCGGGGCATGTAAAGTTATTCCGCGTGGACCTTCTTCCCTCTCTCCCGACGGAGGAAGGAGAACTTGGTCTCCGAGCAGATGACCGCCACAAAGATGAGGGCAAAGCCCAGCATCATCAGGGCCGTGGGGCGCTCATCGGCAAAGATCATGGAGAACACCACGCCGAAGGGGGCCTCCAGGGACAGGAGCACCGCCGCCGTGGCGGGGGCAGTGTACTTCTGGCCGATGTTCTGGAACAGCAGGGCCCCACAGGAGGCGAAGATCACCAGGTAAGCCAGGGAGAGCAGTAAGCTGCCGTCCATGGCCTCCACAGGCAGGGCGGGCCGGGTCACCAGCACCCCCAGCCAGGAGAACAGGGCGAAGGAGCCGAACTGAATGGCAGTGAGGAGAAACACATCCCGTCCTCTGGAGAAGCGGGACACTGCCACGATGTGGGCCGCGAAGAAAAAGCCGCCCACCAGGGTCAGGCCATCGCCCACGCTGATAGCCGCGGCGTTATCGCCGGTGACCGATACCAGGCCGATGCCCGCGATGCACAGCACGGCCGCGATGATATTGTACCGGTCGGGCCGCTGATGGGATACCATCCAATACAGGAAGGGGACGATGACGCAGTAGACAGCAGTGAGAAAGGCGTTCTTGCCCGCTGTTGTACCCTCCAGGCCGAAGGTCTGGAAGGTGTACGCCAGGAAGAGGAAAAAGCCCATGATGCCGCCGCCGATGAAATACTGCTTATCTGCTATCTTCCACCGTTTCCAGAACACCAGCGCCAGCACAATGGCCGAGGCTGTGAATCGGATGGCCAGCAGCCAGAAGGTGGGTAGCACGTCCACGCTGCTCTTCATGACCACGAACGAGCTGCCCCAGATGATGGTAGCCAGAATAATAAGAGGTGTTGCAAACCGGGCCAGTGCCCGTTCCCTGTTCTGTTCCTGCACGGTTGTCCTGCTCCTTTGATTGTGGTAATATAGATGGGAATCTCACTTTGGAGGTCTCTATGAAACTCTTTGATTTTGACGGCACGCTGGTGGACTCCAACGGCGTCTGGGAGGAGATCGACGTCCGCTTTCTCCAGCGCCGCGGGCTGACCCCCACCCGGGAGTACTGCGAGACGGTGGGCCACTCCATCTTCCCTATCGCCGCCCAGTTCACCCGGGAATACTATCACCTGGACATGGAGCCTCAGGCCATCATGGACGAGTGGCTCTCCATGGCCCGGGACGCCTATGAGCACCAGGTGCCCCTGAAGCCGGGTGCGGCGGAGTATCTAGCCCAGTGCGCCGCTGAGGGGACGCCCATGGCACTCTTTACCGCCTGCGTGCCTGAGCTGTGCCGGGCGGCTCTGGACCGCCACGGCCTGACCAAATACTTTTCCCGGGTTATCTATGTCCAGGAGATGGGGCTGGAGAAGCGCAACCCCGAATCCTTCCGGCTGGCCCTAGAGCAGCTGGGGGTTCCGGGCAGCGCCTGCACCATGTACGAGGACTCCCCCGGTGCCTGTGAAGCGGCCAAAATCGCCGGTCTGACGGTGGTAGGGGTCTACGACCGCTTCTACGCCGCCCACGAGGAGAAAATGCGCCGGCTCTGCGACTGTTATGTTTACAGCTTTACAGAGCTTCTGGCCTGATTTTCTCTCCATCCCTTTTGTTCCAGTCACTGTATGGCGCGCACCCTTTACATGGGGTGCGCGCCTTTTTGCGTTCTTTACAGCTTGGTCATGTGCTGGGAGGCCGACTTGAGCATCAGCTTTTTGGTGCCCACGTTGTCAAAGGCAATCTCGATAAGGGCATCGCCGCCCATGGGCATCAGGTTGACCACCATGCCCTTGCCGAATGCCTTGTGCTGGACCATATCGCCCTTACGGAAGTCGGCCAGCCCGGCGGCGGACTTGGCAGCACCGCCGCCAATCTTGGGCTCCACTGCCGTGCCCTTGGGGTAGGTGGTGTAGCCGCCGCCCAGGGAGTATCCGCGCTCGGCGGGCTTGCGCCAGGCGGGCGCCTTCTTCTTGGGCTGCTCCCCGTCCTGGTGCTCCTCCGTCCGCTCGCTGCGGGGCAGGCGGCCCGACTTCTCCACATACTCCTCCGGGATTTCACCCAGGAAACGGGAGGGCCGGTTGTTGTTGGTCCGGCCGAAGAGCATACGCTGAGATGCGCAGGTCATGTACAGCTTTTCCTTGGCCCGGGTCATGGCCACGTAGCACAGGCGGCGCTCCTCCTCCATCTCCTCGGCCTCGCCGATGGCCCGGATGCCGGGGAAGATGCCCTCTTCCACGCCCACCACAAAGACCACCGGGAACTCCAGGCCCTTGGCCGAGTGCATGGTCATCATGACCACGCAGTCCTCCTCCGGGTCGTGGCTGTCCAGGTCGGTGTACAGGGCGATTTCATCCAGGAAGCCGGACAGGCTGGGCTCCACCGCGTTCTCCAGGTAGCCGTTGATGGAGGTCAGCAGCTCCTGCACGTTCTCCAGCCGGGTGCGGTCCTCAATGGTGTTCTTCTGCTCCAGCATGACGGCGTATCCGGTGCGGGCCACCAGCTCCTCATAGAAGGCGGGCAGCTCCATCTCGCCGGAGAGCTTGCGCAGCTCGGCAATCATGTCGGTGAAGGAGGCCAGCTTGGCCGCCGCCTTCTGCAGCTCGGGGTAGCCCCGGGCGTTGGAGATGATCTCCCACAGGGAACGGCCCTCCTGGGCGGCGATGTTCTGAGCCCGCTCGATGGTGGTGGCACCGATGCCCCGGGGCGGGTTGTTGATGATGCGCTGGAGACGCAGATCGTCGCCGGGGTTGTTGATGACGCACAGATAGGCCAGCATGTCCTTGACCTCGGCCCGGTCGAAGAAGCGGATGCCGCCGATGATGCGGTAGGGCACGCCGTTGCGCTTGAAGGCCTGCTCGATCTGGTTGGACTGGGCGTTCATCCGGTAGAGGACAGCGTGGTCCTTCCAGTGCCGTCCGGCGGAAAAGCTGCCCAGAATCTGGGCCGCCACATACTGGGCCTCGTCGTGTTCGTTCATGGCGGTGTAACACTGGACCTTGTCGCCCTCGCCGTGGTCGGTCCACAGCTCCTTGCCCTTGCGGCCCTCGTTGTTGCGGATGACCGCGTTGGAGGCCTCCAGGATGTTCTTGGTAGAACGGTAGTTCTGCTCCAGGCGGATGACCCGGGCGCCCTTGTACTGCTTCTCGAAGGAGAGGATGTTCTCAATGGTGGCGCCCCGGAAGCGGTAGATGGACTGGTCGTCGTCGCCCACCACGCAGATGTTCTCATACCCGCCCGCCAGAGTGGAGGAGAGCAGGTACTGGAGGTTGTTGGTGTCCTGGTACTCGTCGATGAGCACATAGCGGAACTTCCGCTGGTAGTACTCCCGCACCTCGTCAAACTCCTTGAGCAGTCGGACGGTATGGAGGATGATGTCGTCAAAGTCCAGGGCGTTGGCGTCACGCAGCCGCTTCTCGTACTCCACGTACACCTTGGCAATCTTGATGAGTCGGTAGTCCCCGGACTTCTCGCACTCGGCCAGGTAGTCCGCCCCCAGCTTCATGGCGTCCTTGGCCCGGGAGATGTAGCCCACGATGCTCTTGGCAGGGAAGGCCTTGTCGTCCAGGTTGAAGTCCTTGATGATGTCCTTGATGACCCGCTCGGCGTCGGCGGTGTCATAGATGGTGAAGGACTTGGAGAAGCCCAGCCGGTCGATATCCCGCCGGAGGATGCGCACGCAGGCGGAGTGGAAGGTGGAGGCCCAGATGTCGTTTGCCGAGGGGCCCAGCATCCTCTCCAGCCGCTCCTTCAGCTCCCCGGCGGCCTTATTGGTGAAGGTGATGGCGATGATGGACCAGGGCACCGCCGGGTCCACCCGGCACAGCCGCTCCTGCTCCGCCTTCTTCTCCGGGTCGGGATGGGCCACGTAGCCCTCCAGGAAGGCCAGGTCCTCGGCGGTAACCCACTCGGGCACCTCATCGCAGTCGGAGCCCCGGCCGTACTTCATCAGGTTGGCGATGCGGTGGATGAGTACGGTGGTCTTGCCGCTGCCCGCACCCGCCAGCAGCAGCAGGGGGCCCTCGGTGGCCAGCGCGGCCTTACGCTGCTCGGGGTTCAGATTCTGATAATCCAGCTCTATGGCGGCTCTGCGGGCCTTGCAGAAGCGCAGTTCTTCTTCTCGATTCAGCATGTTCTTCTCCTCGGCAATACGGAAGCCGTCCACGGTGTGGACGGCTTCCGCCAGTTTTGTGTGTTCTATTTTATCGGAAAATGGCGGTCAGGTCAAGGCATGGCGGCGGTCTTTTTTCGCGCTACTCCCACGCCTCCAGGCCCCATGTACCATCATCCAGCTCGCTGATCTTCAGCAGATCAGGCTCTGCCGCGCCCTCCTCCCCAATCCGGTAGTAACCCAGGATATGGGAGGTCCGGCGGCCTACGTTGTCCTCGCTGAACAGCACGATGGCCAGGGTGTCCCCCGCCTTGGCGGACACGTCTCCCAGCGGCACATTGACATAGGTGGACAGGCTCCAGTTGGGCTCCACCACGATTCCGCCTTCCTCTGTGTCCACCGGTATGGTTTTCACCAGCTTCTCCCCCACGAGCACGCCCACCTCCAGCCGGACCACCTCAGGCCTGGTGCCCACGCCGTAGGAATCGCTGCAGTCCACCGTCACATTCGCCATCACTGACGCATCTTCAGTCAGGCCGTTCTCTGACAGCCAGGTGCTGGTTACCGTACCGCCCAGGCGCACGGAGTATCGCTCCGCCAGCCTCATGACGGTATAGAGCTGCTGGGTGCGGCTCACACCTGCGGTCTCTGCCACCAGATAGATCTGGATATCATCACTGAGGGGGCAAATCAATTGGGCGGTAAAGACCTGCTCCTCTCTCGCTCCGGTGACTGTGACCTGCTCCCCGCCGCTGCGGGCCAGGAAGGACACAGTCGTATCCTCCCCCACCTCTTTCATGGTGACGGCGATGTCATAGGCGGCGGTATTGGCCGCCGGATCCACTGCCGACAGGATACAGTTCCAGTCCGTGACCAGGCTGCTCTCCGCCTCCAGGGTGGCTGTGACCTTGTCCCCCACGCCGGAGACGATCTTCCACTCCAGTTCCTCCATCTCCTGGCTTATGCTTGACATTCTCCGTTCCAGCTGGGTGAGCCACTCCCATGCAGGCAGCAGTACCACCGTCAGCACCAGAATACCGCCCAAAATCAGCGGACCGGGCCGGATACGCCGCTTCCGCTGCTCCAGATAGCGGGTCACCACCGCCTCCACCATGGCCAGCTGCTCCTCGCTGAGCTGTTCGCCGCCGGTGCGCTCCGCCCCATCGCCCAGGGGCTCCTCCACCTCCAGCAGGCCGGCCAGGGAGATGCCGAAGACCCGGCTCATGGCGATGCAGTTGTTCACGTCGGGCACGGTCTTGTCCGCCTCCCACTTGCTGACGGCCTGGCGGGACACCCCCACCAGCTCCCCCAGCCCCTCCTGTGAGAGGCCTTTTTCTTTTCTCAGGGCGGCAATCCGCTGTCCCAGTGTCATGGTCCACTCCCTCCTTCCGCCTCCAGCATACCCGGTTTTCTCTCCCGCCGTCCACCAAATATGCTTTCCCTTTTGTCAACCGGAGCTTCCATCCGGTGTTTTTCACTAAAATTCCCGCCTTCAGCATACCATATATCGCCTGTACACACCATTCTTTTCTTCTGCTTGTGTTTTCCATCAAAAGCATGTATACTATTAAGGCTGACTTTTGCACTTTAAAGAGCATTAGTCTCCGCCGGGACGGCAGACCAAACAAGCTGCCTGCCAGGCGGTATTTTTTACTGGAGGTACTACGCATGGCGCATCACCATTCCGCCCACAGCGGAAAATTCCGCAGCTCCGCCGGCTTTATTCTGGCTGCTGTGGGCTCCGCCGTCGGCATGGGCAACATCTGGCTCTTTCCCTACCGGGTTGGCCAGTACGGGGGCGGCGCGTTTCTCATCCCCTACTTCATCTTTGTCGCCCTGTTCAGCTATGCCGGACTGTCCGGCGAATTCGCCCTGGGCCGCCTCACCGGTACAGGTACCATCGGCTCCTTTGACTACGCCCTCAAGACCCGGGGCAGGCGGGGCGGAAAAATCATCGGCATCATGCCCCTGCTGGGCGTGCTGGGCATCGCCATCGGCTATTCGGTGGTGGTGGGCTGGGTGCTGCGGTATATTGCCGGGTCGGTGACCGGCTCCGTCCTGTCTGGGGACTCCGCCGCCTTCTTTGACGCCCTGGCGGTGGACTTCGGCTCCGTGCCCTGGCACCTCATCGCTGTGGCCCTTACCGTGCTCATTCTGGTGCTGGGAGTCTCCTCCGGCATCGAGAAGATCAGCAAGTTCATGATGCCCGCCTTCTTTGTGCTCTTCCTCATCATCGCCGTGCGGGTGGCCTTCCTCCCCGGCGCGGTGGACGGGTACCTCTACCTGCTCAAGCCGGACTGGAGCTACCTGCTCAATCCCGAGACCTGGATTATGGCCATGGGACAGGCCTTCTTCTCCCTGTCCATCAACGGCGCCGGTATGCTCATCTACGGCAGCTACATGAAGAAGTCGGAGGATATCATCCATCACTCGGTGGTGACCGCCCTGCTGGACACCATGGCCGCCCTGCTGGCCGGCTTTGCCATCATCCCGGCAGTGTTCGCCTTCGGCATTGAGCCCGCCTCCGGCCCCTCCCTCATGTTTGTGACCCTGCCCAAGGTGTTCCAGCTGATGCCCGGCGGACAGCTCTTTGCCCTGCTGTTCTTTGTGTCCGTGTTCTTCGCCGGTATCACCTCCCTGATGAACATGCTCGAGGCCTGCGGCGCCGCCCTGGAGTCCAACCTGAAGCTGCCCCGGTGGCTGTCCACCACCATCGTGGGCGTGGTGGTCTTCGGCGTGTCCGTGTTCCTGGAATCCCTGTCCGGCATGGGCAGCTGGTTGGACCTCATCACCATCTATGTGGCCCCCTTCGGCGCGGTGCTGGGCGCTGTGTTCATCTACTGGGTGCTGGGCCTGGACCCCATCAAGAAGGAGCTCCTGCTGGGACGGGACAAGCCCATCGGCAAGGCCTTCGACTTTATTGCGAAATACGTCTACGTCATTCTCTCCGCCGCTGTGGTCATCTTCGGCATCATTTACGGCGGTATCGGTTGACCTGGAAAGCAAAAACGCGCCCTGCGGGAGTTCCCGCAGGGCGCGCTTTTGTATGTTCTGATACTCAGAAGGGCATCTTCTTGGGCTCCACCTGCATGGTCAACCACTTGAGCTCGGTAAAGTCCTCCATGGAGTAGCGGCCGCCCTCACGGCCGAAGCCGCTGAATTTCACGCCGCCGGAGGGGGCAGTGGTGCCACTGAGGAAGGTGGTGTCGTTGATGTGCACCATGCCCGCCTCCATCCGCAGCCCCATGGACCAGGCCAGCTCCAGGTTGTGGGTCAGCAGGGCGGCGGAGAGGCCGTACTCGTTGTCGTTGCACAGCGCCAGGGCCTCCTCCGGGTCCTTGGCCCGCACCACCGACGTCACCGGGCCGAAGGTCTCCTCGTGGAAAATCCGCATCTCGGGGGTCACGCCGGCGATCACTGTGGGCCAGTACCAGGGCCCCTCATGGCGGCCGCCGGTGAGGAGCTTTGCCCCCTTGGACAGGGCGTCCTCAATCTGCCCGTCGATAAACTTCCACTTCTCCGGCTGGATGAGGGGACCGATGATGGTGTCCTCCTCACTGGGGTCGCCCACCTTCAGACCCTCCGCCCGGCGGACTAGGGCGTCGCAGAAGGGCTGGTAGCCGTCCCCCTCCACGATGATGCGGGAGGTGGCCATGCACACCTGCCCCTGGTGGCAGAAGGCGCCGTAGGCCGCGATATCCGCCGCCTGAACCGGGTCAAAGTCCTTCAGGACGATGAGGGGATTCTTGCCGCCCAGCTCCATGGCCACTTTTTTCAGGTCACGGGCCGCCCGGACAGCGATGGACCGCCCCACAGCGCTGGAGCCGGTAAAGGTGACCATCCGCACACGGGGGTCGTCCACCAGCATATCGCCGATGACCTCACTGCGGCCGGGCACCACGTTGAGCACACCGGCAGGCAGGCCCGCCGCCTCAAAGACTCCCGCGATGGCCAGGCCGGTGGCAGGCGTGAGGGGGGACGGCTTGAGGATGAAGGTATTGCCTGCCGCCAGGGCGTAGGCCAGCTTTTTTATGGCCAGAATCATGGGGTAATTGAAGGGGGTGATGCCCAGCACCACACCCAGGGGCGACCGGACGGCCATGGACATCTGTCCCGGCCCGCCGGGCTGGAGCACCTCGCCGTGGAGCCGACGGCACTCTCCCGCAGCCACCCGCAGGATGCCCGCGCTGCCCATGACCTCGCCCCAGGCCTTGTACCGGGCGGAGCCGCTCTCCGCGATCATCAGCTGGGTCAGTCCCTCCGCTCTGGCCTCCATCTCGTCGGCAGCCCGGAGCAGTATCCGCTCCCGGACATCGGGGGCTGTGGCCGCCCACTTACCCCGGGCGGCATAGGCCGCCGCCAGAGCCTTCTCCGCGTCCTGTCGGCCGCCCATGTGGACCATGGCCATCACAGACCCGTCGGCCGGATTCCGGTCCTCCATCACCTCGCCGTCGGTCTGGGGCACCCATTCCCCGTTGATATAGAGCAGGTGTTCTCTGAAGTATGGCTGTTGTCCTCTCATCGTCTCTCTCCTTCCCGGCATAAGCGCCGTATGTGGTACTGTATCAGAGCGGGCAGCTGCCCGCAAAGGTTACATCAGGGGCGCAAACACACGCAGCACCGCCCGCAGCAGACGCCGGAGCATGGACCGCTCCCGGCACTGGGCCAGAGTGATCTCCTGACAGACGGCCAGGGTGTCCAGAAAGTCCCGCTTCACGTCCAGCACGGCGGGGGCACCGCACAGCCAGACGCCGTCCTCAAAGTGGAGGAACATGCTGCGGTAGTCCATGTTGATGGAACCCACAGTGGCGTATTTATCGTCTACGGCGAAATTCTTTCCGTGGACAAAACCGGGGGTGTACTCATAAATCCGCACCCCAGTCTCCAGCAGAGGCTCGTAGTGGGCGCGGGTGACCTCAAAGATAATCTTCTTGTCCGGAATGTGGGGCGTCATGATGCGCACGTCCACGCCCGACTTGGCGGCGTTGCACAGTGCCGTATTCACGCTGTCGCTGATGATGAGATAGGGCGTGGTGATATACACGTAGCGCCGGGCCTTGCTGATGAGGTTGAGATACACCGTCTCACCCACCGGCTCCCCGTCCAGGGGGCTGTCGGTGTAGGGCTGGACGTACCCCGGGTTTCGGTCTGTGGGAAGGGGCGGCAGGGCGGTGGGACGGTAGCTGTTGTAGTCCTCCTCGCCGCCGCAGATATACTCCCACATGGTGAGGAACATGACCGTCATGCTCCAGGCTCCCTCGCCGGTGACCCGGATGGCGCTGTCCTTCCAGTGACCGTACCGCTCTCGCTGGTTGATATACTCGTCGGCCAGGTTGATGCCGCCGGTGAAGGCGGTATGGCCGTCCACAATGCAGAACTTCCGGTGGTCCCGGTTATTCAGCCGCACGGACAGCACAGGGATAAACCGGTTGAACACCCGGCAGCGGATGCCCTTCTCTTCCAGTTCCCGCCAGTAATTCTTGGGCAGGGTGTAGAGGCAGCCCACGTCGTCGTAGATGACACGCACGTCCACCCCGGCCCTGGCCTTCTTCTCCAGAATCTCCAGGATGGAGTCCCAGAACACGCCCCGGTCGATGATGAAGTACTCCAGAAAGATATACTGCTTCGCCCCCCGCAGGGCCTCCAGCATGTCGGCGAGCACGTCGTCCCCCAGGGGGTAGTACTTGGCGTCGGTATTGACGCAGAGGGGGCAGTGGGCGTAGCTCTCCAGGTAGTGGGACTGATTGACCGCATCGGTGCCGTACTGCTCCTCCAGGATATCCGCTTTGTACTCGTCGCTGAGCACCTCAGTCAGGCGGCGGTCCATGCCCTCCATCTTCCGGCGCATTCGGACGGAGAGCTGGTTGCCGCCCGAGAGGAGGTATACCAGTCCGCCGAACACAGGGGCCAGAAGTATCGGCACAATCCACGCGATTTTATATCCTGGGTCGGTGCGGGCATTGACAATCCACAGCACCACCAGGATGGAGACCACCACGCAGAAGAGATAAAAATAGATAAAGTAGCTGGCAAACTGCACCATTACCACCGCCAGGATTACCACCTGGAGCACCAGAAGGAGCCCCACCAGGGCGGTGCGGTGGAAGAGGATGGACGCTGCTTTTTTCAGAAATCCCGTAGTGTTTCCTCCATTCTGTTTCCCGCTGTGACGGCACCTACTGAATGACCACGTTCTCCTCCCCCAGCAGCTCCCGCAGCTCCTTCACCAGAGAGGGGTGGACCACGCAGGGCATGGTGGGCGCCCACTGCTCGGTGTCCATAAACTTGGCCTTGAAGGGCTCGTCCCCGGGGAAGAGCTCCAGAATCAGCTGGATCTTCCGCCAGCGGGGGTCGTGGGCGCTGGGCAGACGGACAAAGAGCTTCTGCCGCTTCTTCCCTTTGGGCTCGTCGGGCGCCTCTGCGGGCGCGGCTCCGTCCTGAAGGAGGGGCCGCACCGAGTCCACCATCAGCTGGGGGGCCTTCTCGTCCCGGACGGAGATGCGGCCCGTGGCCAGCACGGGCATGTTCTCCTTGATGTAGCTGCCGCTCTCTCCCAGCACCCGGGAGAACACCAGCAGCTCCATGGAGCCGGTGTCGTCCTCCAGAGTGACATAGGCCATGAGAGAGTTGTTCCGGGTGGTCTTGGTCTTGGCCGAGGAGATGACGCCGGCGATGTTCACCTTCTGCCCGTCCTGGAAGTCGATGTTGCCTTCCTCCTTGGCGAAGTCGGACAGGATGGCTCCGATGGGGGCGGCGTGGTACCGCCGGGCAGTCTCCCGGTACTCGTCCATGGGGTGGCCGGTGAGGTAGAGGCCGGTGGTCTCCTTCTCCATGGTCATCAGCTCCCGGCGGGAGAACTCGGGGATATCGGGCAGTTCCATCTCCGGAGCGGCCTGGGGCTGGTCCCCGCCGCCGCCGAACAGGTCGAACTGCCCCTCCAGGTTCTTCCGCCTGGTCTGGGCGATGGAGTCCACCACCTGGGGGAACACCTTCAGCAGCTGGGAGCGGCGTGCGCCGGTGCTGTCAAAGGCGCCGCACTTGATGAGGTTCTCCAGCACCCGCTTGTTCAGGTCGGCGTCCATCATGCGGGCGCAGAAGTCGGACAGGGACTGGAAGGCGCCGCCCCGCTCCCGCTCGTCCAGGACGGACTGGATGAAGCCCCAGCCCACTCCCTTCACCGCCGCCAGACCGAAGCGAATATTCTCCCCGGTGACGGTGAAGCTGGCTCCCGACTCGTTGATGTCGGGGGGCAGCAGAGAGATGCCGCACTCCTTGCACTCGGCGATGTACTCGGCCACCTTCTCGCTGGAGTCCAGCACGGAGGTGAGGAGGGCTGCCATATATTCTCTCGTGTAATGGCACTTAAAATACGCGGTCTGATAGGCCACAATGGCGTAGGACACGGCGTGGGCCTTGTTGAAGGCGTAGTTGGCGAAGTCGTAGATCTCGTCGTAGATGTCCTTGCCGGTCTGCTCGGGCACGCCACGGGCGATGCAGCCCTCAATGCCCCGCTCGCTGTCGCCGTAGATGAAGGTCTGACGCTCCTTCTCAATCTGGGCCTTCTTCTTTTTGGAGATGGCCCGGCGCACCATGTCGGCCTGGCCCAGGGAGTAGCCGCCCAGCTCCTGGAAGATGCGGATGACCTGCTCCTGGTAGACGATGCAGCCGTAGGTGACTTTGAGGATAGGCTCCAGCATGGGGTGCTTGTACTTGACCTTGTCCGGGTTCTGCTTGCAGGCGATGAACCGGGGAATGGATTCCATGGGGCCGGGGCGGTAGAGGGCAATGATAGCGGTGATGTCCTCGATGTTCTGGGGCTTCAGGCCCACGCACACGCCGGTCATGCCCGCCGACTCCATCTGGAACACGCCGGAGGTCTTGCCATCGGAGAGCATCTTGAACACCGCCGGGTCGTGGTCGGGGATGGAATGGAGGTCAAAGTCGGGGATGCGGCGGCGCACCAGCTGCACCGCGTCGTCCAGCACGGTCAGGTTCCGCAGGCCCAGGAAGTCCATTTTTAAGAGGCCCAGCTCCTCCAGGGTAGTCATGACGTACTGGGTCACCACGGATTCGTCGTTTTTCGCCAGGGGGACGTACTCGTACACCGGCCGCTTGGTGATGACCACGCCGGCGGCGTGGGTGGAGGCGTGGCGGGGCATGCCCTCGATGGCCTTGGCGGTGTCGATGAGGTTGTGAATCCGCTCGTCCCCCTCGTAGGCGTCCCGCAGGGGCTTGGACAGCTTGAGGGACTCGTCCAGGGTGATGTGCAGCGCGCCGGGGCCGCTGGGCACCTGCTTGGCCACGGCATCCACGTCGGCGTAGGGGATGTTCAGTGCCCGGCCTACGTCCCGGATGGCGCCCCGGGCGGCCATGGTACCAAAGGTGACAATCTGGGCCACGTGGTCCTCGCCGTACTTCCGCTGGACATACTCGATGACCTCCTGGCGGCGGCGGATGCAGAAGTCAATGTCAATATCGGGCATGGTGACCCGCTCCGGGTTGAGGAAGCGTTCGAAGAACAGGTCGTACTTCACCGGGTCCACATCGGTGATGTTCATGCAGTAGGACACCATGGACCCGGCGGCGGAGCCGCGGCCAGGACCCACGGGGATGTTGTGGCTCTTGGCGTAGCCGATGAAGTCGGACACGATGAGGAAGTAGTCCACAAACCCCATCTGCCGGATGACCCCCATCTCGTACTCCAGCTGCTCCCTGTTCTTCTCGCTACCCTCCGGGTAGCGGCGGGCAAAGCCCTCCCAGCACAGGTGCTCAAAGTAGGCGTCGGGGTCGGTCCAGCCCTCGGGCAGCTTGAACTCGGGCAGGTGGTACTTGCCGAACTCAAACTCCAGATTGCACTTCTCCGCCACCTTGGCCGTGTTCTCAATGGCCTCCGGCCAGTCGGGGAACAGTGCAGCCATCTCCTCCTCCGACTTGATGTAGAACTCCTCGGTCTCAAACTTCATGCGGCCCGGGTCGTCCACCGTGCGCCCCATCTGGATACACATGAGGGTGTCCTGCATGGCGGCATCCTCCCGCCGGGTGTAGTGGGCGTCGTTGGTGGCCACCAGGGGGATGCCCGTCTCCTCGTGGATGCGGATGATGCCCCGCACCACCTCGGCGTCCTCAGGCAGGTTGTGGTCCTGAATCTCCAGGTAGTAGTCCTCACCGAAGTGCTCCTTCATCTCCAGCGCGGCCCGCTTGGCTCCCTCGTAATTGCCACCCAGGATGAGCCTGGGCACCTCGCCTGCCAGGCAGGCGGACATGGCGATCAGCCCCTCTGTATGCTGCCAGAGGAGCTCCTTGTCGATGCGGGGCTTGATGTAGAATCCGTCCAGAAAGGCCCGGGACACCAGATAGCACAGGTTGCGGTAGCCGGTCTCGTTCTTGCACAGGAGCACCAGGTGGCGGGCCTCGGCGTCCAGCTCGTGGACCCGGTCGGTCATGCCCCGGGGCGCCACATACACCTCGCAGCCGATGATAGGCTTGACCCCCTCGGCCTTGCAGGCCCGGTAAAAGTCCACTGCGCCGTACATCACCCCGTGGTCGGTGATGGCCACCGCGCTCTGCCCCAGCTCCTTGACCCGGGCGGCCAGGGCGGGGATACGGCAGGCGCCGTCCAGCAGGCTAAATTCGGTATGGACATGCAGGTGAACAAAGCTCATGAGGCACTTCTCCTTTTCGTTTCTCTTATCTTGTGTCTGTCCGTCTTCTTGTCGTGCCCCGTGTCTCTGATTCCGCCTGCGGCAGGGTCAGCAGCTCTCACAAACCGCCGGCCCTGCCGCAGGCAGGTCGCTCCATAGGGCCTCACCCTATAGAACGCGTGTTCTTACCGTTTATCATACAGCACGAAAAAATTTTGTCAAGCACCACTCACTGCTGTGTGTCCTGCTTCCCCTGCTCTTCCTCCCCCGCCTGGGAGAGGGCCAGCAGCTTGCGCAGCCGGTGATTCAGGCAGCTCTTGGTGACAGGCGGGTCGCACAGCTCCGCCAGCTGGGACAAGGTCAGCTCCGGGTTCTCCAGCCGCAGCCGGGCGGTCTCATACAGCTTGTCCCCCAGCTCGGTCAGGTCCATCCGCGCCTCCAGACGGCGGATGGCCTCGATCTGCTCCATGGCCGCGTCCACCGCCTTGTCCAGGTTGGCCGCGTCGCAGTTCACCCGGCGGTTCACGCTGCCCCGCAGGTTTTTCTCCAGCTTGGCGTTCATCAGCTCCATGGCCGCCACCGGCGCGCCAATGGCGGTGAGGAAGTCGGCGATGTACTCGCTCTGCTTGAAGTATGTCATGTAGTTGGATTTGCGGGTGGTCTCCTTGGGTGAGAAGCCCGCCTCCAGCAACAGGGCGGTCAGCTCCCGGCTGACACTGTAATGGGAGGTGACCAGCTCCAGGTGGTAGCGCTTGGCCGGGTCTGTAACCGAGCCTCCCGCCAGGAAAGCGCCCCGGAAGAAGGCGGTACGGCAGTGGTCCTCCTCCAGAACGGCGAAGTTGATATGATGGGCCAGGCTGTCCGCCGGGTCAAAGCCGAAGGCGGTAAAAATCCGCCGGAGCTTGCCGGCGTCGGTGATGGCAAACACCCGTTTGCCGCCCTCGTTCTCCGGCAGGCTGTCAAAGTCCAGCTGAAAGGCTTTGCGGAACAGCTGGGGCAGCCGGGCGGCAAAGCTGCCGCTCTCGGTGATGATGCGGATTTCCCGGTTGGAAAAGGCGTTGCAGAAGAGGAGCACACCGTAGGCCTCAGCCTGGGCGCAGCACTTCCGGGCCAGGGGGGTGCGGCACAGCTCCTCCTTGGTCTGGCTGGAAAAGGACATGAAACATTCCCTCGCTTGTTGTATGATATCCGTCCCGGCGGCTCAGAACACTCTGGTCTGGGCCCGGTCCTCGTAAATCTCCATGATGGCGGCGGCCAGCCGGGCGATGGAGTGGCGGGCATAGTTGGAGGTCTCGGAGGCCAGGGGTCGGGTGATGACCTCCACCCCCAGGGCCTCGATGGCGGGCGCGTCCACTACGATGGGGGCCGCGTCCTCCTCCTTGTAGCGCTCCACCAGGCGGGGCCGCACCGGCGCGGAGTTGCACAGGCACAGGTCGATGAGCCCCGGGCCCGAGTGGGCCAGCAGGGCCTTCACATGGTCGGAGGCGGTCATGCCCTCGGTCTCGCCGTCCTGGGTCATGATGTTGCAGATATACATCTTCAGGGTCTTTGCCTGACACACCGCGTCGGCGATGCCCTCCACCAGCAGGTTGGGAATAACGCTGGTGTACAGGCTGCCCGGGCCCAGGAGGATCATGTCCGCCTCGCCGATGGCCTTCAGGCTCTCTGGCAGGGCGGCAGGCCGCTCGGGCAGCAGCCGCACCTGCTTGATGCGGCAGTCCTGCTCCTTCTTGAAGGCGCTGATTTTGGACTCACCCACCACGGCGGTGCCGTTTTCAAAGGTGGCCTCCAGCTGCACGTCGGCGTTGGTCACCGGCAGTACCCGGCCGGTGATGGCCAGAACCTGACTCATCCGGGCCACGGCCTGGTCGAAGGAACCTGAAATGCCGTTGAGGGCGGCCAGAATCAGGTTGCCGAAGGACTGGCCGGCCAGGCTGCCTGAGTCCTTGGGGAAGCGGTAGGACAGCAGCTCCCCCATTACGGGCTCCACGTTGGCCAGGGCCTCCATGCAGTGGCGGATATCCCCCGGCGGGGGCATGCCCAGGTCCTGGCGCAGCACGCCGGACCCACCGCCGTCGTCGGCCACGGTGACGATGGCGGTCAGATTGTGGGTATAGCTCTTCAGGCCCCGCAGCATAGTGGACAGTCCGGTGCCGCCGCCAATGGCGACGATCCGCGGCTCATACTCCCACCGGCGGTCGGCGGTATAAGGCTCGGTCATACAGCGTACCTCCTACGCTCTTGTCATATCCCTGTGGTTGTCCGTGGCCTGGTAGCCCTTCTGCTGGATAAAGTCCGCCAGGGCCTTTGTGATGGCCACGCTCCGGTGCTGGCCGCCGGTACAGCCGATGCCGATGACCAGCATAGTCTTTCCCTCCTCCACGTATTTGGGGAGCAGGAAGCTGATAAGATTCTCCAGATGGGTCATAAAGTCCCGGGTCTCCTGGTAGCCGAACACAAAGTCGTACACCGGCTTATCCAGCCCGGTCTGGTGCCGCAGCTCGGCGATGTAGTAGGGGTTGGGGAGAAAGCGCACGTCAAACACCAAGTCGGCCTCCAGGGGGATGCCGTACTTGAACCCGAAGGAGATGACGTTGACGCTCATGGCGGGGACGGCGCTGTCCCCGCCGAAGAGGCGGAGCACCTCGCCCCGCAGCTTGGACGTGGAGAGCGTGGAGGTGTCGATGATATACTCCGCCCGGCGGCGCACCGGCTCCAGATCCTTCCGCTCCTGGCTCACCGCGTCGGCCAGGGTCTCGCCGGGCCGGAGCAGGGGGTGAATGCGGCGGGTCTCCTTGTAGCGCTTGATAATGGTCTCGGTAGTGGCCTCCACAAAGAGGATCTTGTAGGCGCAGCCCATACTCTGGAGGGTATCCAGGGCGTCGAACAGGCCGTCAAAGGTCTGGCCGCCCCGGATGTCGGTGACCAGAGTCACCCGCTCGTACTTCCCCGGGCTTGCCATGCACAGCTCGGCAAACTTGGGAATCAGCGCCGCAGGCATGTTGTCCACCACATAGAATCCCGTATCCTCCATAAAGGAGGCCGCTTTACTCTTTCCCGCGCCGGAAAGGCCGGAAATAATCACAAATTCCATAACTCCACACCTCTGCCAATGCTTTTCTCTCTTATCCGCAGCCCAGGGTCCGGACCTCCAGCTCTAGGGTGACCCCGGTCTCCCGGAGGACGGTCTCCTTGATCTGCTCTGTCAGCTTCAGAATGTCGGCGCAGGTGGCCCCGCCACGGTTGATGACGAACCCGGCGTGCTTCTCCGACACCTGGGCACCGCCCACAGTCAGCCCCTTCAGGCCGCACTGCTCGATGAGAGCGGCGGCGAAGTAACCCTCAGGCCGCTTGAAGGTGCTTCCCGCGCTGGGGTACTCCAGAGGCTGTTTGCTCTTGCGCCGCTGGGCCAGGTCCTCCATTTTGGCCCGGATTTCCTCTGCGTCTCCCTGCTCCAGCTCCATCTCTGCCTCCAGCACCAGCCACTCCGGGTGGTCGGTGAACATGCTGTGGCGGTAGGTGAGACTGCACTCCGACGCGGGTACGGTGTGCTCCTGGCCGTGCTTATCCAGGTAGGTGACGGCGGTGAGGACCTGAACCATCTCCCCGCCGTAGGCGCCGGCGTTCATCACCACCGCGCCCCCCAGGCTGCCGGGAATACCGTGGGCAAACTCCAGGCCGGTCAGGCCCCGGCCCAGAGCGGCCACGGCCAGCCGGGACAGGGGGATGCCGCACTCGGCCCGCAGGCGGCGGTTGACCTCCCGGGTCTGGTCCAGACCGCCGGTCTTGATGACAAAGGCCTCTACCCCCTCATCGGCCACCAGCAGATTGCTGCCTTTGCCCAGGAAAAAGGGGACGATCCCCATCTGATCGGCGGCACGGACAGCCGCCTTGATCTCTTTTTTATCCTTAGGAAATGCCATCAGCCGGGCAGGGCCGCCCACCCGGAAGGTGGTGTGCCGGGCCATGGGCTCCTGAGTACGCAGCTCCAGCTCCGGGCACTCCCCCTCCAGCACCATGCGCACAGCAGAAAAAATGTCCATTTTGACCTCCAATAGTTGAGTTTATAGGCAATACCGGCCAAAGTACCGGCAAAATATTTCAGCTTTCGACAGACGGCATACGCCGTCCAATGGATATATTATAGCAGAAACACCGGCCGATTAGAATAGTCAGAAGTCAGAAAAGGGACAGTGCCCGGAAATGTGCAGAAACGCCGGAATGCAGCTGCATTCCGGCGTTCGCCTCGCCCAGAGGGCGCACAAATTCAGTTCATCTGCTTGCGGCGGGACAGGTTCATGGTGCCGTCCTGCATGTCGCCCACAGAGTCCAGAGTCTTGCCGGTGCCGTAGGCCACGCAGGAGATGGCGTCGTCCGCCACGTGGGTCTCGATGCCGGTGTGGGACTCAATCAGCTTGTCAAAGCCCCAGACCAGGCTGCCGCCGCCGGTCATGACAATGCCGTTGGTGGAGATATCGGCCACCAGCTCGGGGGGAGTGCGCTCCAGCACGCCGTGAACCGCCTCCAGAATACGGGTGGAGACCTCCTCAAAGGCCTCGATCATCTCGCTGGAGGTGACGGTGAAGGTGCGGGGCAGGCCGGTCATCAGGCAGCGGCCCTTGACCTCGTAGCTCTGCTCCTCAGGCCGGGGGAACACGCAGCCGATCTGCATCTTGATCTCCTCGGCGGTCCGGTCGCCGATGAGCACGTTGTGCTTGCGGCGGATGTACTTGATGATGGCCTCATCGAACTGGTCGCCGGCGATCTTGATGGAGGTGGACTCCACGATGCCGCCCAGGGAGATGACCGCCACGTCGGTGGTACCGCCGCCGATATCCACCACCATGTGACCGTCGGGCTTGGTGATGTCGATGCCGGCGCCGATGGCGGCGGCCAGAGGCTCCTCAATCAGGAACACACGGCGGGCGCCGGCCTGGATGCCCGCGTCCACCACGGCGCGCTCCTCCACCTCGGTGATACCGGAGGGCACGCAGATGACCACACGGGGCTTGAAGAACCGGAAGGCAGCGGCCTTGCGGATGAACTCCTTGAGCATCCGCTCGGTCATGTCGAAGTCGGAGATCACGCCCTCACGGAGGGGACGGATGGCCACAATATTGCCGGGGGTACGGCCCAGCATCTGCTGCGCCTCGGTGCCCACCTTCAGGAGCTTGCCCGTGTCCTTGTCCATGGCAACCACGGAGGGCTCCCGCAGCACCACGCCCTTGCCTTTTACGTAAACGAGGATCGACGCTGTACCCAGGTCGATTCCGATATCTTTACTGAACATACCCGCACCTCTAAGCTTTTTTAGCATTTCTTTTAGTTTGGACCAAAATCCCATACTTTAACCTCTACATTATACTGTCGCGGATGTGTTTTTTCAACGCTTTTCACAAAGTTTATATATATTTCACATTTTCCCGGGGGGAATTGGAAATTTTTCGCTCACATAGGGCAGATTGCCCAGTCAGCGTCCCCGCCGGGCCTGGGCCAGGGTGGCACAGACCACCTGCTCTGCTCCGGCGGTCAGCAGGGTGCGGGCGCACTCGGAGATGGTGGCACCGGTGGTAATCACATCGTCGATGAGGAGAATCCGCTTCCCCGCCACCAGCTCGGGGTCGGTGCAGGCGTAGGCGCCCAGCACGTTGGCCCTGCGGCGCTCATCGTGCTCCAGGCCGGACTGGGCCTCTGTGTCCCGCAGCTTGCGCAGGGTCTCCACCGCCGCGTCGTTCAGGTTCACCGCCGCCGACTGGGCCAGCAGAAAGGCCTGGTCATAGCCACGCTCCTTCTTGCGCTTGTCCGACAGGGGCACCCAGGAGATGAGGTCGTACTCCCCCGCCAGGTGGTCATGGACGCACTGGGCCACCAGGATGCCGTAGATGCCCGCGTACCGGCTCATGCCCTTGAACTTGTAGCGGTGAATGGAGTCACGCACAAAGTTCTCGTAGCGCAGGGGCGAGACGCACTTGTCAAAAAACTCGCCGGACCGCTCCGCTGTCTCCTCCAACAGCCAGGGCAGCGTGCTCTGGCACTGGGAGCAGATCTCCCGCTCTCCAGTGCCCAGCACCCGGCCGCAGAACACACAGCGAGGCGGAAACAGCAGGTCCAGTAGAATCTGCCCCGCCTTCATTTCAGGTCCTCCGGCCGGATAGGCCCGTGTTCCTTCTCAAAATCACGGATACAGGTGTTGATGAGGTACAGGATCTGTCCGCTCATAGAGCGCCCCTCATAGGCCGCAATATACTGGAGCTTGTCGTGGATGGCCTTGTCTGTCCGAATACTGAGATGATTCTTTTCCATATGCCTCGTCTCCTTTCGGTAGACAAAGCATATCTTTTGCACAAATTCTTAGTTAATTCTTACGGCATTTTTACGGCTTAAAATTTCCATTATTCAATGGACGCCAGCCGGGCACGCAGGCCGGAATACCGCCGCTGCTGGCGGTTGTTGGCCACCATCTGGGCCACCTTGCCCTCGTCCCCCACCACGATGAACAGCTCTCTGGCCCGGGTGATGGCGGTATAGAGCACGCCCCGGGTGAGCAGCATGGGCGCGCCGTCCAGGGCCGCCAGAATCACCGCCCGGTACTCGCTGCCCTGGGCCTTATGTACCGTGACGGCATAGGCAGGCTCCAGCTCCATGAGCATATCCGGCGTGTACTCCACCGTCCGGCCCTCAAAGTCCACCGTGATGACCTCGTCCCGGTTGTCCACCTTGACGATGACGCCGATGTCCCCGTTGAAGATGCCCATGCCCGTATCGGTGTTGTCCTTGCCCCGCCACATGATGTCGTAGTTGTTGCGCACCTGCATCACCCGGTCGCCCTCCCGGAAGATGTACTCCCCAAAGCGGCGCTCCGCCTTGCCGGGCTGGGCCGGGTTCACCGCCTCCTGGATGCTCCGGTTGAGGGAGGCGGTGCCGGTGGTATGCCGTCGGGTGGGCGAGAGCACCTGAATCTGGTCGGCGGGGATGCCCATCTTCTCCGGAAGCCGGGTCTTGCACAGCTCCACGATGGTGTCCGCCACCCGCACCGGGTCGGTGCGGCGGAGGAAGAAGAAGTCCTTGGCGGCGCTGTTGTGCAGGTCGGGCAGCTCGCCCCGGTTGACGCTGTGGGCGTTCATGACGATGGCACTCTGGGCGGCCTGGCGGAAAATCTCAGTGAGCCGCACCGTGGGCACCCGCCCGCTGCGGATAAGGTCGGAGAGCACGTTGCCCGGCCCCACCGAGGGCAGCTGGTCCGGGTCCCCCACCAGCACCAGTCGGCACTCCCCCCGCAGGGCGGACAGCAGCGCCCGCATCAGGGTGACGTCCACCATGGAGGTCTCGTCCACAATCACCGCGTCCGCCTTCAGGGGTTCGGACTCGTCATGGGCGAACACCAGCTTGCCGGTGCCCGGGTCAAACTGGGTCTCCAGCAGGCGGTGGATGGTGTAGGCCTCCATGCCGCACAGCTCCCCCAGCCGCTTGGCCGCCCGGCCGGTGGGGGCAGCCAGGGCGGTGTCCAGCCCCATGTGATCGAAGAGGGCCAGCACGCCCCGGAGAGAGGTGGTCTTGCCGGTACCAGGGCCACCGGTGAGCAGCATCACCTGGGACCGGGCCGCCAGTTCCACGGCGGAGCGCTGCTGGGGCGCGTATGTGATGCCCTGGTCACGCTGGATGCGGTCAATCACCCTGTCCATGTCCTCCGGGGGCAGCAGCTCCTCCCGGCTCATCTCGGCCAGCCGCTGGGCCACAAAGCACTCCGCCTCGTACAGGTCGAAGAGGTAGACCGCCTCCTCCCCCGCCGTCTCCTCCTGGATGACCTCGCCCCGCTCAATGAGGGCCTCCAGACCGTCCCCCAGGGTGTCCAGGTCCTCCAGCCCCAGCAGCTGAGCGGTGGCGGCAAGCAGCTTCCGCCGGGGCAGGAAGGTGTGGCCGTTGTTCAGGTTGTGGCTCAGCTCAAAGAGCAAGCCAGCCTCCAGCCGCTGGGGATCGTCCCCCTCCATGCCCTGGTCCAGAGCCAGCTCGTCGGCCTGGTCAAACCGCACTCCCAGCTCCTCGTCCACCAGCAGGTAGGGGTTGGACCGCAGCACCTCCAGGGTCCGGTCCCCGTACCGCCGGTAGAGGGGCATGGCCAGCTGGAGGGGCAGACCGTGGTCCCCCAGAAACTCCAGCAGACGGCGCATGCCCAGCTGAAGGCGGAAGTTCTCCCCCATGGCCAGAGCCCGCTTGCGGGTGATGCCGTGGATTTTGGTCAGCTGCTCCGGGTGCTCCTCCAGCACGGTGAGGGCCTCGCCGCCGAACTCCTCCACAATCTTCCGGGCCGTGGCCGCGCCGATGCCCCGCACCGCCCCCGAGGCCAGATAGTCGAAGATGGCCCGCTCGCCGGCGGGCATCCGCCGGTCCACCGTCTCGGCCTTGAACTGCTCGCCGTAGGAGGCGTGGCGCATCCAGCTGCCCCGGACGGTGATGCTCTCCCCCGGCGCGGCCCCGGGGATGCACCCCACCACGGTAATGCCTCCCTGGTCCCCCGCGTCCAGCCGAAGAACCGTGTAGCCGTTCTCCTCGTTCTGGTAGATGACGGCCTCAACGGTGCCCTCGATACAGTTGAGCTGTTCTTCTTCCATGGCGTCTCTTCCCCTATTCTGTCGGTCTCATTCGTACATATGTTATACTATACCTGTTTTTCTCCCCCAAGGCAAGCGGGAAGGTCCTCTATGGCGCAGAGAATCGTCCCGCCGTCCCGCCCGGCCAGCAGAGCGGCCAGACGCCGCCCCTGCTCGCTCAGGCCGCAGTCGGTAATGACCACGGTAAACCGGGCCATTCCCCCCTTCCTCAGCCAGCGCAACCCGGCCAGGTCCTGCTCCAAGCGCTCCCCGTCCCCGCTGGCGGGCACCACGGCGTACACGCTCCCACGCCCCACCGGGGCCACCATGGCCCCCAGCAACAGCCAGCCGATGGCCAGCAATCCAGCCGCCGCCAGAAGGGCCAACACAGTCTTGCCAATCACGAATAACAACGCCCCTCACCTCCGCCATATCCTATGCGCGGAAGATGAAGGGCGTTCGGAAGAAAAGGCCGTTTTTTCCGTCCTTTCAGGCCAGAACAGCGGAAAACAGATTGACTCCAAAGACGGTGAGCAGGCTCATGATGCATCCAGCCAGCAGTACGCCGGCAAAGATGCTGGGCAGGGCCTTGCGCAGGGGCATATCCAAAAAGGCTGCCACCAGGGCGCCTGTCCATGCCCCGGTGCCGGGCAGCGGGATGGCCACGAAGATCATCAGGCCCAGGTATTTATACTTTGTTACCTTCTGTCCTTTCAGGTGAGCCTTCTTCTCCAGCTTGTCCACCAGGTTGTTGAGCCAGGGCAGGCGGCGGCGCATCCAGAGGAAAACCCGCCGGATATACACCACAATAAAAGGAACTGGGATCATATTGCCGATGATGGCCGCTGTGAAGGCCGCCCCGTAGGGCAGGCCCAGAGTCGCCACGCCGAAGGGAATACCGCCCCGCAGCTCTACAATGGGAATCATGGAGACCAGCACCGTGAACACAAATTCGCCCGCAGGCACGCTGGTCAGCCACTGCATGATATCCAAAATCAAATCACCCTGCTTTTTCGTTGATACCGGGGCGGGCTCCGAAGGGCCCGACCACGCAGATGCTATTCTATCATCCAACGACAGGGCGTGGCAATAAAGTTTTTATTAAATTTGCGGTTTTAAAAAAGCACGGCCATCCGCCTACTCTCCCGCTACAATCACCCGGATCTGTCCGCCGTCTGCGGGGTCCCGGTCGTACCAGGCGGTAAAGGTATCGGTAAATGCCTTTGCCTGGGACAGGGTAACCCAGGTCTCCGTAACGGCGTTGTACACCTTTACGTCGGCGGCAATAGGGATGCCCGCCGCAGTATCGCTGCCGTCAAAGTCCGCCCGGGTCAGGTCCTCCACAGCGGTGAGCGTCATAAGGGCGGCCACCTTGCCCTCGCCGGTGCCCACCACGCCGCCCACGGCGCCGTCCGTAAAGTTCAGGCCGGTGATATAGGCGGTATTGTTCTCCTCGTTGTCCACGGTGACGGTGGTGTTGGTATACTGCATGGTGCCGCTGCCGCCGGTCTGCTCCCCCTTCTCCAGAAAACCGTAGGCATAGCAGCTGCCCGTCACGTCCTCCAGCACCAGCAGATTCACCTGCCCGGCGCTGTCAGTGCCCACGTAGGCGATGGAGGAGGCGGAAACGGTATCCACCAAAATATCGCTCAGGGCCACCTCCACCGCGCCGCTGCCGTTGACCTGGTCATAGATCACCACGTCCGTGGACAGCGTCAGTTCCCCCAGGGTGCCCGCCGCCACGTTCAGGCTGCCCGGGACAGAAGAATTTCCCAGGGCGGAGACTGACAGCTTGCCCCTGGCCGGGCTGGTGACCCGCACCAGGCAGCCGTTCAGGGCGGAGACGCTGCCAGAGTACAGCTCACCGGACACGGTGATGCCGCTGCTCAGGGTCACGGAAACTGTATCGCTGGTTCCGCTGGTCAGAATACCCGCCATAACGGGAGCGTCGGAGGAAGCCGCCTCCGCAGCAATTACCTCCCCGTCGCCGCTGAGGGTGACGGAGATTTTATCCCCGATGGAGAAGTCCCGCAGACTGTCCTGCCCCTCCTCCGCCACAGGCAGCTGAGCCCCCAGCACCGTAATGGTGTCAGGGGCCGCAGTGTTGGGGCTGGCGTCTTCATACCATCCGGTGAGCACTGTCCCGGCGGCAGTCTCCCGTTCTCTGACCCACAGGGCCTCGATACTGCCGGCGGCGCTGTAGCAGAGGACCACCGCATCCCCCGTGCGCAGGTCGTACCAGCTGTCGCTCCAGGTCAGGGTCTCCCCCTTCAGCAGGACGGAGACGCTGTTGGGTACGGAGAAGGTATTCCCGTCCCCGTCCGTAAGGCCGGAGCCGTCGGCAGAGGCCAGGGTGACGGTGCGGGTGACGGTGCCGTCGGGGATAAAGCCCGCCGCCCTGCCGGATTCATCCAGCAGCAGGGTGCCGCGTGTGCCAATGAGTTCCTCGGAAAGGGCATTGACATAGGAGTAATATTTCACGCCGCCGGAGGCCGTCCAAACTTCCACAGTGTGGGCGGTACCATCGTCGGCGGTCACATCCACGCCCGTCAGAAGGGCAGAGGACACGGTTTGGGCCGCCAGGCCCTCATAGAGGGGCGTGCCCTGGACGGTGTCCATGGTGAGGAGCGTATACAGCAGTATGGCGGCCTCCCCCCGGGTCAGCAGGTGGTCCCCGTCGGAGGAAATACCCTCCAGCAGGCCCAGTTCCTCCGCCCGGGACAGATAGTCCTCCGGCCAGAAGGGACCGATATCAGCATCGGTGTAACCCAACAGCCGCAGGGCAATGGTCACCGCCTGGGACACGGTGACGCCGTCATCCGGGCCGAAGCTGCCGTTGCCGTACCCCGCCACCAGGCCCTCAGAGTAGGCCAGGTTCACATAGGGCGCGTCCCAGCGGCCGGCGAGCACATCGGAGAACAGGGTCTTGTAGGCCGAGGAGGCCACACTGTCCCCGTGGCCCTCAGCCAGGACAATCAGCTTGCAGAACTGGGACCGGGTCAGCCCGCTGTCGGGGTAGTAGGCGCCGGTGCCGTCGCCGGACACAATACCAAGCCCGGAGAGCACCTCCACTGCCTGGGCCATCTCCGGGTCGGTCACGTCGGTGAAGGCCGCCGAGGCGGAGGGCACCAGCCCGGCGCACAGAAGTGCGGCCAGCGCAGCCGCCACAAATCGTTTTTTCATGGTTGATACTCCCTTTCTATGCTCCGCCTCACTCCGCCCGCAGGGCGTCCACAGGCTGGAGGCTGGAGGCCTTGGCGGCCGGATAGATGCCGAACACAATGCCGATGACAACCGAGAAGCCCGCCGCCCCCATGGTGACGAGGGCGTTTGGAAACAGGGTTAAATCGTACATCAGCTTGCCCAGCACCGCCGAGAGCACAAAGCCCAGGCCGATGCCGATGAGGCCCCCCAGGCCGCTGAGAATGGCGGCCTCCACCAGGAACTGGGTGACAATCTCCCTTCTTGGCGCGCCGATGGACTTTTTGATGCCGATCTCCCGGGTGCGCTCGGTGACAGTGACCAGCATGATGTTCATAATGCCGATGCCCCCCACCAGCAGGGCAATGCCCGCAATGCCGCCCAGCACCACGCTCATGGATGTGGTCTCCTCGGTGCTCTCGGTCATGGCGGCGTTGCCGTCGGTAAGCGTGTAGGTTCCCACGCTGGAGGAGATGTTCTCGCTGAGGTAGCTGTCCAGTTGGTCCATGACTGTGTCCACCTGGTCGGAGGTGTCCACCTTGACGGTGTAGCTGGTGATGTAGTCGCTGGTCAGGAGGGAGCGGGTCAGAGAGCTGGGCACCACCAGCATGTTGTCCATGGAGTCCTCCTCCCCGCCGTCCTTCTGGTAGTAGGTGCCCACCACCAGGAAGGGGTCGCCGTTGAGATAGACGGTCTGGCCGATGGGGTCGGCATACTCAAAGAGGGTATCCGCCACGTAGGAGCCCAGGACGCAGACCTGGCTGCGGTTTTCAATGTCGTAGCTGAGGATGTCCCGGCCTGTGTCCAGGGTGTAGTTATTGCAGGTGGCGAACTGGTCGCTGCCGAAGTAGACCGTCACACCCTCGGCGGTGCTGCTGCCGTGCTTGACGGTCTTGCTGGTGCTCAGGCTGGGGGACACGCCGGTGACCATGTCGGAGAGTTCCCCGTTTCCGTACTCATAGAGCAGGGTACCAATGTCCTCCGCCCGGGTGGTGTCGTACCAGGTCAGGTCCACCGTCACCTTGTTGACGCCCAGCTTCTCGTAGTAGGCGGTGATGTCGGCGTTGTATCCGCTCACCAGCGCCACCAGCACCAGCACAGCGGTGACGCCGATGATGATGCCCAGCATGGTGAGAAAGGAGCGCCCCTTCTTCTCCCGGATGGAGTCCAGGGCCATAATGATGGCGTTCATCGGGCGGCCACCCGCCCTCCCCGGAAGGCCGCCGTCTCGGGAATCAGCACCCCATCCCACAGACTGTCGTGGACGATCTTTCCGTCCATGACCCGGACGGTGCGGTCGGCCTGGGCCGCAATGGAGTTGTCATGGGTGATGAGGATGACGGTGGTGCCCTGCTCCCGGTTCAGCTCCCGCATGAGGGCGAGCACCTGGGCGCCGGTCTTGGAGTCCAGGGCGCCGGTGGGCTCGTCGGCCATGAGGATGGGGGACCGTGTGGCCATGGCACGGGCGATGGCCACGCGCTGCTGCTGGCCGCCGGAAAGCTGGCCGGGTTTTGCGTCCGCCTTTTGGGCGATCTCCACCCGTTCCAGAGCCTCCATGGCCCGTTTCCGCCGTTCCTCCGCCCGGACGTGCTGGTAGGTCAGGGGCAGCGCCACGTTCTGCCACACGCCGAGGGCGGGGATCAGGTTGTAGCCCTGAAAAACAAACCCGATCTGCCGGGAGCGGATGGCGGACAGCTCCCGCTCCCGCCGCTGAGAGATGGGCACGCCGTCCAGGTAGTACTCCCCCCGGGTGGGCACGTCCAGGCAGCCTAGAATGTTCATCATGGTGGACTTGCCCGATCCGGAGGTGCCGATGATGGCCACGAACTCCCCCCGGTCAATTTCCAGGGTGACCCCGTCCAGGGCGTTGACCTGATTGTCCCTGCCCTCGTTGTAGATTTTATAGACGTTGTCCAGTCGAATCAGACTCATGGTATCTCCTTTCCGGCCCTCAGCCTCTGGGTCCGCCCATGCCGCTGCTCATACCGCCGCCGCTTGTGCCGCCGCCCGAGAAGTCGGGCATCTGACCGCCGCCGGGGAACTCTCCGCCGGAGAAGTCGCCGCCGGGGAAGCCCTCCTGTATCTCGCCGTCCACGCCCTGGCTGGTGGTGTCTCCGCCAGACGGTGCCGCGTTCTGGTAGCGGGTGAACACCTCGGTGTCCGCCTCCACGCCGGAGACAATCCGGGCGTACTGGCTGTTGGTGGCGCCCACCTCAACGGGTACCGCGTAGAACCCATCGGGCACCACGCCGTCCTCCAGGTCGATTGCGTTGTCCGGCCGGGTGTCCGCCTTGACAAAGACACAGGTGCCCTCGTCAGTACTCTTCAGGGCCGCCAGGGGGACCAGGACGCCCTCCTCGTCGTCTCCAGTGGAGATGTAGTAGGACACATTGACGCCCGCCGACAGCTCCCCGGCGGAGTCGATCTCAATGGTGATGGGAAAATAGGCCACGCCGCTGGAGTTGGTGGCCTCATAGCTGATCTCCGTCACCGTGCCCTGGTAGGTGGCCTCACCGGAAGAGGCCACGATGGTCACGTCCATACCCATCTCAATCTTGTCAATGTCCAGCTCGTCGATGTTGGCGGTGATGGTCATGGTGTCCATGTTGTAGATGGTCACAGCGGTGGTCCCCTCCATCCGGGGGCTCTCCCCCGCCCGGACACCCACGGAGATGACCTTGCCGGAGATCTCAGCTGTCACGCTGTAATCAGACCGGGACTCCTCCGCCTCATCGATCTTTTCCTGTGTGGAGGCGATCTTCTCCTCAGTCTGGGTAATGCGCTTGTTGACGGTCTCCAGCTGCTCCTCATAGTCGCTGCCGTCAATGGTGAACAGAGTCTGTCCGGCAGACACCGTCTGATAGGGCACCGCATCGGCGTAGGTGATCTTGCCGGCCACCTGGGCCTGAATGGTCTCCTGGTCGCCGTACTCCAGGCTGCCCTCCACGGCGGGGTAGATCTTCTCGCCGCTGTCAGCGATGAGATAGCCCGCGCCGGTCATTCCCTCGGTGAGGGCGCCCGGATTGTCCACTGTCACAGTGACAGCAAAGCATTTGGTACCCTCAGCGGTGAGCCGCTCCACCATCTGGACCTCGGTCACCGTACCCTCCAGGTTCAGCATCAGAGACGCCACCGACACGCCGGCGTTCATGCCCACGTAGACCTGATCGGCATAAGCGTAGCTGAAATACTGAGTGAGGGTCATCCGGCTGTCGTCCACCAGAACGGCCAGCTTACCGCCGTTCTGGACGGTGTCCCCCTCCTCGGCATCCACTTCCGTAAGACGTCCGGCAAAGGGCGCGGTGACGCTCAGGGCGGACAGGCTCTCCTGGAGGTCGGAGAGCTGGCCGTAGTAGCCGTCCAGCTCCTCCTCCAGCTCGGCCATCTCGTCCTGATAGGTCTCGATCTCCTCGTCCAGCTGGGCGTCATCCTGGACGTAGAGCAGGTCGCCCGCCTCTACGGTGTCACCCGCTGAGACATACACCTCCAGAATCTCCGCTGTGGAGGCGGTGGTCACGGTGACGCTGTCATTGGGCATCGTTGTGGCGGTGCCCTCAATGGCGGTGGACAAGGTCCCGTAGGTGGTGGTCTCAGTCAGTGCCACCTGCTCCTCTTCCGTGAAAAAGAGAGCCCGGGCCCCCACCGCTGCGGCGGCCACCACGCCCACCACGATAACCAGGGCCACCACCCGCCGGATGGGGAACCGGCCTTTTTTCCGGGGTTTTTCCCCGCTGTCCCCGCCGCTCTCCACGGCAGGCCGTTGTTTCAGAAGCTGCACATTCCATTCCTCCCTGCAGCAAATTTTTGACAGGGGCAAGTATACTGGAAAAAGCTGAAATCGCTCTGAAACTTCCAAACCGGAAATATGAACACTCTGTAAACGTTTTGCCCAAAACTGGATTTTTCCTTCGTCCCTGATATAATTTCAGGTAATCTAAAGGTTCCCGCCTTACAATGTGCCTGAATACAGAGTATGCCGGAGCCGTCACAGGCTTCCGGCGCGAGAAAGGTGTGACCCCTATGCGGATTTTAATTGTAGAGGACGAGGTGCGGCTGGCGGAGGCCCTCTCTCAGATCATGGCTGAGCAGCGCTATCAGACCGACGTGGTATACACCGGCTCCGACGGGCTGGACTACGCCCTCACCAGTCAGTATGATGTCATTGTATTGGACGTGATGCTCCCCGGCCTCAACGGCTTTGAGGTGGTTCGGCGGCTCCGCGCCGCCCACAACTCCACCCCTGTACTTATGCTCACCGCCAAGGACGAGACGGCCGACAAGGTCACCGGGCTGGACTGCGGCGCGGACGACTACATGACCAAGCCCTTTGACCCGGAGGAGCTGATGGCCCGCATCCGGGCCCTTACCCGCCGCCAGGGCGAGGTACTGGGTGAGACCATGTCGGTGGCCGACCTGACCCTGACCTTGTCCACCCGCTGCCTGAGCCGGGGCGAGAAGTCGGTACGGCTGGGCTTCAAGGAGTTCGAGGTGATGAAGCTGCTGCTGGCCAACGCCAGCGCCGTGGTGCCCAAGGACGACATCATCACCCGTGTCTGGGGTCTGGAGTCCGATGCAGAGGACAACAACGTGGAGGTCTATGTATCCTTTCTGCGGAAGAAGCTGGCCTTCCTGGACTCGGTGGTCCAGATCCGCACCATGCGGAAGGTGGGATACTTTCTGGAGTACCCGGCCGCATGACAGATACTGAATCGGAGCGGCTGCTCTTCGCCGTCGGGAGCGTGATGGGATTTTGATCCGCAAGCTGAGAATAAAATTTATCCTCACCAATATGGTTCTGGTCAGCCTGGTGCTCCTTGTGGTATTCGCCGCGCTGATGGGCTCCACTTCCCAGCGTCTGGCCGGCCAGAGCATGACCGCCATGCGCATGTCCCTGGAGTGGAGCGATGACCGGGACCCACCCCGTTTTGAGTTCTCCCCCTCCAACGACATGATTCCGGACAAGTGGGCGGACAAGGGCGGCGGCTCTGTCCAGCAGGTGATGATGATCCCCGTCTTCTGCGTCTCCCTGACGGAGGACGGACAGGTGGAAGCCGTCTACTCCCAGGAGAGCGTGTCCGTGTCTGACGAGGTGCTGGAGGAGGCGGTCTCCCAGGCTTTGGAATCCGGCACCCGGGAGGGCGTCCTGAACAAGCTGGGTCTGCGCTACCTGGTGGAGATCAACCGGGAAGGTGAGACCCGTATCGCCTTTGCCGACCGGAGCTGGGAGCGGCAGAACCTCCAGGGCCTGCTTCTCACCTCCCTGCTGGTGGGCGCAGGGGCTCTGCTGGGCTTCTTCCTCATCAGCCTGTTCCTCTCCAAGCTGGCCACCAGGCCGGTGGCCAAGGCCTGGGAGCAGCAGCGCCAGTTTGTGGCTGACGCCTCCCACGAGCTGAAAACCCCGCTCACCGTCATCCTGGCCAACTCCGGCATCCTGCTATCCCACAAGGAGGACACGGTGGCCGCCCAGGCCAAGTGGATTGAATATATCCAGGAGGAGGCCCGGCGGATGAAGGGCCTGGTGGAGGACATGCTCTTTCTGGCCAAGAGCGACGCCGCCCGGCTGCCCACCACCCGGCTGCCGGTGGACATGAGCGAGCTGACCGAGGGCTGTCTGCTGCCCTTTGAGTCGGTGGCCTTTGAGGCGGGTGTCACCCTGGAGAGCGATATCCGTCCCGGTCTGTGCGTCAGCGGCGACGAGGGTCAGCTGCGCCGCCTGGTATACATTCTGCTGGACAATGCCTGCAAATACGCCGGAACAGACGGCACCGTGTCGGTGTCCCTCAGCCGCCCCTCCGACCGTCTGAAGCTCACCGTGCGCAACACCGGGCCTGCTATCCCGCCGGAGCACCTGGAGCACCTCTTTGAGCGCTTCTACCGCTCCGACAGCGCCCGTACCCGGGAGGCGGGCGGCTACGGTCTGGGTCTGGCCATCGCCAAGGCCATTGTCCAGTCCCACCGGGGACAGATATCTGTCACCAGCAGCGAAGCGGAGGGTACGGTTTTCACCGTTCTGCTGCCCCAGGGCAGGCGTCAATTCTACCCTTCCTTTTTGGGGTAAACTTTTCTCCATACAGCAAAACAGCGTTCTGAACCGGCAATGCCGCGTTCAGAACGCTGTTTTCATGTCCCTTTTCTCAGTGTTTTCTATACTGGCTTCCGCAGTTTCTGCACCAGGCGACCAGAATGTTCCGTGCCTCTGTCTCGCTGGTTCCGCTGCCTTCTCCAGTAATGTAGCTCGCGGCCTCCTGCCAGGCCTCTGCAGACCAGACGCCCTGGGGGGCATCCCGTATCACCTGTTCCAGTTTGACCGCCACTGATGGAAGGCGCAAATCAGAGAGATATGCGCAACCGCTTCTGTCCGACAGATAATCCAGCAGTTCTTCGCATACGCGCTCTGTTTCCTCCATCGCGCTCGTCCTCCATTCCTGAATCAGCAAATCTGCCTCCTGCCCCGTTCCGGACACAGAAGAAAGATTTGCGACCGGATTCGCCGTGTATTTTAACACATTTTCAAATTGAAATCAACCATCGGCTTTGGCGCCCCGCAGCCGGCGCAGATCCTCCATTCTTCCGGCAATCATCTTGGGGAAGAAGAGCAGGAACAGCACAGTGGTCACAATGGCGCAGAACACGTCACACACCGGCTCGGCGTAGAATGCCGCGTCGGCAGTCAGCAATATGGGGAAGAGTACCGTTCCGGTGAGGAAGGTGGCCTTGCGGAACAGGGAGCAGAACAGAGACAGGCGCAGATGACCCATGGCAGTGGTCTCGTCCACCAGGGTGTACTGCACCGCCAGGGGGATAATACCGAAGGTATACACCTTAATATAGGCCACCGTCCGGGCCATCAGGGCGGCGTCTGCCGTGAAGAGGCGGACGAACAGTGGCGAGAGGGTGTAGGTAAAGACGGTCATCAGGGCGGTGAAGGCCAGACACAGGGCACAGATGCACCGGATGGCCTTCTTAATCCGGTCAGGCTGCCCGGCGCCGTAGTTGAAGCTGACCACGCTCTGGCAGCCGCCGGTGATGCCGCCCATTGGCATGGTGATGATGCACATGTAGCTCTGGACAATGGTGGCGCAGGTGACCAGGATGTCTCCCTCCCCCGGCCCACCGTACCGCTGGAGCATGGCGTTGAGGACAATGAGGAGCACGCTGTCGGTGGCGATAATCAGGAAGGGGGTCAGACCGAAGCTGGCAATACGCCCCACCACACGCCACTGGAAGCCGCCCCAGCCCAGCCGCACCGGCATGGACTTCCGCCGCAGGAGGAGAAGCACAAGGACGCAGGAGCACATCTGGGAGATGACGGTGGCGATGGCAGCGCCCGCCACATCCAGCCCCAGCAGGTAGATAAAGATGGGGTCCAGGACAATGTTCATCACCGCGCCCACCAGGACAGTGGCCATACCCAGCCCGGAGCGGCCCTGGCAGATGAGGAAGCTGTTCATGCCCGTGGCCATGAGGGCGAAGAAGGTTCCGGCGGTATAGATGGTCAGATAGGTGTTGGCGTAGGGAAAGGTGGCCTCACTGGCGCCGAAGCACATGAGCAGCGGCTCCCGCAGCAGCAGGAACAGGGCGGTGAGCACTCCCGAGAGCACCAGCAGCATGAGAAAGCCGTTGTTGAGTACCCGCTGGGCCTCATCCCGGTTGCCCTCGCCCATGCGCATGGCCAGGTTGGGCGCGCCGCCCAGGCCCACCAGGGTGGCAAAGGAGGACAGCAGGGTCACAATGGGCCCGCATACGCCTACCCCCGCCAGGGCTACGGTGCCGATATCGGGAATATTGCCGATGTACATCCGGTCCACGATACTGTACAGCACGCTGACCAGCTGGGCCAGCATGGTGGGGATGGCCAGACGAAGGATCAGGGGACCAATGGGATCCTTCCCCAAATCGTTCTTATGTCGCACACTATCTCTCTCCTTTTTGTCTGTCAGACAGACTCATTCCGGCCCATTATAGCCGATCCTTTTCCTGCCGTAAAGGGGGTAATTCCTTATTATTTTATTCCCTGTTCCGCCGTCTTTTTCTCTCTGGCATCACTCTGCTATTTTTCTTTCATTTTTAGCACTCTATTTTTACGAGTGCTAACGTTTACAATTTAGACATAATTTATTGTATATTTGTTCACAGTCCAGAAGTATACTAAGCACAGAAAAAGAGATAGAGAGGTTGAGCGGAACAGAGTTCAGCCCTCTGAAAGGGGATTTGCAACATGCGTGGTCGCCATGATTAGCAGAGTGATAGTTCGACTGCCAGAGTCCTACAGTTCCCAAAAACACAATTTTAAAACCAAATCCAAAGGAGAGATTTCTATGTTTGGTATGCTTCCTTTTGAGCGCAGCAATGACAATATGTTCGATACATTTGATAATTTCGCCCGTGACTTCTTCCGCAGCAGCAACACCTCCCTGCCCGCCTTCCGTACCGACATCCGTGAGGTCAACGACAAGTACGTGCTGGAGGCTGAGCTGCCCGGCTTCAACAAGGAGGACATCACCCTGGATGTAAAGGATGGTATCCTCACCATCACCGCCGAGCACAAGGAGAACAGCGATCAGAAGGACGAAAAGGGTAACTACCTGCGTCGTGAGCGCCGCTACGGTTCCTTCTCCCGTTCCTTTGACATCACCGGCATCGACGAGGCCGGCATCACCGCCGCCTACAACAACGGGGTGCTGGAGCTGAACCTGCCCAAGGCCCAGCCCGTGGTCCCCGAGGCGCGGAGAATCGCCATCGAGTAAGGGAACGCTGCGGGAGCCGGTCAGCCTTGGCTGACCGGCTCCCTTTCCCTTTTCATTATTCCTAGAAAAAAGGTATGGACTTTCCGTCCAAAAGATAGTAGATTATTGGCGGGATGGGAATTTCCCCCTCCCCCACCCCAATTCAGAATCTGTTTTACACCCTGAGAGGATGTGACTTACCATATGAACGCCAACAAGTATACGCAGAAATCCCTGGAGGCCATCCAGGAGGCCCAGGCCGTGGCCACCGAATACGGCAACCAGCAGATTGAGCAGGCCCACCTGCTGCTGGCCCTGCTGGAGACCGAAAACGGTCTGATTCCCCAGCTGCTGACCAAGATGGGCCTGACCGTGCCCTCCTTTGCCGCCGCTGTGAAGAACGAGGTTCAGAAGCTGCCCCGTGTGTCCGGCTCCGGTCGGGAGCAGGGCAAGATCTACGTGGCCCAGGACGTGGACAGGGCCCTCAACACCGCTGAGTCCATTGCCGAGTCCATGAAGGACGAGTTCATCTCCGTGGAGCACCTGCTGCTGGCCCTGGTGGACTGCGCCAACAGCAGCCTGAAGCACCTCTTCCAGACCTACCGCATCACCAGAGAGGGCATCCTTCAGGCCCTGTCCTCCATCCGGGGCAACCAGCGGGTCACCAGCGACAACCCCGAGGAGACCTATGACGCCCTGAAGAAGTACGGCTCCGACCTGGTGGAGCGTGCCCGCCAGAACAAGCTGGACCCGGTCATTGGCCGTGACGACGAGATCCGCAACGTGATCCGTATCCTCAGCCGCAAGACCAAGAACAACCCCGTCCTCATCGGTGAGCCCGGCGTGGGCAAAACCGCCATCGCCGAGGGTCTGGCCCAGCGTATCGTCAAGGGCGACGTGCCCGGCAGCCTGAAGGACAAGACCATTTTCGCCCTGGACATGGGCGCCCTGATTGCCGGCGCCAAGTACCGGGGCGAGTTTGAGGAGCGGCTGAAGGCCGTCCTCAACGAGGTGAAGAAGAGCGAGGGTAAAATCATCCTCTTCATCGACGAGTTGCACACCATCGTAGGCACCGGCAAGACTGAGGGCGCCATGGACGCCGGCAATCTGCTCAAGCCTCTGCTGGCCCGCGGCGAGCTCCACTGCATCGGCGCCACCACCCTCAACGAGTACCGCCAGTACATCGAGAAGGACGCCGCTCTGGAGCGCCGTTTCCAGCCCGTGCTGGTCAATGAGCCCACTGTGGAGGACACCATCGCCATCCTCCGCGGCCTGAAGGAGCGGTACGAGGTGTACCACGGCGTGAAGATCACCGACAGTGCCATCATCGCCGCCGCCACCCTGTCCAACCGCTATATTACCGACCGGTTCCTGCCCGACAAGGCCATCGACCTCATCGACGAGGCCTGCGCCATGATCCGCACCGAGATCGACTCCATGCCCACCGAACTGGACATCATCCAGCGGAAGATCACCCAGCACGAGATCGAGGAGGCCGCCCTGAAGAAGGAGACCGACAAGATCTCCCTGGAGCATCTGGCCGAGATTCAGAAGGAGCTCTCCGACATGCGGGAGGACTTCAAGGCCCGGAAGGCTCAGTGGGAGAACGAGAAGAACGCCATCGGCAAGGTCCAGAAGCTCCGCGAGGAGCTGGAAAAGGCCAACGCCGAGCTGGAGAAGGCCCAGCGGACCTATGACCTGAACAAGGCCGCCGAGCTCCAGTACGGCCGCATCCCCGAGCTGCACAAGCAGCTGGAGGCCGAGGAGGCCCTGGCCCAGCAGGGGAAGGAGAACTCCCTCCTGCGGGACAAGGTCACCGAGGAGGAGATCGCCCGCATCATCGAGCGCTGGACCGGCATCCCCGTGGCCAAGCTGATGGAGGGCGAGCGTGAGAAGCTGCTCCACCTGGAGGACATCCTCCACAAGCGGGTTATCGGCCAGGACGAGGCCGTGCGACTGGTGTCTGAGGCCATCCTCCGCAGCCGTGCCGGCATCGCCGACCCCAACAAGCCCATCGGCTCCTTCCTGTTCCTGGGCCCCACCGGCGTGGGCAAGACCGAGCTGGCCAAGACCCTGGCCGAGGCCCTGTTCGACAGCGAGAAAAACCTGGTGCGCATCGACATGAGCGAGTACATGGAGAAGTTCTCGGTCTCCCGGCTCATCGGTGCCCCTCCGGGATATGTGGGCTATGAGGAGGGCGGTCAGCTCACCGAGGCCGTCCGCCGCCACCCCTACTCCGTGGTCCTCTTCGACGAGGTGGAGAAGGCCCATCCCGATGTGTTCAACGTGCTCCTCCAGGTGCTGGACGACGGCCGCATCACCGACAGCCAGGGCCGCACCGTGGACTTCAAGAACACCATCATCATCCTCACCTCCAACCTGGGCAGCCAGTTCCTGCTGGACGGCATTGACGCCGACGGCGAAATCAGTCAGACCGCCCGTGACCAGGTCAACGACCTGCTCAAGCACTCCTTCCGGCCCGAGTTCCTCAACCGGCTGGACGAGATCGTGTTCTACAAGCCTCTGACCAAGAGCAACATCACCCACATCATCGACCTGCTGGTGGCCGACCTGAACCGCCGCCTGGCCGACAAGCAGCTCACCGTGGAGCTGACCCAGGCCGCCAAGGACTTTGTCATCGACAGCTCCTACGACCCCATCTACGGTGCCCGTCCCCTGCGCCGCTTCGTGCAGCACACCGTGGAGACCCTCATCAGCCGCAAGATCATTGCCGACCAGGTCTCCCCCGGCGACACCATCACCGTGGACTGCCGGAACGGTGAGCTCACCGTGGACACCCATCAGGTGCTCACCGGCGAGGTTGTGGACGGTTAAACCACAAGCCAACAGATTTCCCCATTTACAGTTTCCACCCAAAAAGGATGTTGAAACTCCAAGCGGTCTGGCGCTTATGCGCCAGACCGCTTTCTCATTTTATCTTGTAATTTAACAGGAAAATGGCAAGCAGCAGAATCATCACGCCCAGCAGTCTGTCAATCGTAATCTGTTCATCAAACAGAACCGCGCCGCTCACCATGGCAACCAGCGGTGAGGAAGATGCCAGGATAGCGGCCCGGCCGGCCGGGAGAACCTTCAGGCTCCAGGAGAAGAGATAGCTTGCGCCGCATCCCACTACCCCGCCCAAAAGAAGACATGCCACGATGTTTTGCCACACAGCAAACGCGCTGGAAAGAGGCCGCAAATCCGGCCAGACAATCAGCGCACACAGGAACGCGCCGACCCACGTGTAAAAATTAACCGTTTTGGGGGAATAACCTCGCCCGACAGCAATCCGGCTGAAGATACAGAAAAGCGCATACGCCACGCCGGAGATAGCCGCCATCATAATCCCGTCAATCGATATACCGCTTTCTTTAAATGCGCCGGAGACAAGTGCGCTGCCCAAAAGGGCCAGGAACAGCGCCGCTGCTTTCGTTTTTGTTAGTTTTTCTTTCCAGAACACACAGGAAAAAACAAGCACAAAGAATGGATATGTAGAGCTCAGCGTCGATACCACGGCCAGCGGTGCAAGCGTCACCGCACGAAAATAAAAGAACGCAAAGCAGAACTGACCAAGGACTCCGCCTCCTAAAAATATCCAGAGATCCCTGATGCGTATGCGCAGTTCTGTTCTCCTCCGTGCCATCATCAGGCCCAAAATTAAAGCTGCAATGCCAAAGCGCATCACAGCAATCTCCTCAGCACTCATGCCTCCGCTGTTGAGTATTCTGGACAGCGGACCGGCAAGTCCCATGAGCAGGCCGGATGCAATCGCCGCCAATGTATATCGTTCCATACTTTTTCCTCCCTCCATTAAAGGATAGCAGGCGAAAGCTCTCCCGTACCCAGCATATCACGTCGTTGATCGGTTTGAACAAGTTTGTAAAATACCTGGTTACACTTCTTTATTTTGGAATCGCAGGCCCTGCCGCAATCATTTGGCGGCAGGGCCTGTATTTATGATTTTTCATTCTTTTCTTTGAGAGCGGAAAGGATATCTTCCGGACGCACAGGCGTCTTGTAGAAGCGGACCCCAATGGCATCATACAACGCATTCAGTACCGCAGGCGTCGAAGGAACTGTTGCTACTTCCGAGCACCCTTTTGCACCGTAAGGGCCTTCAATATGCGGGTCTTCCACAATGACAATGTCGTATTTGGGAGTCTCATGAATCCTCGGCAGCCCCAACTTTCCAAAGGTCTTCTGATCCGGTTTCCCGTCTGTGTAGGAGAAGCCTTCCGACAGCGCATAGCCGATACCCATGGAATTGCCGCCCTCTACTTGCCCGGCAATTATCTGCGGATTAATGGCGCGGCCCACATCATTGGCACATATGATATGCAAAATCCGTACATTACCCGTCTTTTTATTCACTTCAAGAATGACGCAGCCTGTAAGAAATGCATAGCCCCGATAATTCTGATATGGGTTTCCGTCCTTCTTGGCTTGCTCCTGCCCCGTAATGCCATAGGTTTTCGGCGCCTCATAATAATATCGTGTCTCTCTGCTCTCCCCCGCTTGCCAGGGATTTGCTGCAAGGCTGTCCCGCATTTGCTCTGCCGCCTTGTACACAGCACAGCCCGTATCCAGCGTCTGCCGCTCACTGACAGCCTGGCGGTGCGGAAGCGTATGAGCAGTATCACCGCTGACAAGGTCAAAGGCATCTTCATCTTCATCCAGCGTTTCCGCGGCAATCTGAACCATTGCTGTACGGAATCCCTGCCCCATATCAATGCCAGAAAGCGCCATTTTATAACGCCCATCCGGCAGTTTGGTCAGGATACATCCGCCGTTGTCCGGATTGCCCTTTCCGACGCCAACATTTTTAAAGCCGCTGGCCACGCCGACGCCAAGCACCAGGTCCGGATCGTTCTTCTCACGATACATTTCCCGGTAGTGTGCAATGATGGGCTTTGCTTTCTCCTGGCAGGCCTGAATGGTCCGCAGAATGCCCACACTCTCTATCACAGTCTCCGTTGTTATGGTCTTGTCGCCGGGAACAAGCGCGTTGCGCAGGCGAATCTCAAACGGGTCCAGTCCCAACTTTTCCGCGGCCTCATCAATCATTGTCTCAATACAATTTGCACTTTGATTGATACCAAACCCCCGGAAAGCACCGCCCTGGGCCGTGTTGGTCCGTACCGTACAGGCATGGATTTGCGATGCATTAATCCGGTAAGGACCTAAAGCGAAAATGCACCCCTGTTCCAGAACTCCGCCGCTCAGACCGGCATAGGGTCCCGCATCCGAGGCAATCTCCGCCCTCAGCGCGCTGAAGTGTCCGTCCTTATCCACCCAGAAGCTGTACTTGTTGTGATAACGGTGCCGTTTGGCCGTAAGCAAAAGGGACTCGCTGCGTTTCAGCGTAATCTGAACCCTGCGGCCGGTGACCATTGCTGCAATGGCCGCGTGGGGCTCCAGATAGGAGTCACATTTCTTTCCAAAGCCTCCCCCCAGCGGTGCGGCAATGACGCGAACGCGCTCTGTCGGCAGATTCAAAATAGGCAGCAGCATGCGCTGAATCTCAAAAGGCGACTGTGTACAGCTGGTAACCACCACGCCGCCTGTCAGCGGATCCAATTCTCCAATGCAGCATTCCGGCTCCAGGCAGCCATGCTCTTGCCGCTCAAAGTAGTAATCTCCCGTTACCGAGATCAGGTCATTCCGCCCCATCTCCCCATCGAAGTCTCCGGAAGAAAAGTCAATGGTACGGATAATCTGTTCTCCGCCAACAGCGCGGCTCTCCTCAATTTCAAAAATACCAGGCAGGACCTCATACTCTGTTTTAACCAGCCTGGCCGCTGCCCGAGCGGCGGACTCCGTCTCCGCAATCACCATGGCGATGATGTCTCCAAGGAACTTGACTTCTGTCTGACAAAAAACAGGCTGTTCCGGATTGAAGGTGCCATAGGAATTGCGGCCGGGTACATCCTTGTAAGTAAGCACCCGGACCACGCCGGGGGCATTCTCCGCCTCTCCACAGTCGATGGACAGTATTCTTGCGTGGGGATACTTCGACCACACGAACGCGCCATAAAGTGTACTGTCATCACCGCGGTCACAGGTATATGGCAGCGTTCCGCGCACTTTCTGCGCGCCATCACAGTCGGTCCTGCTTTTTCCAACATGTCGTCCCGTCAAGCCGATGGCAGTGGCGTCAGCAGGGTCGGAGTAGGTGACAAGTTCAATGCGTTCCAGGGTACGCATGCTCTCAAGGTCGGGGTCTTCCCCCCGCAGTCTGGCCGCAGCCAGATGTACAGCCTCAATGATCTTCACATAGCCAGTGCAGCGACAATAATTATTCTTCAGCCCTTCGCAGATCTCTTCATCTGTCGGGTCCGGATTTCTGTCCAGCAGGGCCTTGGTCGCCATAATCATGCCAGGTGTGCAGAATCCACACTGTACGGCTCCAATATCCAGGAACGATTGTTGAATGGGATGCAGCGCACCATTTTCCCCGTGAAGTCCTTCGATTGTTAATACCTTTTTCCCGTCCGTCCTGTCAAGGCGTGTAACACAGGCGCGTTCCGCCTTGCCGTCAATGACAACAGTGCAGGCCCCGCAGTGTCCGGTACCGCACCCTTCTTTGGCGCCCTTCATGCAGGCGACACCCCGCAGATACTGCAGCAATGTCATCCCTTCTGCTTCTGCTGTCACAATGCTTCCATTCAGTTCAAACGTTACTTTTTTCATGTGGATTCGTCCTTATTGACACATTTAGAATATTTCAAAAACTCTCTGTCGCTCCGGCACGAGAAAGCAGACGCATCCTCGTGCCGGAGCGACAGGATAAACTCAGCCTAGATTACTGGCTTGTCGCAACTTCTTCTGCCGCAAATTTCTCCATCTCTTCCTCGGTATACATCTTGGCCTTAATATTAAAGAAGCCGAAGATAAAGTCGAGCACAATCACCAGGATATTGAAGAAAACGAACGGCGCAAAGACGCCCACATCCACACCGGTCTGCGTGGCCATGTACTGGCAGCCCACATTCCAGGGCAGGAACGCCACAAGGCAATTGGCAATATTGTTAATGATGCGGCCTGCGTTCTCAGGCTTATAGCCGGCTTTTTTGTAAAGGGGGCACATCATGGTGCTGACAATCGTCATGCAGAAGTAGTAGGTGCCTACCATCATGGTCGTGATGATGCTGGATACACACGTAGTACCCGTCAGGCTGCGGACACTCTTCATATGCTTGCTCAGCGCAGAGATGACAACATCCAAAACGCCGGTGCCCTTCAGGATACCGCCGACACCGAGAGAGCCTATAATAATCGCCACCAGATCATACATGCTGGTAAACCCGCCGCGGTTCAAAAGGGAAGATACCAGAGCGTTGTCACTTGTGGCGGTGAAGCCGCTATTCATGTAATTAATGACCTCAGCAAGACTGAAGCCCTGGAAGAACACGGCCACAAGAATACCCACTACGCTGCCGCAGAGGATGGACATCAGGGCAGAATACCGCAGAACCATCATGACAATTACAACAGCCATGGGGATCAGAGAGACCCAGCTGATGTTGAAAATAGCCTCCAGGCTGGTGAGGATATCATTGATACTGGCCATGTCAATGGTGTGCCCTGTAAAGTTCATGCCGATGACCGCATACAGAACAGCAGAAATAATCCACGTCAGAATGGCGGTGATGCTCATGTGCTTAATGTGATCCCAAAGCTTGACATGGGTGACGGTAGCCATGAACAGAGGGGCGTCAGACACAGGAGACAGGCCGTTGCCGAAATATGCGCCGGAGATGACAGAACCGGCTACCAGTCCGGGAGGAAGACCAAGTCCCAGGCCGACACCCATCATCGCAACACCGATTGTGGCCACCGCTCCCCAGGATGTACCAATGGGAAGGGAGACAACGGAAGTCAGGATGAACGCAACCAGCAGGAAGACACTCGGAGAGATAATCTTCAGTCCCCAATAGATGATAGACGGAACGGTACCGGCGCACAGCCAGATGGAGATCATACCGCCAATGGCGACCATAAGGGCCATGACGCCGACTGCGGGGCGAATCATTTCCAGGGCAAATTTTTCCACCTGATCCAGATTGTATCCTAAGTAGAGTGCAAAAGGAACCAGAACCAGCCAGGAAAGCATCATCACGACTACAATCGGCGCATTTGCAGCGGTCAGCAGCACCGCGATGACTGCGACAAGAACCACAAGTGTGAGAATAGCGAAGCCAAGGCTAGCTTGCCTAACTTCCCTTTGAGTTTTCTCTTTTTTCATCAGCTCTACCTTCCTCTCAAAATAGATACAGCTTCGTTTGGATTTGTCCCCAAAGTCTCTTCTCAAAAACGCCACAGAGAAGAATTACATTGGTAGACAGCAAACATTATTTTTCCAGTACGGTAAATGCTTTGACCTTGTCCTCGTCCAGTTCGACACCGAAGCCAGGTCGATCCGGGCAGTACATGCACCCATCCTCCCTGTTGATGCGGAGGGGCTCCTTCACAATTCCCTGAAAACTCTCCGGCCCAATGGAAGGCGGATCATGGGGCAGCTCAAGCCAGGTTGCATTGGGATAGGAGCAGATGGTCGTCAACGCCGCGGCGACGCCTGTGCCGGGAACCCACCCGTGAATATTGCACAGCTTATTGCCGTGTTTTTCTGCCATTGCAGCGACCTTCCGCACCTGACTGATACCGCAGCAGAGTGTGATATTGGGCATATAAATGTCATAGCAGTCATTGTCAATCAACGTTGCAATGTCCTGAATTCCATTCATAATCTCGCCGCCGGCAATGGCGATATCCGTGTGCTCGGTCAGGCGGCGGATGCCATGGATATCATAGTGGTCCAGCGGTTCCTCCAGCCACAGGACACCAAGCGCATGCAGCTCCTTCGCAGTTTCCAGTGCACGCTCATAGGTCCAGAACGGAACTCCACCCTCAAAGTTCCGATCCCGTACCGGCCCCTGGTTGGCGTCACAGATGATGGTCATTCTGTCGCCCACAGCCTTGCGGATATTCTCCACAATGTGGATGTCCTCTTTGAGCGTAGGCTTGAACAGGCGCAGCTTGACCGCGCGGAATCCCTCTTCCAGCAGGCGAAGCGCATCCTCCTGCCGCTGCTCATCGCTCCGCATCTCGCACATGGCGGCATAGACCGGGATGTGATCACGGTAACCGCCCATGACCTTGTAGGTAGGCTGGCCGCAAATCTTGCCAAGCAAGTCCCAGAGTGCGTTCTCCACAATCCAAGGCCGCGGAGCAAGACGTCCGTCCCCTTTCATGCGGTTTGCAAGGCGCTCAATCATCATGGGATCTTGCCCAATCAGCCAGGGTGCAATCATATCCTGAATAAACTGCATATAGGTGGGAGTCAGTCCGAAGGGGAACTCGCCGCAGCCATACCCCTCCAGCCCCTCATCAGTTGTAACCCGAACCAACAGGATGTGCTGATGCGTCTCCAGTTTCCCGGGGTACCAAGTCGGCTCGAAAGGCTTTTCATACGGGACTTTCAGCCAGTATGTTTTGATCCCTGCTATCTTCATTGCCGTCACGCCTCCCCGGCAGCCTTCTGTGCGCGCCACTCGCGGAGCAGCTCCTCAGCATTTGTGTTGAGTCCAATGTAGCGGGATACCATCAGTCCGGCAGCCGCTTCATCGCTGGGGTTGGAGCCGCGCGTCATATCAGCACAAAGTATCACTTTGTAATCCTTGCTTCCTGCATAATAGGCAGTGCACAGGTCACAACAGTTTGTCATAATTCCAGTGATAACCATAACATCCTTATTCAGCGCACTCATGACCATCTGCAGGTCAGTGGTTTCAAATGCAGTCACTCGCTTCTTGGTATTGACTACAATGTCCTCCGGCTTGTTTTCCACCACAAGAGCACTCCACTTTGTACCCTCAAGCCCCAGGTTGCCGTAGTATTTCGTGCTCTCGGACATGCCCAACATGGAATAGTGGCCCTCGGTAATCCGCCGCCAGCCAGATTCTACGCCTTCAAAATCACCCGCACGATAGGTATTGACGATATGGATAACGGGAATCCCCAGTTTCCGACAGGCTGCATTGAATCGATTCACATCATCAATAATATCCCGGCCGCGGGCGCTGGGCGCCGGACAGTCAGCCTCAGGGTCCAGGTGTCCGCCATGCATATCCAGCTCTACAATGGCAGCGCAGTTCCAGTCGATGTAATCCTCAAACCCTTCGGGCAGAGGAACCATATTTCCGTTGATATTAATCTTCATACCGGTAAGGGACATGTCCTTTACTCCTTTCCTGTAACATTGGCGCAGATTTCCGCGGCCAGTTCACCGCTCTTCACAACCAGGCCGATGAACATTGTACAGGCTTTGGCACACTCCTCGCCCAAATCTGCAAAGTAGGGGGCGAACAGGTCTTCCACTACCAGGCACTTAAAGTCCTTGCACATACCCACAAAGCCGGTTCCCATACCGAGGCAGTCCAGACCCGCGCCAACCAAAATGATAATCTTTCGTCCCAAAACCTTGAGCAGGAATTCCAGTTCTGTTCCCTCAAACGCGTTGTGCCGCTTTGGAGAAAGGAGCGTCAGATCCCCCTCTGCTACCTCTGTGGCAAACTCGCATAGCGGACTGCCCGCCTCCAGCGCCGGGTTGGGGAATGCCTTCTTCCCTGACAGGGGCGTAATGCGAAGATATTGTGCATTGCGCAGGTCGAGACCATCTCTGCGGAAGGAGAAGCCCGCGTGAATGATAGGGATTCCATCTTTTCGACACTCAGACTCAAAATGATTGACACCTTGAATTAGCTCGCTGCTGGTTGTTTCGTCAAAATAGTCTGCTTCCAGGTTTCCTTTCTGCATTCCAAGTTCTAGTACGACCATTTGTGACACATCCAAGAAATCGTCAAACTTTGGAGATACCTTGATCCGGCCACCTTCTACCGGGACACGAATAAATTTTGCTGTTAAATTTGTCTTTGGCATAGTCGGTTGTCTCCTTTTTCAGTCGAACGTGGAATAGGGCCCTTTTACCGACACCAATATACTATCGCCTTTATATAAATGTTAACTATTTTATAAACTAGGACTCAAAAATGTCTTATTATATACAAACCACTCTTTTATGTTTTGTGTATAATGTATATATTAAGGTTTTTAATTTATTATTTATTGGTTATATTATATTTTATTCCTTTCTTTTTTGTTTCCTTGAAAATATTAAAAATTACATTATCTTTTCTTCTTGTAAACAACAGAGTAGAATGATATGATAAAAAAAACGATAGAGGAAGTGTTGAAATGACAAAGCATCAGTTGCTTATCCAGCAGTTTCGACGATATGCCAACAACGTGGATTTAATTACCCGAGCTCACTCCACTGAAATACTCAACGGGTATGGCAACTCAGAGTTAAACTGTATTGACTGTATCGGTCGCGCAAAACGCCCCACCGCCTCCAGTATCTCCAAAGAAATGGACATTACACGCAGCGGTATTTCCAAGGTGCTGCGGAGGCTGGTTTCCAAAGGGGCAATACAGTCTTATCAGATGCCCAGCAATCAGAAAGAGATTTATTACTGTTTGACGCCCTATGGCCAGGAAATCTTTAAGCAGCATCGGCTGCGCCACCAGAACTGGGAGGATCGCGACCGCATGTTCTTTCAGAGTCTGAGCAGCGAGATGTTGGATACGGCACTTCAATTCATGAATATCTATAATGGATACCTGGAGATGAAAGTTGCAGAGTTATCTGAACAAGCCAACAAGTCTTTGAACGATTTGGAGCCCCAGGACTTACCGGAAGGGTGCACAGATGAGGGAGTAGATTGATATGTACAGACACGAGACAGCATTATGTCCGCAAAACCGCTGCTGGCTGGAAATCGACCTGAATCGCCTGCGAAAAAATTGGGAAGCCGTCCGTTCCTTCTGTACCAAAGGCTGCGAACCCATGGCCGTGGTAAAATGTAACGGGTACGGTCTTGGTGCGGTACGAATCGCACAGGAGTTGGAAGCCGCAGGCTGTACTATTTTTGCTGTCGCCGATCTGGAAGAAGCTCTCGAACTACGCCAGGCAGGCATCTGCTCGCCGCTCTTCCTCCTGGGTCCAATTGCGCCCTCTGATGTAGCTATTGCCGCAGAGAAAAACGTCATTGTCCCCATTGTGGATGTTCCACACGGACGCGCCTTATCTGCAGCAGCAGTATCCCATGGTTTGCGTCTCCGGACACATATAAAAGTCGATGTCGGCCTTACCAGGCTGGGCATTCCAGTACCCGGAAGAGAAACGGATGCAGCATCCGAGGTGCGCAGCATACTGGCTCTTCCCGCCATTACCAACGAAGGAATCTTTACACATATCTCCGGTATGATGGATCCAGAACTCGACTACTTAAATGTCAGCCAAGTCGAGCTCTTCCAAAGGTTTATTCAATGCCTGGGAGACGAAGGCAGACACCTGAAAAAGCACTGCGCCAGCAGTCTGCTCTTCCTTCGTCATCCTGAGTATCACATGGATTATGTGCGCCTCACATCTGTATTCCTCGGTATCCAGAAGGGTGCCTCCAGTCCCCATCTCCAATGTGTTGCTGCATTAAAAGCAAGACTTCTGCAGATCAAACACGTTCCAAAGGGTACAAGCATCGGGTACTGGATGAGCTATGTTGCCCAACAGGATATGCAGGTCGGCATCGTAGGCATCGGCTATGGTGATGGACTCATTCGCTCTCTTGTGTCAGGTGCAGAGATGAGCATATGCGGAAAACGCGTCCCGGTGGTAGGAAAACTCTCTATGACCTTTGCCGCAATTGATATTACATCCGTACCCGAGGCCAAGGTTGGGGATGTTGTAACAGTTTTTGGCTCTGGGGATGACTGCCCCACCGTTTGGGACTATGCTGATTTGTATGGGGGACACCCCTGTGAAGTACTTACCATGCTAAAGGATCGCATTCCCAAGAAATATATCCAACAAGAATAAGCGTTCTTGCGGCTCGGTCTCCAGTCGAAAATTACTCAGAGTTTTGACCCTTTTAACCCCGCAAACTATTGGAAATACAGGGATTCTACCGTTGGTTTACCTCCTCCCACCACAAAGCGGTTGCCAAATTTCCTCCGCTCCGCTATGCTGGAGACAGAAAGAAGGAGGTGCCACATATGGACAGTATCCGAACCGGCAGCTTTATCGCCTTCCTCCGTCGGGAGAAGGGCATGACTCAGAAGGAGCTGGCCTCTCTGTTAGGCGTCAGCGACAAGGCAGTCAGCAAATGGGAACGCGGCGAGAGTTATCCCGAGGTTACCTTGTTCCCCGCTCTGGGCGCAATTTTGGGTGTTACTGCCGATGAATTGATGGCAGGGGAACGCCGCCCTCAGGCTCCCGCAGAAGCCCCCGAACCAGTCCGCGTCCCCGAGCAGGCCCTTTATCCCCTCCTGATGGACAATGTCCGGGAGAAGGCAGCCCGCAGCGCCCTGCTGGCCTGGCTGCTGGTGGTATTTGGCTTTTTGGTCAAGTATGCTTTCTCCGGCAACAGCCTCAGCGAAGGCGCACTCTTCCCCTGGCTGGCCCCCGGGGCCGCCGCCCTGCTGGGCATCGGCGGCGCGGTGCTCCTCTTCCTGGCCTCCGGACAGTTCTCCGCCTCCCGGCGGCAGTACCACGCCATGTCCGGCCTCACCGACAGCCGCACCCTCTCCCCCTATATTCTGCTCTTCGCCCTCACCGCGCTGTTCCTGCTGTCCAGCCTGACTCTGGACGCCATGGTAGGCAGCAGCGTGCTCAATGCTAAGAGTGACAGCCTAGTGGTTCTCAAATCCAGCACCATCAATCTCTCCATTGTGTCCGCCTGTGTACTGGCCGCCGCCAACCTGGCCATCCGCCGTTGGGGTGACCGGCGGCCTGACCGTCCGGACAAGCTGGAGATGGCTGTTACCCTTCTGACTACTCTTGTGACTGTGGTGGCCGCCCTTCTGCTAATCCGTTTTCTGTGGGACGCAGTGGAGCAGGGGCTTTATCAGCGGCCGCCTCTGCCCGACCTGGGCGAGGACAGCCCCCAGTATGGTGGATTCGACTACCTCAAATATCTGGTGTCCGGCCTTCAGTACGGTCTGCCCGGCGTGGCTCCCACACTCTTCGGCGGCATCGGGGTCTGTGCTCTGCTCAACCTGTTCTGGATGGTCCGGCGGCGGGACCTGCGCAGCGTGGTGTGTGGCCTGTCCAATCTGGCTATCCCCGGTCTGGTGCTTGGCTGCTTTGACTTTTGGTTCAAGTTGGCTCCCTTTTACAGCGCGTGGAACGAAACCTGGAACGGCACTGATTCCACCACCTTCCTTTTTGTCGTGGTAATCGGTCTGTTCGACCTGTTCCTGGCTGCCGCCCTCACCCTCCGGCATCTGGCGGGCGCGGCAGTGCCGGTCCGTCAGCGCACCGCTGATAACTGAAATGCTCATGGGCGGGCGGAAAAATTTTTCCGCCCGCCCTGAAATTTCTGCTTGACATTTTCCTCCATCTGCGCTTATAATTTAGCAAAGCAAATCGATAAACCAATGACGAAGAGGAGTAGCCCGGAGAGAAAGCCTCCCAGAGAGCCGCGGATGGTGGAATCGCGGCAGGCGGACGCCGGGTGAATGGACTTCCGAGGGCACAGCGAACGGGCCGAGGCCTCAGTAGCGCGACGGGGACTCCACCCGTTATCAGGGGAGCCTGCGTTTTTGGACGTGGGAAAGTGAGCGGGCATACGGCGCACCGTATGTCAATCCGGGTGGTACCGCAGAGGTCTTCGGCCTTTGTCCCAGAGAACAGAAGTTCTGGGACGAGGGTCTTTTTTGTTGCCTTCTCCCAGAACAGCACCAGCAAAAATACTGAGAAGGAGCGATTACCATGACAAAGATTCCTCACCGCCTGTACCTCACCGAAGACCAGATGCCCCGCCAGTGGTACAATCTCCGGGCTGACATGAAGGAACAGCCCGATCCCCTTCTGAACCCGGGTACCCTGGAGCCCCTCAAAACCGAGGAACTCTACCCCATCTTCTGTGAAGCCCTGGCCAGGCAGGAGATGGACGGCCAGACCCGCTACTTTGATATTCCCGAGCCGGTCCGGGAGGTCTACAAGATGTACCGCCCCTCTCCCCTCATCCGGGCCTATAACCTGGAGAAGGCTCTGGGCACCCCCGCGAAAATCTACTACAAGTTCGAAGGCAACAACACCTCCGGCTCCCACAAGCTCAACTCCGCCGTGGCCCAGGCCTACTACGCCAAGGAGCAGGGCATCACCCGGCTCACCACCGAGACCGGCGCCGGCCAGTGGGGCACCGCCCTGGCCGAGGCGTGCAGCTACTTCGGTATTGACCTGGACGTATTCATGGTCAAGTGCTCCTACGAGCAGAAGCCCTTCCGCAAGGCGGTAATGGGGGTCTTTGACGCCAATGTGACTCCCTCCCCCTCCATGACCACCGAGGCGGGCCGGAAAATCCTGGCCGAGAACCCGGGCACCACCGGCAGCCTGGGCTGCGCCATCTCTGAGGCGGTGGAGTCCGCCGTCTCCACCCCCAACTCCCGGTATGTGCTGGGCAGCGTGCTCAACCAGGTGCTCCTCCACCAGTCCATTATCGGTCTGGAGAGCGCCCTGGCCATGGAGCAGCTGGGCGAGTACCCCGACGTGGTAGTAGGCTGCGCCGGCGGCGGCTCCAACCTGGGCGGCCTCATCGCCCCCTTCATGCGGGATAAGCTGACCGGCGTGAAGAACCCCCGTATTGTGGCGGTGGAACCTGCCTCCTGCCCCTCCTTTACCCGCGGCAAGTACGCCTATGATTTCTGCGACACCGGCAGGGTCACCCCCATGGCCCGGATGTACACCCTGGGCAGTGGCTTCATCCCCTCCGCCAGCCACGCCGGCGGCCTGCGCTACCACGGCATGAGTCCCATCCTGTCCAAGCTCTACCACGACGGGTATATGGAGGCAGTGAGCTATAGGCAGACCGAGGTCTTCGAGGCTGCTGTTCTCTTTGCCAAGCTGGAGACCATCCTCCCCGCCCCCGAGTCGGCCCACGCTATCAAGGGCGCTCTGGTCGAGGCTATGAAGTGCAGGGAGACCGGCGAAGAAAGGACCATTCTCTTCGGTCTCACCGGCACCGGCTACTTCGACATGACCGCCTATGAGTCCTACCTCAGCGGCTCCATGAACGACCACGTCCCCACCGATGAAGAGCTCCAGAAGGGCTTCGATACCCTGCCCGACATTCCCCAGAACAAAAACATCTGAGCACAGAAAAGCCCCCGGGCCGCTTTGCGGCCCGGGGGCTTTTTATGTATCATGTCAGTCAAATTCCGGCTGCCAGCACTCGTCCTCGGCAGCCCGGTAGCACATGGCAATCTGCTCCGCCGTTGTCTTGTCCTCACACAGAGGCGGCAGGCTGTCCTGGTCAAACCAGCCGCTGGCCACGGTCTCCAGATTGGCCTGGAACTCGCCTCCCACCAGCTGGCAGAGGACAAACACCTTGCAGATGCCGTTGAGGAAGGCGGGTGTATTGTGCCGGTTGCGGTCCTGAAGAGCGATAATCCGCTCCGCCATGACGGCCAGACCGGCCTCCTCCCGGACCTCCTTTTCCGTGTTGTCCCGGATACTCTGATCCACGTCCACCCATCCGCCCGGCAGCGACCACAGGCCATTGTTCTCCTGCACCAAGAGAATCTTTCCCTCCTGGAACACAGCCGCCCGGGTCTCCAGCTTGGGGGTCTGGAAGCCTGTCTCACAGCAGAACAGCTCCGTCACTTTGCTGAGCGGAATATCAGTCTGATGGCTCACCATCTCGGCGGCAATCTCACGAATGCGCTGAAACCGTTCCAGATCGTAGGGGTCCTTGGAATAAGTCAGACCAGCCTGGGCCAGAAATTGCAGTTCCCGTGCCCAGTCAATCCATGGTTCGTTCATAAAAATCCCCCATTCCGCCGCAATACGCGGCATCAATAGAATCAATATCCCCCGCAGTGCGCGGGAAGTCCTTCTGCCGCCATTGCCAGCTGTCCCAAAGGGGCAAGGGGCATGCTCTATCTTAGACGATATTTCTATACCAACTTTTTCTTATTCTATGATAATACAATCTTCTCGAAATATCTATGTAAAAATCGTCTTAATTTTGGTATTTCGTCGCAATATCTATCCCACAGGCATAAAATTTCACAGGTATGGAGTGCTCCGCGATGATAGTCGGGGCTAACGAACATGAATTTTTTGTGTGCAAAGACCGGAACAGCCTAAATACCGGGATTATGAGCATAACAAAAAAGAGGCCGGCGCTGAATGCGCCGGCCTCTCTGAGCCGAAAGTTTAAAGCACCTTGCGGATCCGCTCCACAGCCTCCACGGTGGCGTCCGCGCCGCCGAAGGCGGTCAGGCGGATGTATCCCTCGCCGCTGGGGCCGAAGCCGGCGCCGGGGGTAGTGACCACGTTGGCCTGGTGGAGCAGCTTGTCGAAGAACTCCCAAGAACCCATGCCGTCGGGGGTCTTGGCCCAGACATAGGGGGAGTTCTCGCCGCCGGACACGGTGAGGCCAGCGGCCTTCAGGCCGTCAAAGATGACCTTGGCGTTGCGCTTGTAGAAGGCAATGTTCTCCATGACCTGAGCGTGTCCCTCGGGGGTGTAGATGGCCGCGGCACCCCGCTGGACTACGTAGGGCACGCCGTTGAACTTGGTGCACTGGCGGCGGTTCCACAGGGCGTTCAGACTGGCGCCGTCCCGCTCCAGAGCCTTGGGCACCACGGTGTAGGCGCAGCGGGTGCCGGTGAAGCCGGCAGTCTTGGAGAAGGAGCGGAACTCGATGGCGCAGGTCTTGGCGCCGGGGATCTCGAAGATGGTGTGAGGGATATCCGGGTCGGAGATGAAGGCTTCATAGGCGGAGTCGAAAAGAATCACGCTGCCGTTGGCGTTGGCCCAGTCCACCCAGGCCTGGAGCTGGGCACGGGTAGCCACGGCGCCGGTGGGGTTGTTGGGGAAGCAGAGGTAGACCAGGTCGGCCTTCTCCTCAGGGATGGCGGGAGCAAAGCCGTTCTCCGCCACGCAGGGCATGTAAACCAGGTGGTTCCACATACCGGTGGCCTCGCTGAAGTCACCGGCCCGGCCGGCCATGGCGTTGGTGTCCACATAGACAGGGTACACCGGGTCGCACACCGCCACCACATTGTCGGTGCCGAAGATATCGCCGATGTTGCCGCAGTCGCTCTTGGCGCCATCGGAGACGAAAATCTCGGAGGGGTCGATCTCCACGCCCCGGGCGTGGTAGTCGTGGGCGGCAATGGCCTCCCGGAGGAAGTCGTAGCCCTGCTCGGGCCCGTAGCCGTGGAAGCCCTCGGCGGTGGCCATCTCGTCCACAGCGGCGTGCATGGCGGCGGTGACAGCGGGCACCAGAGGACGGGTCACGTCGCCAATGCCCAGGCGAATGAGCTTCTTGTCCGGGTTGGCGTCGGCGTACACAGACACCCGGCGGGCGATCTCGGAAAACAGGTAGCTGCCGGGCAGCTTAAGGTAGTTGCGGTTAATGGTGGTCATATGCATCCTCCGTATCTGCTCCGCTCCGGGAACCCGGGCGGAAATTTTCTGCTGTAAAGCGCTAGTTTGGCAGACTCTATTGTATCGCTTTTTTCTCCACGGCACAACGGTAATTTTACGGTTCCAGGGAAATTTCTCCTTCAAACACCGTCACCGCCGGACCGGTCATGTACAGGTGACGATTCTCCTCCGCCCAGCGGATCTCCAGTTCGCCGCCGGGCAGGCGGACGGTGGTATGGCGGGACACCAGACCGGCTTGGGTGGCGGCAGTCAGAGCAGCGCAGGCGCCCGTGCCGCAGGCCAGGGTCTCGCCGCTCCCCCGCTCCCACACACGCACCTTCAGGCCGCCCCGGTCATCCGGCTGGACGAACTCCACGTTCACCCGGTCGGGGAAGGCCGGGTGATGCTCCAGCGCAGGGCCCAGCTCCGCCAGATTCAGAGTGTCCAGCCTGTCGGAGAACACCACGGCGTGGGGATTGCCCACCGACACAGGGACGGCCTGCCACGTTCTTCCTACCGCCATCAGCTTCACCGGCGGCGACAGCTCCGGCCGCCCCATATCCACCAGCACCGACTGCACCAGCCCGTCCCGGAGGAAGAGCTCCAGGTAGCGCACCCCGGAGGCGGTCTCCACCGTCAGAAGGGAGGTCTTTCTGGTCAGCCCCTTGTCGTACACATACTTGCCCAGACAGCGGATGCCGTTGCCGCACATGGCTCCTTCCGACCCATCGGCGTTGAAAATCCGCATGCCGAAGTCCGCCCGCTCCGACGGGCAGATGCAGATCAGTCCGTCTGCTCCTACGCCGAAGTGGCGGTCAGACAGCCGGACCGCCAGCTCAGGCAGATTGTCCGGCAAGCCGCCGGTACAGTTGAGATACACATAATCATTGCCCAGACCCTGCATTTTGGTAAAGCGCATGGCTCTTCTCCCCCGCCGCCCCGCCGGATTTCCGGCGGGACACCCTGCGGGGGCTGTCCCCCGGAGCGGGGCCGTTCCCCTTATCCCTATGCGCCGCAGTCCTCGCTGAGAACCTGCCGGGCGGTATCCAGCAATCGGGACCCGCTGTCCATGCTCCGCTTCTGGAGATAGCGGTGGGCCTCCTCCTCCGAGATGCCCCGGCTGGACATCAGAACAGCTTTGGCCTGCTCCACCACCGCCTTCTCCTCCTCGCTGCGGCGGGGACGGCTCATCTTCTCCAGCCGGTGCCCCACCTGGAGCAGTAGCCGCACCGAGGCAATCAGGTCCCCACGGGACACCGGGGAGGCCAGCTTGAAGATATCGTCGCTCTCACACATCTCCAGCATACTCTGAGCGGCTATCATCAGCATGGCGCAGGCCGGAGGCAGGTCCTCAAACAGGTGCTCGGCGGACTCGTCATGGAATTTATACCCGCAGACCACAGCGGAGATGCGCTGTTTGCTCACCACCCGCTTGACCTCAGCGGCGCTGTGGCAGACTATGCAGGAGGCAGTGCCGGAGCTCTCCAGAATCTCCCGGATGCGCCGGCCGCTCTCCTCTTTGGCAAAGGCCACGATAATCTTTTCCATCTTCCGCTCTGCTCCTTCCTGTGAGGAGTATGCGCCGGGGGGACGGCGCGTCTGTTCCGCCCCGTCCCCCCGGTTTTGCCGACAGTGCCGGAGCTGTCATTTGGTTTTGCTTAGTAGTTAATAATATACTTCTCCCGCTCCCAGGAGGACACACGGGTACGATATTCATCCCACTCTTTTTTCTTGCCCTCAATGTAGTTGTGGGCAACGTGCTCGCCCAGGGTTTCCAGCACCAGAGTGTCCGCCTCCATCAGGCGGATGGCCTCCTCCAGAGAGTTGGGCAGGCTGGTGATGCCGTGGGCCTTCCGGGTCTCCTCGTCCATGGCGTAGATGTTCTTGGTGATCTCCGCGGGCGGAGTCAGCCCCTTCTCGATGCCGTCCAGGCCGGCGGCCAGGCACACGGCGAAGGCCAGATAGGGGTTGCAGGCCGGGTCGGGGGAGCGCAGCTCCACCCGGGTGGACTGGCCGCGGGAGGCGGGGATGCGGATGAGCGCGGAGCGGTTGGAGGCAGACCAGGCCAGATAGCAGGGGGCCTCGTAGCCGGGCACCAGCCGCTTGTAGGAGTTGACCAGAGGGTTGGTGATGGCAGCCATGCCGGGCACATGGCGCAGCAGGCCGGCGATGAAGCTGTACGCCTCACGGGACAGGCCCCGCTCGTCGTTGGGATCGTAGAACACGTTCTTGCCATCCCGGAACAGGGACATGTTGGTGTGCATGCCGGAGCCGGCCACGCCGAAGATGGGCTTGGGCATGAAGGTGGCGTGGAGGCCGTTCTTCTGGGCCAGGGTCTTGACCGCCAGCTTGAAGGTCATGATGTTGTCGGCGGCGTGGAGTGCCTCGGCGTACTTAAAGTCGATCTCGTGCTGGCCCTGGGCGCACTCGTGGTGGCTGGCCTCGATCTCAAAGTCCATCTGCTCCAGGGCCATGCAGATCTCCCGGCGGGTGGACTCGCCATGGTCCAGGGGACCCAGGTCGAAGTAGCCCGCCTCGTCGTTGGTCTTGGTGGTGGGCTTGCCCTCGTCGTCGGTCTGGAACAGGAAGAACTCCGCCTCAGGACCCACGTTGAAGGTGTCAAAGCCCATGTCGTGGGCCTTCTGGATGGCCCGCTTCAGCACGTCCCGGGGGTCGCCCACAAAGGGAGTGCCGTCGGTGTTGTACACGTCGCAGATGAGTCGGGCCACCTTGCCGTGGCCGGGCCGCCAGGGGAACACGCGGAAGGTCCGCAGGTCGGGGTAGAGATACTGGTCGGACTCGTCGATACGGACAAAGCCGTCAATGGAGGAGCCGTCGAACATGCACTGGTTGTTGACCGCCTTCTCAATCTGAGAGGCGGTGATGGCCACGTTCTTCAGCTGGCCGAAGATGTCCGTGAACTGGAGGCGGATAAACTCGATGTCGTCTTCCCTGACGATGCGAATGATGTCTTCCTTCGTGTGAAGGTGGGTCATGGCGTGCGTCCCCTTTCATTCTCCAAAAAAATCGTTTTCTCTGTGTTCCGTCGAAAAAAGGCGCTCCGATCCCCTGAGGGGCGGAACGCCTTTGTTCTCAGCCATTGTTTTGAGTATACTTACTTCCGGACCGGTTGTCAATCGGCAAAATCATCTGGTTTTTCCGTCAAATGTCTGAATTTTCCGTTTTTGTTGACAAGCTCCCCCGCTTTCTGCTCCGCCACCCCAGCAGAAGCGCCGAGCTGACGATCACCAGCACCGATCCCGCGTTGTGAACAAGGGCACCTGCCACAGGATTCAGTGCTCCCCCAATGGCCAGGGCCACCGCCAGGAAGTTCAGTCCCATGGAGAACGCCAGGTTACACCGGATGGTCAGCATCATCCGCTTGGACAGCGCCATCAGGTGAGGCAGCTCCCCCAGGTCGTCACTGACCAGAGCGATGTCGGCGGCATCCACCGCGATATCGCTGCCCATGCCGCCCATGGCAATGCTCACCCAGGCCCGCTTTAGGGCGGGGGCGTCGTTGACGCCGTCACCCACCATACAGACAGGCTGTTTCTCCTCCCGGCAGCGGTCCATGTAGTCCAGCTTGTCCTGCGGCAGGCATCCGGCCTTTATCTCCGTGATGCCCAGCTGTCCGGCGATATGCCGGGCGGCGTTGCGGTTGTCACCGGTGAGAAGCACAGGCTCAGCCCCCTGGGCCCGGATTTCCGCAATCATACGGGCGGCGTCGGTCCGCAGGGTATCCGCCAGAGCCACCAGTCCGGCCAGCACGCCGTCCACTGCCAGGTAGATAACCGTACAGCCCTGGTCCAGATAGCGGGCTGCGGCCTGTTCTCCATGTTCCGCCGCAATCCCATTCCGGGCCATCAGAGACAGGTTTCCCGCCGTCACCCGGTGGCCGGACACCACTGCCTCCACGCCCAAACCGGGGAGCATGGTGAACTTCTCCGCCGGGGGCACTTCCCCACCCCCGGCCCGGAAGCCGTTCACCACCGCCTTGCCCAGCGGGTGCTCTGACCGCAGCTCCGCTCCGGCGGCCAGGGTGTAGAGTGTGGACCCGTCAAAGTCCGCTGCCAGCGGCTCCACCGCTGTGACCTGGGGCATGCCGCTGGTGAGGGTACCAGTCTTGTCAAAAGCCACCCGACGCACAGAAGCCAGCCGCTCCAGGGCGTCCCCCTCCCGGACCAGAAAGCCGTGGCGTGTGGCGTTGCCGATGGCGGCCATGACGGCCGTGGGGGTGGCCAGCACCAGAGCGCAGGGACAGAACACCACCAGGATGGTCACCGAGCGGATGATCTCCCCGGTAATCAGGAAGGTAATTATCGCCGCCGTCAGGGCGGCCACCACCACCCAGGTGGCCCACCGGTCGGCCAAGCCCACAATTTTGGCCTTGCCCGCATCGGCGGACTGCACCAGGCGGACCAGGCGCTGGAAGGTGCTGTCCTCCCCCACCCGGGATGCCTCCATATCAAAGGAGCCGAACTGGTTCACTGTTCCGCTGGATACCTGGTCCCCCGGCCCCTTGTCCACCGGGAGGGACTCTCCTGTCATTACCGCCTGGTTCACAGAGGTCTGTCCGGTCCGTATGACCCCGTCCACCGGGATGGTCTCTCCGGGCAGCACCCGCACCAGATCCCCCACCCGCACCTCTTCTGCAGGTACAGTTCGCTCTCCAGCCTCCGTTACCACCCGGGCAGTGCGGGGCGTCAGGCGGACCAGCTTCTCAATACCTGCACGGGCACGGGCCACGGTCAGGTCCTCCAGCAGCGCGCCCAGCTGCATGATAAAGGCCACCTCACCGGCGGCGAAGATCTCCCCGATTAGCACCGAGGCGATAAGCGCGATAGATACCAGTACGTCCGCCTTGATGTCAAAGGCGGTAACCAGTCCAATGAATGCCTCCAGCAGAATGGGCACCCCGCACAGCACGATGGCCAGCCATGCCGGGTCTACCGGCAATACATCGGGCAAAAAAATGCTGACCAGCAGCGCCGCACCTGAGAGCACCAGCAGCACGATCTCCCGCTTCGTGCCGCCCCACTCCAAAAATGCCTCCAATCCCTTTATCATGCTCCACACCTCTCTCGTTTATACCTATTGGGGTATAGGTATATTATACCCATAGGGGTATATGCTGTCAAGAGAGTTACGGAGAGAACCTCCGCCAGAGGCCGGGCCAAAATATTAAGTGCTCACCCCAAGCGGCAAGCCACTTGGGGTGATCTGAAATATCCAATCGGTATCGATATCAACCATGGTTTTCGGCCAGCAGAAAACCAACTGAGTATAAAAAACGTCGGAGCAAAGCAAACTTTGCTCCGACGCAGAACATCGCAACAATATAGGCGCCCCAGTCTTCAGGTTCACACCCAAAACCAAATCGCAACCCGGCACAGCGGTTGTGGTTTGGAAGAGAGGAGCAGCAGAATGAGCTTTGCAATGAAATAAAAAAGCTCGTCGCAAGCGATAACCGCTTGCGACGAGCTGGTGCGGATGGCGGGACTCGAACCCGCACGGCCGTGGGCCACTAGCACCTCAAGCTAGCCAGTCTACCAATTCCAGCACATCCGCATATTTATCAGTGCCTCACTGGAGGTCACTTGCTTATTATATCCACTGCCTCCCGTTTTGTCAACCAAATTTTTTATATTTTTTCATTTTGCGATTATGTAAACAAGCGGGCGGAGCAGAGTGCTCCGCCCGCTTGTTTCACTGCATCAATCAGATGTTAGCGTCCAGAATAGCGGTATAGGCCTCAGCGGGCATGACGCCCACCTTCCGATCCAGCTCCTTGCCGTCCTTGAAGAAGATGACGGTGGGGATGCTCATCACGCCGTACTGCATGGCCAGGGCCTGCTCCTCGTCCACGTTCACCTTGCCGATAATGGCCTTGCCCTCGTACTTGCCGGCCAGATCGTCAATCACGGGAGCCAGCATACGGCAGGGACCGCACCAGGAGGCCCAGAAATCCACCATGGTAATGCCGCCGGAGGTAATCGCCTTGTCAAAGCCTTCCTTGTTGAAGTGAATGGTCGCCATAATCAATACTTCCTTTCTTTCGTCTGGTTATTTTTCTATTAAAAATGGATTTGTTTATGCCTTCTGTTCCCGGTCCAGCCGGTCCAGATACTCTGCTGCCCGGTGTCCCGCCACCTGGCCCTCCCCTACCGCTTTGGAAATCTGGAGGGGCTGGCCGGTGCAGTCTCCGGCGGCGAACACGCCGGGAATATTGGTGGCCATGTCCCGGTCCACCCCGATATACCCGTCCTTCAGTTCCAGTGCAGGGAGCAGGTCGTTGGGCGCCACCGCCGAGCGCAGGATAAAGACGCCGTCACAGGGAATCTCCCGGCCGTCCGCCTTTACGGAGGTCACCTTTCCGTCGCCGCAGACCTCAATTTTTGCCGCCTTGACAAAGGGGATCTCCGGATTCAGCTCCTCCGGTCTGACGGGAGCGGTATAGGTCACCCGGCACCCCAGGCCGTGGAGGTAGTTGGCCTCCTCGGGTGCCTCAGCAGACCGGCCTGCCACCACTACGTCACGGCCCCGGTAGAGCATGCCGTCGCAGGTAGCGCAGTAGCTGACGCCTGCGCCCATATGCTCCGCCTCGCCGGGGAACTTGGCCCGGCGGACTACTCCGGGCGCCAGCACTACCGCCCGGGCCTGGACCAGCTCACTGCCTGCACTGATGTAGAATGTACCGCTCAGGGACATGATATTCAGCGCCCGGCCGGTGACTCGTTCCACGCCCATCGTCTCAGCGTGGTCCTTGAACCGCTTCAGCAGCTCCGGTCCGGTGACGCCGTGGATGCCCAGGTAGTTGTCCACCTGCTCGGTCTTGCTGAGGGGGCCGTCCCGGTCGTCGCCGCTGATGACCACTGCCGTCCGGTTCCGCTGTCTGGCCTGCACCGCCGCGGACAGCCCCGCCGGGCCGCCGCCGATGACCGCGATATCATAAATCATGCCGGTAATCCTCCTCCCTGTCGCCGAAGAGCGCCGCGATTATTGCCGTGACCCCCGCCCGATCGTCAATCTCGTAATAGACCTCATTGCCGGAGCGGGATGCCTTGACAATCCCTGCCGCCTTCAGGCGCATAAGATGCTGAGAGATGCAGGACTGGGACTGGCCCACATTGGCCTCCATACAGCCCACGTTGCGGCAGCCGCACCGCAGCAGCCCCCGGACGATCTGCAGCCGTACCGGATGGGAAAGGGCTTTCAGCAGGGCCGCCTTCTCCTCGTAGAGCCCGGTTGCGTCCGTCATGTCGTTCACCTCATATTCATTTTTTCTAATATTATTATATTCTAATATTCTAATTTGTCAACAGGTTTTTGAAAAAATTTTTTGTCCTGTCACGGCAAAACAAAAGTCGCCGCGCAGTGTGCGCGGCGGCTCACATTTTTATTATCAGACAGGCTTTTTCTTGTCTTCCTCGGTGATGGGCCGGATCACCCGGCAGGGGTTGCCCGCAGCCACCACCCCGGAAGGGATGTCACGGTTGACCAGGCTGCCCGCGCCGATGACCACGTTGTCCCCGATGGTCACGCCGGGCACCACCGTCACCCCGGCGCCAATCCACACGTTGTTTCCCACCTTGATGGGCTTGGCGTACTCCAGGCCGCTGTTGCGGGTGTCCGCGTCGATGGGGTGCCCGGCGGTGTGGAAGCCGCACTGGGGGGCAATGAACACGTTGTCCCCGAAGGTGATGCCGCCGCCGTCCAGAATGACACAGCCGTGGTTCATATAAAAATTCTCTCCGATGGAGATGCCATAGCCGTAGTCGCACCAGAAGGGCTGCTCAATGCAGAACTTCTCCCCCGTGCTGCCCAGCAGCTCCCGCAGAAGGGCGTTCCGGCTGTCCCAGTCGGTGTACCGCATCTGGTTGTAGGCCCAGCACTTGTCCTTGCAGGCCGCCCGGTCGGCAATCAGCTCCGGGTCGGTGTCCGCCGCATAGAGCTGGCCGCTCTGCATCTTTTCCTTTTCCGTCATAGTCACGCCTCCGTTCCGGTTTTCTCCGGTCCAACATACCGGTTTTCCCGGTATTTGTCAACCCCACTCTTGGCGAAAAGACTGCTGCCTGCTATAATGATATAAATACCATCTCAGCGAGGTGCGCCCATGGAAGGTCCCGCAGTCAGCATCGTCATCCCGGTCTACAACGTAAAGCCCTATCTGGAGAAATGCCTGTCCAGCATCCGGTTCCAGACCTGCCGGGACTTTGAGGTCCTGCTGGTGGACGACGGCTGCACCGACGGCAGCGCGGATATCTGCCGGTCGTATGTGGCACTGGACAGCCGCTTCCGCCTGCTGGAGCAGGCCAACGCCGGCGCGTCAGCAGCCCGGAACCTGGGCATGACCCAGGCCGCCGGGCGGTATCTCCAGTTTGTGGACGGGGACGACTGGCTTCCCACCGACAGCGTGGAGATTCTCCTCCACACCGCCGAGTCCACCGGCGCCGACCTGACGGTGGCCCACTTCTACCGGGTAGCCGGGGAGCGCTGCGCCGCCCGGGGACATATCCGTGAAGCGTGCGTCATGACCCGGACAGAGTACGCCGACCACATGGTCAAGGCCCCCGCCAACTTCTACTACGGCGTTATGTGGAACAAGCTCTACCGCCGGGCCATTGTGGAGGCAAATCATCTGGAGTGTCCCGCAGACGTGGCCTGGTGCGAGGACTTCCTGTTCAATCTGGACTATATCGCCTGCTGCCGCCTCATTGCGGCGGTGCCCAGGCCGGTGTACTACTACCGCAAGCGGGAGGGCAGCCTGGTGAGTACCCAGGCCACCCTGCGCAAGACCATCCAGACCAAGCGGCTCACCTTCAACGAATACAAGGACTTCTACCAGCAGCTGGACCTCTATGAGCGCCGGAAGGTCCGGGTCTACCGCTATCTCATCTCCTCCGCTGTGGACGGCTCCGTGGGGCCTCTGGGCCGCCCCCTCTCCCTGCCGCCCAAGGAAAAGCCCCCTGTCCGGCGCAAGGAGAAAAAGTTGGATTGAGTTTCCCCCCAGCCGCCGGGAAAACGGCGAACTGACAGGAGGTATGCTGTATGTCCAAACAGAATGGTTCCGGACACCTGGCGGCCCTGTGCGCCATCACCATCTGGGGCGGCGCCTTTGTGGCTGCACAGATAGCACTGGAGGCCATGAGCCCCACCGTGCTGATGTTCCTGCGCATCACCATTGCCGTTATCGCCACCACCATCATCCATCCCCGGCCGCTGGGCTGGCTGGGCTGGAAGACCGAAGGGTATTATGTTCTGGGCGGACTGCTGGGCATCTTCTTCTACTACTACCTCCAAAACGCCGCCCTGACCTACACCAGCGCCTCCAATGTGTCGGTGTTGTGCGCCCTGGCGCCCATCGTCACCGCTCTGGCCGCGCCGCTCCTGCTCCGCACGCCCCGGCCTCACGGCCTGTTCTACTTCGGCTGCCTGCTGGCCGCCGCCGGGTCCGCCCTGACCGTGTACAACGGCAGCGCCGTGCTTCAGCTCAACCCGCGGGGAGATGTGCTGGCCCTGCTCAACGCGGTGGTGTGGGGCCTGTACGCCATCGTCAGCAAGAAAATCAGCTCCTTCGGCCACCCGCTCATCCCCTCGGTGCGGAAAATGTTTGTGTACGCCCTGCTCTTCTCGGTGGTCCTGCTGCTGTTCCAGGGTGTACAGGTTCAGCCGGAGCAGCTGGTGCGGTGGGATGTGCTGGGCTCCGTGGCCTATCTGGGCCTTCTGGGCTCCACGGTGTCCTACCTGCTGTGGAACTACGCCATTCACCGGCTGGGCTCGGTACGGGCCACCACCTACATCTACCTGGAGCCCCTGGTCACCATGGCGGTGGCCGCCGCCATGCTGGGCGACTCCATCACCTGGATTGCCCTGCTGGGCGCAGTGCTCATCATCGGCGGACTGTTCCTCACCAAGCTGAAGCAGGCAGGCGCCTGACTGTCTACATAAAAAAGCCCCAGCGCACCGTAGTGCGCCGGGGCTTTTTTATATTAGTTCAGGAAGTCCTTCAGCTTCTTGCTGCGACTGGGGTGACGCAGCTTTCTGAGGGCCTTAGCCTCAATCTGGCGGATGCGCTCACGGGTCACGTTGAACTCCTTGCCCACCTCTTCCAGAGTGCGGGTGCGGCCGTCCTCAATGCCGAAGCGCAGCTTGAGCACCTTCTCCTCTCTGGGAGTCAGGGTGCCCAGCACGTCCACCAGCTGCTCCTTGAGCAGGGTGAAGCTGGCGGCCTCGGAGGGCTCGGAGGCGTCCTCGTCGGGGATGAAGTCGCCCAGGTGGGAGTCCTCCTCCTCGCCGATGGGGGTCTCCAGGCTGACGGGCTCTTGGGCAATCTTCAGGATCTCCCGCACCTTGTCCACGGGCATGTTCATCTCCTCGGCAATCTCCTCGGGGCTGGGGTCGTGGCCCAGCTCCTGGAGCAGCTGGCGGGAGACGCGGATGACCTTGTTGATGGTCTCCACCATATGGACGGGGATACGGATGGTACGGGCCTGGTCGGCAATGGCACGGGTGATGGCCTGGCGGATCCACCAGGTGGCGTAGGTGGAGAACTTGTAGCCCTTGGTGTAGTCGAACTTCTCCACGGCCTTGATAAGGCCCAGGTTGCCCTCCTGGATCAGGTCCAGGAACAGCATGCCCCGGCCCACGTACCGCTTGGCAATGGACACCACCAGACGGAGGTTGGCCTCGGCCAGACGCTGCTTGGCGGCCTCGCCCCGCTTGATGTCCTTCTTCAGGGCCTTCTCCTCCTCAGGAGTGAGGGTGATGGGCTCGCCCCGCTTCTCCGCCTCCTCAATCTCGGCCATCCGTGCCTTGGCCGCGTCGCCCGCGCCCATGTCCTGGGCCAGCTGGACTTCTTCATCGGGGCTCAGGAGGTTGACCTTGCCGATCTCCTTCAGATACATACGCACCGGGTCGTCGATGCCGAAGGAGTCCACCAGGGTGTTGGGGTCTACGATCTCCTCCTCGGGGATCTCCTCCAGCTCCTCCATGGGAGGTACAATGTCGGCGTCCAGCTCGGGCAGGTAGTACTCACTCACCGTCTCGATGCCCAGGTTCTCCAGGACATCGTAGATCTTGTCCATCTGCTCGGACTCCAGCTCCATGCTCTCCAGGACGTCCATCAGCTCATTGACGGACAGACTACCCTTCTTCTTGCCCTTCTCAAACAGCTCGTTGAGCTTTTCAGATCCCTGGACGCCCTCCACAATCTTCAGGATCTCAGCCTTGACCTGCTCCATCTTGTCAGCGCCGGTAAGGACAGTCTTTCCTTCCACCATATTGCCCTTGGCGTCGTTCTTCTTTTTCTCGCTCATGCGGTCATCCTCCATATGCTTTTTCTTTCTGTATCTCAGGTATTCTGTCCGTTATACGCCTTTTTCTCCCGGAATTTTTCACGGGCGGCCATAAGCGGGTCCGCCTGGGTCCCGCCGGAGCGCTTGGCGTACTCGGTGGCGATAATCTCTATGTAATCCGCCAGTGCCTTCTGGCTGTGGGCCAGGGATTCAGGCTGGTCCAACACGTGCACCAGATGGCTCATCTCATCGGCGGTCAGTTCTCCGGTCAGGGCAGGAAGCTGGGTGCTTCTCCCCTCCTGCCAGCGCTTGCGCAGCATGCCGTACACCCGGCCCAGCAGGGGCGAGGAGAACTGCTCCGGCTCCAGGGCGCCCGCGCTCTGGAACAGTCCCGGCTCCAGCAGCATCAGCCGGAGCACCCCCTCCTCCGCACGGGCGGAGCGGATGTTCTCATACCGCAGCTCCCGCTCTCTGGGTTGGAGCTGGGCGGCTGGGGTCAGGTCCTTCCGGGTCTGCTTCTTTTTGGCCTGCCAGGCCCGGTTCTTCCGGTACCGCTCCACCTCTTGGGCGAAGGCGGCGGCTGAAATGCCCCCGGCAGCGGCGGCCTTGTTGCCATAGATCTCCCGCTCAATGGGGCTCTGCAAAGACGCCACCGTCTCCACCGCCTCCCGGAGGAAAGCCATGCGCCCCTCCTCGTCGGCCAGGCTGTGCTTCTGGAGCAGGGACTCCAGCCGGTAGTCATTCTGCCCTGCGCTGCCATTGAGGCACTTCTCAAAGGCAGCCGCGCCGAAGCGCTTGATGAAGTCGTCCGGGTCCTGCTTGAGGGGCTTGCCCTCGCTGTCGTAGGCGTTGGGCAGCTGGAGCACCCGGACATTCAAATCCGCGTTCTTCAGGATGCCCAGCACCCGGTCGGTGGACTTTTTGCCCGCCGGGTCGTTGTCGTAGCAGAGCACCAGCTCCTTGGTGTACCGGGCCAGGATGCGGGCGTGCTCCTCGGTGAGGGCGGTACCCATGGTGGCCACCACGTTGTCAAACCCGGCCTGATGAAGGGTGATGACGTCGATATTTCCCTCCACCAGAATCAGATTGGGCCGCTTGGTGTTCTTGGCGAAGTTGAGGGCGTAGATGAGCCGTCCCTTCTTGAACACCACGGTCTCCGGGGTGTTGAGGTACTTGGCTCCCTCCTCCCCCGGCAGGATGCGGCTGGTAAATCCGGCCACATCCCCCCGCACGTCGATGACGGGGAGCATGAGCCGGGCGCGGAACTTGTCGTAAATGCCGCCGTTCTTGCCCGCCACCGCCAGGCCCGCGTCGATGAGCTCCATCTTGCTGTACCCCTTGGCGGTGAGGGCTTTGGTGAGGGCATCCCACTGGTCGGGGGCGGCGCCCAGACCGAAGCGGGTGGCCGTCCGGGGTGAAATCTGCCGCTGGGCGATGTACTCCCGCACCCGCTGGCCCCCGGGACCCTTCAGATAGTCGTGGTAGAACCGGGCGGCGTCCTTGTTGGCCTCCAGGGCCCTGGCACGCTTTTTCCGCCCGGCGTCGTCGCTGCCCGTGTCGGGCACCTCCAGCCCTGCCCGCTTGGCCAGGAACCGCACCGCGTCGGGAAAGGAGAGGTTCTCTATCTCCATGATAAAGGAGATGACCCCGCCGCCCTTGCCGCAGCCGAAGCAGTGGTAGATCTGCTTGTCCTGATTGACGGAAAAGGAGGGTGTTTTCTCGTTGTGGAAGGGGCACAGCCCCCACAGGTTGCTCCCCTTTTTATTCAGGGTCACGTAGGAGGACACCACGTCGGAGATTTCGCTCCGGGCCACCAGCTCGTCAATGAATTGTTCCGGAATCGGCACGGTAGCCCTCCTTTCCCCTATGATTGCCAGAGTTTTCTGCTGTCATACGGAATCTGCCCTATTTCACGCTCCAGGACGCCGGGATAAACAGCGCCCCGAACTTCTCCACGGCGTACTTGTCGGTCATACCCGATATGTAATCGCAGACGCCCCTCTCCACGCCCTCCTTCACCCGGATGTCCTGATACTCCGCCGGCAGCTCATCCGGCTGTCGGACATAGTACTCAAACATCCGCCGGAGCATGTCCTGGGCCTTGGTCTCCTCCCCCTTGGCACGGGGGTTGGTGTACACAGAGTCGAACATGAAAGCACGCAGCTCCGCCATGGCCTCGCCGCAGGCGGGAGACTGGACAATCTCATTCTTCCCCATACTTTGGGCAATCACGTCGGTGGTCAGGGTGTTGATGCGCTCAGAGTGGGTAAACCCCAGCACCTGGGAGATGTGGATGGGGATATCGGTGGGGAAGATAATCTGTCCCCGCATGGCGTCGTCAATGTCGTGGTTGATGTAGGCAATCTTGTCGGCCAGGCGGATGATCCGCCCCTCCAGGGTCTCGGCCCGGTCGGGGCCGGTGTGGCACAGGATGGCCCGGCGCACCTCCCAGGTCAGGTTCAGCCCCTCGCCGTCCTTCTCCAGCACGTCCACCACCCGGAGGGACTGGACATTGTGCTCAAAGCCGCCGGGCATCAGCTCGTTGAGGGCCCGCTCCCCGGCGTGGCCGAAGGGGGTGTGGCCCAGGTCATGGCCAAAGGCGGCCGCCTCGGTCAAATCCTCGTTGAGCCGCAGGCCCCGGGCGATGGTCCGGGCAATCCGGGCCACCTCGATGGTGTGGGTCATACGGGTGCGGTAGTGGTCTCCCTCGGGCTGGAGGAAAACCTGGGTCTTGTGCATCAGACGCCGGAAGGCCTTGGAGTGGACAATCCGGTCCATATCCCGCTGGAAGCAGGTGCGGATGGGGCACTCCTCAATGGGCCGTGCCCGTCCTCTGGACTCCGCCGCCAGACAGGCGTGGGGCGAGAGGAACTGACGCTCCATGGCCTCGGTCTGTTCTCTTACCGTCATAGCCGCCGCCTCCTTCATCCGCCGATGAATTCTGCCTGTATACTGTATACGCCGTTCCTTTCAAAAACCCTTCAAAAAAACAAAAAAATTTTTCTTCCTCCCCAGGCTCTTTCTGCCGGGCAGAAATCGGGGCCTGTCCTGCCGGAAACCGGCGGGGCAAGCCCCGGTATGTCCTGTTATCGGGCCATGGGCACGGCCTTGAAAGCCTCGCCCAGAATCTGTACCGCCGTACCGCCGGCAGTCAGCTCGGTCATGCGGGCGGAGAAGGCCTCCACCTGCCCCTCGGGCAGCAGGGCGTGGACGGTCACGTCGGCGGCGTACTCGGTCTCCCCCAGCACGCCCCCGTGGGCCTCCACCTCCAGCCGCACCCGGTCAAAGAAGGAGTAGGGGCAGGGCACCGCTGCCTCCACCCAGCGGCGCACCACGGAGATGCCGGCTGCGTCCAGGGCGTCCTTGGCGCTCTGGGTATAGGCCCGTACCAGTCCGCCCGCACCCAGCAGCACGCCGCCGAAGTACCGGGTCACCACGCACACCACGTTGGTGACCTCCTCCCGCTGGAACACGTTGAGCATGGGCTGTCCCGCCGTGCCCTGGGGCTCTCCGTCGTCGGAGTACCGCTCCACGCCCCCGTCCCGCAGACGGTAGCACCAGCAGTTGTGCCGGGCGTCGTAGTGCTTCTTCTTCACCTGCTCCACAAAGGCCCGTGCCTCTTCCTCGGTCTCCACCGGCTTTACCTGCCCGATAAACCGGGACCGCTTCTCCACCAGCTCCGCCTCGGCGGGTGCGGTGGGAATGAAATATTCCGTCATCTCGCCTGCCACTCCTCTTTTGTCAGGGCGTAGTGGAGCTCGGTGCGCTCCTCTCCCATCAGCTCCACCCAGGTCCGGTCGGTCAGCCGCCAGCGGAAACCGCACTTCTCAACCACCCGGCGGGACCTGTCATTGAAGTCGTAGTGCCCGCACCAGATGGTGCGCAGGTCCAGCTCCTCAAAGCCGTACCGCAGCAGCTCCTCCACCGCCTCAGGCATCAACCCCCTGCCCCAGCAGCCGGGGTGGAGGGCGTAGCCAATCTCATCGTCCGGGCCGGGCAGCTCGGTGCGGTGCCGGCCCACAAACCCGGCGGAGCCCACCACGCGGCCGGTCTCCTTCAGCACCACCGCCGCCGTGCCCGGCGCGGCAAACACGGTTCGGATAATCTCCAAGCTCTCCGCCGGGCTCTTATGAGGCGGCCAGCCCGCTGCCGGGCCTACCCGGGGGTCCCTGGCGTAATCAAAGACATCCGCCGCGTCGCTGTCACGGAAGGGCCGCAGAATCAGCCGCCGGGTCTCAAGCTGTCTCATTTCTCTCCCTCCTCCTGCGCCAGGAGAATGTCCAGCATCCGCTCCGGCGCATTGAGAAATTCTCTGGTAATCCGGTAGTGCTCCGTGTCCCGGTAGTCCACCCGCTCCACCCCGTCCGGACCGTCAAACCGCAGGATATCCGCCTGGGGATAGGCCATCAGGATGGGGGAATGGGTGGCGATGAGCAGCTGGCCGCCCCGGGACACCAGGTCGTGCATCAGCGTCAGAAAGGAGAGCTGCCGCATGGGCGACAGGGCGGACTCCGGCTCGTCCAGCAGGTAGAGCCCCCTTCCCCAGAAGCGGTTCTTGGCCAAGGCCAGCAGGCTCTCCCCGTGGGACTGGCCGTGGAGGGATTTCCCGCCCACATACTGGAGATAGGACGGCGTCAGGGGGTCGTCCTCCATCTCGTCCACATAGCTGGCCATGTTGTACAGGCTCTCCGCCCGGAGAAAATACCCATCCTCGGGGATTTCCGGGCTGCGCACCAGCCGCAGGGCCCTGTACAGGCCGGAATGGGTATCCCGGCTGGCAAAGCGGAAATTGCGGGAACCGCCCTCCGGGTTGAAGCCCCAAGCTACGGCGATGGCCTCCAGCAGCGTGGACTTGCCGCTGCCGTTCTCCCCCACGAAAAAGGTGACGGGTCGGCGGAACTCCAGCCGCTTCAGCCGGGCGATGGCCGGGATGCAAAAGGCGTAGTCCTCCACTTCCCCCTCCACAGAACGCTTCTCCACGCCCCGCAGGTACAGCACGCCCTTTCCCGCTTCCATATGCTCAGTCCTCCCAGAACTCCTTGGGCGGCGTCCAGCCGGAGACGATGAAGTCCTTCAGCCGGCCCAGCTGGATGGGGGTGCACACCGCCTCCACCTCAATGGCCTCGCCGTAGTCCACCCGCTCCACCTTGGCCTCCCGGTGGAGCATGTCCAGCACGCCCCCCTGGTCGTAGGGGATGCGCAGCACCACCCGGTGAGCGCCGGTGTCCAGCCGGTCGCCGATCTTCTTCAGCAGCTCGTCCAGCCCCGCGCCGGTTTTGGCGGAGATGGACACGATGTCCTCTCCGTGGGGCACGATGTCACCCACGTACAGGTCGGACTTGTTGAACACGTCGATGCGGGGCGTCTGGGCTGCGCCCAGCTCCACAATCAGCTTCTCCACCACCGCCGCCTGCTCCCGCCACTCCGGGTTGGATGCGTCGATGACGTGGAGCAGCAAATCGGCAAAGCTCAGCTCCTCCAGGGTGGCCTTGAAGGCCTCCACCAGGTGGTGGGGCAGCTTGGAGATAAAGCCCACCGTGTCCGAGATGAGGACGGTGCAGGTATCGGAAATCTCCAGGGTGCGGGTGGTGGTGTCCAGAGTGTCGAACAGACGGTTGTTGGCGGGGATGTCCGCCCCGGTCAGCTTGTTGAGCAGGGTGGACTTGCCCGCGTTGGTGTAGCCCACGATGGCCACCACCGGTACCTCGTTCTTGATTCTCCGCTCCCGCTGGGTGGCGCGCACCCGGCGCACCTGCTCCAGGTCCTCCTCCAGCTTGGCAATCTTCTTGCGGATGTGCCGCCGGTCGGTCTCCAGCTGGGTCTCACCGGGGCCGCGGGTGCCGATGGCACCCTCCTGCCGCTCCAGGTGGGTCCACATGCCCAGCAGACGGGGCAGCAGGTACTTGTACTGGGCCAGCTCCACCTGGAGACGGCCCTCCTTGGTCCGGGCCCGCTGGGCGAAGATGTCCAGAATCAGGGCGGACCGGTCCAGCACCGACACGCCCAGATCGTCGGTCAGGGCCCGCTGCTGGGAGGGGGACAGGGCGTTGTCAAAGACCACCATGTCCGCCTCCATGCTCTGCACCAGCTCCTTGACCTCACGCACCTTGCCCTCGCCGATAAAGGTGCGGGGGTCGGGGGCGTCCTTGTTCTGGAGCACCTCGCCCACGCACTGGCCTCCCGCCGTCTCCAGCAGGGCGGCAAGCTCCGCCATGGACTCCTCGTCGGCATTCTCCGTCCGGCTCAGGCAGGAGGCGTTGAGGCCCACCAGCACCGCCCGGTTCCGCTTTTCCTCTGTGGTATGTTCCGTCATAGAACCTCCGCCGCCGGAACGTCAGTCCGGCGTTTTTCTCTTATTCCCGCACCAGGCACTCCACGATCTCACCCACATAGGTGACGTGGAAATCCCCGCCGGGGTAGTTCTTCTCAATCAGGCTCTTGTCCAGGAAGCAGCTCTCGTCCATGGCCTGGCGGAACAGCTTCCGGCACACCAGCACCAGCTCAGCCTGCTCAAAATAGGGGGCGCTGCCCTCGCCGGCGGCCACGGTGAAGCCGCACTCGGCCACCTTGTCCACCTCACGGCCGCTCTTGCTGCCGCACAGGGCCAGCGCCTTGCGATACTCCTCGCCGAAGAAGGCCAGGGTGAAGTACTCCTCCCGGTCCACAAACTCCTTGGTGTACCGCTGGGGCCGGATGTAACAGGTGGCCACGCACTTGTTCCAGAGAATCCCCAGGCCGCCCCAGCTGGCGGTCATGGTGTTGCAGCGCTCGGGCGTACCGGCGGTGATGAGCATCCACTGGTCATGGATCATGGAGAACACGTTCTTGTCCAGGGTCTTGGGGTCAATCTTCTTAAACATGCGGTTCCCTCCTGTTATTTATCATGCGCTTTTATTCTATGCGGAACCATGCCCGCTGTCTACAAATATCCGGTCAGGATACAAAAAAGCCCGTACCGGTACCGGTACGGGCTCTTTGACCAAATCCAGCTTACTTGTCCAGGCCGAACTTCTTGTTGAAGCGGCTGACACGTCCGCCAGTATCCACCATCTTCTGCTTGCCGGTGAAAAAGGGGTGGCACTTGGAGCAGACTTCGACGCGGATGTCCTGCTTCGTGGAGCCGGTCTCAATCACGTTGCCGCAGGCGCACTTGATGGTAGTCTGCTGATAGTTGGGATGGATGCCTTCCTTCATGCTGGTTCACCTCTTTCTCTTCGGAGGATAGGCGCAAGGACACACGTCCTCACAACGCATTTGATATCATAGCACTCTTCTTCAGAAAATGCAACTATTTTTTTCAAATTTATCATTTCTTTTTTCCAGGGACAGAAGGTGCACGATCATACCTCTACCGCCTGGTCCAGGGCGAAGAACCACAGAGCCCGGCGGACCACCCGTTTGCCGGTCATCTCCTCCAGGGCGCGGCTGTACGCCGTCAGCTGGGGACGGTATTCCTCCGCCCGCTCCTGAACAGTGCGGCGGGTCACCCGGTCGGTCTTGAAGTCCACCACCGTGATGCCCTCCAACGTCTCAAAGCAGCAGTCCACCACGCCCTGGAGCAGCACCTGCTCCCCTTCCCCGGCGCCGGGACAGTAGTCGGCGGCGGGCACCAGAATGGAGAACTTGAACTCACGCCGCAGAGACACCGACTCCATCATCTCCCGCCCCAGCGGGGACCGGAAGAAGGCGGCGATTTTGGCCGGGTTCACCGCCTCCCCCTGCTCGGGGGTGATGTAGGCTCCCGCCACCAGACGGGCAATCTCTTCCTTCACCTGCTCCTCCGTGCCCGCCCGCTCGAAGTCGATGTACTGCATGACCAGGTGGAGGGCGGTGCCCTTCTGGGCCGGGGTGAGGCCGAACTCCTCTTCTGCAAACCGGGGACGGCGCAGGGTGCTCCGCTTGCCAGCGGGGACGGCGGCCGGTTCCTCCGGCTCACCCTGGGGCAGCGGGAACTCCGCCCCGGACTCCTGGGCGGCCTCCCGGTCCAGCTCCCGACCCTTGAGCTGGGTGGCGGTCAGCTTGGAGGGAATCTCCACGTCTCCGGCGTAGGGGTACCGCCAGGTGAGCACGCCGGTCAAATCCCCCACCGACTTTTCCTCAACATCCTCGGGCAGAACAGCGGCCTTCCGCTCCGGCGGCTGGAGCAGGTCGCTGCCGTCCACCCAGCGGATGTCCCAGTCCGGCCCCAGCTCCGCCGCCGCAATGGGCAGCGGGTAGTCAGCCGCCCGCCGGATGGCCACAGCGTCCGGCCTGGTGAGCACCGGCAGCAGCACCCACTGGCCCACCGACTGACAGCCGGAGAGCACCTGGGGATCGGCGGGGTACTCGGCGTCCTCGGCCAGCTTCCGCAGGTCAGCCGCCCCCCGGGTGAGGGCGCAGGAGAGAATCAGCTTCTCCTTTGCCCGGGTCATGGCCACGTAGAGCAGACGCAGCTCCTCGGCCATCATCTCATACTCCAGCTGTCGGGCTACCGCACGCCGGGCCAGGGTGGGATACTCAATCATCCGCTCGGTGTCCAGCCGCTTGGGGCCCACGCCCAACTGGGGGTGGAAGAGGATGGGCCGCTGCATGTCGTCCCGGTTGAGCCGCCGGGTAAGCCCCGCCAGCAGAACGATGGGGAACTCCAGGCCCTTGGACTTGTGGATGGAGAGAATGCGCACGCCGCCCCCCTCCCGGGCCGCCTGGGGCGCGGCCAGCTTGCCGCCGTTGTCCCGCAGGCGGGTCAGGTAGGTGAGGAAGCCGAAGAGGCCCTTGTGTCCGGCGGCCTCAAACTGCCGGGCCAGCTCGCACAGGGCCAGCAGGTTCCCCTGCCGCTTCTCCCCCTCGTCCATGGCGCCGAAGATGCCCAGCAGGTTGGTGCGGTCGTAAATCTGCCACAAAAGCTGGTGGCTGTTCCGGTCACCGGACCGGAAACGCAGGTCCTCCAGCTCGGCCAGGAAGGCGGCGCAGTCCGCTCCGCCCTCCTCCGCCCCCTTCACCAAGGCGGCATAGAAGTCCGTGTCCGGCGAGGCGGCACGCAGTACCGCCAGCCGGTCCGCCGTGAAGCCGTACACCGGGGAGCGAAGCACCGAAATCAGGGGCACATCCTGCCGGGGGTTGTCCACAATCTGGAGCAGGGACAGGGCCACCGACACCTCGGTGGTCTCAAAGTAGTCGCCGCCCGCATCTGCCTCCCAGGGGATGTCCCGCTCGCCCAAGGCACGGGCGTAGTGGTGGAGCACCGAGTTGGGAGAGCGGACCAGGATGACCATGTCGCCGTACCCGGCAGGACGGGTGCCCCCCTCGCCGTCGGACACAGGGAAGCCGCCGTCCTTCAGCTCCTTGATGCGCTTGGCCAGGAACCGGGCCTCCAGCAGGTCACGGGGCGTCTTTTCGCTCTTCTCCTCCCCGTCGTCATCCCCACCGCTGGCGGACAGGTCCAGGGCGTCCAGCTCCACGGCGTAGTCCGCCCCATCCGGGTAGGAAGCGCCCGGGTAGAGGGCCTCGTCGGCGGTGTAGTCCATCTCGCCAAAGGAGCGGGACATGATGCCCCGGAAGATGAAGTTTGCCCCCTCCAGCACCTGGGCCCGGGAGCGGAAGTTTTTGGACAGGATAATCCGTCTCGGCTCTCCCTCCTCCGCTGTCTCATAAGGCGTAAAGGTGCGATACTTTTCCAGAAATATGGTGGGGTCAGCCAGGCGGAAGCGGTAGATGGACTGCTTCACGTCGCCCACCATGAACAGATTTTTGCCATCCTGGGAGATGGCGGAGAAGATGGCATTCTGGACGGCGTTGGTGTCCTGGTACTCGTCCACCATAATCTCGTCGTACCGGGCCGACCACTGCTTTGCCAGAGGTGTGGGGCTGCCGTCCTCTCCCACCAGCAGGCGCACCGCCATGTGCTCCAGGTCGGAGAAGTCCAGCACGCCCCGGCGCTCCTTCTCGGCGGCATAGGCCGCCTCAAAGTCCTTCACCAGGGCAAACAGCCCCCGGACAGCGGGGTACACCGCCGCCATGTCGGAGAGCAGTCCGGCGCTGTCGTCGGAGAAACCCTCGGCCAGCTTTTCCAGCCGCTTCTTGCAGCGGTTCCGCACCGACTTGACCCGCTCCGCCGCCTCAGGGCACTCGGTCATCTTCTTCCGCCCCGCCGGGGGGAATGGGATGGGCAGGGCGGCGGCAGCGGCGTCCCACCCCTGGGCCGCCCCGTCCAGGAAGGCCTGGAGCCCGGCCATGGTGGCCGAGATGGTGGGGGCGTAGTTGGCGTCCAGATTGGGGTCACAGGCGCAGTCCTCCAGGGCGCCCGCCATGCGGCTCAGCCAGTACCGCGCCTGAGCGGCGGCGTCCTCCAGCAGCAGCTTGCCCCAGGGGGTCTCCCCCGCGTCGGTCACGCCCTCCAGGGAGAAGGCCGCCCCCTGCTGGTCCAGCCAGGCAGCCGGGTCCGGGTGGCTCTGGACCCGGCCCCGGATGTCCAGCACAATCTGCATCAGGCGGCTGTCGTCCCGTCCGGCGGACATGGTGTCCACCAATTTGGCAAAGTCGCTGTCCGGGGTGATGTCCTCATACTGTCGGTCCATCACCTCGTCCAGGGCGCGCAGCATGAGCACCCCCGCCTCCCCCTCGTCGCACAGGCGGAAATCCGGGTTCACGTCCAGCATGTGGCCGCACTCCCGGAGGAGCTGGGCGCAGAAAGCGTGGACGGTGGAAATCTGAGCCTTGTAGACCAGAGTCTGCTGGCGGCGGAGGTGGCGGTCGGTGGGGTTCCGGGCCAGCCGCTGGGACAGCTCCTCCACAATGCGGGAGCGCAGCTCGGCGGCGGCGGCTTTGGTGTAGGTGATGACCAGGAAGCGGTCGATATCCAGGCCCTCGTGCTCCACCCGGCCCAGCAGCCGCTCCACCAGCACTCTTGTCTTGCCCGAGCCGGCGGCGGCGGACACCAGCAAGGCTCCGCCCCGGTTGTTCACCACGGCGGCCTGCTGCTCTGTCAGCTGAAAGGCCATAACAATTCCCCCTCTTACTTGTTGTCCGTCTGTCCGCCGCCCTCCTGCTCCTCCACTCTGGCCCAGAACTCCCCGGCACTCACCGTGGGCAGCCAGCGGCGGCGGTCGGAGCCTCTGCCCTCCTCAAAGTGGCAGGCAACGGCGTAGTCGCAGTATTGGCAGGCGTTTTTCTCCGGCCCCTTCCAGAAGGGGTCGGCGGCGATGTTTCCGGCGGCAATTTCACCGCCGATGTCCCGGAGCACCCGCTGGATGTGCCGCTCCAGACGGCCCAGCCGCTCGGCGGACACCAGGGCGTCGCCGGTGATAGCCCCCGTACGGGAGGACACCTTCACCGGCAGGAAGCGGATGCCCTCCGGGCCGGGGTGCTCCATGGCCTCCAGCACCTCCGGGTCGTCCAGCACCAGACCACGGCGGCGCAGCTCCTTGTCCACCGCCTGACGGCGGGCCGCCTCGGTCATGGTGCGGCTGCCGGCGATGACCGCATCCCGGGCAGGCAGGTAGAGCACCCCCGCCGGGTCTATCTCATGTCCGCCGAACAGGTCCTTGCCCTCCTTCTGGAGAGTGAAGAGGTAGAGCAGCATCTGAAGGCCCATGCCGTTCCACACGTCGGTCAGGTCAAAGGATTTGCGGCCGGTCTTGTAGTCCACCACCCGCAGGTTCAGGCGGCCGTCCTTCACCCAGCCGTCCACCCGGTCCACAAAACCGGAGATGCTGATGGTGACGCCGTCTACCTCCAGCTCCACCGGGGGCAGATCCTTCCCCGAGCCGAAGCCCAGCTCAAAGGCGATGGGCTTGAAGTCGGAGGCGGACAGCTCCTCGGCCACGTTGCGCACCACCGCCCGCACCGGCTTGAGCAGCCGCTGAAACAGGTAGCGGAACCGGGGCGTCTCCTCGGCCAGGCCGCCCAGTTCCTCTTTGATATAGCGCTCCACAATCTCATCGGTGAGGGCGTCCAGCTTGTCACCGTCCACGCCCCCATTCTCATCCCGCCACTCCTCGCTCTGGAACACGTGCTCCAGCACGTAGTGGACAAAGGTGCCGTACTCAGGCGCCTGGAAGCCCGCCTTCTTCCGGGGCTCCGCCTTCAGGCCGTACTGCATGAAGTAGGAGAAGTGACAGGACTTGTACTTGTCCATCCGGGAGGCCGACATGGGCACCCGGCTGCCGTAGAGGGCGTCCACGGCGACACGGGACAATTTGCCCCGGGTGAGCCCGGCGGCCTGCTCCATCCGCTCCACCAGGGGGGCGTACTCCGGCATGGCCCGCAGAGCCTGCGCCGCCTCCGGGTACCGCCCCGCCAGCTCCAGCGCGGGCCGTGGGGCGGACAGCCGGAAGGCTCCGTCCAGTTCCGCCTCTGTGACCGGGCGCAGGGCCGGAAACAGCCCCCGCAGCCGGGGAGTCAGGAAGGCGGGCCGCTGCTCCTCCCCGCCGCTGCCCATGGCCGCCCAGCTCACCGACAGCCGCTCTCCCGCCAAGGCGCAGGTCTCGTAGACGATGGTCAGCTCACGGTTCAGCTTTTCGGTGAGGGTGGGGGCCAGCTCCAGGCCGTAGGAGGCCAGCAGGGAGCGGTCGTCGTCGTTGAGCAGTCCGGGGGACGGGGCGGCCTGGGGGATGGCCCCGTCGTCCGCCCCCAGGAGGAACACCGCCCTGCAGTGCTTGTGGGCCAGACGGGGCATCTCGCCGGCGGTGACCCGGTCCAGGGACACGGGGATGGCGCCCACGTCGTACTGGGAGAGCACCAGGGAGAAGAGCCGGGCAAACTCGTCGCCCTCCATGGGGGTGTCCCCCACAATCTGGGCGCATTGCTCCAGGGCGTTGCACAGGATGTCCCACAGCTGGCTGTACTCCTGGGCCAGAGCGGGCTCTCCCCGCTCCTGGAGGGCGGCGGTCCGCTCCTCCAGCCGCTCGGGCAGGCCGATGCGCTCCAGGAAGGCGTACAGGGCCTTGGTGTGGCCCAGGCCGGTGTGGTCCGGGTTCTTCCGCAGCTCCTCCAGGGGCGCGATGACCTGCCGCCGGACGGCGTTGAGCCGTGCCAGCAGGACCTCGTCCTCCGGCCTGACGGGCAGGCCGTACCCCTTGGGGTGCATGGTCCAGTCCCCCTTCTGGGTCCAGCGGCTCCCCCGCAGGTCCCACTTGAGAGCGTAGTTCTCCAGCAGGTCCCGGTCCTCCTCAGAGATGCCGGTGAGACCAGTCTTGAGGTAGCGGAACAGGTCGTCGTACTGATAATCTCCCGCCACCGCAGCCAGAGCGGAGGTGATGAGGGCCAGGATGGGCTTTTGGAGGATGTCGCTCATTTTGGCCAGGAATACAGGCACGCCGTACCGGGCAAAGATGGTCTCGATGAGCTCGCCGTACCCCTCCATGCTGCGGGCGGTGACGGCGATATCCCGGAACCGGTAGCCCTCCTCCCGCACCAGCCGGAGGATCTCCCCGGCGGTGTACTCCACCTCGGCGTAGGGGCTGCCCGCCTTGAAGAGGGAGATATGGACCGGCTTGCCCGCCCAGGGTGTCTCGGGTGCGTCAAAGAGATGTGCCTCCAGAAAGGCCAGCTCCTCCGGGCCTTCCTTGGCCCGTTCCTCCTGCACCTCCGTCCGGGCGGGGACGCCGTTCTCACGGGCCAGACGCAGCAGGCTGCGGGCCGTGCGGCGGGCGGGCGCGAAGATACCCGCGCTGTCCCGCTGGTCGTCCAGACTGTCGCAGGTCAGGGCCACCGTCACCGAATTGGCCTGCTTGAGCAGCGCCTTGATGACCAGGGTCTCCTGGGGTGTGAAGTCGGTGAACCCGTCCAGGTACACGTCCATCCCCTTTGCCCAGCCGCTCTTCTCCAGTCCCTCGGCCAGACGGGTCACCCGGTCCCGGGGGTCGGCAGCACGGCGTGCTGTGAGGGCCTCGTAGGCTCCGTAGATGAGGGACAGGTCCAGCAGCTTGTCCCCCTCGGGGCCGTCGGCCTCCTCCCCCGCCGTCCACAGGTGCTTGGGCGTGACACAGCAGCTCTTCAGCTCGTCCACCGTGGCGATGAGGCCGGAGAGAAACTCCGGCTTCCGGGAGGGACGGCCGTACACCTTCAGCTCTCCCGCCACCGCCTGGAGGGCGGCGTACATCAGCAGCAGCCGTCCGCCCGTGTCCAGGGTGGGGGCGGCCAGTCCGCCGGTGACGGTGAACACACGGCCCGCCATGCGGGTAAAGGAGAGCACCTCGGCGTACCGGGACACCCGGTTCCCCCCGATGGCGCACAGGCGGCGCTCCATGTCGTGGGAGTGCTGCTCCGGCACCACCAGCACCTGGGGCCGGACGCCTCCGCTCTCCCCGATGCGCCGGAGCATGGCCGTGGTTTTTCCGCTCCCCGAGCGGCCCAGCAGCAAATTCAGCATATGTCCCTCTCTCCTCTCGTCTGGGCTTGCAGAGATGATGATACTATGACGGCAAAGCTGGAATGGTATATTGCCAGGTTTTTCGGTTGCCCCGCAAGGGGCGAGAAAAACGGCTAAACACAAAGTATAATAGCCGCTTTGCGGCTATTATACCATCGTCTGCTCCCGCCCGCCAGTGACAGAACACGGAAAACTCCGGACCGGGTCAATTTGGGACATTTGTATGGTTTTGTCCCTTCTCACGGGATGGCATCGGTATTATGATAAAAATAATAATATGATACGCATGTGCGGTCTTTACTCAGGCCGCACTAAAGGGAGGCACTTCAGTTGAAGCGCGAAGCAGTTACCAGAACCATTCTGGATACCATTGTGGACCGCGCCATCCGGGATATCGGCGAGGACCCTCAGCGCAGCCTGCGCAAGCTGGTGGATATGGGGCAGATGTTCGCCAAGGGTCCCTTTCAAAAGCGTTATATCGGTATTATTCAGCAGATGCTGGAGAATGGGGGAAGTCCTTATTACGACCTGGTCCAGGACACCGTCCGGCATACCGACCGGACAGGCCTGCGGACCTTTGGTATCAACGTGGGCTGGCAGAGCTGGACGGTTGGTGCCAGGCAGATCCGGTCTGTGGAATCCTGTGAGGGGTACGATATTCCTTGGTCCGTCACCTTCCGGCTGGAGGAGGCGGAGCCTTCCCAGCGCGCCAATTATTTCCGGCTGCTGGACGAAGGGAGAGGCCTGGGGATTTACACCTACTTTCTTCACTGCGGTGCCTCAGACCACGCCATAGAAATCGCATTGGATTTGGCCCGGCAGGCACCTGAGTGCGCCTTTCCTCTCTTTCTCTCCCCCGGACTGGTGGAGTCCTGGATGGACAGGCTCTCTTCACTTCCCAACCTGCTGATACTGCTGGACACGGGCTGTGAGGATTGGCAGGCAGCCGCCGCTCTGCTGCGGAAAGCCCGCCGCTTTTTCGGCTACTTTATCCGCTGCGACAGCACAGACTGCGCCGACAGAGTGCTCTCCGGCGCCTGGGTTCAGTCCCTGCTGGGCCACGGCGGCTCCATGGCGTTCTGCCTGCCGGAGGAGTGCTGTCCCGACGCCGTTATCTCCCGTCTCCACACCTATGTGGAGACAGCCAGGAGCGGCCAGAAGCAGCCGCTTATGCTGCTGGACTACTATCAGGACATTCTGCTGGTGGACGGTATTATCTCTGAAAGTCCCCGATACCTGGAGCTTTTTCCGGACGGACAGGCTGCTGCATACACGGACGGCTGTAAAGAATCTCTGCCTGTCTTGTCCCCGCAGCAGTCCCTCGCCGATTTCTTCCGCAATAATTTTCCCCGGGCATAATAAAGCGGCCTGCCGGACAGGATTTCTCCGGCAGGCCGCTGTTTTTATTTTAGTTTTCTTCTCTGCTTTTCGGGTCCAGGCGGCTGAGTCCCTGTGCCAGATTTTTCAGCCGGGCTACATACTCCTCCGCGGGCATAGGTGTACCTTTGGTGAGCCAGCGGATGATGGAGGCCAGCACCGCGTCGCTGAAGAACACAGAGAAAAACTCCTCGTCCTCCCGGTTGGAAAACAGTTCCTGGGCAATGGAGTACATCACCGGCGTAATCACCTCAGTGAAATGATCCCGAAAGGAGTTCTGCCCCTCCACCGCCAGAGCAGCCCGGTAAAAGCCCTGTTCCTCATAAAAATACCGGCACATTCCGCCCAAAATTCCAAAACCGTTCTTATACCCGCCCTTCTGGATGACCTCAATAAATTCTGTGTCAAAAATCCAGTTGACCAGATCGTACTTGTCGCGGAAATGATAGTAGAAGCTCTTGCGGCTCATGCCGCAGGCCTCGCAGATCTCCCCCACGCTGATTTTGGCGAAAGGATATTGGGCCATCAATTTCTTCATTGTCTTGGCCAGTGCCCGCTTGGTAAGGCTGGAATCCGGCATGAACGCTCCTCCTTCCACCTGTGCCCGTCTTCTTCAGATTCAGAGTATTTTAAAAAACTATACCACTCAGCTTGGGGAAAATCAAGCGTTCCGGCCTCTGCCAATAGCTTTCCCTCAAGGCACAATGCCCTCGCATACCGTCCTTCTATGGGAAAAAGGGAACCGAAATGGTTCCCTTTTTCCCGCACTTATACTTCATTCTCCAACATAACAGGCGGTATTTCTCGCCATGTCTATGCTTTATTACTCCAGACCCAGGGGAATGATCTTGCAGTAGTCCTCGATGGAGCCCCGCTTCTTGAAGCACTCCAGAATCTGCTTGCCCACCGGATGGAGCTCCTCCACGTCGTAGACAGCCAGTTCCTTCTCAAAGAACTTGTAGAGGATCTCAGCGCCCTTGTCGTAGGCCTCCTCACCCAGCAGCTCCTGGGTCTCAGGACGGAGGAACTTGCTGGAGATCCGCTGGCCGTCCACCTTCATCTCCTTCAGATCATAGCCCAGGAGAGGGCAGCGGGCAGCCACCAGGCGGTCCATCTTCATGTTCACGCCGCCGCGGCGGGCCAGGTACTCACGGGCAATCCACTCGGCGGCAAAGCCCACCTTATAGATACCGATGTGCTGGTTGGGGATGAGGACGTAACGGGTGGCAGTGCAGGCCAGGATCTGCTCCAGCAGCAGGTTGGCCTGCTTGACCCGCAGGCCGGTGGCAAAGGGCCAGTAGGAGCCCACGCCCTCGCTGGCCAGTCCGGAGCCGCTGGCGGCGATGCTGGGGTTGTTGAAGCCCCGGGGCGCCACCAGGCGCCACAGCCATGCCAGAGCGGGCGGGATGATGTGCATCAGGCCCATAATGCCGTAGGTAGGCTTCTTGGCGGTGCAGGGAGGCATACGCACGCCGAAGGAGCGCACATCCACCTCCACGGGGGACCAGACAACGTTGGGAATCATCCGGCGGGGGATGATGACCCGGGGATTGGGGCAGGTCTTGCCGTTGGAGTCCAGGGTGTGCTCCCACAGCAGGCAGGTGGCACGGGGCACGCCGTCGATGTTGAAGAACACCAGGGGCTCCTTGCTGTGGATGGAGATGTTTTCATAGAGGGGGTCGCTGCCGTACTTGGTGATGCCGTCCACACGGACGAACCAGCCGTCCTCGCCGTCGGCCACGGCCAGCTTGCCGTTGCTCTTCTGGAAGGAGGGATGGCAGATAGCCATGTCGTCGGTAACGGGCTCGATGGTACAGGTATCGCTCATGCTGATGTACCGCTCGTCGCCGGTGATGGTGCTCACGCCCAGCAGCACACGGCCGTCGGAGCCGCGCTGCACATCCTGAAGCAGCTCGCTCTTGCCGCCGCCGGAGGCGCCCTCGTGCATCATGACCATCTCATTCTCATAGGGGGTGATGATACGGGCGGCACTGGCGTGGGCGGTGACCCAGCCCTCCTGCTCGCCGATGTCCAGCAGGACGCTGTAAATGCCCTTCTTGGCGGAAGGGCCGGGATACAGGTTATAGGAGAAGATCTCATGGAGATCGGGCTGGCGGCGGTGGACCACCACCTGCTTACCCTTGAAGTGGGTGTGCCGGAAGGGCGGCGCCACATACACCACGGCCCGGGGCTTGAAATGCTCCACAGTCTTCATGTCCACAAAGGCCTGGAGCTGGGACAGGGTAAAGGCAAAGAAGGCGGCGTTCCGGGGGCAGACCAGGATGGAGTCATACCCGTACTGATAGCCGCCCGCCTTGAAGGGCACCAGAATCAGCTCCTGCCGGGTGAGCCACTGGAAGGTCTCCTCCCGCAGCTCGGAAAAATCATAGCCATAGACGTCGGCAAAGCGGGGCTTGTCGGTGGGACCGTCGTCTGCAATGCGCATGCTGTCCGGGTCGCGGCGGCGCATGTAGTCCTCGGCAAAGTTGACGGCGGCGCCATTTCTGCAGCGCACCACATCCGCTTCCTTCACATTTTTGCCGTTGACCTCGTAGAGCACCTCAATCTTGTCCGTGTGCTTGTTGCCGAAAATCAGCTCAAACAGCACTTCCTTGCTCTCCGGAATGATAACGCTGGGGCTGTTGTAGATGATATTCTGCAGCTCCTGCGGAAGTGTGAATTTCTCAAACAAAACGTTCATTAAGCGCTCCTCACTTTCTCCCGCCCGGCCCACCGGGCACGCGACGCGTATATGAATTACTTTACCGTGAAACAAGCGCTTTGTCAATATGCAAAATTGCGACAAGCAGGAAATCAACTTGCATTTTCCCTATCATAACCTCCACCTTAACCTTTCCCACCTCTTTCCCCGGTTTTTCCGCCTGTCCACCGGGATAGCGCAGATGGGCCCGGTTGTTCCGCCCCGGCGGCCGCCGCGCCGCAAAGCCTCCCCTTCTTGCAGGGAACGGCGTCTGATATTTCAAAAATTTCGCATTTCGGAGGGTATGCGCCCTCCTTCCTCCACCTACGCTCTTGCAGTTTTCTTCGCTTTCGTCTATAATAAATAATATCTGTTACAGCAGCTGCCCGACAGCTGTATAAAACTGTCTGAACGCCGCCCGGGGAGAACGGGCGCATGGAAAGGAAAGAACATGGACGTTCTGAAACGCCGGCTCCTCAACGACGCTGAAGTCGGAGAGGGCAGCATCATCCGGGTGGATATGTTCCTCAACCACTGCATGGACATGGATCTGATTGAGCATGTGGGCAATGCCCTGGCCAAGCGCTTCCGGGGCGAGAAGATCACCAAGGTGCTCACTGCCGAGAGCTCAGGCATTGCGGTCGCCTGCTTTGTGGGCCGGGCGCTGGATGTGCCGGTAATTTACGCAAAGAAGTTTCAGACCGGCTATATCGATCCCGACGTCTACTCCGCCGAAACCCACTCCTTCTCACTTGAGAAGTCCTACACCCTGCGGGTTTCCCGCCGCTATCTGGAGGAGGACGACCGGGTGCTGCTGGTGGATGATATTCTGGCCAACGGCCAGGCCATTCTGGGTCTGGCGGAGATTGTCTCCAAGGCCAGGGCCGAGGTGGCCGGTGTGGCGGTGGCCATTGAGAAGGCCATGCAGGACGGCGGCAAGGTTTTGCGCCGCATGGGTCTCCGGGTGGAGGCACTGGCCCGCGTGGAGCGGGTGGAGAACGGAAAAATCATCCTGGCTGACGACTGACCGCCCTGATGCGGACAGAATTGAAAACGGGAGCGGCCCGGGCAAATGCCCGGGCCGCTCCCGTTTCTGCTTTTTCGTTTCCCGCGCCGGATGCCTTACAGCTCCTTCTTGTTGTCCGGCCCGGGCGTAGTGACAATGACCTTCTCCGGGGTGATGACCAGCGCGCCCTTGACGGTCATGGCGCCGTGGAACACCGCCATGGCCTTCTCCCGGAAGGCGTCCACCACCGGCCCCTCGGTCTGGTAGACGGCGGTTCCTTTGACCTGATACCCCTCCGAGGTCTTGGGGTCATAGGCGGAGACGGCGATTTTTCCGTTGGCCAGCACGTTTTTCACCGTGGTGTCCATCATCACGTCGCCCACCACCAGCAGGCCCTCCTCCGTGACGTCCTTGAAGCCCACCGGTACCACATTGGGCACATCAGCGCAGGTGGCCACGCTCCACGCATTGGCCTTGAGTACCTTTACCACATTTTCCGTCATAGGAATCCCTCCGTTTCTGCAATATTGGATTTTCTCCATTATATCGCCTTTTTCCGTCTTTGGAAAGGCCGGAGGGAAAATTTCCCCTTCTGTTCAGTTCCTGGGGAACTGCTTGAGCAGCTCCTCCATAACCTGGCAGAAGGTCTCCATCTCCTCGTCCGTGCCGATGGACACCCGCAGACAGTTGGAGATGCGGGGCTTGTCCCACCAGCGCACCAGAATGCCCTGCTCACGCAGGCCGTCCAGCAGTGCCTTGGCAGGGGCGTGCTCATGGGAGATGAAGAGGAAATTGGCGGCCGAGTCGTAGACCCGGAAGCCCATCTGCTTCAGGCGGCAGGCGGTGACCTCCCGGGTGTTGCTCACCTTGGCCACCACACAGCGGAAATAGTCGTCGTCCTGGATGGCCGCCATCGCGCCAGCCTGCGCCAGCCGGTCCACGGTGTAGGAGTTGAAGGAGTTTTTCACGCAGTTGATGGCGGCAATCAGGTCGGCGCTGCCCATGGCGTAGCCCACCCGCAGTCCGGCCAGGGACCGGGACTTGGACAGGGTGCGTACCACCACCAGGTTGGGGCAGATATCCAGCAGCGCCACCGCCGAGTGAGCGCCGAAGTCCACATAGGCCTCGTCCACCATCACCACCGCCTCCGGGTTGGCGTCGGCAATCTTCCGGATGGCGTGGAGGGGCAGATCACGGCCGGTGGGGGCGTTGGGATTGGCAATCACCACGCCGCCGTTATTGCCCAGGAACTGCTCCACCGGCACGCCGAAGTTCTCATCCAGGGGAATCTCCCGGTAGTCCAGGCCGAAGAGCTGGGCGTAGACGGGGTAGAAACTGTATGTAATGTCAGGGAACACAATGGCCTTCCCCGGAGAGAAGAAGGCGTAGAAGCACATGGCCAGCACCTCGTCGGAGCCGTTGCCCACGAAAATCCGGTCCGGGGTCAGGCCGTGGTAAGAGGCAATGGTCTCCCGCAGGGCAGTACACTCCGGATCGGGGTAGAGCCGCAGCGGGCTGCCCGCCTCCTGCCGGATGGCCTCCGTCACCATGGCGGAGGGGGGATAGGGGTTCTCATTGGTGTTCAGCTTGATAAACTTCCGGTCCCTGGGCTGCTCACCCGGCGTATAGGGCACCAGGTCCTGAATCCGTTGGCTCCACAGTTCCTTCATGTCTCTTCCTCCCCGGTACGCAGAATCTTTCTGATATTTTTCTCCGCCTTGCTGCGGGGAATCATCAGCTCATGGCCGCAGCCCTGACAGCGCAGCTTGAAGTCCATTCCCACCCGCAGCACCTGCCAGTGCTTGCTGCCGCAGGGGTGCTCCTTTTTCAGCTCCAGTACGTCGCCCACCCGTACATCCATGGAAATTCCTCCTGTCCAGCCCCGGCCGGCTGAAATAGAATTGACTGTATTTCTATATTATAAGTTTCTTTCCCTTTCTCTGTCAATTCGCAGAGCCAAACCGCATATAGTGGCCTATCGGGAAAAATCTCCGCTGCGGCCGAAAGGATTTGGTGAAATTGACAACTCTGTTTCCGCCTGAAGGGCGGCTGCTGCACACTGAGGAGAATCGGGCCCTCTGCGCCACAAAGGCGGGGCTTATCCGGGCCATGGAGGGACGGCGGGTGCTGGAGGGAAAGGCCGTCCTCTGCGACGCCGGGCACAACCTGACTGTATCGTTAGGTCCCTTTACAGGCTACATTCCGCGGGAGGAGGCGGCGCTGGGTATCGCCGAGGGCCGCACAAGGGAAATCGCCATTCTCTCCCGTGTCGGGAAGCCTGTTTCCTTTACAGTTGAGGCGGTGGAACAGGAAGAAGGTCTGCTTCGCCCCCGTCTCTCCCGCCGGGCCGCCCAGGCCATGGCGCTGGAGCATCTGATGGACACCCTGGAACCCGGTATGGTCCTCCCCGCCACCGTGTCCCATCTGGAGCCCTTCGGCGCCTTTGTGGACATCGGCTGCGGTGTGCCGTCCATGATCAGCATTGAGCACATCTCGGTCTCCCGGATCCCCCACCCGGACCGGCGCTTCACTGTGGGCCAGGAAATTTTCGCTGTGGTACTGGAGACCTGCCCGGAACTGGGACGGGTCATTCTCTCCCACCGTGAGCTGCTGGGCAACTGGCAGGAAAATGCCGCACGCTTCTCCGCCGGCATGACCGTCCCCGGCTATGTGCGGGGTATCAAGGACTACGGCATCTTTGTAGAGCTTGCCCCCAACCTCTCCGGTCTGGCCGAGCCCAGAGGGGACCTGCACGAGGGGGACCGGGTGTCGGTGTACATCAAGGCCATCTTCCCCGACCGGATGAAAATCAAGCTGCTGGTCATTGAGAAGCTGCCGCCGGAGGGTCCCCAGCCCCTGACTTACTTCCTGCCCTCCAGCGGGCGGCTGGACCGCTGGAGCTATGCCCCCGAGGGCTGCTGCAAGACAGGGGCCGAGACTGTATTCCGATAAAAGCAAAGGGAGGATGCCGGGGCATCCTCCCTTTTTTGATTCAGATCAGCGCCAGACGCCGCTCGGCCTGGTTGGGCAGAGCGCCCATCCGGTAGAGCACCGGCACCAGCGCGCCGAAGAGCACCACCAGCATGAGGGTCTGAACGGGGAGCATCAGGGTGTTCTTGATCATGCTGTTGGTCATGTAGTAGATGTAGCCCTTGCTGTACAGAATCGCGCTCCACAGGCTGCCCAGGAACACGTTGAGAATGTTGGTGCACAGCTTGGCCAGGAAAATCCGCAGCACAGTCACCCGGGCGCGGTAGAGGAACAGGGCGTAGATGAAGGTGCCCAGCATGGTGGTGAGCATATAACCCGGGAAATAGGGGTCGCCGCTGGAGGAGAGGAAGAAGGACAGAGTGTCCTCGGCGGCACCGAACACCAGAGCGGTCACCGGGCCGCACACCAGGGCGCACAGGGACCGGGCCAGGAAGCCGAAGCTGATTTTCAGTCCCGCGTAGATGGGGATGGAGAACTTGGAGAGGACGATGCAGGCGGCGATCATCAGCGCGGCGAACACCAGGCTGCGCAGACTGCGGAAGTCATCCACAGCGCAGCGCCAGTAGGCGGCGGAGAAGGGCGTTTTGAACATGGTACGGTTCTTGTTGAGTACGGGCATAAAAAAACCTCCTTCTGTATTCGGCAGCCCGCAAAAAGCGGGAACGCCGCACAGAGGAGGACCGTGGTCTCCCACGGCGCGCCTGATATGCGGCAGCGGGATGCGGAGGGCGTACTGCAAGCCTGTGGCTTTTCGTCCGGCGGACAACTCCCCGTCCCGCCGGCACTGGACCTCTCGCGAGGTGCTGCACACGCGCTCCTACTCTGCCTGATAGAGGCCATTATAGCCCCGCCCCGTGAAAAAAGCAAGGAAAAATCCGCCGAACCCGGAAATGATATCTCCGGTACGGCGGATTTGGAATCTTATGGCTGAAGGGCGGAGAGCTGCTTGTAGAAGTCCAGAGTGCCGAAGCCCCGCTCCAGCTGGGTGAGAAGAAAGGCCTCGCACACGTCGCTCATCTTTTTCTGGGAGGGTACATCCAGCTTAAATGAGAACAGCCGCTTGGGGTCGCCCATGACCACGTGGCGCATAGCGGCCAGGGCGGGGCCGTCCAGAGGCATGGACACCCCGTCCCCCACGCCGCCCCGGCAGCGGGCGCAGTGGAGCACGCCCTCCCGCAGGTGGAGCCGGGGCTCCTCGGGGTCGGGTACACCGCACACCGCGCAGGCATCCAGCATGGGCTCGTAGCCCACCAGGGACAGCAGCTTGAGCTCGTAGGCCGCCTTCACCAAGGGCAGGGGCTTGCTGAGCTTATCCAGGGCGTAGAGTGAGTTGAGAATGAGAGACAGAAGGGCCGGGTCCGGTCTTCCCTCCTCGGCCACCGTCTCCATCACCTCAGCGAAATAGGAGCCCAGAGCCAGCTTCTCCACGTCCTGCCGCACGCCCCAGAACTGCTCCAGGGAGTCCCCCTGGTCCATGGACCAGTAGTCCCGGTACTCAAACAGAGTCAGCTCCGAGTACACCAGCAGCTGGGACGCGGCAGCCAGTGGGCTGTTCTTCCGCCGGCAGGCACGGGCCTTCACCGTCAGCTTCCCCAGGTCCCGGGTGAGGACGGTGAGGATTTTATCCGATTCCTTGTAATTGACCTCCCGCAGGACAATCCCCTGGGTTGTCAGGTGCATATGCTTCACCACGCAGTATGTATGTTCTCTCTTTCGGACCGAACCGGCCCGGCGAACAGCGGGTTCACCGGGCCGGAACGTAACAGCAAGTTATGCGGTTTTGCTCTCCGCTGCCCGCTCCGCCTCTTCCCGCAGGTGGGCGTACAGGCTGTACGCCTCGGGCAGTCCGGTGGCAAGAAACAGCCGCCACATGGTCTCACAGTCCATATCCAAGCCCCCTCGTCCATAGCTTGGCCCGGAGCGTCTTGTTTATGAACGGTAAATTTTGCGGCGTTATTCGTCCCGATAACCGAAATTCTGAATCAGATTCAGGTTATCTCTCCAGTTCTCTTTTACCTTTACCCAGGTCTGGAGGAACACCTTGGTGCCCATAAAGCGCTCGATGTCCTGCCGGGCCAGGGTAGAGATCTTCTTGAGCATGGCGCCGCCCTTGCCGATGATGATGCCCTTGTGGGAGTCCTTCTCGCAGTAGATGGTGGCGTCCATCTCGATGACCTCGTCGTCCCGCTCGATGAACCGGGTGACCTCCACGGCGGTGCCGTGGGGAATCTCCTTGTCCAGGCACAGGAGCAGCTTCTCCCGGACAATCTCGGCGCACACCTGCCGCTCGGGCTGGTCGGTGACCATGTCCTCGGGGAAGAGCTGGGGACCCTCGGGCAGGAACTCGCCCAGCACCTTGAGCAGGTCCTCCAGGCCCTCGCTGTTCTTGGCGGAGATGGGCAGGATGGCGTCGAAGCTGTGCTTCTCGCCGTAGGCCTGCATGACGGCCAGCAGCTCGTCCTTCTTCACGGTGTCAATCTTATTGATGACCAGCACGGAGGGCACGCCCAGCGCCTTGATGCGCTCGATGAGCTCCTCCTCCGGTCCGCCCACATGAGGGATGGGTTCCACCAGCAGCATGACCGCGTCCACGTCGGCCACGCTGTCCCGCACCACCTTCACCATGTAGTCGCCCAGACGGGTCCGTGCCCGGTGGAGGCCCGGCGTGTCCATAAACACGAACTGGCACTCGTCCCGGTTGAGCACGGCGCAGATGCGGTTGCGGGTGGTCTGGGGCTTGTTGGTGACGATGGCGATCTTCTCGCCCACCAGGGCGTTGGTCAGGGTGGACTTGCCCACATTGGGCCGTCCCACAATGGCGATCATGCCGGATTTTTTGATTTCCATAGGTTATCCTCAACTTTCTTGAGCAATTTTATTCATATGCGGTCTTTTTCAGACCGTATATTTCACTGTTTGTCCTGCTTCTCCAGCAGGGCTCGAATAGCGGAGAGTTCCTTCTTCAGTTCGGAGATCTCCTCCTCCTGCTTTTCCCGCTCGGCCGCGGCCGCACCCACGATGATGCCCGGCAGGGCCATGAGGAGAAACAGCGACATCAGTTCGAGCAGGCCGCCTCCCGCACCCAGGCCGCTCAGCACCATGAGGATGGCATAAAAGAGGGCAATAGAGAACAAACCTCCGCCGACGATGTATCTGTACCGCATTGTTACCCCTCCTGCTCTCTGGTAATCCCCAGCTGCTCCAGGATAGCCTCCTCACGTGCCCGCATCTGGGCCTTCATGGGACCCTCGTCCATGTGGTCGTACCCCAGCAGGTGGAGCACCGAGTGGACGGCCAGATAGGCCACCTCACGGCGGGTGCCGTGGCCGTACTCCTCCCCCTGGGCCTGGGCCCGCTCCAGAGAGATGACCATGTCTCCCAGAGGCACCAGGCCGGTACCCGGGTCGGCGTCCTCCTCGGTGGGATGCTCTCCGGGCTGGAGGTCGAACATGGGGAAGGACAGCACGTCGGTGGGTCGGTCCACCTCCCGCTGCTCCAGGTTGATCTGGTGGATGCCCTCGTCGTCGGTGAAGAGCACGTCCACCTCCCAGGGCACCGCCACCCCCTCCGCCTCCAGGGCGGCGGGAATGACCTGCCGCAGCAGGTCGGCATAGGGCTCGGCGCCCTCCACCTCAGTCTCAATAATCAGTTCATGGTTCACGGAGCATCCTCCTTCTTTTTCTCCGGGCTGTCCACATGCTCCTCCAGCACCCAGGGCAGATACAGAGTAAAATCCAGGTCAAAGTGGGGCAGTGGAAATTCCGGCTCCACCGGAAAGGTCTCGTGGCCCAGTATCATGCTGCCCCACGGAAGCTCTACCAGAGGCCCCCACTCCTGCCCGTTGTCCTTTCCGGCTGGCTTGTCCAGAATGGTGCCCGCCACACGCCAGGACAGCTCGTAGAGCAGCCCTTTCTCCCGCCAATTCTCCTCGTGGTAGAGCTCGCACACATAGGTGGCCTTCTCCGGCGGGATGGACACGCTGTCCAGAATCGCCAGCAGCTCCTCCGGCAGCTTCCGTTCCCGGGCCAGAGCCACGAAATTACGGCAGTGGCCGCATTCACAGCCCCAGTCCTCCGCCTGAGCGTAATAATCCCGGGTGGCGGACTCGTCCACCTCTACTGTATAGCCAAACCATTCAAAGCGTGTCACTGCCCCCTCACCGCCTCTTCATAGGCCTGGGCGGCCTGAAAGAACACTACCACATAGTAGATGGCCGCTGCAAAGGTAAGCACCAGGCCGACCAAAGCCAGGCCGGGTACGAAGAAAATAAGTGCATAGGCCGCAATGATACCGACCAGCATGACCTTCCAGCCCGCCAGCAGTCCGGCGCTCCTCATGTCCCGGTTGTGGACGGCCTCCAGCTCCCGGACACCCTCCACAATACGGTAGGTGATGATCAGCTGAAGGCAGACCCCCACAGCGGTCAGCACAGCCTCCGCGAAGGGCACACTGATGGAGATAGCAAACAGCTGCTTCAGCCACATCAGGCCGTAAAAGACGGCGGCACCCACAGTCAGGCCCCTGATGTTCTGGAAAACCTGACTCTCGGGCACCTCGCCCAGGCCGGACCAGATCAGCAGATAGCCCACCCAGGCAGGGGCAACACACAGCCGCCCCAGATTGATGTCAACGAACAGAAACAGCAATCCCCAGAACATCTTCTTCATAGTCAGCGCCCCTCCTTCTCCTTGGCACGCTTGGCATTGCGGCGGTTTTCGTCCTCCTCGTAGGCCTTGATGATCCGCTGGACAATGACGTGGCGCACCACGTCGGCCTGGCCCAGGCGGCAGATGGCGATATCCTCCACGCCGTTGAGTACCCGCATGGCCTCCTTCAGGCCGGAAATCTTGTCGCTGGGCAGGTCAATCTGGGTCACGTCGCCGGTGATGACAATCTTGGATCCAAAGCCCATGCGGGTCAGGAACATCTTCATCTGCTCCCGAGAGGTGTTCTGTGCCTCGTCCAGAATGATGAAGCTGTCGTCCAGGGTGCGGCCGCGCATGTAGGCCAGAGGGGCCACCTCGATGTTGCCCCGCTCCAGATACTTCTGATAGGTCTCAGGCCCCAGCATCTCAAAGAGCGCGTCGTACAGGGGCCGCAGATAAGGGTCCACCTTGCTCTGCAGGTCGCCGGGCAGGAAGCCCAGCCGCTCGCCGGCCTCCACCGCCGGGCGGGTGAGGATGATGCGGTTGACCTGCTTGTCCCGGAAGGCGGCCACCGCCGCGGCCACCGCCAGATAGGTCTTACCGGTACCCGCAGGGCCGATGCCCAGGGTGACCAGGTTCTTCTTGATGGCCTCCACGTACTTCTTCTGTCCGATGGTCTTGGCCTTGATGGGCTTGCCCTTGGCGGTGACGCACAGCACGTCCCTGGCCAGGTCCCCGATCCGGTCCTCATTGCCCGACCGGATCAGGGAGATGATATAGCGCACGTTCTGCTCGTTGATGGTCTCGCCCCGGGCGGAGAGGGACATGAGCCCCTCAATGGCCTTGACGCCGTACATCACGTTTTCCGCCTCACCGGACACCTTCAGCTCTCCGTCCCGGCTCACCACCGTGACGCCCAGCTCCCGCTCGATGATGCGGATATTCTCATCGAAGGAGCCGAAGATATTGACGGCCTCCTCCATTCGCTCCATGCTTATCGTCTGTTCAATCAAACTTCTACGCTCCTCGCTGCTTCAGCCGGAAGAGCCTTGTTCCTCCGCCGGCTGGGTTTCATTTTCCTGCTGTCCCTCGTAGGGCACAAATCGTCCAATCTCCTCCCGGCACTCGGCCTGGAGCCGGACGATGAGCATGCCGCTCTGTTCCCGGGCGGCAAAATCCATGGAGACCACCTCTCCCGTCTCTCCCAGAGCAGCCAGAAGGTCCTCCTCCAGCTGCGCCCGGAGCAGCTTCTCCGCCGCAGCGGCGTCCATCTGGGCGGTGGCGGTCTCGTAAGCCCGGACCGTCTCTCTGGTCAGGGACAGGGGCATCTCCTGTCCGCCTGGCAGATGGGCGGTCCATACGTCGCTTATTTTATCATACCTCTCATAGGAAATTCCACTGTTTCCATAAAAATTGACCCGCCACCCCAGCAGGCTCAGGGACCAGAAGGATTCCTCCTCCCCGGTGTAGACCTTAACCTGGGCCGTCAGGGGGATTTCCGCCTCCAGGGTGCGCCAGGTGCGGGCGTATACCCGGCCCTGGGCACGCACCTGACGCCACCCCAGGTCGATGCCGCTGTACTCCGCCCCCTCCATGTGGATATTGCCGGTGATGAGCACCTGTCCCTCCACCACCGTGTCCCCTTCCTCCACAGCGGGCTCGCCGCCCAGCACCTCCACCTGGGTCACAATGCCGGGTACCGTGGCCACCACATCCCCCAGTTCGGTCTCGTCCACCACCTCCGGCGGCTCGATGCGCTCCCGCACCAGCACCTCGGCCACGGTGCCCTTCAGGTTTATGGCGCACCAGGACAGATCGTCCAGCTGCAGCAGCAGCTTCTGGGCCGTGGCCGCCGGGTCGATGCCCGGTCCATACACCCCGGGGCGCACCCCCAGGCGGCGCAACTCGGTGAGAATCTCCGCCGTGGTGACAGCCTCGTTGCCCGACACCTCCACATTGAGCACAAACTGGGACAAGACGCACACAGCCGCCAGGGAAAAAACCAATCCTGTCAGCAGGGCGTACCGTTTGCGGAACCGGGCCAGGAAAAAGGGGACGCCGCCGGTCCTCTGCCGCTGGACCTGACAGGAGGCCCGCTCCCCCAGGGCCTGGGCCCGTCTGGCGTCACGCCGGGGGACGGTAATGGCCACCCGGCCTGTCTCCAGCCACTCCACGGCCCAGAAGGCCACGCCGTTCTGGGCGCACAGGTTGAGAAACCGCTCGGGAAAGGCCCCCTCCGCCTCCAGGCGCACGCTGCCCCGGAGAAAATTGATCACCTTCTGCATGCTCCACCTCCAGCGGCCCTATGTCAGGTCCACCCCTTCAATCTCCCCTGTAATCAGCAGCTCACTGGCGTTCATGGCCTTCAGCTCCAGCCCCTTGCCCCGGATTTTCAGAATCAGCTTGCCGCCTGAGACGTGAATCTCCTCCGTGCCGTAGGAGAGAATCCCCTTGTGGTTCTCCATTCGCAGCTCCCGGCTGCCCGTCAGCTCCACACGGGGCAGCCCGGCCACCACGTCCCCGGGCAGGTCCAGGACCTGGGCTGTACGCTCCAACAACCCCTCCCGCTTCTGCCGCTTCTCCACCGCACCCACCTCCTCGTCCTGTTATCCATATGACGCAGCGCCGCCCTGCTTGCCTGTCCCACGCAAAAAAGGGACGGCCCCCAAGCGGGACCGTCCCCTTTATTCTCTTTCCCTGCCGGAATCAGCACCGGTTAAGCTCTGTCCCATAGTGCTCAGAGCTAAAGCCATTGTCAAGAAAAACAGAGAAAAACGGTGTTACTTTGTCACAGACCTCCGTATCAGCAGGCTTGGGCAGGCTCAACAGAAAAGCGGAAAACGCCGCCGTTACCTCTCCGGTAATCACTGTCCCATAAGGCCAGGATGTCTCTTTTCGGGTTCCGTATGCCAGCGCGGCGGCAATCTCCCCCGTCTCTTCCGCCCAGCAGTGGATTTCAAACCTGGACGCCTGATTTAGCTCCTTCGCCATGATCGCCCGCCATCGCTCCACAGTGAGTCGGACGTCACCCATTTCTTCCTCCACTGCACTCCCCCCTAACACTCTGCTTTCAGCAATCCTCTCAGCCGCTCCGGCCGGTTGTCCTCCGGGTGGTCCAGCACATGATCCAGCAGACGGCGCTGGGCCGCGCCGATGTCCGCGCCGTGGTAGCCCATGGCCGCCAGCTCCGCGCCGGAGAGGGCCAGCTCCCGGACCGTCAGGCAGCTCCCCTCCGCTAAAGTCTCCGCAAGCTCCTGGAGATAGGTGCCGCCCACCATGGCGGCTCCGATGGCGGCAGCTGCCGTGCAGGCGTCCTCACCGTGCTCCGCCAGAGCATGGCGCCATCCCACGGTACCCCGGGGCATGGTTTTGACCAGCTCCGCGCCGGCGGCACAGGCCCGGACGGTGCGTCCGTCCAGCCGCAGGGCCTTGAGGAACTCCTCCGCGCTGCGGATACTCCCTTCATCCAGCAGCAGGGCACACAGGGCCGCCCACCGCTCCAGCGGTCCGGCGGGCACCCGGTGGAGGGTGGTCAGGTCCGGCAGGGCATTCTCTCCCACAAAGGCGGCCAGCAGCCCCCAGGCAAACAGCCCCTCCCCCCGCTCCGGCCACTGGGAAAGCAGGGTCTTTTCCAGCTCGGTGCGCACTCGCTCGGCGGACAGGCGTCCGGCCAGTCCGGCGTTCTTTCTCAGGGCCTCCGCTGTGGCGCTCTCAATGGCAAAGCCCAGCTGGGCGGAGAACCGCGCCGCCCGCAGCATCCGCAGGGCGTCCTCCCGGAAGCGGCGTTCCGGCTCCCCCACGCAGCGAACAAGCCGGGCTTTCAAGTCCTTCTGGCCGCCGAAGGGGTCAATCACCGCTCCGTCCGGCCCCAGGGCCATGGCGTTGATGGTGAAGTCCCGGCGGGACAGGTCCCCCTCCAGATCGCCGCCAAAGGTCACCGCGTCCGGGTGCCGTCCGTCGGCATAGCCGCTCTCCGCACGGAAGGTGGTGACCTCCACCCTGCCGTCCCCGGTCAGCACGGTCACGGTGCCATGCTTGATTCCGGTAGGCACCGTATGTTCAAAAAGGTCCATGACCTCCTCCGGCCGGGCGGAGGTGGTCACATCCCAATCTCCTGGGGTACGCCCCAGCAGCAGGTCCCGGACGCAGCCCCCCACCGGGTAGGCCTCCCATCCCGCCGACTGCAGCCGGGCGCACAGCGCCGCCACACCACTGGGAATTTCTCTTATCTCCACGCCGCTCACCTTCTCTCCGGTATGTTTTTCACTGTTGCCGTCTATAATGGTGACATATGGAATTGGCCTTGCCATTTTCCTTCGTTCATATTATAATATTTTTTCTGGAAGAGGCCAAGTATCATTTCATATTTTCAAAAAAGGGAGTGCTCCCTGTGTCTGATTTAAATATTCACGATTATTTCGTCCACGGCTGCCACGCTCACCTGGTGGGCATCGGCGGCGTGTCCATGGCCCCCCTGGCCGAGGTGCTCCACGGCATGGGCATGGTCATCACCGGCTCCGACATGCATGAGAGCGCCACAGTGGAGCATCTCCGCTCCCTGGGCATCGACATTGCCATCGGCCACCGGGCCGAGAACCTGAAGGGCGCCAAGCTGGTCATCCGCACCGCCGCCGCCCACGATGACAACCCCGAGATCTCCGGCGCTCACGCCCGGGGCATCCCGGTGTTTGAGCGTGCCCAGGCCTGGGGCGCCATCATGCGGGGCTACAAGAACGCCCTGTGCATCTCGGGCACCCACGGCAAGACCACCACCACCTCCATGTGCACCCACATTGCCATGGCCGCCCAGGCCGACCCCACGGTGATGATCGGCGGCACCCTGCCTCTGCTGGGCGCCGGCCACCGGGTGGGCCGGGGCGACACCATCATCCTGGAGAGCTGCGAGTACTGCAACTCCTTCCTCTCCTTCTTCCCCACCGTGGCGGTGATTCTGGACATTGAGGCCGACCACCTGGACTTCTTCAAGGACCTGGAAGACGTGGAGAAGTCCTTCCGCACCTTTGCCGACCTGGTGCCCGAGGACGGCGTCATCGTGGCCAACCGGGACGACGAGAACACCATGCACACCTTGGAGGGCGAGACCCGTCCCATGGTCACCTTCGGCCTGGAGGAGGGCGACGTCCACGCCGCCAACCTGACCTGGAGCCGGGGCCTGCCCACCTTTGACGTCATCTGGAAGGGCCAGCCCTTTGCCCACGTGTCCCTCCGGGTGCCCGGGGAACACAACGTGAAAAACGCTCTGGCCGCCGCCGCGTCCGCCATTGTGCTGGGCATGCCCGCCAAGGCCGTGGAAGAGGGTCTGTCCGCCTTCCGGGGCGCTGCACGCCGCTTTGAGCACAAGGGCAGCTACCACGGCGCCGAAGTCTATGACGACTACGCCCACCATCCCGGTGAGCTGAAGGCCCTGCTCTCCGCCGTCAGCGGTCTGGGCTACGGCCGGATTATCTGTGCCTTCCAGCCCCACACCTACTCCCGCACCAAGGCCCTGTTTGACGACTTCGTCCAGGTCCTCCGGGAGCCTGATGTGACCCTGCTGGCGGAGATTTTCGCCGCCCGCGAGGACAACACCATCGGCATCTCCTCCCGGGACCTGGCAGCCCAGATTCCCGGCTCCCGGTACTTCGCCACTCTGCCCGAGCTGACCGACGCGCTGGCGGAGCTGGCCCGGCCCGGTGACCTGATTCTCACCGTGGGCGCCGGCGATATCTACACCGCCGGTGAAGCCCTGGTCCAGCGTCAGGACTGACCTTGAGACAATGAACACGCCCCTGTCCGTACGGACAGGGGCGTGTTTTGTTTCCATTATGCGTGGAGCTGACCCTCGCCATCCTTCTCCACCAGTGCGGCGGCATACTGGCGGGCTTGCCGGATCATCTCCTTCTCCACGTGGCTCAGATGCCGGTTTTTGTCGTAGACAATCTGCACCCAGGAGCGGAGGGGCTCGTCCACCCAGTTGAGCCGCACCAGCCCGGAGGCCCCCGGGATATGGGGCAGGGTGGAGTGCGGGATGAGGGCAATCCGGTCACTCTGGGTGACGCTGTTGATCACCGCCGAGACGCTGCCCAGAAACAGCTCGGAGGCGGGGGCAATGCCCCGCTGCCGCATCCGGTCCCGGAAGGCCATGGTGAAGCAGCAGTCGTCATAGGTAAAGGCGAATTTCTGGTCCTGCAGGTCCTGATAGCAGACCTGTTCCCGCTCCGCCAGAGGGTTCCCCGGCGTGGTCACCAGCCAGACCGGCTCGTTGTACAGGGACACCCGCTCAAACACGTCGTCCTCCATCTGCTCCATCTCGTAGATGTAGCCCATGTCCACCTCACGCCCCCGGAGCCATGCGGGCACCCGGGCACAGCAGATCATCTGCACATTGACGGACACCTTGGGGTACTGGTTGGAGAAATCCAGCAGGAAGGGCGACAGGCTGAAGCCTACGATGGGCTCTCCCCCGGCAATGCGCACGCCGCCGGTGAGGCAGGCCGGGTCAGCCACCTTCTCCATGGCCTCCCAGTAGGTCTCCAGCAGCTTTTGGGCGTAAGCGTAGAACCGCTCCCCCTCCCGGGTGAGACGGATGCGGTTGTCCCGGTGCTCCACCAGCTTGGTGCCCAGCTCCTCCTCCAGGCAGCGGATGTGCTTTGCCAGGGTGGACGGGGCGTAGTTGAGCCGGTCGGCCGCCTTGATGTAGTTGCTTGTCTCCGCCAGGGTGATAAAGGTCAGGATTTGTTTTGTATCCATGGGGTTTCCCTCACGATTCTCCTGTATTCGCCCGGTTTCATTTTCATTATATCAGACGCCCGGGCACTGAGGCAAGCCGCAGTATAAAAAACCGCAGGGAACGCGGTCTGACGCGCCCCCTGCGGTGTGGGAACTGCGATTACTTGCTGATGGTCTCGCCGGCCAGCTTGCCGAAGACCACGGTGTCCACCACGGCGTTGCCGCCCAGACGGTTGCCGCCGTGGATGCCGCCGGTGACCTCACCGGCCGCCACCAGACCGGGGATGATGCTGCCGTCCTCGGCCAGGACGTGGCCCTCGGTGTCGATGGTCACGCCGCCCATGGTGTGGTGCACGCAGGCAGTACGGGCGGTGGCCACCCAGGGACCGTTCTCCAGCTTGCAGTTGAACAGGGTGCGGCCGAACTCCTCGTCAACACCGGCGTCCACGTCGGCGTTAAAGGTGTCCACGGTGGCCTGGAGGGTGGCGGGGTCCATGCCCAGCTTGGTGGCCAGTTCCTCCAGAGTCTCGCCCACCACGATGTAGCCGTTCTCCTCCAGGTAGTCGAAGGAGAAGCCGTCGCCGGAGACGGCCTTGTCCAGCTCCACGAAATCGCCGTCGCCGGACTCCAGGATGTAGTACATGCTGTCGGTCTGGTTCAGCACGGCCAGGCAGATCTCGTCGCGGCGGCCGTCCTCACGGACAAAGCGCTCGCCCTCGGCGTTGATGAAGATGACCTGGTCGGTGCCGCTCAGGCAGCGGGGAGGATACTTGGTCATGGTGCCGTCCTTGGTGGTGCCCAGGTAGAGCAGCTGGACCTGCTCCATGTCGGTGAGGGAGGCGCCCACCTCAACGGCCATGGTGATGCCGTCGCCCTGAGAGCAGCTGAAGCGGTTGGTGGTCATGACCTTGGACAGGTCGTCCCACTTGCCGGAGGTGTTGTACTGCTGGACCATCTCGCCGTTGGCGGAGAAGCCACCGGTGGCCAGCACCACGCCCTTGGCGGCGTCGATGGTGCACTCGTTGCCGTATTTGTCCTCGGCCTTCACGCCCACAATGGCGCCGCTCTCATCCTGGATGAGGCTCTTGCCGCTGACGGAGGTCATGATGGTCACGTTGTCCAGGCTGTCAATCTCCTTGATGTAGGTGGAGATCATTCCGGTGCCCATGTTCATGACGGAGGAGTGGGTGCGCTGCCACAGGGAGCCGGCGCCCTGACCGATGACGTCGGTGTACTCCATGCCCAGGCTGCGGATCCAGTCGTAGCCGGCCTCGGCGTTGTAGGTCAGGACCTTCACCAGGTCCAGATTGCCCACCTTGTCGCCGTTGATCCAGGTCTGGAGGGCGAACCACTCGGCGCTGTCGAACAGGTCGGTGCGGCCGGAGGCCTTGTACTCATCCCACTGGGCCTTGACCTCGGCCTGCAGGGCGGCGTGCTCGTCGCTGACAGGCTCCTCGGCCAGAGCAGCCTCAATGGTGGACTTGACGGAGTCGCTCATCTCCACCTTGCTCTGGAGCTCGGGATCGGGGTTGTTGTAGATGCCGCCGCAGACCAGAGTGTCGCCGCCCACCAGGCCGTTCTTCTCCAGCACGATGACAGAGGAACCGTTCTGAGCGGCGGAGATGGCGGCAGCCAGACCGGCGCCGCCGCCGCCCACAACCACCACATCGGCGGAAGCGTCAGCGGCCAGGGCCTCGGGCGCGGTCTCGCTCTGCCAGTCGTCCAGGTTGGCGCCGGCCTGCTCCAGGCAGTCCTTGACGCCGTTGATGACGGCATAGCTGGTGATGGTGGCGCCGGCCACGGTGTCCACCTTCACGCTCTGCTGGGCCACGATCTCAGCGGGAATCTTGGTGATGGGGGCCTCGCCGGCGGTCAGGAGCACGTTGCCGTCGCTGTCCAGGAGGGGAGCGCCGATACCGGTGGTCTCCTGGTGCTCGGTAACCTCAACGGACTCGATGGCGCTGTCGGTGACAGTGACCTCCACGGTGACCTGGCCGTTCATGCCGGGTGCACTGGCGGTGTAGGTGCCGGCGGTCAGGGCGCCGGTACCCTCGGTGCCCACGGGAGCGCTCTCAGTGGGCTGAACGGAGGGGGATTCGCTGGGCTGCGCGGTGTTGGTGCAGGCCGCCAGGCTGATACACAGCGCGCCGGCCAGCAGCAGGGACAGCTTTCTTTTCATGTCTTCTTCTCTCCTCTTTTACTGAAATCCGGGTTCCCGCCCGGTCTCGTTAAAATTATAACATCGTCCTCTCCTCCTGTGCCGCCGAAAAAGTGTTACCTGCTCTCACCTTTTTCGTTTTCGCGCTCCGCATACGGGAAATGCAAAAGAGACGGCGGAAATTCTCCGCCGTCTCTTCTCTTTTGGTGCTGCTTTACTTGTCGGTCTCGCCGGGCAGCTGGGTGAGCCAGCCGGTGGGGACGGCGGCGCCATCCTGGATGGCGTACATCCGGTAGCCCAGGGAGAAGCCGGTGACCTGCGCCGGGTCAATGGGCGCGGGGAAATACCAGGTGACGGCGTAGTGCCGCTCCCCATACGGGTCCGCCGAACCGTCAACCCTGTAATAGGTGACGCCGTCGATGACGACTTTCTCCATGGCGGTGTCGTCCCGGTCGGTGATGCTGCCCCAGCCCTCGATGTCAATCCGGGTGCCGTCGGCCAGGTAGACGCTGACCGGATAGTTGGCGGGGGTGCCGCCCTTGCTGGTCAGCTCCAGACGGAGGCTGATGGCGGTCAGGTCCACCCCCGTCATGGACATGCCGCTGAGGGTCTCGGACATGGTAGCCGACCGCTGGGGCAGATTTTCAGGGAAGAAGGTCAGTTCCCAGCTGCCCTCAATGTCCTCCTCGGTGTAGAGCCTGATGTCCATGTCCCCCAGCTCCAGATGGGGGACGCTCTCCCTGGTAAACACATTGCTGTCAGGGAAGCTGATGTCCAGATATCGCCCGTCCTCCCAGGCAATCTGGTTGATTCTGTAACTGGGCATCTCCCGATCGTCAAACTCCATGAAAGGGGTGGGGTCTGCGGTGCACTGCACCCCTTCCGCAATCTCGTACAGGATATGGAACACGCCGTTTTCATCAAAGCCGGAGGAGGAAATCCAGATGAGGTCGGTGCCCTCCAGCTTCACCGGGTTCTGGCCGGGCAGCAGGCCCCTGACCTCGGTGCCCGAGTTCACCATCTTCTTGGTCAGCTCCTCGTCGGTGAACAGGCGGCTGCTGCGGGTAGCGGTGCTCAGGGCCTCCTCTGGGAAGGGGATGCCCGTCAGCTCCCGGAACCCGGGCTGGAAGCTGGCAAAGGTCAGGGTCAGGCTGCCGTCCTTGTTGAAGTCCCGGTTGGTCATCATGGGCATCTCCAGCAGGGCGGTGCGGGTCTCAGGGTCGTAGCTGATGCAGCTGCTGCCCAGCCTGCCGTTGTAGGCCAGGTTCTCGCTGAGACGGTCGCCGGTCAGGTCGGTGACCGACACATAGGCCTTGGTGCCGCTCTCGTCGCTGAGCGCCGCCACCACGCTGACCTTCAGCCCCTGGTCGGTGACGGACACACCGTCCACGGTCTGAACATAGGGGGCGAAGATGCCCAGGTGCTCCATCAGAGCGTCCCAGTTGGTGCCCACTGCCAGGGCGGTTCCGGTGAGGGCGATAATTGCGGCGGCCATCACGGCGGCAATGCGGATTTTCTGTCTCATATAGATGCTCCTCTCCGAGGGGTCGGCATTGAGGGCGGTGTTCACCCTGCGCCGAATATCAGCGGGGTTGATTTCCGGGCATGGGCCGTTCAGCTCCATGTCCTTCCAGAGCCGTTCCATGCTGCTCACAGTCCTTCCCCTCCTTTCGTCAGAATCTCCCGGAGCTTCTTCCTGCCCCGGGACAGGCGGATGCGGGCCGCGCCGGGGCTCAGGCCCAGCCCCCGTACCGCCTTGCTGAGCTTCTCGCCGTAGTAGTAGTGGCGGAGGAAGAGGGTCCGGTCGGGCTCCCCCAGGCCGTCCACCGCCTGCCAGAGCCGCTCCGCCTGGTCCCTGGCGGCGGCGGTCTCCTCCGGCCCCTCAACCGGGGACGGTCCGTCGTCCTCCGGCAGCGGTACGGTGGGCTTTGTTCTGCGGAGGCAGTCGGTGGCCCGGTTGCGGGCCACCGCACCCAGCCATGGACGCAGGTCCTGCTTGGGGTCCAGCTCGTGGGCGTGGGACCACAGACTGAGAAACACGTCGGAGACCACCTCCTCCGTGTCCTCCCGGGTGGCGGCGGCGCCCAGGGTGCGCCAAACAATGGTGCTGACATAGGGGGTATATCGGTTGATGGCCTGCTCCAACGCCGTGCGGCTGCCCTTCTGCAGGCGGCGCACCAGCTTTTCATCCTCCATGCCGCCACTCCTCTCTTCCTAAAACCGGTTTCGCCCTGATATACGGACGGACGGAGCAAAAGGTTTCACATATGGGGAGAAATTTTTTCTCCCTGCCCCAGTAGCCGGAAGCGGTTTTTCTCCGCCTCCAGAATCCCCTCCCGCCGCAGGGCGGACAGCTCCCGGGACAGGGCGCTCCGGTCCACGCAGAGGTAGTCCGCCAGAGCCTGCCGGTCAAAGGGGATGGCAAAGGAGTCGCTTTCAGCCAGAGCCGCCTGGGCATTGAGGTAGGAGAGCAGCTTCTCCCGGATGGTCCGCTGGGACACGTGCTCCAGCTTGGCAGATAGGAGGATGTTCTTCCCCGCCAGCACGGAGAGCAGGTTGGTGACCAGACGACTGTGGAAGGTACAGGAGGAAGGGCAGGTGCCCACCACCCGGGCGATGTCCAGCAGCAATACGCCGCTGTCCTCCACCGCCCACACCGACACCGGCAGGGCGGCTGTCCCGGCGCAGGCGTGGGCCTCGCCGAAGATACCCGCCGGAGGTACTGAGGAGAGCACGGTTCTGCGTCCCTCCCGGTCCTCCCGGCACACCTGGAGCCGCCCGGACAGCACCACGCCCAGCCGGCGGGCAGGCTCTCCGGCCCGGAGCACCGCCTCTCCCCTGCTGAATTTCCGCTCCACCGCCCCCAGACAGTCCAGCATAGTCTCCATATCCTGCTCTGAAATCCCGGTGAAGAGAGGCGACCTCTGGAGCACCGGCAGAAATTTCCCCATGTTTTTTCCTCCCATGTTTTTTCCTCCCATGTTGCAACTGCAACATAAAATTTGATACCAGTATAGTATGCTTTCCTTACAAATACAAGGAGGGTTTTCCCTATGATTCGGAAGATTATCAAGATTGACGCGGACAAGTGCAACGGCTGCGGCGCCTGCGCGGCGGCCTGCCACGAGGGAGCCATCGGCATGGTGGACGGCAAGGCCAGGCTGCTCCGCGAGGACTACTGCGACGGCCTGGGGGACTGCCTCCCCGCCTGCCCCACCGGAGCCATCACCTTTGAGGAACGGGAGGCCCCCGCCTATGACCACGCCGCCGTCATGGCCGCCAAGGCGGCCAAGGAGAATGCTGCCGCTCCCCTGCCCTGCGGCTGTCCAGGCAGCATGAGCCGTGCTATTCACCGTCAGGAGCGCCCCGCTGCCGCCGGTGAGATTCCCAGCGAGCTGCGGCAGTGGCCGGTGCAGATTAAGCTGGTCAACCCCATGTCCCCCTGGCTCAGCGGCGCCGATGTGCTCATCGCAGCCGACTGCACCGCCTACGCCTACGGCGCCTTCCACCGGGACTTTATCCGGGGCCGTGTGGTGCTGGTGGGCTGCCCCAAGCTGGACGAGGGGGACTACACCGACAAGCTCACCGAGATTTTCCGCCGCAACAACGTGCGCAGCGTCACGGTTGCCCGGATGGAGGTGCCCTGCTGCGGCGGCATCCAGCGGGCCGCTGAGCTGGCCGTGGCCAACTCCGGTAAGCACATTCCCCTCACCATCACCGTCATCTCCGCCGAGGGCGAGATTCTCCGCACCATCCAGCAATAAGGACATAAAAAGGGCCCTGTCTCAGTTTTGTGAGACGGGGCCCTTTTATGCTGCTTATTCGCCGGTAATCTGCACGGTCTCTCCGTCGGAGGAGGCATGCAGGGTACGGACGGGGTTGAGATAGCTCTCGATGATGCGGGTGGCGATGGGGTCCTCCAGGTCCTTCTGAATCTGGCGGCGCAGGTTGCGGGCGCCATAGGTCAGGGAGTAGGACTTCTTCACCAGGTAGTCCAGCAGGCTGTCGTCGTAGGTGAAGGTGATACCCTTCTCGGCCAGGGTGCCCTTCAGCTCGCCCAGCATGATGCCGGCGATGGCCTTGAAGTTCTCCTCGCTGAGACGGTTGAAGTAGACAATCTCGTCCACCCGGTTGATGAACTCAGGCCGCAGGAAGCTCTCCAGGGCCTTCATGGCCCGCTCACGGCCCTGCTCGGCGGCGGTGCGGCCGAAGCCCACGCTGCCGGAGCCCTTGGCCTCGCTGCCCGCGTTGGAGGTCATGACGATGACCGTGTTCTCAAAGTTCACGTTCCGGCCCTGGGCGTCGGTGATGTGGCCGTCGTCCAGAATCTGGAGCAGGATGTTGAGCACGTCGGGGTGGGCCTTCTCAATCTCGTCGAAGAGGATGACGCAGTAGGGCTTGCGGCGGACCTTCTCGGTGAGCTGGCCGGCCTCATCGTAGCCCACGTAGCCCGGGGGAGAACCGATGATGCGGCTCACCGCGAACTTCTCCATGAACTCGGACATATCCAGCCGGATGAGGGACTCGGGGGAGTGGAACATGTCCATGGCCAGCCGCTTGACCAGCTCGGTCTTGCCCACGCCGGTGGAGCCCACGAAGATAAAGGACACGGGCTTGCGCTTGGAGGCGATGCCCACGCGGCCGCGGCGGACAGCGGCGGCCACAGCCTTCACCGCGTCGTCCTGGCCGATGATGTGCTCCTTGAGGCGGTTCTCCAGCTGGGCCAAGCGCTCATACTCGGCCTCCTGAATCTGGCTGGCGGGAATCTTGGTCCACAGCTCGATGACCCGGGCCAGGTGGCCCACGGTCAGGGGCGGAGCGCTCTGGGCCTCCAGCTTGTCCAGCTCCTGCTGGAGCTGGAGCTCCCGGCTCTTGATGACGGCCAGACGCTGGTAGTCCTCGTCGCCGGTGGAGGCGTTGAGGCTGTTCCGGTCCTGAATCAGCTTCTGCAGCTCACGCTGGAGGCGGGCCTGCTCCCGCTCGTTGTCCTTCATGCCGGCCTCCTGGCCGCCGGCGGCGGACAGGGCGCTGTACTGGTCGGTGAGCTTGTTCAGCTCCCGGCGGATCTCCGCCTGGCGGTTCTCGTTGGCCTTCAGGTCGCTCTGGCGCTTGAAATCCCGGCTGTTGGCCTCGGCCACCAGGGCCTCCCGCTCCTTGGAGATGGCCTCCAGCTCCTTCTTCAGCTGGGCCTCCCGGGCCAGACTGGCGTTGTGGAGGTTCACGTCGGAGCATGCCTCGTCGATGAGGTCGATGGCCTTGTCGGGCAGGTAGCGGTCGGTGATGTACCGCTCACTCATGGTGACGGCCAGCCGGGCCATCTCGGGGGAGATGGAGACGAAGTGGTACTTCTCATAGTAGGACTTGATGCCCATGATGATCCGCACCGCGTCCTCAATGGAGGGCTCCTCCACAATGACGGGCTGGAACCGGCGCTCCAGGGCGGAGTCCTTCTCGATGTACTTGCGGTACTCGGTGAGGGTGGTGGCGCCGATGACCTGGATTTCACCACGGGACAGGGCGGGCTTGAGGATGTTGGCGGCGTTCATGCTGCCCTCGGCATCGCCTGCGCCCACGATGTTGTGGACCTCGTCGATGACCAGGATGATGTTGCCCAGCTTCTTGACCTCGTCAATCAGGCCCTTCATCCGGCTCTCGAACTGGCCGCGGAACTGGGTACCCGCCACCAGGGCGGTCAGGTCCAGCAGGTAGACCTCCTTGTCCTGGAGCTTGTAGGGCACGTTGCCCGAGTAAATCCGTTGGGCCAGGCCCTCGGCGATGGCGGTCTTGCCCACGCCGGGCTCGCCGATGAGGCAGGGGTTGTTCTTCTGGCGGCGGTTGAGAATCTGGATGGTGCGCTCAATCTCCTGGTCCCGGCCCACGATGTTGTCCAGCTTGCCCTCGGCAGCCTTCTGGGTCAGGGAGATGCAGTAGTTCTCCAAAAACTTCCGCTTGGGGGCCCGCTCCTTGCCGCTCTTCTCCTCACGGGGGCGGGATTCCTCCTTGGGCTGGCTGTCGCCGCCCTGAGCGCCGCCGAAGAGCTTGTTGAGGAAGGGGAAGGTGGCCGTGCGGCCCTCGTCGTCCTCGTCGCTGTCCGGATCATCCCCCTGAGGCACCAGACCTTCCATACCCTCGGCGCCGCCGAAGGCGGAGAGCATCTCGTTGGTCAGACCATCCAGGTCCTCGTCGGTGATGCCCATCTTCTTCATCATGTCCTCAACGGGCTTGATGCCCAGCTCCCGGGCGCACTTGAGGCACAGCCCCTCGCTCTTGGTCTCGCCGCCCTCAATCTTCTGGATAAAGATAACAGCCACATTCTTATGACATCTGGAACAGAGTGTAGGTTGCATATTGTTCAGCTCCTTTAAGGGGGATGTTTTCTCCCCTTGGGGCCCTACTGTGCCCCGGAGAAAAAATTCTAGTGCGAAATTGTGAACTGGGTATGAATTTCTGGTAATTTACTCGGTTTTTTATTTTCCAGCCGCAACGGGTATTGCTTACTTCTTCTTGCCCAGCACGCTCATGTACAGCCACAGGTAGTAGAGGAAGGCCAGAATGGTCAGGGCCAGGGCGAAGGAGATCATGCCCGTGGCCCAGGCCCGGGGAATCTGGGGAAAGAGCACCAGAGCGGCGCACACCACAAAGAACACGAAGGTGGAGATTTTACCCAGCCAGTTGGAGGGGATGACATCATCAATCTTGTGGAGCATGGACAGGGCGCCCAGGCCCATGGCCGCCTCCTTGCAGAAGAAGATGATCACTGCCCAGATGGGGATGATGCCCGCCGCCGTGATGCAGACGATAACGGTAAAGGTCATCAGCTTGTCCGCCAGCGGGTCCAGAATCCGCCCCAAGCGGGTAATCTGGTTGAAGTGGCGGGCGATGTATCCGTCGGCGATGTCGGTGACAAAGGCCAGGGCGTACACACCCACCGCCCAGTACCGCGCCGTGGAGATGGGCTGGAAGAACACCACTGCAAAGACAGGCACCATGGCCAGCCGGAGCAGGGAGAGAAAATTGGGCACATTCATCGTTAACACCTTCATTTGTGTGGAATGGCGGGGAATGCTCCATTACAGCCCCTGGAGCAGGGTCATGGGATTGGTGGTCATGAAGAACTTAAGCAGGTGGGTCTGCTGGACGGTCTCCTCCGGGATGAGCTTGCCGGAGTACTGGATGAGCCAGGCCACCAGGAAGAGAATCAGCACGCCCTTGACCAGGCCCATGGCCGCGCCGCCGGTTTTGTTGAGGAAATTCAGACCGGGCAGCTTTGCCACCAGGTCCACCGCATGGGAGAACACCTTCCACGCAATCAGAATCAGTGCAAAGGCCACGGTGAAAATCACCGTATAGGCCACAGACTGGGCGATGGCGGCGGCCACAGCCGCTGCCGCGTTGGCAGCCACGGCGGTCATACCGTCCTGGACCGCCTGGTCGATGGTGTTCACCAGGTCCTCATAGAGTCCCATGTCCCGGAGTACGGACAGCACGTCCTGCAGGGGGTAGTCCTCCCCCTCCTCCAGACCTGCGGCGGCATCTCCCGCCGGGTCGGACTGCTGGAACTGCTCCTCCAGCTTCTCCTCAATCACCTGGGCGAATTTTGGCTCCAGGGCGGCGCCCACCTTGGGTGCCAGCAGGCTGGCCAGGAAGCTGGCGCCCACAAAGGCCACCACAACGGCCAGCAGGCCGCACAGGGAGAGTACAAAGCCCCTGGACGCACCGCGCCAGGCGAAGAGGGCCAGAATTGCCAGAATTGCGATATCAAATACCAGATAAGCCATGGGAACCTCCGTATGGAATCACTGAAAAGGGTTTCTTACTCAGCCCGGGATGTAGAGCCGGGCAGTTTTCGCACCGATGAGCATGGCGGTACCGTCGGCCCGCATGAGCACCTTCTGTGCGTTCTGGGTGCCGGACAGGCTGTCATAGAGCCGGAGATCCGAGGTATAGATGTCCAGCCGGTCGGCGGTGAGTACGGCGATATACCGCCCCGCCGCGGACAGCGAGAGCACCTGCTCGCCAATGTCCAGCGTGCCCGTCACCTCTCCCGCCTCGTCAGTCACCAGCAGCTGGGCCTGAGTACCGGCCCGGTATTTGCCCAGCAGCAGCGCCGCGTACCCGTCCCCCTCCAGAGAGAACTCCTTCAGGTATTGCTCCGAGTAGCTGTACGCTCCCTTCCGCTCCCCCAGGTTCTTCTCCGCCAGAGAGACGGCGAACACCCCTGTATCCCCCAGGGCCCACATGGTCCCGTCCTGCTCCCGCAGGTCCAGAATCACGCTGCCGTCCAGGGTGCACGAGGCATCCGGCTCAGTCTCCTCCTCAGTCCGATCCAGCCGGTAGAAGTCCAGGCTGCTGGCAAAGGACGCGCCGCTCTGGCTCACGGTGACTGTCGCCAGGTACTTCCCGTCCTCGGTCACCACTGCGTCCATCACAAAGCCGCTGGACCGGTTCAGCTGAAGCACCGGCTGCTGCTGGGGGTTGTACACAGTCACCGAGCCTTTGTAGCTGGCCGCCTGGGTGACCACCGCCAGCCAGCCGTTCTCATTGACTCGGGCGGAGAGAATTGTCTTGCCGTTGTCCGCGCCCAGGGAGAACACCTTCTCCTTATCCCGGAAGAGATAGAGGCTCTTACCGCCGGCGTCATAGGCCAGGGACCACTCCCCTGCTGCCATGGCCACCGGCTGCTCCATCACAATCTGCTCGTTTGCATACTGGGTGCCGCTGCCGGAAAAGAGCCGCACACCGGTGGTGGAACACACCAGCAGGTTCTCCCCCGCCGAGACAAAAATGTCCCGGGTGCTGCCCTCATGGGCAAAGGACTCGGCCTGTCCGCTGTCGTTGCGTTCCAGACTGCGGTAGGCAAAGTACCGCCGGATGACGTCAAAATTCAGCCGGTCCCGGTAGACCACCAGGGTCACCGCGCCGAAAATCAGCGCCAATGTCACCAGAAAGGCCAGCAGACGGACCAGAATATTCGGTTTTTTCTTGCCGTTGGGCACTTCCTGTCTGTCGTTCATGTGTATGCACCAAATTCCTTAAAAATTCTGCCCGTCAGAGTACGTCCTCCTCATACCACAGCTTGGTCATATACAGGCCGCCCGGAGGCGCGGTGGGCCCCGCCGCCGTGCGGCAGCGGCCCTCCAGAATGTCGCTCACCGCCTCGGGCGGGAACTTGCCCTCTGCGGCGTACACGCAGGTACCCACCATGGCACGCACCATGTTGTAGAGGAAGCCGTTGGCGCACACCCGGCACTCAATCATATCACCCGAGCGGGTCATATTGAAGTAGTGCACAGTGCGCACCGTGGACTGGACCTCCGTGCCCACCGACTGGACGGCGGCGAAGTCGTGGGTGCCCACAAACCGGTCGGCCGCCGCCTGCATGATCTTCTCGTCCAGGTGCTTGGGGTAGAACCAGGCCCGGTTAACGAAAAAGGCGTTGCGGATGCGGGAGTTGTAGATGCGGTAGGTGTACTCCTTTTTGATACAGGAGCCGATGGCGTTGAAGCCGTCGTGGACCTCGGTGGCCTTGACCACCACAATGTCCTCCGGCAGGCGGGTGTTCACCGCCAGGGGCAGCCGGTCGCAGGGGATGGTGGAGGTGGTGCGGAAATTGGCGATATAGTTCTCCGCGTGGACGCCTGCATCGGTGCGGCCAGCGCCGGTACACTTCACCGGATGGCCCACCACCGAGGCGATGGCCTTCTCCAGGGTCTCCTCCACGGTGACGGCGTTCTTCTGAATCTGCCATCCGTGGTAGGCCGTTCCCACATACATCAGTTTTAGTGCTATATTCCGCATAACGGCCTCCCACGCCTTTCCTCTCTGCTTCTACTTCACTTCCCCTCCGCCGGCATAGCCGTCGGAGCCTACGCTACAAACGTGCCACCGGCACGTTTGCTATACGCTGCGGTGCCATCCGTGATAAGCGGTGCCCACGTACATCAATTTTAACGCGATATTTCTCATAAAATCATAGAGCTTTCATTAGAAATTTCTTAAAATTTTTCACAGGCCGAAGTGACCCAGCACGCCCACGGCCACGCAGACTGCCAATCCGCACACCAGGAACACCACGTCAGCCCGGCGATATTTCAGCTGACGCAGGCGGGTGCGGCCCTCGCCGCCGTGGTAGCAGCGGCACTCCATGGCGATAGCCAGCTCGTCCGCCCGGCGGAAGGCCGAGATAAACAGGGGCACCAGCAGGGGGATGAGGGCCCTGGCCTTGTCCATCAGGCCACCGGTATCGAAGTCGGCGCCGCGGGCCTTCTGGGCGGACATGATCTTGTCCGTCTCCTCAATGAGGGTGGGGATGAACCGGAGGGCAATGGACATCATCATGGCCAGCTCATGGACGGGCACATGAATTTTCTTCAGGGGGCCCATCAGATTCTCCAGGCCGTCGGTCAGGAGAATGGGCGAGGTGGTGTAGGTCAGCAGGAAGGTGCCCAGGATGAGCATGGAGATGCGCAGCACCATAAAGACGGCCGACCAGATGCCCTCCACCGTCAGGTTGAGGAAGCCCCACTTCCAGATGGTCTGTCCGGGGGTCCAGAACAGGTTAAGGAAGGCGGTGATGACGATAATAATCATAATAGGCTTGAGGCCGCGGAAAAGGGTCTTCAGCTTCACCTTGGACACGGCGATGGCCGAGGCCAGCACCACTATCATGATGCCGTATCCCACCAGCTGCTTGGCCAGGAAGAGGGCCACAATATACATGGCCACAAGCAGGATTTTGGTGCGGGGGTCCAGGCGGTGGAGAATGGAGTTTCCGGGGAAATACTGTCCCAGGGTAATGTCCTTCAGCGCCATTTACACCGCCCCCTTCCGCGCTCTGTACGCCGCCATGACAGCCGCTCTGGCCTGCTCCATGGTGTACGCCGTGTCGTCCACGTCCACGCCCAGCTTTTTCAGCTGGTGGAGCACCCGGGTCACCTGGGGCACGCCCAGGCCCATGGCAATCAGCTCCTCCTCGTGGGCAAAGACCTCACGGGGTGTGCCGGCGAAGGGGATGCGGCCGTCGTTGACCACCACCAGCCGGTCCACCGTCCGGGCCACCTCCTCCATGGAGTGGGAGACGATGATGATGGTGGCGTTCTTGGCCACGTGGTAGTCGTGGATGTTGGACAGGATGCTCTCCACGCCCACCGGGTCCAGACCGGCGGTGGGCTCGTCCAGGATGAGGACGGAGGGCTCCATGGCGATGACGCCCGCAATGGCCACCCGGCGCTTCTGGCCGCCGGACAGCTCAAAGGGAGACTGCTCCAGCATGGCATCGGACAGGCCCACGAAGGCCGCCGCCTCCCGGACCCGGCGGTCAATCTCCTCCTCGGAGAGCTTCATGTTCCGGGGTCCGAAGGCGATGTCCTTATACACCGTCTCCTCAAAGAGCTGGTACTCCGGGTACTGGAACACCAGGCCCACCTGGAAGCGGGTCTGATGAGTGCGCTCCTTGCTCTCCCAGATGTCCTTGCCCTCAAAGAGCACCCGGCCGGAGGTGGGCTTGAGCAGGCCGTTGAGGTGCTGAATCAGGGTGGACTTGCCCGATCCGGTGTGGCCGATGATGCCCAGGTACTCCCCCCGGTAGGCCGTGAAATCCACATCAATCAGCGCGCCGTGCTCAAAGGGGGTGCCGGCGGAATAGATGTGGCTGAGTTTTTCCGTCTGGATAATCGGTTCCAATGACTTCAGTCCTTTTTATCAGTGGTGCATTCCTCATATGGAGGTAACGCCCGCAAAATATGCCGTTTTACCGGGTGATCAGCTCATACAGCGCCTTGGCGCACTCCTCATCGCTGAGGGCGTCCAGGGGGGCGTCCAGCCCCTCCCTGCGCAGCTCCCAGCACAGCTCCACCGTCTCGGGCACCGTCAGGCCCACGGCCTTCAGCTCCTCCACCCGCTGAAACACCTGCCGGGGGGCTCCGTCAGCGATGACCTTGCCCTTGCTCATAACCACTAATCGGTCGGCCTGGGCAGCCTCGTCCATGTGGTGGGTGATGAGCACCACGGTGATGCCCGCGTTCCGGTTGAGCTGGCGGATGGTGCGCAGCACCTCGCTGCGTCCGATGGGGTCCAGCATGGCGGTGGGCTCGTCCAGCACGATGCAGCGGGGCCGCATGGCGATGACGCCCGCAATGGCCACCCGCTGCTTCTGGCCGCCGGAGAGCAGATGGGGCGCGTGCTCCCGGTACTCGTACATGTCCACCAGCTTGAGGGCCTCGTCCACCCGGCGGCGGATCTCCTCCGGAGGCACGCCCAGATTCTCGGGGGCGAAGGCCACGTCCTCCTCCACCACGTTGGCCACAATCTGGTTGTCCGGGTTCTGGAACACCATGCCCACGGTGCGGCGGATGTCCAGCAGCAGGTCGTCGTCGCAGGTGTCCATGCCGTCCACGTACACCTTGCCGCCGGTGGGCAGCAGGATGGCGTTCATGTGCTTGGCCAGGGTGGATTTGCCCGACCCGTTGTGACCCAGCACCGCTACAAAGCTGCCCTCTTCAATTTCCAGGTCCACCCCGTCCAGCACCACCGGGGAGAGACCTCCCTCGGCCTCGTAGGAGAAGCGGAGATTTTCGGTTTTTACAATGGAATTGGCCATTTTTTGCCTCCCATTCCCTGTTGTTCTTTACCGGTCGGCCATCCAGCGCCCGGTGGCGCCGCAAGGCAGCGCCAGACCGGTCTCGGTGACGCTCAGGCCCAGCTCGGCGCTCTCGGTGCGGCCGCCGTGCTTGCTGGACACCACGGTCTCCAGAATGTAGGTCAGCACCGAGGGGGCAAGGCCTGTGGTGTAGGAGTTGATGAGGAAGAACAGGGGCTCGTCGGAGAGCACCTGGGCCACCAGCTCCACAAAGGGGTAGAGGTTCTCCTCCAGCTTCCAGATCTCGCCGGAGGGTCCCCGTCCATAGGACGGCGGGTCCATGATCACCGCGTCGTACTTCCGGCCCCGGCGGATCTCCCGCTCCACAAACTTGCCGCAGTCGTCAATGATCCAGCGGATGGGCCGGTCCTCCACGCCGGAGGACTTGGCATTCTCCCTGGCCCAAGCCACCATGCCCTTGGCCGCGTCCACGTGGCACACGCTGGCGCCGGCGGCGGCACAGGCCACAGTGGCTCCGCCGGTGTAGGCAAAGAGGTTGAGCACATTGATGGGCCGCCCCGCCTTCCGAATCTGCTCCCGGGCAAAGTCCCAGTTGGCGGCCTGCTCGGGGAAGAGTCCGGTGTGCTTGAAGTTCATGGGCTTGATGTTGAAGGTCAGGTCCCCGTAGGACACCTGCCAGCGCTCGGGCACGTCCTTCTTCTCCCACTGGCCGCCGCCGGTGGAGGAGCGGGCGTACCGGGCGTCAGGCCGCCGCCACAGCCGGTTCTCCCGGGGTGTGTTCCAGATGGCCTGGGGGTCGGGCCGCACCAGGGTATACTTGCCCCAGCGCTCCAGCTTTTCCCCGCCGCCGCAGTCAATCAATTCGTAATCGTTCCACTTGTCAGAAATCCACATAAGCATATCCCTCAAAACATATGTGCATACAAAATCAGTATATTATATCACCCCTTCCGCTGGAACGTCAATTCATAACTCCCCATATCCGTGGGATTTCTCGGGCGGTTTTCCCGTCAGTCCGCCCATCCGTAAGGCGCAAACGATTGTATCAGTCGGAAAGATGTGATATACTGTCTGTGATTGCGATTCCATTTTCGCAGAAAGACGAGGTGTCTCATATGAGTGAGCAGCAGTTCCGCACGGTGGCCTTCGGCGGATTTCATAAGCAGGATGTGCTGAACTATGTGGAGACCTCCTCCCGGCAGCACCGGGAGAAGGTAGCCGTCCTGAACAGAGACCTGGAGGAGGCCCGCAAGGCCGCTTCCGAGGCGGAGAAGAAGGCGGCGGACGCCGCTGTCCGGGAGGAGGAGCTGTCCGCCCGTGCGGAGGCTCTGGCCGCCGAGCTGAAGGAGAAGAGCGACGCGCTGGATGCCATCCGGGCCGAGCTGGAGGAGAAGACCGCCCGGCTGGTGCGGGTAGAGGAGGAACTCTCCGCCGCCCAGTCCCGCCTGTCCCGCTCGGAGGCGGATGCCGAGGCCTACGCCGGCGTCAAGGACCGGGTGGCCGGCATTGAGCTGGACGCCCACTACCGTGCCCAGGCCGTCCAGGCCGAGGCGGAGAAAAAGGCCAGGGAGACCCGGGAACAGGTGGGCCAGTGGCTGACCCGGGTGGAGGCGGGATACGACCGCCTGCGCACCGATGTGGACGCCACCATCTCCCACGCCTCCGGCGAGCTGGAGCGGGTGGCCCGCAGCCTGGAGCACATCACCGCCGAGTTTGCCGAGCACGACACCGCCCTGGAGAAGCTGCTCCAGGTCTGCCGTGAGGGTGAGCCCCCCAAGGCCCCCACGCCTCTGACGGAGGAATAAGCCATGGCGCAGACCATCTCTCTCACCACCGAGCAGCTGCCTGCCGTAGCTCCGACCCTGCGTGCCGGAGACCGGGTACTGCTGTCGGGCACCATTTACACCGCCCGTGACGCCGCCCACAAGCGCATCTTTGCCCTGCTGGATCAGGGCAAGGAGCCGCCCTTCCCCCTGAAGGACGCCGTCATCTACTACGCCGGACCCACTCCTGGGCAGCAGGGCATGGCGGTGGGTGCCTGCGGCCCCACCACCTCCAGCCGGATGGACCCCTATGCCCCCCGGCTGCTGGACCTGGGCCTGGGTGCCATGATTGGCAAGGGCCAGCGGTCCCAGGCCGTGGTGGACGCCATGGTCCGCAACGGCGGGGTGTACTTCGCCGCCGTGGGCGGCGCAGGTGCCCTCATCGCCAAGTGCATTCAGACCGTGGAGGTCATCGCCTTTGAGGACCTGGGCTGCGAGTCGGTCAAGCGGATGACCGTCAAAGACCTGCCTCTCACTGTGGCCATCGACGCCCAGGGCGGCAACCTCTACGAGACCGGCCGGGCCGCCTACGCCCGGTAATGCTCTGAATAACTGTCAGCGGCGCGGGAAATTCCCGCGCCGCTTTGCTTGTCAAAAGGCTTCTTTCCTCTTTTCTTAAACAAAACTTCAAATATTTCTAAAACGTTCTTTCGTGCCGCCTGATATCCTGTCAAGGCTGAATTTTTGTTGTGAGAGGTGTCCTTCTGTCTGATGAAATTAGGAAAATGGAATGCGTTTGAACTCAAGCTCTTTATGGCGCTGCTCATGGTGCTGGACCATCTGGACCACATCCCCGGTCTGCTCCCGCCCGAACTGAGCGCGCTGTTCCACGCGGTCACCCGCTGTGTGGGCGTGTGGTTTGCCTATCTGGCCGTGGAGGGCTTCCTGCACACCCGCAGCCGCCTGCGCTATAACCTCCGTCTCTTCGGCTGGGCGGCAGTCATGGCGCTCGGAAACCAGCTTTATAACCTGCTGGCCGCCGGTAAGGGTCTGACCCTTTCCAACAATATCTTTCTCACGCTGGCCCTCGGGGTGCTCATGCTCAACCTGCTGGCGGGCGCGCAGCCTGACGCCCCGCTTTGGCAGCGCGCTCTGCGCATTGTGGGCGGCTGCGCCGTGCTGTTCGCAGGGCTGATCTGCGCGGAAGGCGGCCCGGTTATCCTGCCGTTTATCCTGATTACATTCTACTTCCGCGGCCGTCCCCTTGTCCGCAATATTGTGTATCTGGGCTTCTCCCTTCTCCTCTTCTTTTCGGCGTTCCACCTCTACCCCTCGCTTTGGGAGACGCTGCTGATGCTGGGCTTCAACTCGGATTTCCTCTTTATCTCCGTACTGCCCTTCATCGCGCTCTACAACGGCCAGCGCGGCCCCAACACCCCCTTCTCCAAGTACTTTTTCTATTTCTTCTACCCCCTCCATCTCTGGGTAATCGGCGTCATCGCGCTGATTGCCGCCTGAATGAAGCAAGCCCGCCGGAACATGGTTCCGGCGGGCCTGTACTATTTCTCTGGGTGCTTTCCGCCCTGGGGGCCCTCGTCCGGCCTGCGCCATCTCCACCACTGGAGCAGCTCCGGGTCCTGCACGTCATGCTCGGCAAAATAGATGGCCATGCGGAATACATAGAGAAAACAGGGGTCGTCCTCAAAGCCCCGGATCGCGTTGTTGCGGGCATAGAGGTCCTCCGCATTCTCTCCCTTCAAATCTCCCACGCGGTAAAAGCCCATGTCGTTGAGGTATTTGCCGATACGCGGCCCGATGCCGGGCAGCGCGGTCAGCTTCAAGTCGTCCTTATTCTTGCTCATCATGGCTCTTTGGGCCTTGGTCAGTGCCGGCATAACGCAGCATCTCCTTTTGCAGCCTGAAAATACACAAATCTTCTCCCCTCTCTTGTCAGCCTGTCTCCATACTGATATAGTAAATTTAATCACCCCTTTGAGAGGATGGATAGGAATGAACGGAACTACCGTGGTGCTCAACGCCGCGAAAATGAACTACGACGGGAAGCTGAACCTGACCACCCTGGCCCCCCACGTTACCATCTATGACGACAGCACGCCCGAGCAGATTCCCCAGCGGCTCCAGGGCTGCGAAATCGCCGTGACCAAGGAGCTGCCCGTACCGGCGGAGCTTATCGCTCAATTCCCCGACTCGGTAAAACTCATCTGTGAGGCGGGCACCGGCTACAACAACATCGACCTGGCCGCCGCCAGGGCCAGAGGCATCACCGTGTGCAACATCCCGGCGTACAGCTCCCAGCGGGTGGCCCACACGGCCATCATGCTCCTGCTCTGCCTCAGTTCCTCCATGGGCGCCCAGATCCGGATGCTGGAGCGGGGCGACCGGAGCAATTTCACCCGCTGCCTGGGCCTGGACCACGTGGAGGTCAACGGCAAGACCATCGGCCTCATCGGCGCGGGCAACATCGGCCGTGGGGTGATGAAAATCGCCCTGGCTCTGGACATGGAGATGCTGGTTTACAGCCGCACCCCCCGGGACTACGGCCCCGGCGTGACCTGCGTCAGCCTGGAGGAGCTGCTCAGCCGCAGCGACTACGTCTCCCTCCACTGTCCCCTTACCGACGCCACCCGGCACCTCATCAACAGGGACACGCTGTCCCTCATGAAGCCCACCGCCTTCCTCATCAACACCTCCCGCGGCGCACTGGTGGACGAGGCCGCCCTCATCGACGCCCTGAAGTCCGGAACCATCGCGGGTGCGGGTCTGGACGTACAGGAGACCGAGCCTCCTGCGGCGGACAACCCCCTCTATACCATGGAAAACGTCATCCTCACCCCCCACATGGGCTGGAAGGGCCTGGAGACCCGGCAGCGGCTCATCTCCCTGCTGGCAGGGAACATCGCCGCCTACCTGGATGGCCGCCCCATCAACGTGGTGGGATGACGGCGGGCGCGGTCGGATTTTTCTGCCTTTTTGTAAGAAATAGATTGCAATTTTTGTATACACCGGGTAAAATAAGGATTTGGCCGGCTGTCTTTGGGCGGTCCGGCTGAAATGGAACATTTAAGGAGTGAAACAACATGACCGAAGAGCTGAACACCACCATGACCCAAAACTTCATCCATGATTTCATTGACGAGGACATCGCCCAGGGTGGTCAGTTCCAAGGCATGACCGTCCATACCCGTTTTCCCCCCGAGCCCAACGGCTACCTCCACATCGGCCACGCCAAGGCCATCTTCATCGACTTTGGTACCGCCGAGAAGTACGGCGGCCTGTGCAACCTCCGCATGGACGACACCAACCCCACCAAGGAGGACGTGGAGTACGTGGAGGCCATCCAGGAGGACATCCACTGGCTGGGCTATGACTGGGGCGACCGGTTCTACTACGCCTCCGACTACTTTGAGAAGATGTACGACTGCGCCGTGGAGCTCATCAAGAAGGGCCTGGCCTACGTCTGCGAGCTGACCCCCGACCAGTTCAAGGAGTACCGCGGCGACGTGAGCACCCCCGCCCGCTCCCCCTACCGGGACCGCCCCGTGGAGGAATCCCTGGACCTGTTCGCCCGCATGCGTGCCGGCGAGTTTGAGAACGGCCGCATGACCCTGCGTGCCAAGATCGACCTGGCCAGCGGCAACTTCAACATGCGCGACCCCGTTATCTACCGCATCAACCACATGCATCACCACCGCCAGGGCAACAAGTGGTGCATCTACCCCATGTACGACTTCGCCCACCCCATCGAGGACGCCCTGGAAGGTATCACCCACTCCCTCTGCTCCCTGGAGTTTGAGGACCACCGGCCCCTGTACGACTGGGTCATCGCCCACTGTGACCTGCCCGCCAAGCCCCGGCAGATCGAGTTCGCCCGTCTGGGCATCAACTACACCGTTATGAGCAAGCGCAAGCTGCGCCAGCTGGTGGAGGAGGGCCGGGTCTCCGGCTGGGACGACCCCCGTATGCCCACCCTGTGCGGCCTGCGCCGCCGGGGCTACACCCCCCGCTCCATCCGCAACTTCTCCGAGCGCAACGGCGTGAGCAAGGCTGCCTCCACCGTGGAGTTCGCCTTCCTGGAGCACTGCCTGCGTGAGGACCTGAACGAGGTGGCTCTGCGCCGTATGGCGGTGCTGCGCCCCATCAAGCTCACCGTCACCAACTACCCCGAGGGCCAGAGCGAGACCTTCACCGTGGAGAACAACCCCAGCCGTCCCGAGGACGGCACCCGCGAGGTGTCCTTCTCCCGCCACCTGTATATCGAGTCCGAGGACTTCCTGGAGACCCCTGTGCCCAAGTACAAGCGTCTCTATCCCGAGGGTCCCGAGTGCCGCCTGAAGGGCGCCTACCTCATCAAGTGTACCGGCTGCGTGAAGGACGAGAACGGCAACGTGGTGGAGGTCCTCTGCGAGTATGATCCCGACTCCCGCGGCGGCGATCCCGCCGACGGCCGTAAGGTGAAGGGCGCCACCATCCACTGGGTGGACGCCGCCACTGCCGTGGACGCGGAGATCCGGCTGTACGACAACCTGTTCTCCGACGCCGACCCCGACGCGGGCGACAAGAGCTTCCTGGACTGCCTGAACCCCAACTCCCTGGAGGTGCTCTCCGGCGCCAAGGTGGAGGCCAGTCTGGCCGACGCCGCCGCCCCCGCCTCCTTCCAGTTCCTGCGCCAGGGCTACTTCTGCGTGGACAGCAAGGACTCCGCCCCCGGCCATCTGGTGTTCAACCGGTCCGTGAGCCTGAAGGACAGCTTCAAATTCTAATGGCAATTTCAGCGGCCGCAGGCCCTCCCCGGCTTTCGGGGCGGCCTGCGGCCCCTTTGTTATGAGGTGAATGAACATGTACAATTTCCGCAACGACTACTCTGAGGCCGCCCATCCCGCCGTCCTCGCCGCCATTGCCGCCCACAACGACGAGCACGTTATCGGCTACGGCGCTGACGACTACTGCGCCAATGCCGCCCGGCTCATCAAGGACCTGTGCCGCTGTCCCGGGGCGGACGTCCAGTTCCTTATCGGCGGCACCCAGACCAACTTCACCGCCATCGCCGCCTTCCTCCGCCCCTGGGAGAGCGTGATCTGCGCCCACACCGGCCACGTCAACGGCCACGAGGCCGGCGCGGTGGAGGCCACCGGCCACAAGCTGGTTCAGGCCGTCGCCGCGCCTGACGGAAAGCTGACCCCTGAGCTCATTCTCCCCCTGGTGGAGGCCGCGGCCGACGAGCACCTGACCCTCCCCCGCCTGGTGTATATCTCCGACGCCACCGAGACCGGCGCGGTGTACACGCTGGCCGAGCTGGAGGCCCTTTCCTCCTGCTGCAAGGCCAACAACCTCCTCCTGTTCCTGGACGGCGCCCGGCTGGGGGCCGCCTTCGGCGCGGCGGAGAACGACCTGACCCTCCCCGACCTGGCCCGCCTTACCGATGCGTTCTACATCGGCGGCACCAAGAACGGCGCCCTCATGGGCGAGGCTCTGGTCATCGTCAACCCCGCCCTTCAGGAGGGCTTCTTCCGCATTAAAAAGCAGCGGGGCGGCGTGCTGGCCAAGGGCTGGCTGCTGGGCCTTCAGTTCCAGACTCTGCTGGAGGACGGACTCTACTGGACCATCGCCCGTCACGCGGTGGATATGGCCCAGTCCCTCCAGTCCGGCCTGGAAGCTCTGGGCCTGCCCATGGCCTCCCGCTCGGCCAGCAACATGGTATTCCCCGTGGTGCCCGACAGCCTGCTCCCCGTGCTGGACAAGCTGTGCACCTACGAGGTGTGGGCCCGCCAGGATGCAGGCCACACAGCCATCCGGCTGGTCACCTCCTTTGCCACCCAGCCTTCCGACGTGGAGGGCCTCCTCTCCGGCCTGAAGGCGGTCCTGTGACCCTCCAGCATCCCCATTTTCAGCGAGGTGACGTATGAAGAGACAGCCTTTTGCCCCACGGGCGGCACAATTCTACGACCGGTTTGGTCCCCTCCTGCTGGCCGCGCTGGCGGCAGTCATCATGACCCTGGTGCTCTTCACCGGCGGCGGGGCGGGCTTATCCAACAGTGGAGACTTCGGCCGGGTGCTGAGCACCAACTCCCTGGACTACGCGGAGAGCACCGGCTCCTTTGTGTATGAGGACACCTTCCGCATGGTCTTTCAGGGAGATTCCGCCGGTGAGAAGCTGTGGAATCTGCTCTTCAACCTGGACAACACCGCCGCCTACCCTTCCATCCACCTGGTGTTTGTCCGGGCCTCCCTGGCGGGAAACCTGGCTCTCAACGTGCTCACCGGCCAGAGCCTTGACACCTACCACATCCAGGTGCTGGGCCTCATCTATCTGCTCTGTTACACGGGGCTGCTGCTCCTGCTGTTCCGCTCCTTCCGTCTGCCCTCCCTGTGGTGCGACCTGCTGGTAAAGCTGGCCATCCTTTTTGTCCTGTGCGACGAGGGGTACATCACCTACTTCAACTCCCTGTACAGCGAGCCCGTGCAGATGCTGGGCCTGCTGGCCATGGCAGTCTTTGGCCTGCGGCTGCTGACGGGTCGTGGCAGACTGGGCTGGAACGCAGGCTGGTACTTCCTCTCCTGTGTGGTGTACGGCTGGAGCAAGTTCATCAACCTGCCGGTGGCCGCCCTGTGCGCCCTGGGCATGGGGGCGGTTCTCTTTCTCCGGGCGGAGCAGAAATACCGGAAGTGGCTGTGCGGCGGCGTTGTGGCCTGCGTGGCTGTGTTGGGAGCGGTGTACCTCTCTCTCCCCAGCTGGATGGACTACGAAACAAACTATAACGCCGTGTTCTACGGCGTCCTCAAGGACACCACCCCGGAGCAGACTGAGCAGTATCTCTCCGACCTGGGCTTGCCGGAGTACATGGCAGAGTACGCCAACTCCAACTACTACATGGACCGGGTGGCTCCCGCCCGGGAGAGCGAACAGTTCAAAGAGGACTTCTCCCAGGTATCCAAGTTTGACCTGTTGTTCTTCTACCTCTCCCATCCGGGCTACTACCTGGAAAAGCTGGACGTGGCCATGGCCCATACCGGCTTTATCCGGCCCTACTACCTCTCCAATCTGGATGACACCCACCCCCGGCTCACCTTTGCTGGCCGTTTCGGCGGCTGGAGCTGGCTGCGGGGCCAGCTGCCTGTCAACACCTGGATGGCTGCCGGGCTCATCATGGCCGCCGGCTGCTGGGCCCTGTGGCGGGCCGTTGCGGGCCGGAAGGGCACGGGACGGGACAAGCTCTCCGCCGCCCTGCTGGTGCTCACCGTGCTGGGCTCCATGGCCTACCAGTTCCTCATGCCCACGGTCACCAACGGCGAGGGCGACCTGGCAAAGCACATGTTCGCCTTCGCCCAGTTCATCGACCTGCTGCTCCTGCTGGTGCTGGCCTGGCTGGGATACCGTCTTTCCACGGCAGAACGGGTGCGACGCCCCGCCGCCGTGCTGGCATGCAGCACCGCCGGGGTGCTCTGCCTGCTGCTGGCCGTGCCCGCCGGAATTTCCATGATACGGACACAGCTATCCCACGACACGCTGGAAACCGGCGCCTACGTCCAGCTGGGTACCTGGGAGGGCGAGCCTCTTCTGTGGCAGGCGGCGGAGCAGCAGAAGGACGGCAGCTGGCTGCTCCTGGCTGTGGACGCGGTGGATAGCCGTGCCTTTGACCAGGACGGGGACTTTGGCAGCAGCCGATGGAGTGACTCCGACCTGCGTGAGTGGCTCAACGGCGACTTCCTCACCTCCGCCTTTGACCAGTCGGAACAGGAGATGCTGGTGACAGGCAGCCACCGGGTACTCCTATCCATCATAGACCGTGAGCTGGCCGACTCCGGCTTTAATGACTTCTTTGCCTTCCACGTTCCGGCGTACAGCGACCGGGGCATGGAGGAGGCAGTGGCCATGGACTGCACCGACACCGTCCGCCTGCCTGACATCGGCCTGATGTCCTCCCTGTCCAGGGCAGGTCTGCTCTCGGGCTCCCCCTGCTGGATGGATACCCCCTATTTCAACAATGGCTCCATGGTGCGCATTCTGGGCACCGACGGGTACTTCTATATGCGGGACGCCGCCGACGAATGGGGCGTCCGGCCGGTGGTAATCCTGTCGGCTGATGCCGTGCTCACCGGCTCAGGCAGCATTGGTTCCCCCTTTGTCCCTTCTCTCTAAGAAAAAACATCCCCTGCGCAGTGATTACTGCGCGGGGGATGTTTTTTCTGTTATCGGTTCTCTTCTGCCTGGAATCGCTGGAGCATCACTGCCAGCTCGGCCCGTGTCGCACCGGACTGAGGCAGCAGCTTGCCGCCGTCCCCGCCCTTGAGCAGGCCGCTCTGCACCGCCCAGACCATTCCGTCCTCGGCCCAGCTGGAGACAAGGGCTCCATCCGGGTAGTCGTTCAGGCTGCCGGAGCACTTGGGACTGCCGCTGTAACGGTACAGCATAACTGCCAGCTGCTCCCGGGTGATGGCCCCGTCAGGCGCGGTGCCGTCGGAGATACCGTTATCCATGGCCCACTTCTGCGCCGCGGCATACCAGTTCTCTCCGCCGGAGGTATCCACGCCCTCCATCCGTGCCAGGACTGTCCACACGGTAGCGCGGGTCACACCGTCACCGGGTGCAAACATTCCACCGCCCACACCGGTCAGGATACCCTGTTCACAGAGCTCCATTACGGCGTCATAGTACCATGCGCCCTCCTTCACATCGGTGAAGACATCTGTACCTGCTATCTTCCGGAAGGTCACGGTCACCTTGGCCGTACCGTTGGGCATGGTGAATCGATAGTCGGACACGGGGATTTCATTCCCCCGGAGGTCGGTGACCACAATGGACGCCACCTCATAACCCTGGTCAGGGGACACGGAGAGGGTCACCTGACGCCCCGGATAAGCCAGTTTGGGTGTTGCAGTCACCTTGCCGTGCTCCGCCTCGATGACAACGCTGTACATGGGAACGCCGGGTACGCTCTCATAGGCCGCTACTTCAAACTCACCCGGAGTGCTGTTCAGCGCCAGACCCATGGAGGAATTGTCAGTCACCAGATTGGACATATCCGGTCTGGTGCCGTAGAAGTACCGCAGGGTAACGTTCCCCTCCGCCGCCTCGCTCAGGGTAAGGCGCAGGGTGTCGCCATCCAGTCTGACTACGGATTCCACTGTCTGGGCCACGCCGTCAGCAAACACCTCAAAGCCGGTAAAGCTGCCGGTGCCCACCAGATCGGTTCCGCCGCTGTGTGCCACCTGGATATCAATCAGAGTTCCGGATTCATCTGCGAAAGCCGCGCCGCTGATGGTGGGCGGCAGGTAATAGGTCTCATCCCCCAGGATGTACTCAATCACATGGGCCACCCGGGCACCGATGATTGCCTGGGACTGGAGGGTGTAGTGGATATTGTCCTCACGCTGGGGCAGGCCCTGCTCCACAGCGGCCACATAGACGCCGTTGTCGGGATCGTTGACCTCCCACATGGCGTTCCGGATACCGGTGATGCTCTCATCGTACTCCGGGGAATCCCAGCTGCCGGACTTGCAGGCGCCCAGCTGGCAGTAGATAAACGGCACGCCGGGCAGATCCTGTCTGTAATAGCCGATCAGGGTCTCCAGATCCTGTTTGAACTCCTCGCCAGTGCGCTTGAGAGAGACGTCGTGCTCGCCACCGTTCATCACGATGTACTCGCAGCCGCCGGCCTCCCAGGCCCGGTAGATGGAGTTGCCGTAGAGGGTGGAACGGTCTGCGGGGTTCTCAGGATTGCGGCCGGGATGCTCCGCATCGCCCGTCCAGTACAGGTACTTTGCGTCATAGGCCAGACCGGCGCCGCTCTTGGCCGCGGGGATAATGCCCACAGGCACATCGTAGGCCTCGATCAGGGCGTTGGCCAGTGCGGGAGCCATGGAGCCGGTGGGCTTGTCACCGTTGCCGCAGATGCTGTTGTCGCCGCTGCCATAGGGGTCCTCCAGGTGGTCCCAGGTCTCGTTCAGGAAGGTAGAGGCCCGGTCATCCGCCACCACATAGGACTCGCCCTCGCCGGGCATGCCAGCGCCCTGCATGTTGGACTGACCGATGAGCAGCAGATTGATGCCCACGCCCCAGCGGTCGGAATACTCCGGCTCGCCATAGACGTCGCCCTTTACGGTGCGGACCGCCAGCTGATACCAGCCGCCCTGAGGCACTGTCATGGTATGGCTCCAGCTGCCCATTCCGCCCACCGTCACATCCTGCCAGTCCACCAGCGCGGCACCGCCGCCGTAGGGCTCCACCGCAATCTGGATGCTGTCGGGCCTGTCGCCCGCCCATGTGCCGGTGAAGGTCACCTGAGCGATCTTCTTCTCCGGGTCACGCTGGATCACCTGTCGGTCGGCCAGACTGGTGACGCAAGCTCCGTCGTTGGGATTGGGCAGAGGGTCTACCTCGTCGTCGAACTGGCTGAACAGCCAGGTACGCACAAAGTCGCTGTACTCATTGTCAAAATAGACCCACTTGTCGTTGTGGGGATGGATGAAGTCGTCGTTGGGGATCTCAAACAGCTCCTCCATGGGGACGTCCAGGAAGGTGAAGCTGTCGTTGCCGTCGGGGTATACCTCGCTCAGATACTCCTTGATATCACTGGTGTCGGGGTTCTGGACGATCAGCACGCTCTTCCCGTCAATGCGCTTCAGCCGCTCCTTGGCCTCGGCGCGGTACTCCTCCAGCGGGCTGCCCCAGTCCTCACCGGGCCACTCACGCACGCCGTCATAGTGGTCAAAGGACATCAGGCCCTTCCATAGACCGGCAATCTCGTCGTCGGCCAGGCCCAGGAAGTTGACGCCGATGGCGCCCCGGGAGAAGCCGCAGAGGAACAGGTTATCCCGGTCGCCGCCGTACTCGGTGCAGACCTTCTCCACCGCCTCCTTGGCGAAGGCCACGGTCTTGTCCACGTCGCCCCACCAGGTAATCTCATTGCCGCCGTTCTCGCCCACATAGGGCAGGGCGACCCAGATAACGTCCTGTCCCCTGGTGATGCCGTAGCCCAGAGCCGCATCCTCCACCTTTCCGGTGCTGCCGCTGGTGGGCCAGTAGTTGCCGGTGTACTCGAAGAGCACAGGGTAGGTGCCGCCCTCCTCATAGTTCTCAGGCAGAGTCACCACCGCGTAGCTGCCGGGGAAGCCGTCCAGCTCCATGAGGAAGCGCTGCTCTCCGAAGGAGGGAATCTGAACCTTGATCTCCACCTTGATCTCCTGTTCTGCGCGGCCGATCACCTCACCGGAGGCATCCAGCAGTTCCGCCGTCAGCGGATAGCTGCCGTTCTCCATAGGTTCGGTCACCTCCCATGTAAAGGCGCCGTTTTCAACAGGGACTGTCGCTGTTTTGCCGTCGAGGGTCAGCCGCACCTGGGTGCCGCTGTTGGCCGTGCCGCTGACGGTGAAGGGGAAGGGCTCGGCCTCTGTACAGCTGAAGTTGTCATAGTCAGCATCCATACCCAGCGTGTAGAAGCCGCTCAGGCCGCTGGTAAACACGGGGTCCTTGGGCGCCGTATCCTGGTACTCCAGCACCAGGTTCCCATCCACGTAGAGGTAGAACATATCTCCGATGGCCTGGGCTTTGAAATGATAGGTTGTGTTGGGCTTCAGTGCACCGTCTGTATCGGGTACAGTATAGGAGTCTGTTTTTCCTCCCGTATTTCTCTTGATATAGCGGAATCCCATATCGGGGCTGTAGCCGAGAATATAGTGATGCTCATATGCCTGATAGCGCAGCACAATGCCCATGGTCTTCTTGGAGGGCATGTTTGCAGGGGTTGTCACATCCACCTCGACGGTTACATCACCGCTCTTAGAATAGGAACAGACGATGGTTCCGGCAGCCGCATTGGTGTTGTTGGTGGCATTGCTGTAATGGAGCTTTCCATTCTCCACAGTGTACAGCTCACCAGCTCCGGACCCCGTCCACTGAATCAGCCCATTGTCAAAGCTGTCGCTGACCGCCGTACTCTCGCTGATGGCCTTGTCGGGGCTGAGAATAGCAATGGAGACGTCCTCCACTTGGATCGTAATCTCGTTGGTACGGACCGTAACGCCGCCCACAGTCACATCCGCCGCCACGGTCACGTCGCCGGCCTGCTTGGCTGTCAGCACGTTCCCGTCAACCTCGGCAGCGTCCTCCGGTGTGACAATCCACTGAATCTCTTCCCCAGTGAGGGCAATGTCCGCGCCCGCATCATCGGTGGCAGTCACAGTCAGCTGGGTGGTGTCGCCCTTGATCAGCTGGCTGCTGGCAGCGCTCAGCCGGGCCCGGTCGATAACACCGGTACCCTCGCCGCCTTTGATTTCATAGTCATGGCCCGGTGTAAAGTCGAACCGGAAAGCGCCGTTTTCCATACGGGTAAACTTCACCTGAACATTGTCGGTGGTATCCCAAACCTCCAAAGTGGAGGAGGCCCAGCCGTCTGCGTTGTTGGTAATGGTGGATTCTGTTTTTCCATCCGTATGGGTGTAGGTATAGCTGGTCCCCTTGGCAGAGATGGGGAACACCTCGCCGAACATCTGGTTCAGGTTCTCAGGATCACGCCCCACCAGGATGCCCTTGCCGCCCACAAAGACAGGCATCTCATCCAGGGGGTGAGGATAGTCCTTCAGGGTGGTGGGGCCCTGATACACCTCGCCGGAGTTGTAGTCCAGCCAGGTACCCTCGGGCAGATAGACGTCCCGGCTGTCTACATCTTCAAAGTCGCAGCCAAACTGAGGCGCGGCCATCAGGGACTGACCAATCATCCACTGATACTGCCGCTTCTCCCGGCTGATCATCTCATAGGTGTTCTCGTCATCGGGATAGGCGATGTAGAGGGGCGTCATGGTGTAAGGATAGCCGGTCTCATAGCTGTCCACCGCAGCGCTGTAAATGTAGGGCATGTAGGTGGTATGCCAGTCGATGGCGTCCTTGACATTCTGCTCGTACTCCGGGTTCTCCATATCCCAGACCCGGCGTCCCATAGACAGTGAGGGGCAGAGGGCCGCGAACTGGGCGTTGCGCACCACATACTTCTGGAAAGAGGGGTCCTTGATATTCTCGGTAGGTGTGCCGCCGATGATGTCGGGGTAGGTGTTGGGCGCACCGGAGGCCGCGAAGTTCAGAAGGTTGATGGGCATCCGGTCCGGGTCGTGGTGGTAGTCCTTTCCAGTACCGTAGTAGGAGTCGTTGATACGGATCAGGTCGCCGGGAATGGAGTAGGCGGTATTGCGGACAATGATCAGATTTCCGTCATCCACCAGTGCCTCATTGATCACATTCCACTTGCCGTCGTCCCAAGTGTCCTCATAGAGCATGGCGTCCTCTTTGAATCCGTCCACGCCCCACAGCCGGGCCTGCTCCACATACCAGTTCACAGCCTCCTCATTCCGGCTGTCCAGCAGGTAATACGCGCCCTTTGCCGGGAAGTCTCCCCGGGTCACGGTACGCAGGCTGCCGTCGGGGTTCTTCATCAGGTAGTCATGCTCCACAGCATACTGCATGAAGGGTCCGTTGTTCTCGTCGTTATGGTTGCCGCCGTCCTCCTTTGTGGCCTTGAAATTGTTCCGCAGGCCCAGAATTACGGCTACATCGTTCTCCTCAAAGAACTTCATCATTCCTTCCACATCGGGGAAACGGGGATTGGGAAGCCCGTCACTGCGCGGCGTCTCCACATCGTCCCACATACCGAAGCTGGTGGTGATACCCTGATTGGCGTTCTTCCGGTCTCCCTTCCAGAATCCGGAGCCGATAACCGCCCAGCCGATGGGGTAGCCACGGTCCAGATAGCCCTGGATGCTCTCCATAACAGAGCTCTGGTAGGCGTTCCATCCCAGGGCGCCGTAGGCCTCCCAACCCAGCTCGAACATCTGGGAATTGGGCAGGGTGTCGGGATAGCCCTCCTTCACCCGCACAGCCTGATAATCGGCGTAAATCTGCTCCATGGTGGGGCCGAAGAAGTAGTACAGCCGGTCCACACAGGGCTCAGAGAATACGCCCTGGAGGTTCTGGTCCGCGGTGAAGGCCACCCGCTTGGCCCCCTCCTCAATCAGCACCTCTGCCATACCCTGGCTGGGGAACACGGCGAAGGTGGAGACAAAGCGCTTGCAGGAGCCACGGTTGGAGACCGCGTCCCAGTCCTTGCCGGAGCCGCTTATATCGCCGCTCATGCGCGTAAGACCGAACACATTGGCGGTATCTCTGGCTTTCACACGCCCGTCAGAGCCCATGTCATCGTAGTCATTGGCCTGGGAGCCGAAATCGCCCATGCCGTAGACCGGGTCAATGCCCTTGGTGCGGGCATCGATGACGTACAGACTCTCCTTCGGCTCACTGGGCGCGCTGCCGCCCTCCACCGACCAATCTCCGGAGAGAATTCTGACATCATCCGGCATACCGTTTTCAAAGTCCCAGGACTTGGAGTAGTCCTCGCCGCCTACGGTGCCGGTGATGGACACATTGTCAACATCCACCCGGTCATCATAGGTACGGACACCCACAGCGCCGGTAATGGGATAGCTGAATTCATGCTCCATGACAGTCTCTCCCACTGTCAGAGTCAGCTTGCTGCCATTCACCTCTGCTTTAAAAGTGATCCAGTCTGTCCCAAAAGCAACATGTTCTTCACCTATCAGAGTCAGCTTACCATCTCTCACCTTTTCATAGAGCTGCAGGGAGTTGTCCTCTGCGCCATCTTTTATACCCACTCTCAGGCGCGCGTGGATCATACTGCCATCTTCCTTGTATCCCAGCACGATGCCGCTTCCGCTGGAGGCTAGCTGTTTGGCAGCTCGGATATCCATGGAGATAGTCTGACTTCCTTCCTCCAGTTCCGGACCAATGGTAGCCAGGCACCCCGCTCCTGTGGGCACCGTCAGATAGCCATTGGTTTCCTCCGGCTCACCTTCTTCGGGGGTAATCTTCATCTGGAGGTAGGTTTCACTGGGGATCAGCTCCACCTTGGCGCTGTCCCCCGCTGTGTTCACCACAGTAAACAGGTGGCTTCCATCCTGCTCTCCCTCATAGACGGCCGATTCTGCCAGGCTGGGTTCACCACCCGCAGGGCCGAAGGAGATGCCGGATATGTTATGGGGCTCCGCTATCACAGTGCCATCCGGCCTGTAAAAGCCATAGCGGAATCCATCCAGCTGAATGTGCACCTCATAATTTGCTTCTTTAATCACCACAGTGTCTTCGTCCGCATAAACCTGCGGTCCATCGGCTGCGGCAGCGGGAATAGAAATCAGTCCGGACAACAGCGCCGCCGCGAGCATAAGCGCAAGCGCTTTTCGTATCTTTCTCATTTCCTTCTCTCCTTTTATGAGCCATTTGACCACTCATGCTGGTGCAATTTAATTCATTTTTCTGCTATTCCTTTTTGACGTCTGCTCCTCTCCTTTTGAATTCAGCGCATTTCATCTCCTGCGCTTTCCACAATATTACTATATTTCCTTCTCCTCTTCCTTGAATATTCAGCATTTATTCTGGAATAATCGGCACTGTTTTTTTACTAAAAAATGAGCCATCTGCACAGGGCAGATGGCTCATTTTTTTATTTAGTCCTAATTCCTATACCTTATAGCTTTATCACGCTGTATCAGAGTGATATAGTTCTGCTTTTCTCTTTTGTATCCTGTATCATATTTTCCATATCATCCAGCCAGCAGGCGCTTGTTCACCCAGGCGCGGCTGTGCCAACGCCAGAGGAAGAGGCAGGCTCGCATACACTCATCCGCCGCCATGGCGATCCACAGCCCTGCCAGCCCCATCTCAAACACCACGCCCAGCAGCCAGCTGCCGCCCACGGCCACAAACCACGCTCCGAGGATGCAGATACCGATGGGGAACCGGATATCTCCGCAGGCCTGGAGCGCCCGGCACATGGTCATGTTCACCGCGCGGCCCAGCTCCAGGGGAATTTCGATGAGCATGATGGTCTTGGCCAGCTTCAGCACCTGGGGGTCAGTGGTGAAGAGGCTGTATACCGGCTCACAGACCAAAAACAACAGTACAGACACCGTACCAGAGATAATCAGGGAGAAGATGACGGTGCGGTACACCTGTTTGTTGGTCTCCTCCACCTTCTCCGCGCCCATGAGCCGGGCGGCCACCACCTGACAGGCCTGGCTCATGGCTGAGCCGAACATGTAGGTGACGTTGGCGAAGATGTTGGCGTACACCCGGGTATTCACCACATAGGTGGCGAAGCGGTTGCACACGGTCTGGATGCAGATCTGGGACATGTTATAGCTCACCGACTCGCCGCCGGCGGGCACGCCGATACGGAGCAGCCGCCGCAGCTGGTCCTTGGGGAAGGGCCGCAGCTGGGAGAATCGGATCACCGGGCCGAATTTCTTCCGGAAGAGCACGGCGATGATGACCACACCCACCAGGCGGCTCAGGCCGCTGGAGATGGCCGCGCCGGCGATCCCCAGGGCGGGCAGTGGGCCCACGCCGTTGATGAGGATGTAGTTGCCCGCGATATTCAGGCAGTTCATGAACACGGAGATAACCATGGTCTCCTTCATCATCTGACTGGAGCGGAAGAAGGCGGTGAAGGTCAGATACACCGACTGGAACACCATGCCCGCGCCGATGATGCGCATATAGAGGCAGGTCTTTTCAAAAATCTCCTCGTGGACGCCCATGAGCCGGAAGATGGGCCCGCAGCCCAGCACCAGAATCAGGCTTACCGCCACGCCAAAGACGATGTTGGTGAAGAGAGACACGGTGTAGGTCTCGTTGACGCTTCTGGTGTCCCGCGCACCGATATACTGGGAGATAAGGATCATGGAGGCAGTACACACCACGGAGAACACCAGCAGCAGCAGATTGGTCACCTGGTTGGCGTTGCCGATGGCGCCCACGCCGTTGGGGTCCACCCAGCCCACCATAATCTGGTCCGCGTTGCCCACCAGCATCTGGAGCAGCAGCTCCACAAAAATCGGCCCTGTCAGCAGGAGGATGTTATTCTCCCGGCCGCCGGACATTCTGGGTTTTGTCACTGTCTTTTCCATCACACACCTGGCTCCCTGCTCAACGCTGTAAATACAAATGGGTAGAGCCTCAAATGAGGCTCTACCCATTATAGAGCACAGGATGGATTTTTCAATTGTGAGATCTGACGCATTTGGGCGCGTCCCCGCCCGCTCCTTCTATTCATTCCAGCCCACGGAACCGATTTGCGCAGTCCTCCAGCGTGGAGAAGGAATTCACCATCTGGTAGCGGGGCCGGATCCGGTCCTGAAGATAGCTGGGCAGATGGTTGAAGTACTCCTCTGCGCCCGGCTCGTGGCGGAAAAGGGCGTACATATCGTTATATTCCCGCTTCATCGTGCATCACCTCCCACACAGTGTGCACCGATGCAGTGGAATTGATACGCCGCTTTTCAGCCCTGTGACAGCAAAAACCCCGCAGCCAACCGGCTGCGGGGTTTTAATTCTTAGTAGAATTTCTTGCGGTTCTTGCGCGCGGCCTCGGACTTCTTGCGGCGCTTGACGCTCGGACTCTCATAGCACTCGCGCTTACGCACCTCGGCCAGGACGCCCGACTTGGCGCAGCTGCGCTTGAAACGCTTCAGGGCGTTCTCCAGGGACTCGCCCTCTTTCACACGGACTTCCGACATTGATTTCCCCTCCCTCCGACGCGGCAGACCTGTCTGCCACGAAAGGGCCACAGGCATAGGCGGTTGCGCCTACTAGATATGGCTTTAACAGTAGTATTATATGAAAAATTCAGCGTCTTGTCAAGGAGATCTTTTAAAGGGAAAAAATTTCCTTGAACTTCCCCTGCTCATCGCTCCTGAAAAAACTCCAGCTCCTCCCCCGCCGGTCCGGCGCAGAAGGCGATACGGATGGGGTAATCGCCGCCCAGGTTCGCGTCCTTTGGCTCCACAGGCACCGGGCAGCCCGCCGCCCGCACCCGCGCAATCATCCCATCCACGTCCTCTGTGGCAAAGGCAATATGGGCGAACAGGCCCAGCCGCTCCTCCGAACCGTTGGCCATCACCTCCAGCAGGGTGTTGCCCAGGTCCAGCATGGCGCCCTGACCGTCCCCCTGGCCCCAACGGCGGACCAGAGGGCACTCCAGCACATTCTGATAAAAGTCCAGCACCCGCTCAAAGGCCCCGGCGCCCGGGGCCCTGAGGGAAATATGATGAATACCTCTCATCTTACTTGGCGATCAGGTTGACCAGCTTGTTGGGCACCAGGATGGTCTTGACCAGGTTCTTGCCCTCGGTGAACTTCTGGACCTTAGGATCCTTGAGGGCCTCAGCCACCACGGTGGCCTCGTCGCTGTCCATGGGCACGGTGATGGTGGCGCGGAGCTTGCCGCACACCTGGACGGCCATCTGCACCTGGGCGTCGATGGTCTTGCTCTCGTCGTAGGCGGGCCAGGACTGCTGGCAGGCCATGCCGCCGCGCTGGGCAGCGTAGCCCAGGGTCTCCCACAGTTCCTCCACCATGTGGGGCGCGAAGGGGGACAGCATGAGCAGCAGGGCGGCGTAGTCGCCCTTGGAGCAGCCGTTGGCATAGAAGTCGTTGACCAGGGCCATGAGAGCGGCGATGGCGGTGTTGAACTTCATGGCCTCGATGTCGTCGGACACCTTCTTGATGGTCTTGTGGATGGCGCTCTCGTTGGCAGCGGAGTAATCCATGCTGTCGGTCAGATTCTCGGACAGGTTCCAGACGCGGTCCAGGAAGCGCTTGCAGCCCTTGACGGCGTTGTCGCTCCAGGAGGCGGCCTTCTCGAAGTCACCGATGAACATGATATAGGTGCGCATGGTGTCGGCGCCGTACTGGGCCACCACGTCGTTGGGGTTGACCACGTTGCCGCGGCTCTTGGACATCTTCTCGCCGCCCTCACCCAGGATCATGCCGTGGGAGGTGCGCTTCTGGTAGGGCTCCTTGGTGGGAACCACGCCAATGTCGTAGAGGAACTTGTGCCAGAACCGGCTGTACAGCAGGTGGAGGGTGGTGTGCTCCATGCCGCCGTTGTACCAGTCCACGGGGCTCCAGTACTCCAGAGCCTCCTTGGAAGCCAGGGCCTTGTCGTTGTGGGGGTCCATATAGCGCAGGAAGTACCAGCTGGAGCCGGCCCACTGGGGCATGGTGTCGGTCTCACGCTTGGCAGGGCCGCCGCAGTGGGGGCAGGTGGTGTTGACCCAGTCGGTCATCTTGCTGATGGGGGACTCACCGTCGTCGGTGGGCTCGTAGGAATCCACGTCGGGCAGGAGCAGGGGCAGCTGGTCCTCGGGCAGGGGCTGCCAGCCGCACTTCTCGCAGTACACCATGGGGATGGGCTCGCCCCAGTAACGCTGACGGGAGAACACCCAGTCGCGCAGCTTGTAGTTGACCTTGGCCGCGCCGATGCCCTTCTCCTCCAGCCACTTGGTGATGACGGGGATGGCGTCCTTGACGGTCAGGCCGTTGAGGAACTCGGAGTTGACCAGAATGCCGGTCTCGTCCTTGGCGGTGAAGGCGGCCTGCTGCACGTCCTCGCCGCCGGAGACCACCTCGATGATCTCGCAGCCGAACTTCTTGGCAAACTCCCAGTCGCGGTCGTCGTGAGCAGGTACGGCCATGATGGCGCCGGTGCCGTAGGTGGCCAGGACATAGTCGGAGATGAAGATGGGGATCTCCTTGCCGTTGACCGGGTTGATGCCCTTCACGCCGTCCAGGCACACGCCGGTCTTCTCCTTGTTCAGCTCGGTGCGCTCCAGGTCGGACTTGGAGGCGGCAGCGGCCTGATAGGCCTTCACCTCGTCGGCGTTGTTCAGCTTGCCGTTCTCCAGCCAGCCCTTCACCAGAGCATGCTCGGGAGAGAGAACCATATAGGTGGCGCCGAAGAGGGTGTCGGGCCGGGTGGTGAACACCACGATGTCCTCGCCGGTGGTGGCCTTGAAGGTCACCTCAGCGCCGGTGGAGCGGCCGATCCAGTTCTTCTGCTGGGTCTTGACCCGCTCGATGAAGTCCAGGTCGTCCAGGTCGTCGATGAGGCGCTGGGCGTACTCGGTGATCTTGAGCATCCACTGGCTCTTCTCCTTGCGGATGACGGGGGAGCCGCAGCGCTCGCACACGCCGTCCACGACCTCCTCGTTGGCCAGCACGCACTTGCAGGAGGTGCACCAGTTGACGGGCATGGTGGACTTATAGGCCAGGCCCTTCTTCCACAGCTGGAGGAAGATCCACTGGGTCCACTTGTAGTAGCTGGGGTCGGTGGTGTTGATGACCCGGTCCCAGTCGAAGGAGTAACCCAGCATGTGGAGCTGCTTGGTGAAGTTCTCGATGTTGTCGTGGGTCACCTTGGCGGGGTGGATGTGGTTCTTGATGGCGTAGTTCTCGGTGGGCAGGCCGAAGGCGTCATATCCCATGGGGAAGAGCACGTTGTACCCGTCCATGCGGCGCTTGCGGGCCACCACGTCCATGGCGGTATAGGGGCGGGTGTGGCCCACGTGGAGGCCCTGGCCGGAGGGATAGGGGAACTCAACCAGGCCGTAGAACTTGGGCTTGTCGCTGTGGTTCTCGCAGTGGAAGGTGTTCTCCTCCGCCCATTTCTTCTGCCACTTGGGCTCAATGCTGGCAAAATCGTACTTCAAATCTCTCACGCTTTCCTGTGATATCATAGCAGACCGCTTCGGTCTTGGTTCAATCTGTTATATTATACTGGAAAAGTGACTGAATTTCAAGAGGTTCCGCAGGAAAGACGGGCACCTGCCGGATATCCGGCGGGCGCCCTTTCCTGATTTTTCTTCACTTTGTCAGCGCAAGCAGGACGCCTGTCCCCTCCTGCGGCACATAAGTCTCCACGTAGAGCTCCAGCCCGGTCAGCTCCTCCGCCTGGGCCTGTGCGGCCTCGTCCAGGGACCAGGTGACGGTGACGCTGCCGTCCCGCCAGTCGGTGTAGCTGTTCTGGTAGATGTCGGGGGCTCCGTCGCCGTAGAACAGCCTTCCGCTCTCATCCTCCCGGAAACCCTGGGGCAGCTCATCCGCCCCGGCTTCACGACGCAGGAAATAGGCCACGCTGCCGCAGTAGCCGGTGCTGCCCACCACGCCGTCCGGCTCCAGCCGGAGGGTCATCTGGCCCTCCTCCACCGTGAAGGAGGCAAAGGTATAGCCGCCCTCTCCCTGCCAGGGCAGGTCCTCCAGGCCCACGGTGACAAACTCGCCATCCAGCTCTGCCGTCAGCAGCTCCAGCGTCTCCGCGTCCTCCAAGCCATAAAGGATATAGGACTCCTCCCAGGCGGTGCCGTCCTCCGACAGTGCCGAGGTCAGCGCATCGTAGGGATAGTATCTGCCGTCCTCATCCCGGACCACAAACCAGCCCAGGCCGCCCCACAGGTCCGGCTCCGCCCGGTATTCCTCGGGCACCGTCACACGGGCCCGCAGCACCGTGCCCAGCGGGGAGACTGTGACGCTCAGGGACTCCACCTGCCGCTCCCCCAGTGCCGCCGGGGTGGAGAGGGTGTAGGTCTGTGCCTCCATGGGCTCTGCCGTCAGGGTAAAGCTCCACTGGCCGGCCTCTTCCCGGTCGGACACGCCGTCCCAGTCCCCCAGGGGGGCCTCCGCCCTCAGGGTAACGGTCTTCCCGTTCTCCAGGGCCCCGGCCCGGTTCAGGGGCAGCCGCGACATGCCCACCAGGGTGTTGGCGTCCAGCAGGTACTGCTGCCCGTCCTGCCCGCCGGTCAGCACCACCCCGTCCGCCTCCAGGGTGAAGCTGGGCTCCAGGCCCATAGCCTGCCAGAGGTCGGGCGCGTCCGGCGAGATGGGCAGATGCTCCCGCTGGGACCAGACCTCCATGGGCTCTGCCGTCTCAAGGGTGTAAAACACGGTGCAGAAATTCTCGTCCATGGCCGTGTACTCGATGGTCAGGGTGTCTCCGTTGTCCGCCGTGGCGGACAGGTCGACCCGTTGGGCGCAGTCCTCATAGAGGGCCGCCTGGCCCAGGAACTGATACTCCTCCCTGCCCTTCAGGAAGTCCAGCGCGCCGGCGACATAGGCCAGGGCGGATGCGGCCAGCACAGCGCACACCGCCGCGGCCACCAGAACGGTCCTGCCCGCCCGGATTGCCCGGGGCGCTCTCGCCGTTCCCGTCATCATATCCACCAGCTTCTCCTTCTGCTCCGCCGTCAGGACTACGGCGTCCATCTCCCTGCGGTATTCCCGTTCAAGCATGCTCCTCATCCTCCTTCAGCATGTCGCGCAGCATTCCTCTGGCACGGCTCAGCCGGGTGCGGACCGCGCCCTCCCGCAGCCCCATAATTTTTGCAATCTGCTCCACAGTCAGGTCCTCGTAGTAGAAGAGATGCACCGGCGCCCGGTACTGCTCCGGCAGGTTCAGCACCGCCTCCAGCACATCCCCCCGCTCCCCCTCCGGCGCGGCGGCGTTTGCCGCCTCCTCCAGGGGCAGGTCCCGCCTGCGCCACGGCCTGCGGAACAGGCTCCGGGTGCAGTTCATGGCCACGTGGAGCAGCCAGGCCCGGCAGTGGGCCTCGTCCCGGAACACAGGCGCCGCCCACACCAGCCGGAGAAAGGTCTCCTGGGTGATGTCCTCGGCGTCCTCCCGGCTGCCGGTACGGGCATAGGCCAGCCGGTACACCGCCTGACCGTGGGTCTCCACCAGCCGCGCCGCCTCTTCCCGTTCCATATTCACCGCCTCCTTCTTCTGTTCTGCCTATTACACGCGGCATCCGCCCGGATTGTTACAGACAACGCAAAAATTCCGGGCGCATTACTGCGCCCGGAATTCTGCAGGCTCACACTCAGCCGTTGTCAGGTATACTCGCACAGGGCCGCCAGACCCATGTGGTCGGCCAGAGTCTGGATCTCCTCCAGCTCCAGCCCGGTGCCCTGCATGTACCACGCCATGTGGCCGGAGTAGACGCTGGCGTCGAAGCGCTGCTGTCCGCTGGCTGTGGTCCACATGGTGATGGCCACGGTGACGCCGTCGGCTGTCACATAGTGTACGCCGTCGGCCACCTCATACCGGTCCTCCTCCATCTCGTACTGATAGAACCAGCTGCACTCCACGTTGAAGGACGTCCCGTCTTCGCCCTCAAATCCGCCGATAAAGGACTCATAGGTCAGTTCGCCGGTCTCCATGTCGGTCTCGGTGTGGTATACGCAGGTACCGGGCCTTGTGTCATAGTGCTCCTCCAGCCAGCTCACATCCCAGCCGGGGCCGTCCCGCAGGCCGTTCAGGTCGGACAGCCGCTCCGCCCGGTACATCTCCGCCTGATAGGGCACCTCCCCTTTCATGAACTCCCAGGCGCGCATGTCGGTCCAGCCGTCAGCCTCCGTGCCCTGCCGCTCCTCGGCGATGGTACCTCCGGCGTAGTCGTTCCACGCCTCCTCGTTCTCTTTCGCCAGGGAAGCCGGGTCGAAGTCCTGACCGCCGTGGGGAATGTAATAGCCGTTCAGGCCGCCGCTCTTGTCCTCCTCCATGGCCGCCAGCAGCTCCTCCTCGTCCCGGAAAAAGTGGACCTGGGTCTGCCGCAGAACCGCGCCCACAGCACCCGCCGCTGTGGCCAGAACGCACAGCACCGCAGCGGCGGCCACGATGCGATAGAACCGTCTGCCTCTCCTGGGGGCAGCCTGGGGCAGCTGCTCCAGGGCTGCGTCTATCCGTCTGTCGAAGCCCTCGGGGATGGGACAGTCCTCCCGCCGGGCACGCTCCTTCATCCGCATATCAAACTCGTTCATAGCTCCTCCTTCAGCATCTCCCGCAGGCGGCCTCTGGCCCGGCACAACCGGGACTTGACCGTCCCCTGGGCCACGCCCAGCACCGAAGCGATCTGGGTCAGCGTCATATCCTCGTAGTAGAACAGGACCACCGCCGTCCGCTGGTCCTCCGGCAGGGCCAGAACCGCGTCCCACAGGCCGTCGTACTGTCTGTCCTCCATGCTGCCCGCCAGGGGTTCCAGGTCGTCGGTATAGGTCACCCTGGCCCCCTTCCGCCGCTGCTCCCGGGCGCAGTTGACCGTGATTTTCAGCAGCCAGCCCTTGAGCGCCTCCTCGCTTTTCAGCCTGCCGAAGGCCTGCCAGGCCCGCAGCAGCGCTTCGGACACCGCGTCCTCGGCGTCGGTGTCGCTGTCCAGGATGGCCCGGGCCGCCCGGTACATGGACCGGGTATGGGCCTGGGCAGCGGCGGCGAACCGCTCCCGCGCCCCGGCGGCGGGCACGGCTTTGATCATCTCCATGGTGTCACCTACTCATGTTTTCATTGTCCGGACACTTAATAGATGCACGGCGGATATAAAAGGTTCCCGGCAGAGCATTGGAAAAAAATGCTCTGCCGGGAACCCGTGCTCACTGTGGTGTTTACAGGCTGAGGGTGTGGTAGACCTGACCAGACAGATTCTTCCACAGGAAGGTCTTGCCGTCAAAGGTCATGTAGCCTCTCTCGCTCCCCTCCTTGGGAATGGACACGGAGCCGGGGTTCAGGTACAGGTTCTCCCCCACCGGCTCCCAGGCGGGGATGTGGGTATGGCCGTGGAGCAGGATGTCGCCGGGCTGAAGATGCGGCATGGCGTTTTTGTGGTGGTGGTGTCCGTGGGTGGCGAAGATCATCCGCTCCCCCGCCCAGAGGATGGCGTAGTCGGCCAGCACGGGGAATTCCAGCACCATCTGGTCCACCTCGGCCTCGCAGTTGCCCCGGACGCACAGCAGGCGGCTCTTGCGCTCGTTCAGCAGGGTGATGACCTCCTTGGGGGCGTACTCGTCGGGCAGGTCGTTGCGGGGGCCGTGGTACAGCAGGTCCCCCAGCAGCACCAGGCGATCGGCGCCCTCCCGGTCAAAGGCGGCCAGCAGGTCCCGGCAGTACCGGGCGGAGCCGTGGATATCCGAGGCAATCATCAGGTTCATATCTGTTCTCCTCCTCCGGCGTGTCCGCCGGGTACAGTTTCGTCGTTCAGTGAAAGAACTACCATGTTCCGCAGGGAAAGTCAAGCACAAAAAACAGCGGCCTCCCGAATGGGAGACCGCCGTACTGTTAACCGTAGAAGGAATGTCCGCCGATGGTGACGATGTGGCTCTTGTTGTTGGAGGCCCAGCAGGAGATGCCGGCGCCGTTAAACCAGTAGGCACCGGGCGCCTCCATGGCGCCCTCCAGGCAGAGCTTGGCGGCCAGGATGGACTCGCTGTTGGCCACGCAGTCGGTGGCGCCGGGGAACTGGTTGGGCTGGCTGAGCACCTCAGCCACCGTGTTGGGGAAAGAGGGGCTGGCCACCCGGTTGAGGATGACGTTGCCTACGGCAATCTTGCCCTCCAGGGGCTGGTTGCCGCTCTCGTGGGTGATGACCCGGGCCAGCAGGTCCACGGTGGCGGCGTCGTAGTAGGTGCTGCCGGAGGCAAGCGGGGTGCCGGCAGCGGTGTAGGTCACGTTACCGTTTTCCCAGCTGATGGTGGCGCCCAGAGCGGTGGCCAGCACACGGGTGGGCACCAGGGTGTCGCCGGTGTCGTCCACCTTCACGCCGTCGGGGATGTACAGGTACCGGTCGTTGATGACCAGGAAATTGGTGCCGATGCGGGCGTACATGGTGAAGTCATCCGCCCGGGCCACCAGCTGGTTGTTCTCCCAGGTGATGACCGCGTCGGGCCGGAGGGCCAGGGTGACGCCGTAGAAGGAGGTGTAGGTAGTATCACCATACTGGGTGGCGCAGAAATTGGTCTGCTCCACGCCGTCCACCACCACAGGGGCGGTGATATCTTCAGCCGCCAGCGCGTGACCGCTGAGGCCAATCATCAGTGCAAGTCCGAGTAAGGCGCAGGAAAAACGCTTCTTCATGTGTCCACTCCTCATGCCGTTTCCATTCGGAAACTTTTTGTTACCATATTGTAACCTATCTGTTTCCAAATTGCAAGAGTTTTCTTTGTCGTTCCCGGTCACGCTCTGAAAAAGTGCAGAAAAGTACCCGTACCGGAGCGGTACGGGTACTTTTTCTTTGTGTTACTTTTGTTACTGGGCGCTGATGGTGTAGTTGGGAGCCTCCTTGGTGATATACACGTCGTGGGGGTGGCTCTCCTTGAGACCGGCAGCGGTAATCTGGATGAACTGGGCCTTCTTCTGCAGGTCGGACACGGTGGCGCAGCCGCAGTAGCCCATACCGGCACGCAGGCCGCCCATCATCTGATAGATGGTGTCGGAGGTGGAGCCCTTGTAAGGCACGCGGCCCTCCACGCCTTCGGGAACCAGCTTCTTGTTGTTCTGCTGGAAGTAGCGGTCCTTGGAGCCCTTGGCCATGGCGCCCAGGGAGCCCATGCCGCGGTAGACCTTGAACTGACGGCCCTGGTAGACCTCGGTGTCGCCGGGGGACTCCTCGCAGCCGGCCAGCAGGGAGCCCAGCATGACCACGTTGGCGCCGGCGGCAATGGCCTTGGCGATGTCGCCGGAGTACTTCACGCCGCCGTCGGCGATGATGGGAATGCCGTACTTGTCAGCCACGCAGGCGGCGTCGTACACGGCGGTAATCTGGGGCACGCCGATACCGGCCACCACGCGGGTGGTGCAGATGGAGCCGGGGCCGATACCGATCTTCACGCAGTCGGCGCCGGCCTCGATGAGGGCGCGGGTACCCTCCGCGGTGGCCACGTTGCCGGCGATGAGCTGTACGTCGGGGTACAGGGCCTTGATGCGCTTGACGCAGTCGATGATGTTGTGGCTGTGGCCGTGGGCGGAGTCCAGGCAGAGTACGTCGGCGCCGGCCTCCACCAGAGCGGCAACACGATCCAGCACGTCGCTGGTCACGCCGATGGCGGCGCCCACCAGCAGGCGGCCCTTGGCATCACGGGCGGAGTTGGGGTACACGGTGGCCTTCTCGATGTCCTTGATGGTGATGAGGCCCTTCAGGCGGAACTCGTCGTCCACCAGAGGGAGCTTCTCGATCTTGTGCTTGCGCAGGATCTCCTTGGCCTCCTCCAGGGTGATGCCCTCTTTGGCGGTGACCAGGTGGTCCTTGGTCATCACGTTGTCGATGAGCTGGGACATGTCCACCTCGAACTTCATATCACGGTTGGTGATGATGCCGATGAGCTTTCCGTTGTCGCAGATGGGCACGCCGGAGATGCGGTACTTGGCCATCAGCTCATCCGCCTCGGCCAGGGTGTGGCCGGGGGCCAGCCAGAAGGGGTTGGTGATAACGCCGTTCTCGCTGCGCTTGACCATGTCCACCTGCTCAGCCTGCTGGCCGATGGACATATTCTTGTGGATGATGCCGATGCCGCCCTCACGGGCAATGGCGATGGCCATGCGGTACTCGGTGACGGTATCCATGGCGGCGCTCATGAGAGGGATATTCAGCTGAATCTTCTTGGTCAGATTGGTGTGCAGGTCGATGTCGGCGGGGAGCACATCGCTCTCTGCGGGGACCAGCAGCACGTCGTCAAAGGTCAGACCCTGCTTGGTAAACTTCTGTCGCTCATCGGTATTGACCATATCGCATCTCCTTTATCTTTTCCAGTGAATTTTCACTCGGCGTACGGGATAAAACTCCATGTGCAGGGAGCTCTGCAAAGCAAATGGACACTTGTCCCATCCGAATAAATTTTTCCTATTTTACGGCGGACGGGCCGTCTTGTCAAGAGGCGGCCTATCCATTCTTACAGGTTGGCCAAAGTGAGGGCCGCGTCGAAGCGGATTTTGCCCTCTTCGCCCATACCCTGGACCAGATGTCTGCCTTCCGACGCTCCGGTGAGCAGGTCGATAGCCTCGCCGGGACGGCACTCGGCCAGGTAGCATAGCTGAAGCTCAGACACATACTGCCCGCCGTCCAGCCGCTCCAGGTGGAGGGCGTCGCAGGCGAAGTCGGCGTAGCGAACGTTGTTGACATGGCCGTTGATGTCGGCGTCGCTGTAATGGAGGGTGCGGTGCTCGGCCAGAGCCAGCCCCTCCGGCATCCGCAGGCTGGTGAGCCGCTTTTCCTTGCACAGCTCCCCGCCGTCGGTGCCTGCGAACTCCTCCACGTTATTCAGCCGGAACAGCTTGTGGGTGTCCAGGTCGGCCAGCACCCAGGAGGACACCGCCTCCCCCACACGCTCTCCCTTCACGAACAGGTCGAAGTCCCGGTACATGGCCGCGCCCTTGCCGCCCCGGTGCCAGGTGCGCACCGTCACCGGTTCGCTCCAGTGGAGGGGCCGGTCCAGCCGGTACCAGATGCGGGAGAGCATCCAGAACACATTGTACCGTGCAATCATCTCATCCCGGGACACGTGGAGCTCCACCGCCGCCGTGGTGGCCGCCTCCTGGAGAATCCCCAGCAGGGCTGACGGCCGGCACTGGTCAAAGGGGTCCACGTCCCTGGAGTCCACAGGGTAAGTGCCTTCAAAATAAACGCTCAAGATTTTTCTTCCTTTCCCGGTATACCCAGGCCGCCGGAGCGTTCTCCGGCAGTCTCATCCATCTGCGGCGGAACAGGTTCAGTGCCCGCTGTGGATCACAATGGTGTTCTTGCAGCAGATGTCGTCAATGTCCGAGGCGGTGGCGGCGGGGATACGCATGGCCGCGCCGCAGTCGGCACAGAACAGGTCGATGGAGCTGTAATTGACCTGCATCTTCCACTGCTTGGAGCCGCAGGCGCAGGAGATGCCGCCTCTGGCCGCGATATCCTTGAGTTCGGAGAGCACCTCGTGCATCACCAGTTCGTCCAGAAATGCACCCTTCTCCCCCGCGTCCTGTTCCAGCTTGTCCACCGCTTCCTCCAGACGGCGCACAGCGGCGAACACAGGGCCCTCCTCTCCCACGTAGCAGCAGTCCAGACCGGACGCGCCGCAGGAAAAGGCCAGCGCCTTCTCGTGGAGGAAGGCCTTGGCGGAACAGGTGACGGTGTGCTCGGTCTGGCAGAACAGGCAGGGCACGGTCAGCTTCACCCGGTCCCCCATCATCTCCACCTTGAGGGCGGACTTACCGCAGGGACAGGGCAGCTCATTGGCCGATGCAGCCAGCTGAAAGACACTGCGCTCTACAATCACACTCTGATGACAGGACGGGCAGATATAGGCCAGCGTCCGTTTGCTCTCTTGTACCATGAAAAATACCTCACTTCGCCGTTGCGGGCAGATAATAGCATTATACCGCAAATATCACCGTTTGACCAGCATGTCCGCCCACAAAATACGCACTTATATTTTCTTCCCTTTTTGTTCAAACTAAGCCCACTTCTGAAAGATACGAGGTGGAGCGCATGGAGACAAAGCGTATGGGCGCCCAGACAGTGGCGCTGGCCTGTCCGCCCGCTGTGGCGGGGTACGCCAGCGTGGTGGGCAAGAAAGAGGGAGACGGCCCGTTGGCGGCCTCTTTCGACCACATCGAGCAGGACGACAGCTTCGGCGAAAAGACCTGGGAGAAGGCGGAGACCGCCATGCAGCGGCTGGCCCTCTCCATGGCGCTGAACAAGGCGGGGCTGGCGGCCTGCACCCTGGACTATATCTTTGCCGGCGACCTGCTCAACCAGTGCATCGGCACCGGCTTTGCCCTGCGGGGACAGGATATTCCCTTCTATGGGCTGTACGGCGCCTGTTCCACCATGGCGGAGAGCCTGTCCCTGGCGGCACTGATGATTGACGGCGGCTTTGCCAGCCACACGGCGGCCATGACCTCCTCCCACTTCTGCTCGGCGGAGCGTCAGTACCGCACGCCGCTGGAGTACGGCGGCCAGCGTACCCCCGCCGCCCAGTGGACGGTGACCGGCTCAGGCTGCACCATCCTGGCCGCAGAGGGGGACGGTCCTCGGGTGACCCATGTGACCACAGGTAAAATCGCGGACAAGGGCATCAAGGACGCCAACAACATGGGCGCGGCCATGGCTCCCGCCGCCTACGAGACCATCAAGGCACACCTTCAGGACACCGGGCGTAAGCCCTCCTGCTACGACCTGATTCTCACCGGCGACCTGGGCAAGCTGGGCCGTGACATTGTACTGGACTTGTTCCGGCAGGACGGCGTGGAGCTGTCCAACCTGGCCGACTGCGGCACCATGATCTATGACCTGGAGGGTCAGGATGTCCACTGCGGCGGCTCCGGATGTGGCTGCTCAGCCGTGGTGCTCAACGGATATCTGATGGACGGTCTGAAGCAGGGCCGCTGGAAGCGGCTCCTGTTCTGCGGCACCGGCGCCCTTCTCTCCCCCACCTCCACCCAGCAGGGGGAGTCCATCCCCGCCATCTGCCACGCGGTTGCCCTGGCAGCCCCGGGCTGCGAAAGGGCATAAAGGAGGAATTGCAATGGAAATGCTGTGGGAATACGGCCGTGCCTTTCTGTGCGGCGGCCTGCTGTGCCTCATCGGCCAGCTGCTCATCGACAAGACCAAGCTGACCCCCGCCCGCATCCTGGTGACCTATGTGGTCTCCGGCGTGGTGCTGGGCGGCCTGGGGCTGTACAAATACGTGGTGGAGTTCGGCGGCGCTGGGGCCACCGTGCCCCTCACCGGCTTCGGTTATCTGCTGGCCAAGGGAGTGGCCAAGGCGGTGGAGGAACAGGGCGTGCTGGGCGTCCTCACCGGCGGCATCACCGCTGCGTCGGGCGGCATTACCGCCGCCATCTTCTTCAGCTGGCTGGCCGCCCTCATCTTCCGGCCCAAGCCCAAGGAGTAAAAGAAGCTCCCGAACCGCCTGAGCGGTCCGGGAGCCTCCTGTTCTCTTTTACGCCGGCTTGCGGCCGGACAGAATCAGCATCATGGGGCGGCGCAGCTCGTCGGCCATGCCGGGCACATCCATGAGCCTGGGGTCGGGCCGGGGCTCCACCAAATCCGTGAGGACAAAGCCCGCCTTCAGCAGGGCCCCCACGTCGCTGGTCAGGGTGCGGTGGTATTTGGTCACGTCGCAGCCCAGGAAATGGGCCGTCCGTGCGCCCTCGTCAAAGTAGCGGTCCACAGGCCAGTGGAGGATGTTCCCATCACCGTCCCGGTACCACTCCTGGTCTCCCCTGGCAGTGAACACGGGGTGCTCACAGGAGAGCACAAAGGCTCCGCCCGGCGTCAGCAGGCGGTACACCATCCGGCACACCTGGTCCAGGTCCTCCACATAGTGGAGCGCCAGCGAGCTGAGCACCACGTCAAAGGAGCCTTCGGGCAGGTCCAGGTCCTCAATGGCCGCCCTGCGGTAGGTGATCACGGGGTGGGGGTTGCGCACCTCAGCCTGGGAGAGCATCTTCTCCGACAGGTCAATGCCCAGTACCTGGACAGCGCCCTGCTCGGCGGCGTACCGGCAGTGCCAGCCGAAGCCACACCCCAGGTCCAGCACCCGCTTGCCCCGGAAGTCAGGGAGCAGCGCTTTCAGTGCGTGCCACTCTCCGGCGGCACTCAGCCCCTCCACCGAGCGGGGGAAGTGGCTGTACTGCTCAAAAAAGTGGCTGTCGTCGTATTGATTCTCTTTCATGGAAGTTTCTCTGCTTTCTAATTTGGGATTTTCTCAGCCTCGGTAACCCCGGTAGCCTCTCCGGATACCGGAGCGGCGGGAACGGCGGCGGCGTCTGGTTGCCACCCGGTAGATGATGAACACCACCAGCGCCACCAGCAGCAGCGCCACGCCCAGCACAATCAGGGTAATCCAGTTGGGCTGGCGGAGCAGAGCGATGGGATTGACGCTGTCATCCCGCACCTTGCGTCCCTCCGGCCCTGCGTACCGCTGGGGCACCTGGGGCACACCATTTTCCGGCGTGAAGGAGGCCAGATAGGTGGCCACCGCGTACCACTCCTTCAGCTCAGATCCGTCCTCCAGGTGGATGATGTGGGCCTCGTAATCGGTGATGGGGTTGCCCCACTCGTCCTTGGGGGTAATCTTCAGGATGCCGTAGGACATGTCGGTCACGGTGCCCAGCATCTGGCTGGAGTAGAGGTTGGTCACCACCCGGTAGAGCTTGTTGTCGTCAATGGGCGAGGTGGTGCCGTTGGAGCTGAGTAGTGCCGGGTCGGTGACCCGGTTGAACAGCATCCGGTTCATATTAAAGTTGTAGCGTACGCCGGAGCTGTACAGCTGGGCACCGGAGAAGATGGGCCCCACCGACGGGTCCAGCTCCAGCACGGTTTTCAGCTCCTTGCCAGTGAGCCACACGTCAATCAGCGGGTAACCCGGCGATCCGTCAGCACCCGAACCGATGGAGCTGACGTTGAATGCGTCGGACACTGTAATGTCTCCCTGAGAAAAGCTGGCCCGGATGACGCCCGAGTTGACAAAGGCCGCCGTAATGGGAGCCGCGTTGGTGCCCGCCTCCACCTGCCGGACGGCATAGATATAGGCATCCGTGATCAGGTTGCCCAGGCTGTCCTCCTCCTGCTCCCGTGCAAACTGGGAGATAGGCGTGAAATCAAAGGGACTGTACGCCAGCACCTGGTCAAAGGTCATGTCAAACTGGGACAGATATTCCGTCTCAACTAAGTCCTTGTATTTGGCCACCTGTACGGCAATCTGGGGGTCTTCATCCACATTTTCGTCAATGGGAATCAGCTCATAGTCCAGAACCGCGTTGTTGCCCTCCGCATCCTTTTTGATGGTCACCTTGCCCAGGTTGGTGCAGTACTCCCCCGTACAGCCGATAACGGTGTTGTTCACGATTTTGGGCTCCGGCATGGTGGAGTGGGTGTGGCCGGAGACGATAAAGTCGATGCCGTCCACATTTTTGGCCAGCAGCTCATCCTCCGACTTCTTGGGGTCCGGATTGGTGCCGCTGTGGGACAGGCAGATGAGGAAGTCGTACTCCTCATTGGCCTTAATCTCGTCCACCACCCGTTGGGCTGCCTCAATCACCGGTTCAAACTCCATGCCGGACATGGGTGCGCAGGCATCCGCGTCCTCGCCCATCACGCCGAACACCGCAAAGCGCACGCCGTCTCGCTCGATCATCACGTAATCGGTGACGCCGCAGTCAGCCATGGCTTCCACCACTTCCGCGTCCGCCTCTGGGTCCTTGGGCGTCACATAGTTGGCCTGGACCAGCGCGGGCAGCGGGTCGCCGCTCTCGGCGGCAGCGCGCAGCATCTTCGCCAGTCCATCCGCCCGGTACTCATACTCGTGGTTGCCGAAGGTGGCGGCATCGTATCCAAGCGCCCCCAGGCTGCGCAGCTCAGTGGCCTGGGTGGTGTAGATGGTCTGGAACAGCGTACCCATGGAGAAGTCGCCGCCGTCCACAGTGATGCAGGCATAGCCAGACGCCTCTGCCTCGGCCCGCTCCTGCTCCAGGGCAGTCATCAGCCGTGCAAAGCCGCCATACTCCCCGCCTCCCTCCTGCTCTGCGGGCAAAAGATGGGAGTGCATATCATGGGTAAAGAGGATGGTGGCAACCTTCCCCTCTTCCTCCTGAGCAAACGCGGGCGTCATTAGGCATCCCGCCGCCAGCACCAGCGTAATCAACAGTACAAGAATTTGTCTTATGCGCTTTTTCATGGTCTTCCCTCCCAGTGTTCTGCCCCCATTATGCCATAATTCCAGTGAAATGGAAAGTCAAATTTGAACGAATTGTACAAACCGCTCTTGTACCCTCTTAAATTTCACCCCTTATTTTACCATATTTTTAAATATAATTTTAAAAATTATATTATGTCATTTTTCTATTGATATCACGCAATTTCAGTGTTATACTATATCAAAGAAAAGCAACGTCTGTTATTCATGTCAATCTGACCATCTTTTCCCCTTACAACTGTATTCTCTTTCTCCGCCGTAGCCCAGTGCGGAGATACCTCATATTGGGAAACGCGTAAACGCGTATGGAGGTTTTTATGGACGAACTTATGATGTATCCTGAATTTTCTGTTCCCCGAATCACTCCTGCAAAAACCAGCCGCCGCCCTCAGGAGAAAGGCCGTAACCCCTACGACGGCCTGCGTCCTTGGTCTGCCATCACCCACGGCATTGGCGCCGCACTGGCGGTACTGGGGACCGTACTGCTCCTGATTCGTTCCGTCACCCTGGGGCTGGACGCCTGGCACATCGTCTCCTTTGCCATCTACGGCGCGTCCATGATTGGGCTCTACACCGCCAGCACCCTGTACCACTGCCTGCACACCGGCGTCCGCGGCCGCATCGCCCTGCGCAAGTTTGACCATGCCTCCATCTATCTTCTGATTGCCGGCAGCTATACGCCCATCTGTCTTAGTGTGCTCCGCACTGTAGGTGCCTGGGGCTGGGCCCTGTTCTCCATCATCTGGGTTCTGGCTCTGGCTGGCATCATCCTCACCATGGGCTGGATTAACATGCCCCGTCAGCTCACCGCCGCCATCTATATCTCCATGGGCTGGATGGCCGTGGTGGCAATCTATCCCCTCTATCAGACCGTGGGCTGGGCAGGGTTGTCCTGGCTGCTGGCCGGCGGTGTACTCTATACCATCGGCGGTGTGTCCTACGCGCTGAAGTGGCCCGGTCGTGACAATCCCCATTTTGGCTGCCACGAGATTTTCCATGTGTTTATTGTTCTGGGCAGTGTTTGCCACTTCCTGCTGATGTATCAGGTGGTCTGCCTTCTCTAATCACAGCTTTCACACAAAAAACGCCTGTGTGGTCTGGAAACCACACAGGCGCTTTTTCACATTCTGGTGTACTTATTCTCCGGCCTCTTCTTCCGCCTCAGGCTCTTCCTTGGGCAGTTCAGGCGGAAGCTCCCTCATGGTACCCACACAGCGGTTGATGGGAGTGCCTAGGTTGTGGAACTTCTCCTCATAGTCAGTCATCACGCCGCAGATACCGTTGGCGTGCAGATCCCGGGTCACCTCGGAGAGTTCAAACCCAGCCTGAGGGAACTGGGTGAGGGACCACTCAAACAAATCACGGTTGTCCGTCTTGAAGTGGATCTGCCCCTTCTCCTTCAGGACCTCGCGGTACTTTTTCAGGAAAGCTACAAAGGTCAGCCGCCGCTTAGCGTGCCGCTTAGTAGGCCACGGATCGCAAAAGTTAATGTAGATGAGGTCTACCTCGCCGGGGGCAAAGTATTCAGGCAGCTTGGCCGCATCTCCGTCCACAAAAAATACATTATGAAGCTCCATAGCCGTCACCCGCTCCATGGCAATCACCATGGCATCCGGCACACGCTCCACAGCAATGAAGAGAATATCCGGGTTCTGTGCCGCAGTCTCGGCAGTAAACCGTCCCTTACCGCAGCCCAGCTCCAGCCGCAGCTCCTTGGCCTCAGGCATCAGGTCGCGCCAGTGTCCGCGTCTGGCCTCAGGGTCACGGATTTGACACGCCGCGCAGCGCTCCATTCTCGGAATCAGATTTGGCTTTTTCCGCATTCGCATACTGTCTGCACCTCGCTTAAAAATCTTTAGTATCATATCATATTATACGCTTTTCTGTAAAGGTACTCTTGCAATATCGATTCTTTTATCGTATACTATTAACGCTCTTTGCCAGTTCGTCTTTCCTTTGACGTCAATCTTGGGCGAATAGGCTTAGACCGCTCTACAATTTCATAACCGGGTGTAGCGCAGTTGGTAGCGCGCTTGCTTTGGGAGAATACGCCCAGGCCACCCCACAACTTCATATCCGGGTGTAGCGCAGTTGGTAGCGCGCCTGCTTTGGGAGCAGGATGCCGCAGGTTCGAATCCTGTCACTCGGACCACCTTTCTTAGAAAAACCGCCTATTTAGGCGGTTTTTCTGCGTTTTTAGTTCTGTTTTTGCAGTTTGGATAACCGCTGTTCAGCGGTGGTTTCAGGGGCAGAAAAGCGGCGGGAGCATGAGTGTGGATAGCCTCCGAAACCGCCAAATCCCTAACCTATCCCTAACGGGTGTAACTCGGGTATTTCGCCACAGCTACGACGGAAACTTGAGTTTTTCCTTTTTCGCGCCTATAATGTTTATAGTAGTTTTTGTGTTGTCAGATACAGCCAAAAAGTCACCAACCAACACATTATGATAGTGTTTTATCAGGAGGATTTTCATGTCTGATGTAGAGAACGCCTATCAGCAAATTGCAAGTTTCCTAAATAATGAGACAGAGAAAACGCTATTGATCTGCGGCATAGCCGATGAAGAAAAACACCGAGCACTTCTAAAAGCACTGAATGATCGAGGGAGGTCTAAAGGTCTAATCTTTCTTATTCATACCACAAAGGATGGGATGGATAGTTTCTTCCGTTGGTCAGGTCTTTACAAAGTAAAAGTTCCTAAAAAGTATGGCGAGTCCATGCAATTGTCGAACCTTACTATCTATTTCGATAATCTATCCACCAAGAGCAGTAGCAATAAATACGACAATTATGCGTTTGACTTTATGATTGTATGGCCGATGCAAAGCGTTACGAAAAATCCAGAAGAGATTCAAATGCTGCATGAAATGGCAGTACGGCAGAAGACGAAAAAAATCATTTATCTCACAATAAAAGAGCCATGGTACAGCCCCGACCCATTAAAGCCGTACGTTGATCAAATTGTTACACTGGACTGTGAAAATGATAACCCGAAGGAATATCAGCGAATCATGGCCGCCTACGAAAAAGACCATATACGTCAGGAGCAGAGAAATAGATTCTATTAATCTTGATATGCAATAATGTGAACAGCCACAGATAGAAGCTACTCTATCTGTGGCTGTTTTACATTACTTACCTCACCCTCTCGAAGGGTATCACCTTGCAGCGGCTCTCCTCCGGCGGGTCGGGCGGTTCCGGCTCTGGCTTGGCCGTGGCCGTTTCCATGAAGCCGCCGATCTTCTCCGCTGCACCTCTCTGCATGTCATTGGTGATATGCGTATAGGTATCCAGGGTGAACCCGGCGCTGTAGTGGCCCAGCATACTGGACAGGGTCTTCACATCCACGCCGCTGGAGAGGGCCATGGTTGCGAAAGTATGGCGCAGATCGTGGAAGCGAACATGCTCCTCAATGCCCGCCTTCGCCAGCAGCTTGCGGTTGATCCTGGACACTGCGTCCGGGCTCCAATAGCCACCGGTGCGGGGCGACGGGAACAGGAGGGGGCTGTCCGGATGCTGTTCATGCTCCTTCACCAGCATATCCACGGCCTGCTGGGACAGCGCCACCTTGCGGACGGAGTTCTTGGTTTTCGGCTCCGTCACCACCAGCTCCCCTTCGATCCGAGTAATCTGCTTGCTCACCGAGAGGATGCGGTCCTTCACATTCAGGTCGTCCCACCGGAGCGCCAGCAGTTCCCCCCGCCGCAGGCCGCTGGACATCTCCAGGAAAAACATGGGCAGGACGCCGTACTTTTCCGCCTCGCTGAGATATACTCCCAGTTTCTCCGACGGGATGATGGCCATCTCCTTTTTCTCCTTGGGTGGGATACGGCAGTTGTCGCAGGGGTTGTAGGGAATGATCCGCTCCTTGACCGCCTGTTTCAGCGCCGAGGAGAGCACCATGTGGATGCGCCGCACCGTGCTTCCAGACAGGGCCGTGTCGGTCTTTTTCTCGAACCGCTGCACCCGCCCATTGGTCTTGGAATCGTTGTACATCTTCTGGATCTGGATGGCAGTGAGCCGTTTGAGTTTTACTCCCCCGATGGCCGGTACAATGTGGTTCTCGATCATGTTCTCATAGGTTTTGGCGGTGTTGGGGCGGATTACAGGCTTGCTGTAGGTTTCAAACCACAGCCGGCACCACCCCGCCACGGTGTAGTCCTCGTCGTGGTTCACCGGGATGCCCCGGTTGTCCCGGATAGCCTTTGCCAGTTTCTCCTTGCATTCGGCCTGCGTCCGGGCGGACACGCTTTTCTGGATGGCGCGGCCGGTGCTTGGGTCGATGCCCTGGGTGTATCTGCCCTCCCAGCGGCCGTTGGGCTTTTTACGGATACTGCCCTCGCCGTTTGCTCGTTTCTTTGCCATTGATCATCCCTCCTTGGCAACACAAACAAATACCACAGAATCTTTGAAATAGCCACTAAAATATTTCCGTCTTTTTGGCCGCCTGATCGTCGATCCACGCCATGAACTTATCACGGGGTACGATGATACGGCTGCCCAGGGTGATGGTGGGGAAATCCTGCCGGTGGGCGACCTCGTAGGCGTGGGCCAGTCCGATGCCCAGCACATCAGCCACATCCTGCACGGTCAGCATCAGGGGGAGTTCGCTGAAAGAGTTGTACTTGGATCGTTTCATTGGATTCCTTTCTACCCTTCTCGTGGAAGGGATTTTATTCTTTGTTTTGCGGCTCATATTCTGCGCCGCTTACATGGTCATCTCAGGCCACTGCTCCTCATGGTCATCCGGCTTGTGGCCCATCGCAATTTTCTTCTCCTGGATCTTTCGCCTGAGTTTTCGGTCCACCTGCTGGCCCATCGGGACGGCAGGCGGCACAGAGTTGTCCTGGAAGATCCGGCTCATGTGGTAGAGCAGTTGGGTGACCGCCAGCATCACAGAGGGCGTGCGGAGATGGTTTCGCTGCTCCAAAAAGAACTGAGCATACTGATTTCCCTGGACCGCGGAACGGCTAAACCACACCATCGCCTGTGCCTGATCCCGTGGTAGGCCCTGTCCCATTAGGTACAGCTTGCCCACCATGTACTGGGCGTACTGGTTGCCTGCCTCCGCCGATTTGGTAAACCAATCCGCCGCTTTGGAGGTGTCCTTGTTGACGGCGTTTCCCTCCAGATACTCTTTGCCCAGACGGTAAGCGGCAAAGTGGCTTCCGTTTTCCGCTGCCTGTTTCAGCCAGCGGATGCCCTCGTCCGGGTCCCGCACTTCCCAATCGTCAGAGAGGAGCAGCTTGCCAAGGACATACTGTGCTTCCGGCAACCCCTGTTTTGCCGCCTGGGTGAGCCAGTGCTTTGCCTTATGGTTGTCCGGGATCAGCAGAGGGCCGTCCCGGTAGAGCTGTCCCATTCGGTATTGCGCATAGGCGTCGCCGCGCTCCGCCACCTGTTCCAACTTCTCTGCCGCCCGGTCACGGTAGTCCAGGGAAATGTCCTCGTTCCCAATGATTCGCCACAGTTCCCGGCAGGCATCGGACTCACGACGCGCCGGTTCTGGTTCGTCATGCTCAGCCAAGTCATCATCCTCGAAGGAGATATCACCAAGACGGATGTGCTCCGCCTCCTGGATGACAGCGTTTTTGATCTGCCGGAACTCTTTCTCCTGGGACAGCTTTTTCCGTTCTCTGGGTTTGTCGTGGTAGTAACTCTCCACCTCGCCCTGGAGCCTGCACCACCGATCGTAGCACTCACGTACTACCGGCAGCTCCTCCAGCTTGTCCACTACCTCGTCCACGGTTTTCTTCACGGACTTGGGAAGGTAGCCATAGGATTTTTTGCCCTTGACCGTTTCCAGTTGTCCAGCCAGTTGCTCCATCTTCTGCTCAATCTCAGGAGCCGTACAGACGCTTCGTGTCATCTCCTGGGTGAGCTGCCGGATCGCCCGGCGGGCCTCCCGCACCAGCTCATCCCGCGACTGTGACTTCTGTTCGTAGGTGTGGAGCATCTCCTGTTTGAAGATCTGATTGGTGAGGGTAGATTTGATATTGCGGATTCCGTCCCGCGTAAGGTACGCTTCTCCCGGCTGTGTTGACCACGCCATCATGTGGACATGGGGATGCTTGCCCTCATCGTGGAAGGCAGCGTACCAGCGGCAGTGGTTCGGTTGAATATTCATGGCGGCGGCAATTTCATTGCGATTGGCTCGGAGCAGGTTTCGCCATGCTTTGGCATTGTCATATCCAAGACGCGCAGCGTCCTCACGCTTCAGTGAGAGGATATGCGTCCACACATTTCCGTTGTACTGATCCAGTTCCTGCATGGCCTGCTCCAAGTCCACAGCATCTTCATCACCAAAGAGCCCGTGATCACCAAGCCGTTCCGCACGAGGCCGAGTAGCGATGTATTTCATGTAGCCGTCTGACTGTTGCACTTGAGACCAGTTTTCCTCCAGCGCTCGGGTGATAAAGACAGAGGCATTGGCCTTGGTGGGCTTGTCTTTGTAATCGGAATACTCACCCAGCTCCTTAGCCTCCGGGAAATCCTTTGTCAGTTTGGTGATGAGTTGCTCTTGCTTTCGAGTGGGCGGACGGTCATCTGGGATGATCTCCACCCGTTCCCGTGTGCCGATGTACCTCAGATAGCCGCTGACCGAACTGCTGCCTCCGCACTTGAGATAAGGGCTTTTCACGATCAATCCTGCCACTCATCGTCCTCCTCCCAGGCTCCACGCACCCGCTGCTCCAGCGAGATGCGGCCATTGGTTTTCCGCACATTTTGAACGCTCTCCGCCCGCCGTCGGCGTAGATCTTCGCTGCTGAACTGATACGCGTCGGCGAGGATACCGGCCACCATGTCCTGCTCCACCGCCTGCCGGAAGGCGATGGAGGACAGCCGCTCCTCCAGCTGTCCCATCCTTCCGTCCAGATAGGACTTGATGGAGGTGGGGAGAAACAGTCCGGCGCTGTTGGCACTGAGGTAGTCCAGGTAAAAGTCCACCGCCCGTTCAATGAAGGCGGTGATACTCCGGCTCCCGTCCTCCTGATACCGGCGCTCCAGGATGGCCTTTTTCTCCGGCGACAGGTAGAGTGGGAATTTCTCTTTTTTGCTCATAATGTTCTCCTTTCCGGGGATTGACCCCTGTTTTTTCCTTGTGGCAGTAGGCTTTTGGGGATTGTGACCGCAGAGATGACGTCACGGCCCGGATTTTGACCCCATTTCCAATCCCCGCAAAAGCCCCCGCAACTGCCCGCACTGCGGGCAGAGGTGCTTCTGACGGGGGCGCTTGCGACCCCGTCGTTTATCCTGCTTTTTCTTTCGTCCCCGGAAGCGCCTCCGAAAGCGGGCCAAATCGGGCCTCCAACCCCGGGGCGGCACTGGGACTCGCTTCTGCTCCGAAAGGCGTACACAGGGCGTTCTGTGGGCTTTCGCGGGCCGATTCTGCAAGGTGTGCCATCGCCCTCTGGCGGGCGGTATCCTCCTCCAGCTGCCGGAACTGCCGCTCGTAGAACAATTCGATTGCCGCCTGGATCGGACGGATGGTGTAGAGCAGGTTCCCGTTGAGGGGCCTGCCGCCTTTGCTCCGCACCATCGTCGGCTCGGTGCGGATGAGACCTTTCTCCTCCAGGCTGCGCACATACTTGCTCACGGTGTTCTCACTCATACCCAGCGCCTTGCCGATGGTCTTGTAGCTGGGGTAGCACTGGTAGGTTTCTCTGTCCTCGATGCTCA